>SVFM01000004.1 GCA_015056865.1 Lachnospiraceae bacterium
GAGGTAGATGAGTACATGCACTGGTACTGCAAGGACCGTATTAAATCAACACTCGGAGGGCTTAGCCCTCTAGATTATAGAAGGAGCATAGGTGTGGCTGTCTAAAAAAATGTCCGCACGCCCTTTTTATGTGCTATTTGTTGCATGTTATCTTCATGATATTTCTATGGTGAGAATTGCATCGGAGAATGACTTTTTGCTTGATAAAGGCGATTCGGAAAAAATAACTACAGAGTTAGATGTAAAATGGAGTGCTTCAAGAACTACAAGTGATACGAAAAAAGCAATTGTTGAGACATATAAAGCTGTAGATAACTTTTTTGAACAGAAAATAAGATCAAAACATGCCAAAGATAGTGCTGAAGAAATTAGAAAGAGGAAAGAGTTAGATTTTCTGGATGCAAGCGTGAGGGAATGCGTTGCTGAAATAGCAGAAAGCCATATGATGGATACAAAAGATATATATTTTGTAAAAGGTGACGCGAAGAGTAGACTGATCAGTTATAAGTTTGACAAAATATTGCTTCGTTTTGCAGATTTGTTAGATATGAGTGAGCATAGGGTTTCAAAGCCAATATTAAATCACAATATTGACAATATGTCGCTGGTATCTGCATTTCATTGGGTATCTCATTTGTTAACGGAGGGATATACATTGCTATCGGAATATGATATTGCTCCAAGTTCTACGCGGTCGAGTAATTTGTCTCCAGGTAGTATTACTGAAACCGTAACATTGTCGATTTTTGTTAATTTATCTCAGTTTTCAAAAATGGATTCAAAAAAGTGTGACTGTGGAAAACTTAGTGAGGAAACATTAAGTAGTGAAGGGTTTATAATAGAATTATTGGGCGATAGAGAGGTGTGTAATTCTGATAAATGTAATTTCTTGTGCAGATGGTTTAATGATAAGAATTACTATTTGGTAAAAGAAATGCAGGCATTAGAAGCATATCTTGATAGAATACCGGTAAAAGAGAGGTTCTATAATACCAAGATTGTTATAAAGGTTATCGTTAAGAATCCGACGCATATTTCAGATGAGCAATTTGATGTTTTGAAAAGAAAGATATCTGGATGAAGTAATGAGAATTAGGGATATGACTTTCATAAACTTCTGGTCACGATGACCAAAAGTTCCTTACAACAGAATAAGTAAACATTACGCACATACCAGTGAAATTACAGTTTTGTAGCTTCACTGGTATTTTTTATGCACTTTTGGTCACGATGACCAAAAGTGGAAGCAGACATTTCAGGACACTTCTGGTCATCGTGACCAGAAGTGACTAAGGACCAAGATTCGGGTTTTAGGGGTTACCCTAAAGTGAACAGCCTGGCTGGTCAGTGGTGTTGTCGCCTAAGATTCGTGCAACGTTAGGCGTATCCTGTTACTTTCGCCAAATAGTGGCGTTGCCTATTTTGGCGTCGGAAGGCACTGGTTTTCAGACGTAAGTCTGGAGGTCGGTGTCTTTTGTTATGCCTTACATGTACGGTAATCAGTCTCTGTAGTCAATTCATGAAAAAAATTGTTTCAGTTTTTTGCCATCAGCAATTTTTGACTCCATGTATATAGTGAAAAGAAAATTTTTGAGAAAATATGCCACATTTTTTGCAATCAGCTTTTTTTGACTCCAAGTACATAGTGAAAACAAAAAGTTTTTAAAAAAGTTTGCCACATTTTTTGCAATCAGCTTTTTCTGACCCTAAGTACTTAGTGTAAGAAAAATATTTAAGCAGGAAAAATGTGAGATTTACAAGACGCAGAGAGGAGATAAGAGGATGCAGTCAAAGGAAGTAATGAAAAAGTTAGCGGATAACTATGAAACATTAGTATTTGTTAGTAAACGTTATCCCAGTTCGATGTCGCGATTGAAAAATTTGTTAATGTCAGAAGGTGTATCAGAAACTTCTGCCCGTAGAAAAATTGTGGATTTGGAGACGGAGGCAGGATGTCTGGTGTTGGAAAGAGGTGGAAGTCTGAAACTGAATCAGGAATTGATTTCGCAAATGTTCTTACAAATACAGACGGAGCTCAATCTCCCGAATCGTTTGGCAGAGGAACAAGAGAAACAGTTAGCTGTGTGGAAACGTAAGGTGGAAGTGTTGGAACGGCAAAAGACGGATGAAATCAAGACGCTAAAATCAGAGATCGAAAGCTATAAGCGTATGGTGGAAAGACAGAAGAAAGATTTTGAAGTAGAGAAAGAACGCTATGAACGGAGTCATAGAATAGACTGGCAATTTTACACGGAAGCTTCCGGAAAACTTAAAGCAGCAGAAGAGAAAATTGCTGATATGAAGAAGGGCGTATGGTCATATCTCAAGGTTTGCAGAAAAGACCGAAGAGATGAACGTTTGAAAGAAAAGCGTCTTAAGAGAGAAAGAAAAGAGCGTCAGAAAAGTTATGAAGAAGCCGAGAAAAGGCAAGCAAAAATAATAAAGGAAATGAGAAAATCCCGTTGTAGAAGAGGAGTATAAGGATGAGCAAATACATGTATGAACATACGAAGATGCCGCCATATTTGCCAATGCCGCGGTTTCTGTTGAATTGTCCAATCAGTAATACAGCGAAGATGCTGTATATCCGGTTGTTAGGTAAAGCGCAGCTGTCACAAAAGAACCATTGGGTGGACGGACAGGGAAGAGTGTACTTTATCTATCCCATCCATCAGATGGCTGCAGATATGAATAAAAGCGCGACGACGGTTAAGGATGCAATGAAGGAATTGGTGAAAGAGCAGTTGTTGGAGAAAATTCCGGAAGGACGAGGACGACCTAATCGGTTATATATTTTATTTCCGGATGAGGAGCAGAGGCAGAAATCTGCAGTCGGAAATCCGACCGGAGTAGGACGGAAAACTGTCGGTAACTATGGCGGAAATCAGTCCCCTAGTAAATATATAAGTAACATTAAAAACAGTCATTTAAGAGATTACGACTATGAAGAGGAGGAAAGTTTTTAATTATGGATAAGGATAAATTCTATATTGGAGAAGATGGTTTGGAGTATTGTGCGGTATGTCAGGAACCGGTAGAAAAGGAACTTCCTGAGCATGTGCAAGAGGTGTTTCATATGAAGACACATCCAAGGCAGTGTGCTTGTGTGAGAGTGCAGATGGAAAAGGAAAAGCAGGAGAGAAAGGAACGGGAACATCAGCAGGAAGTTGATAAGAATACCATGATTTGTTTTCCGGAGCGTGCTATGCGAGAGTGGAATTTTGCCAATGATGATGGCTCTAATCCGCATATGAAATATGCAAAACAGTATGTGGAACATTGGGATGAAGTAAAGAAGAAAGGTATGGGAATGCTTCTGTGGGGAGATGTAGGAACTGGGAAAAGTTATATGGCAGCTTGTATTGCCAACGCATTACTGGAACAGGAGAAGAGAGTTCTGATGACAAACTTTACCACTATCAGCAACGGCGTTTTTGCTGCCGTGGATAAGAATGACTACATAGAAGCTATTTGCGGTTACGACTTACTTATCTTGGATGATTTAGGTTCGGAACGTAATTCCGGTTTCGTGGTTGAGAATGTCTTTTCCGTACTGGACAGAAGAGTTTGTTCCGGTAAGCCAATGATTATTACTACGAATCTGACAGTAAAGGAAATGAGAGAAACGCAGAATCTTGATTATAAGAGAATCTACGATAGAGTGCTTGGCAGTTGTCAGCCCATCTGTATCAAGGGCGAGAGTCATCGTAGAGAAAAAGGAAACCAAAATAAAAGAGTATTTGAACAGATTTTTCGTGAAGAAGAATCGGAATAGGAGGTGTGGATGAATACTACTTACAACATTCCCGTATGGGAAAAATATACTTTGAGTATTGAAGAAGCGGCAGCATATTTCCGCATCGGAGAACATAAGCTGCGTAATCTCATCAACGAGAATAAGAACGCAGATTACCTTCTTTGGAACGGAAATCGTGTTCAAATCAAGCGTGTTAAGTTTGAAAAGTATGTAGATAGCCTGGAAGCTATTTAAGAGAAAAGGTAACAGGGCTTTTGGTATAAATTATTGCCAAAATTGATGGTATAAATTTTGCGGAAAGCCCGAGAAATGTGGAAAAAACAGAAGAGTTATGATATATTAACACTAAGCCATGTCATAGCTCTTTGAAAGGAGAACCATTATGAGTGATGCAAAGAGACGTGACAATAAAGGTAGAGTGCTTCATGTAGGTGAGGCACAGATGGAAGATGGGCGATACATGTATCGCTACAAAGACCCATACGGCAAGAGAAAGACGGTATACAGTTGGCGATTGACCAGTGGTGACCCTACACCATCCGGTAAGCGGAAGGAGGTTTCTCTAAGGGAAAAGATTCGAGAGATTGAAAATAATATCAAACGTGGGATGTATACGACGGATATGACGGTGTGTGAGTTGGTAGAGAAATATCTTACCACCAAAACCGGAGTAGCATACAGTACGCGCCAGGGATATCAATTTGTACAGAATCTTTTAGCGAAGGAAGCATTTGGACAGAGGAAGATAGTTGAGGTCAAAACATCGGATGCGAAAATTTTTCTGATTCAGTTGCAGGAGAGTGGTAAAGGCTACAGTACAGTATGTACAGTGCGTGGAGTCTTACGTCCGGCATTTCAGATGGCGGCAGATGATGACATGATTATTAAAAATCCGTTCCAGTTCGAACTTCATACGGTAGTTGTAAATGACAGTGTGAAGCGTGATGCGATTACAAAAGAGCAGGAACGTAAATTTTTGGAGTTCATTGAGAAGGACCCGCATTACAGGCAGTTCTATGATGCAATATTCATTCTGTTTAAGACCGGGCTTCGTATCAGTGAGTTCTGTGGATTGACTATCAAGGATGTTGATTTCAGAAAGAATGTCTTAAGAGTGAATCATCAGCTTCAAAGAACCAGTAAGATGGAATATATTTGTGCTCCGCCAAAGACAGAATGCGGAAATCGTAATATTCCGATGAAACCGGAAGTGGTAGAGGCCTTTAAGAGAATTATTAAGAATCGTCCAAAACCTAAAGTAGAACCGATTATAAATGGTTACACGGGGTTCCTGTTCTTAGACAAGAACGGTATGCCGAAAGTATCACAGCATTGGCAGAAGTGTTTCCAGCTTATTTTGCAGAAGTATAACAATACATACAGAGTGCAATTGCCAAAGATAACGCCTCATGTATGCAGGCATACTTGTTGTACGAATTATGCAAAGAGTGGTATGAACCCGAAAGTGTTGCAGTATATTATGGGACATGCAGACGTGTCTGTAACCCTCGATACATATACGCATATCAAGGAGGAAGATGCCAAAGAAGAGATGGAAAGACTGGGGCTTTTGAATGTAAAAGAGGCTTAAAAATAACATCTGCCGATTTTGGATGGCACAATTATTTGGTATAAATTTTTGAAACCATGTGCCATACATTAAGTTGGTATGTTATAAAAGTCTAAGAAATGCTGTATTTATGGGACTTTCCGAAAATTTATACCAAGAAAAAAACGTGGTATAAAAATTTTGAATTTATACCATTTTTATACCACGACCCCGAGAAAACTTGCGTTTTTATGAGAAGAAATGGCAAGTTGATAAAAAAGTAAAAATCCAACAAACCCAGTAAAATCAATGGTTTGAGATGATTTGAAAGGAAAAGAAATTTTATGCCAAACAAGATAAAAGTGCTCATGGTTTGCCACGGCAACATCTGTCGCAGTCCCCTGGCACAGAGCGTGATGACTCATCTGGTCAATCAATCAGGCTTGGCCGCCCATTTTTATATCGAATCTGCCGCCACCAGCCGTGAAGAGATTGGCAGCACCCCACATCATGGCACGGTATCCATACTGCATCAGCATGGGATTCCGCTGATTCCCCACAGGGCAGTGCAGATGACCAGGCAGGACTATGAGACCTATGATTATCTGGTTGCTATGGATAGTTGGAATGTCCGCAATATTCTGCGGATTGTTGGCTCGGATCCCCAGGGGAAGGTCAGCAAGCTTTTGGATTACACGGACAGGGGCGGAGATATTGCAGATCCCTGGTATACCGGCAATTTTGATGAGACCTATGATGATGTGCTGAAGGGCTGCACGGCTTTTCTGGCATATCTGAGAAGAGAGCACATGATTTGATCAACTTATGTTGGAAAATGATACTTTGATACAGGTTAGGTAGTAAAGTCCATGTTGGCCCACCTGAAAAATCTTATCGGTGGGTTGCATATATAATTAACACATAGCAGGAGGAGAAGAACATGAGCAAGTTAAGACTGATGAGCCACAATCAGTGGAACTTTGTGGACAATGTCCCCGCGTGGGAGGAGAAGGGACTGGATTGTTCCGCGAAGGTGCGCATGAAGGGACATGTGCAGGTGTTTTCTGAGCTGCTGCCTGATATTGTGGGCGGCCAGGAGGTCAATGCCACCATGCAGCTGTATCTGAAACTGTATTGCCAGGAGGCAGGTCTGCCTTATGCACAGGTGTGGGGGAATTATACGCCCCTGATCTACCGAACAGACAAGCTGGAGCTTGTGGATATTGACTACATATTGTATCCGGAGAAGGTGGAAGGATTTGAGGGAAGCTTTAATGATGTACAGAGCAAAGCCTGCAATCTGGGCGTGTTCCGGACCAAGGAGGACGGCAAGGTATTCCTGTTTGCAACCACCCATCTTTGGTGGCGCAATGGCAGTGATCCCTCCAATACTTATTATCAGCCGGGCTCCGATGAGGCCCGGGAAGTACAGGTAAAAATGGCCATTGACCTGATTGATCAATACCAGAAAAAGTACGATAACTGCCCTGTGATCTTTGTGGGCGATTTTAATACCGGTTACAATTCCTTGGCTATTCAGCATGCGCTGAAGGAACGAGGATTTGATCATGGTCATGATGTGGCAGAGATTACCCAAGACGGTGTGGGATACAACAGTTGTGGACCGGCTCACCCGGGAGTATGGCAGGATAAGCCCTTTGAAAGAGCCATAGATCATATTTTGGTAAGGGATATGCCGGAGGGCAGTGTGAAGCGTTTTGAAAGATATACACCGGACTATTATCTGGTACTGTCAGATCATGCACCGGTTTATGTGGATGTGGAGTTTTAATAGGTTATCCCGTCTAGGGGGACTCTCTGGCCGGAGAGAGAGGCATCGCTCACAATTCGGATGACCAGCCGGTGGGGAAGGCAGGTGATGGGCAGCAGGGTAGAATCCCGAAAGCCCATGTGCACGCAGAGCTTGTCCGGGCAGTTGGCCTCCGTGATGCCGATGGCCCCGGGACGCACCTGAACAATGTTGTATTGCCCCTTTCCGTCGGAGATGTTTAGCTGATATTCTTCGGTGACGTTGGACAGATCGATGGTATGTATCAGGATGCTGTCCTGATACACCAAGGCGGCCAGGGGGCCGGACTTTTGCATTGCCGGCAAAAAGTGAAGGAGCAGCAGGCTTAAGACAAAAATCATCCCCAGCAGGATGCCGATGATCAGGGCGTTTTTTCTGTAAGAATGATTTTCCATGGGTGCCCCCCTTTCCGTAGATTGGCCGCCGTTTGACGACCTGGTAACAGTATAGCAAAAGGAATGTGAAAAATGAAGTGTTGCATGAGGCTTTTTTTGAAAAATATGTTGTTGCTGATTTCCCTCGCAGGACTTTTGTGCGGCTGCGCCGGGCCTGCAACAAAGTATGAGCGCGCCGGGGTGGCCATGGGCACCACTGTGGGACTGACGATTTATGCCCCGGCGGGTGAGGCCGAAGAGCTGGCGGATCAGGTTCAGGACTTACTGGATGAGACAGAGCAGGAGCTGTCCTGGCGCCTGCAGGATTCTCAGATCAGCCGGATCAATGCTTCAGCAGGAAAGCAGGAGGGCTATGATTTATCAGGGGAACTGGCGGAACACCTGCACCTGCTTTGGCAGGTGTCAGAGGACAGCGACGGGGCCTTTGATTTAACCATTGCGCCGGTGGTCCGGTTGTGGGACATTGACAGGTGGGCTTTGGAGGATGCAGAGCATTTGACTGGGGAGATTGTGCCTGACAAGGCGCAGGTCGCCCAGAAACTGACGCTGACAGGCTATGAGCGGGTAAGGTTTGATGAGGGCAGCGAGGATGAAACGCAAGGAGCCGGAGAACGGATTTATCTGCCCGAAGGTTATATGTTGGATCTGGGTGCAGCCGGAAAAGGCCTGGCCTGTGATCGGGTGCTGGCATTACTGGAGGGTCGTTTACAAGGCCAAACCGGCGATCCGGCGGCCCGGGGGGCGATTCTATCCTTGGGCGGCAATATTTTGACCTACGGCAGTAAGCCGGATGGGTCTGCCTGGAAGGTGGGGATCACAGACCCTGAAAATCCCGGCGATTATCTGGGCGTCTTAACACTCACCGGGACAAATTTTGTGACCACCTCGGGAGATTACGAAAGATATGTAGAAGTGGACGGGGCACGGTATCATCACATCATTGACCCTGCTACAGGATATCCGGCGGACAGTGGTGTGCGAAGTGTTACCATTCTTTCGGACAGAGGTATGCTGGGGGATGCCCTTTCTACTGCCTGCTTCGTACTGGGGGCCGAGAAGGGGATGCAGTTGGCGGCAAAATATGATGTGGAGATTTTGATGGTAACCGATGACGGAGAATTGGTCATGTCGGAGGGGATGAAGAAGGTATTTACAAGATAACGGACGAAAAAAGGAGGCATGCCCCGTCTTTTGGGAAGCCTCCTTTTGTGGGTCAATCTTTTCCCGTCAACATCTCCAGCACTTCCAGCAACCCATCATGGTCGCAGTCCTTTTCTGTCACGATTCGGGCGGCGGCCTTCACCGGCTCGATCGCATTGGCCACGGCCACACCCCAGCCTGCTGCTTCGATCATGGTCAGATCGTTTTCCTGGTCGCCGGCAGCATAGGTATGGCTGGCAGGCAGATGCAGATAATCCCGCAGGTAGACCAAAGCCTTGCCCTTGCCCGCATCGGCAGGGAGAAATTCCAGGTACTTGTCATTGGAGAATAAAGAGGTGATGCGATCACCCATCAGAGAATCGATGTGGGAGCGCAGTTCCTCCAACTTTTGGTGGTTGTCCAGACTGATGCAAAGCATCTTGTTGGGACCCTTGGGAATTGCGTCAGCCAGATCCTCTACGTAGCGGACCTGCATCATAGTGCGAGCGGTATAGTAGTCCAACTCGGGGCCGGGTCTGCGTGCCAGGAGATATTCATCATCATAAGCCTGGATGTGAAGCCCCCATTGATCGCAGATCTGTGTGATTCTGTCCACGTCATCCGGGCTGAGCCGTAGATCGGACAAATAGGTGCAGGTCTCGAAGTCATAGATCAAAGCACCATTGTAGGCAATGGCATAGCGACACCCCGGGTGATCCAGTTGCAGTTTTTCACGAACTTTAATTACGGAAGAAAGGGGCCTTCCGGTGTTCAGGATAAAGTAATTTCCCTGGTCTGCATAGGCGAAGATGCCCTGATGCATGGCAGAAGAAATGGATTTGTCACTGCGAAGCAAGGTGTCATCTAAGTCGGAAAACAGCGCATAGCGTCGGCTTTTTTTCAGGTTGTCCCAAATCTCTTTGGGAATAAAGAGCCGGCCATGGCCTGTAGTCAGATCAACCTCCGGTTTGGTAAGACCGTGAAAATCGCTGCCACCGGAGAGCAGGAGATTGTATTTGGCGGCCAGACGCCGCATTTCCCGTTCTTCGGAGGGGCTGTTTGTAGTGTAGATGGCTTCCAACGCCAGCAGTCCGGCCTCCTTCAGCTGTGATACCAGCTTATCCAGACGGGCGTTGCTCATGTGATAGAGGGTAGGGTGAGCCAGAACAGGGATGCCGTCTGCGGTCAGAATCAGCTCCACTGCCTGCGCCGGGGTAATCTTTTCCCGGGGAATAAAGCAAGGGGCCTGGTCTCCGATATAACGGTCAAAGGCCTCCTTCATGCTTTTTACATATCCGTGATCCAGCATCCACTGGCCGTAGTGGGCTCTGGTGATCACACTGTCCGGGTAGGCGTCGGTCAAAGCCTGATAGGTGATGGGGATGCCATGCTCCTGCAACAGAGCGCACATTTTGTGGTTGCGCAAGGTGCGGGAATCTATAAACTCCTGAAGTCTGGCCTTGAATTCCGGATTTTTGTGGTCAATAGAAAGGCCCAGGATGTGAATATCCTGGCCCTCATACTCGGTAGAAAGTTCAATCCCCGAAATGACTTCGGGGATTTTGGTATTGGAATTTGGGTTGACTGTTTCTCTCAGCTCCCGGGCACGCTCAAGGGCCTCGTCCAGGCCTTCCACGGTGTCATGGTCTGTCAGGGCAAAGGCGGAAAGGCCTTTTTCCATGGCATAGTCTACTAAGGCGGAGGGAGAGAAAGTGCCGTCTGATTTGTTGGAATGTACATGCAAGTCTATCATGTTCATGAAAGATCTTCCTCCACATTTTTGGCGGTGTATACCGTTCTCTTTCTGGCCATTTCATCGCTTGCCAGATATTCATCGTAGGTTGTGATCTTGTCAATCAAAGTGCCGTCCGGCAGGATTTCCATGATGCGGTTGGCGGTGGTCTGCACAAACTGGTGATCATGGCAGGCGAACAGCTCTACACCGGGGAATTTGATCATACCGTTGTTCAGTGCGGTGATGGATTCCATGTCCAGGTGGTTGGTGGGCTCATCCAGGATCAGGCAGTTGGCACCGCTGATCATCATCTTGGACAGCAGGCAACGCACCTTCTCGCCACCGGAGAGAACTTTTACCTTTTTCACACCATCTTCGCCCGCAAACAGCATACGTCCCAGGAAGCCGCGCACGTAGGTCACATCCTTGATGGGAGAGTAGCCGGTGAGCCAGTCAACGATGGTCAGATCATTGTCAAATTCGGCTGTATTGTCCTTGGGGAAGTAGGCCTGAGAGGTGGTCACGCCCCACTTATAGAAGCCTTCATCAGGTTCCATTTCTCCAATCAGGATCTGGAATAGTGTTGTTTTGGCCAATTCATTGCCGCCCACGAAAGCAATCTTGTCATCGTGGCCCACGATAAAGGAAATGTCGTTTAATACTTTTTCACCGTTGATGGTCTTGGAAAGATGCTCTACGGTCAGCACCTCGTTACCGATCTCTCTTTCAGGTCGGAAATCAATATAAGGATATTTTCTGCTGGAGGGACGGATCTCTTCCAGTTCAATTTTTTCCAGGGCACGTTTTCTGGAGGTAGCCTGTTTGGATTTGGAGGCGTTGGCAGAGAAGCGGGAGATGAACTCCTGCAGCTCTTTGATCTTTTCCTCCTTCTTCTTGTTGGCTTCCTTCATCTGCTTGATCAGCAGCTGGCTGGACTCGTACCAGAAGTCATAGTTTCCAGCGTACAGCTGGATCTTGCCATAGTCAATGTCTGCGGTGTGGGTGCAGACCTTATTCAGGAAATAACGGTCGTGGGATACCACAATGACCGTGTTTTCAAAATCAATGAGGAAGTCCTCCAGCCAGGCGATAGCGTCCAGATCCAGATGGTTGGTAGGCTCGTCCAAAAGCAGAATGTCCGGGTTGCCAAACAAAGCCTTTGCCAGCAGCACTTTTACCTTTTCATTACCGTTTAAATCCCTCATGATGGCATAGTGTAAAGAGGTGTCGATGCCCAGGCCGTTTAACAACATGGAAGCATTGCTCTCTGCCTCCCAGCCGTCCATCTCCGCAAATTCTGCCTCCAGCTCACTGGCCCGGATACCGTCTTCGTCCGTAAAGTCCTCCTTGGCGTAGATGGCGTCCTTCTCCTTCATGATCTGGTAGAGACGTTCATTGCCCATGATCACCGTATCCATAACGGGGTATTCATCATATTTAAAATGGTCCTGCTCCAGCACGGACATGCGCTGGCCCGGGGTAATGGTAACATCCCCCTTGGTGGTCTCCAGCTTACCGCTTAAAATTTTCAAAAAAGTGGACTTGCCGGCACCGTTGGCACCGATCAGACCGTAGCAGTTCCCCTCTGTAAATTTAATATTAACATCTTCAAATAATGCTTTCTTTCCAATTCGTAATGTGACGTTGTTTGCACTGATCATCTTACTAAACCTTTCTTTGATATTTAATGACGGAAAGAGAAAGTGCAGGCTCTGCCCTCAGCAAGGAACCGGTCTCAATGCAGGACCCTTGAAAGACGTTGGCGCTTGATGAGGTCAGGCGAAGCGTGTAGCACTGCGCCTCGAATCTAGCTTCCATTACGTGTTTCATGGAGCGAGAGCGTGTCCAAATGAGATCGGTTCCTTGCTGAGGGCAGAGCCTGCACTTTTCTTTCATCCCTTCTATTTTACATGAAAAAGGCGGATTATCAAGTGTTTTTGGGATTTTCATTGAACTTATTTTGCAGGAATGTTAAAATAAGAAAGTATACGAGATCCTGACAAAGGGATAGACTTTGGAAGAAGGGGAAATATTATGGGTGAGAAGTTAAATTACAGGCGGACATTTTTTGTGGGGCTGGCATTTTTATCGATCAGTGCTTTTTGGCAGGTTTATGATAATATTGTGCCTTTGATCCTGCAAAATACCTTTGGTATAGGCGAAACGGTAAGTGGTGTGATCATGGCTCTGGATAATGTGCTGGCAGTATTTTTGTTGCCGGTGTTCGGAGCAATTTCGGATAAGGTGGACACCAGATGGGGAAAGCGGACCCCGTTTATCGTCTGCGGTACGGTGTTGGCAGTGACGTTTATGACTTTGCTTCCCATTGCAGACATGGGGATCAATCTGCCTTTGTTTGTAGGGGCCCTTTTTGGCACGCTCGTATCCATGGGACTTTACCGTTCACCGGCGGTGGCACTGATGCCGGATTTAACTCCCAATAAGCTTCGCAGTAAGGCCAATGCGGTGATCAACCTGATGGGGGCTGTGGGCGGGGTGTATTCTCTGCTGATGATCAAGTTTTTGGTGGGCAAGGGTGAGCGTCCCAGTTATCAGCCTTTGTTTTTCAGCGTGGCCGGGCTGATGGTGGTGGCAGTAGCGGTGCTGGTGATCACGATCCGTGAAAAAAAGTTGGCGGCCCAGGTGGCTGTGGCAGAAAAGAAGCAGCCCACACAGCAGGAGACCCGGGAGGAACAGACTTCTGTGCAGAAAAAAACTATGCCCAGGGAGGTAAAACGCAGCCTGATCTTTATGCTTACCTCTATTTTGTTCTGGTTTATGGCCTATAATGCAGTGACAACTGCTTTTTCCAGATATACAAAGGTGGTATGGAAGCTGGAGGGCGGCGGCTTTGCAGACTGTCTGATGGTGGCTACGGTGGCAGCGATCATCAGTTATATCCCTATCGGCTTTGTGGCCTCCCGGATCGGTCGAAAAAAGACCATCCTGTGCGGTATCGTGCTCATGGGAGCCTGTTATCTGGCGGCAATCTTCGCCACAGAGTACCATCCGGTGATCAACATTGCCTTTGCCTGTATCGGTGTGGGCTGGGCAGCCATCAATGTAAACTCTTACCCTATGATCGTGGCTATGGCAAAGGGTGGAGACATCGGCAAATTTACCGGTACTTATTATACCTTCTCCATGACAGCCCAGATCATCACCCCCATTCTTTCAGGCGTGCTGTTGGAGCATGTATCTTATAGGACCTTGTTCCCTTATGCACTGATCTTTTCCGCACTTGCCTTCTGCACCATGACACAAGTGAGACACGGAGATGTGAAGGTGGAGAAAAAAGAGAGTATATTGGAAAACTTCGACGTGGAAGATTAAGGGAGAATAGCATGAAGTTTGTTGTAGGAATTGGAATGGTATTGTTTGTATTGATTGTTTTATATCTGCTGGCTATCATGCCCAGAATGTTTTGCAGGGCGGACAGAAAGCCTTTTTTGCAGGTTTTGTATGCCCACAGAGGACTGCATGACAACCAAAGTGACGCACCGGAGAATTCTATGAAAGCCTTTCGCAGGGCAGTGGAAGCGGGATTTGGTATCGAGCTGGATGTACAGCTGACCAAGGACAAGGTGCCGGTGGTATTTCATGATTTTTCACTGAAAAGGATTTGTGGCGCAGAGGGAAAGGTAAAGGACTATACTTTTGAACAGCTGCAACAGTTTTCTTTGTGCGGTACAGAGGAAAAGATTCCCAAGCTGGAAGCGTTTTTGCGGATGGTAAGCGGCAGAGTGCCTCTGATCATTGAATATAAGATTGCAGCCCTGGATGTGGAGGTTTGTCGGCTGGCGGACAAGCTATTACAAAATTATAAGGGGTTGTACTGCATTGAATCCTTCAACCCTATGGGGGTATTATGGTATCGCAAAAACCGAAAGCATATCATGCGCGGTCAGCTGGCGGATTCCTTCCGCAGAGAGAAGAACAGCAGTTATCCGGCTCCTTTGCTGGCTGCACTTCACTATATGTTGTTCAATTTTTTGACCAAGCCGGATTTTATTGCATACCATCATAAGTATCATAGGGATCTGTCCAGAAGCCTTTGCCGCAACCTGTATCGCAGTACCGCTGTGGCCTGGACCATTCGAAGTCAGGAGGAGCTGGACAAGAGAAAGAAGGATTTTGATATGTTTATCTTTGAGAATTTTGTGCCTGCGCAGGGAGTGCAGAGCCCATGATTTGGATATTTTGCATGAATAAGGTCCGCAAATCGGGAGATAATTTAGAGGAAAGTAAAAATTTTCAAATTTTTTTGAAAAAATAGCTTGCCACATTTCCTTCCTATTGATACAATACTAAAGAGTGAAGCGCAAGCATGAGAATGTTTGTGCTTTGAGTGTTGGATTTATGTTGATACATATTTTTCACAACAAAAAATATAGAAGAGGAGAAGAAGCATGAACAAATGGGTGTACAAATTTAAAGAAGGCAGTGCCGACATGAGAAATCTGCTCGGCGGTAAAGGTGCCAACCTTGCCGAGATGACCAACTTAGGTCTGCCTATCCCTCAGGGTTTTACTGTAACCACTGAAGCATGTACTGATTACTACAATCAGGGCAAACAGATTTCTGAAGAGATTCAGGAGCAGATTTTCGCAAACTTGAAAGATTTGGAAGAGCTGATGGGCAAGAAATTCGGTGATACCGAAGATCCCCTGTTGGTTTCCGTTCGTTCCGGTGCAAGAGCATCTATGCCCGGTATGATGGATACCATCCTGAACCTGGGTCTGAACGATGTTGCTGTAGAAGGTTTTGCAAAGAAGACCGGCAACCCCAGATTCGCATATGATTCCTATCGTCGTTTCATTCAGATGTATTCTGACGTTGTTATGGAAGTTCCCAAGTCCTTCTTTGAGAAGATCATTGATGAGATGAAAGAGGAGAAGGGTGTTACTTACGACACAGAGCTGACTGCTGAAGATCTGAAAGAACTGGCTAACAAGTTCAAGGCTGTATACAAAGAGGCTATGAACGGTGAAGAGTTCCCTCAGGATCCCAGAGAGCAGCTGATGGGTGCTGTGAAGGCAGTATTCCGTTCTTGGGACAACCCTCGTGCTATCGTTTACAGACGTATGAACGATATCCCCGGTGACTGGGGTACCGCTGTAAACGTACAGTGCATGGTATTTGGTAACAAGGGTGACACCTCAGGTACAGGTGTTGCATTCACACGTAACCCTTCCACCGGTGAAAAGGGTATCTACGGTGAGTACCTGATCAACGCTCAGGGTGAGGACGTAGTTGCAGGTGTTCGTACACCTCAGCCTATCACCAAGCTGGCAGAGGATCTGCCCGAGTGTTACAAAGAGTTTATGGCTATCGCTAACAAGCTGGAAGACCATTACCGCGATATGCAGGATATGGAGTTCACCATCGAAGAAGGTAAGTTGTACTTCCTGCAGACCAGAAATGGTAAGAGAACTGCTCCCGCTGCTATCAATATCGCTTGCGATCTGGTAGACGAGGGCAAGATCACTCCCGAAGAGGCAGTTCTTCGTATCGAAGCGAAGTCTCTGGATCAGCTGCTTCATCCTACCTTCGACGCAGCAGCTCTGAAGGCAGGCGAAGTGATCGGTTCTGCACTGCCTGCATCTCCCGGTGCAGCAGCAGGTAAGGTTTACTTTACTGCAGATGACGCTAAGGCAGCAGGTAAGGGCGGCCGTGGCGAAAGAGTAATCCTGGTTCGTCTGGAGACCTCTCCTGAGGATATCGAGGGTATGCATGCAGCAGAGGGTATCCTGACCGTTCGTGGTGGTATGACCTCTCATGCAGCTGTAGTTGCACGTGGTATGGGTACTTGCTGTGTATCCGGCTGCGGCGAGATCAAGATTGATGAAGAAGCAAAAGTATTCACACTGGGTGGTTACGAGTTCCACGAAGGAGATTACATCTCCCTGGATGGTTCCACCGGTAAGATTTATAAGGGCGACATCAAGACCCAGGAAGCATCTGTAGGCGGAAACTTCGGCCGTATCATGGAGTGGGCTGACCAGTTCAGAACTCTGAAGGTTCGTACCAACGCAGATACTCCTGCAGATACTCTGAACGCTGTAAAACTGGGCGCAGAGGGTATCGGTCTTTGCCGTACAGAGCATATGTTCTTCGGTGAGGAGAGAATTCCCAAGATCAGAAAGATGATCCTGTCTGACACTGTTGAGCAGAGAGAAGCAGCTCTGAACGAGCTTCTGGTATTCCAGAAGGCAGACTTCAAGGCTATGTACGAGGCTCTTGAGGGCAGACCCATGACCGTTCGTTATCTGGATCCGCCTCTTCATGAGTTCGTTCCTACCGATGCTGAGGATATCGCAGCACTGGCAGCAGACATGGGCCTGACCGCAGAGGCAGTTAAGGCAAAATGTGATTCCCTGCATGAGTTCAACCCTATGATGGGTCATCGTGGATGCCGTCTGGCTGTTACCTACCCTGAGATTGCTAAGATGCAGACCAGAGCAGTTATGGAAGCAGCTATCGAAGTGAAGAATGAGAAGGGTTACGACATCGTTCCCGAGATCATGATCCCTCTGATCGGCGAAAAGAAAGAGCTGAAATTCGTTAAGGATATCGTTGTAGAAGTTGCAGAAGCTGTTAAGGCTGAGAAGAATTCCGACATCCAGTACAGCATTGGTACCATGATCGAGATTCCTCGTGCAGCTCTGACTGCAGATGCAGTTGCTGACGAAGCTGAGTTCTTCTCCTTCGGAACCAACGACCTGACTCAGATGACCTTCGGCTTCTCCCGTGACGATGCCGGCAAGTTCCTTGATTCCTACTATCAGAATAAGATCTACGAATCCGATCCTTTTGCAAGACTGGATCAGACGGGCGTAGGCCAGCTGGTAGAAATGGCTGTTACCAAGGGCCGCGCAGCACGTCCTACACTGAAGTGCGGTATCTGTGGCGAGCACGGCGGAGATCCTTCTTCTGTAGAGTTCTGCCATAAGGTAGGCCTGAACTACGTTTCCTGCTCACCTTTCCGTGTGCCTATCGCAAGACTGGCAGCAGCACAGGCAGCTCTGAACAATAAATAATATTTGCTTAACTAAACTTTAAATCCCAAAGTCCATCGGAACTATAATGGTTCCGGTGGGCTTTTTGCGTTGTATCAAACAAAAAATTATTTTGGCGTAAGCAAATCCCTAAAAGCTGGCAATACTATAAAGAAATATATTGCAGCAAGGAGTAAAAGCTATGCCGATGAAAATGTGCTTCAGGTGGTACGGCCAAGGCAACGATCATATCAAGCTTTCGGATATTAAGCAGATTCCGGGAGTTGAGGGTATCGTATGGGCTTTACATCACAAGTTGCCGGGTGAGGTCTGGGAGGAAGAGGAGATTGCCCGGGTAAAAAAGCAGATTGACGAGTATGGATTCAATATGGATGTGGTTGAATCTGTAAATGTACACGACGATATCAAGATAGGTCTCCCCACAAGAGATAAGTACATTGAAAATTACAAACAGACCATCCGCAATCTTGCAAAATACGGAGTAAAGGTGGTTTGCTACAATTTCATGCCCATCTTTGATTGGACCAGGACCAACCTTTTTCATCCGGTGGGGGACGGGTCTACGGCTCTTTACTATGAAAAGGCTGTGATACAGGATGATTATCAGGCTATGGTAAAGCATATCATGGATTTTACGGAGAATTATCATATGTCTTTTCCCGGCTGGGAACCGGAGCGGATGGAAAGATTAAGTGAGTTGTTTGAAGCCTATAAAGGAGTGGATCATGAAAAGCTTTGGGCCAATTTAAAATATTTTCTTGAGGCCTTGATGCCAACCTGTCATGAGTGTGATGTAAAAATGGCGATCCACATGGACGATCCACCCTGGGATATTTTCGGTCTGCCCAGACTCATGGTGAATGAGCAGAATATAGACCGCTTACTAAAAATGGTGGATGATGACCATAACTGTCTGACCCTTTGTTCGGGCAGTTTGAATGCCAATCCGGACAATCATGTGGCAGAGATTGTCCGCAAGCACTGTGATAGGATCGCCTTTTCCCATATTCGCAATATCAAGCATTTTGAGAATGGAGATTTTTCAGAAGCCAGTCACCGGGACTGTGATGGAGAGACCGGAATTCTGGAAATACTAAAGGCATACCATGACTGCGGATATGAAGGTTATATTCGACCGGATCACGGCAGGCATCTGTGGGATGAGGAACCGGGAAAGGTGCGTCCCGGATACGGACTTTACGATAGAGCGCTTGGGATTATGTATATGCTAGGGGCTTGGGAGATGCTAGACAAATTCAAACTGTGAAGAAAAGGAGAAAGAAGAATGGAAAAATATATACCGGTTGTAGTGATTAAAGAACTTGGTGAGACCGATAAGATCCTCACCGCATTGAAAGACGCGGGGATTCAAACAGCGGAGATTACCTTCCGCACCGCCTGTGCTGCCCAGGCCATCGAGTATGCCTGCAAGAAGTATCCGGAAATGAATATCGGAGCAGGCACCGTTATCAATGCGAAGCAGTGTGAGGCGGCTTTGAAAGCGGGTGCACAGTTTATTGTTTCTCCCGGATTGTCGGTGGCAGTTGCAAAGTGTTGTAGGGAAAACAATGTCCCTTATTATCCGGGCTGTGTCACCCCTACCGAAATCATGCAGGCCCTGGGGCTGGGAATCACCACCGTCAAATTCTTTCCTGCCGGTGTTTACGGCGGGTTGAAGGCACTTAAGACACTGGCCGAACCTTTTCCCCAGATAAAATTTATTCCCACCGGCGGAGTAGACAGAAACAACATGGATGAATTTCTTGCCTTTGATAAGGTGGAGGCAGTTGGGGGGAGCTTTCTTGTAAAGGAAGCACTGGAAAAGATGGAGGAGAAATAATATGTCAAGAGTAGTTACATTCGGCGAGATCATGTTAAGACTTGCTCCAAACGGATATATGAGATTTTTTCAGGATGATCAGATGCAGGCAACATTCGGCGGAGGGGAAGCCAATGTGGCGGTAAGCCTTGCTAATTATGGGCTGGACAGTGTGTATGTGACCAAGCTGCCCCAAAATTCCATTGGACAGGCGGCAGTGAATTCCCTGCGCTATTTTGGCGTGGATACCACCAAGATCACAAGGGGCGGGGAGAGAGTGGGAATCTATTTTCTGGAAAAAGGTGCCTCCCAGAGAGGTTCCGTCTGCATTTATGACCGTAAATATTCTGCAATCCAGCAGGCGAACAGTGAAGACTTTGATTGGGATGCTATCTTTGAGGGAGCAGACTGGTTCCATTTTACCGGTATTACCCCGGCACTTGGAAATAATCTGGTGGAGATCTGTAAGCAGGCGTGCATTGCAGCTAAAAAGCGTGGTGTTAAGATTTCCTGCGACTTGAACTACAGAGGCAAGCTTTGGACCAGGCAGGAGGCCAATCAGGCCATGACAGAGCTTTGCCAGTACGTTGACGTTTGCATCTCCAATGAAGAGGATGCCAAGGACGTTTTCGGTATTGAGGCGGAGGGCAGCGATATTTATGGAGGCAAACTCAATCATGAAGGATATAAGAGTGTGGCCAAACAGCTGGCTGACAAATTTGGTTTTGAAAAGGTTGCCATCACACTTCGCACCTCTATCTCCGCAAGCGATAACGATTGGGCGGGAATGCTCTATGACGGTGAGGACTACTATTTCTCCAAGTCCTATCATCTGCATATCGTGGATCGGGTTGGCGGCGGCGATTCCTTTGGCGGCGGACTGATTTACTCCTTACTTTCCGGGAAATCAGGCAAAGATGCTATTGAGTTTGCGGTTGCTGCATCTGCGCTTAAGCACAGCGTGGAGGGAGACTATAACCGGGTGAGTGTAGCAGAAGTGGAAAAGCTGGCCAAGGGTGATGGATCCGGCAGGGTTCAGAGATAAAGATTTTTTGGTTGCAAAGAGCAAGTATCTTTTGTATACTCTACTGTAGAAGAAAGCTTAGGCTTGCAGTGGAGGTGCAGACGTGTACTACAATAATATTTTACAATTGATCGGAAATACCCCGTTGATCAGTCTGAAGGAAGCAACGGGCTACAATATTTTTGCCAAGGCGGAGTTTTTGAATCCCGGCGGAAGTATTAAGGATAGAATTGCCCTGAATATGCTGGAAGAGGCAGAAAAAAGCGGCAAACTGCGACCGGGTATGACCATTATCGAACCCACATCCGGCAATACCGGTATCGGTCTGGCGTTGTGCGGTGTGCGAAAGGGTTACAAGGTGATCATCGTGATGCCGGAAAATATGAGTGAGGAGCGCAAGAAAATCATTCATGCACTGGGAGCAGAGCTGGTGCTTACCCCTCCGGAGCTGAGTATTGGCGGTTCCGTGGAGAAGGCATTGGAACTGGCAGCATCTTCCGAGGAATATTTTGTTCCCCAGCAGTTTGAAAATCCGGCCAATCCGGATGCGCATTATAGGACCACCGCAGTGGAGATTGCCCAGCAGCTGGGACAGAAGGTGGATGTATTTGTATCTGGTATCGGTAGCGGTGGTACCCTGCAGGGAATTGCCTCCTATCTGTTGGAACAGAATCCGGATTGTAAGATCGTGGCGGTGGAACCCAAGAACGTGTCAGCACTTCTGGGGGATGAGCCGGGCCTGCATCAGATCCAGGGTATCGGCGACGGTTTTATACCTGCAGTTTTGGATACCAGTATCATCACGGATATTGTGGAAGTGACGGATGATGATGCCATCAATACCGCCAGAGAGCTGGCCAGGATCCAGGGCTTTTTGGTGGGAACTTCTTCAGGTGCAAATGTATGGGCAGCCATGCAGATGGCGAAGAAGTACGGCGAGGATAAGGTGATCGCAACCATTCTGGCAGACAGGGCGGAAAGATATTTTAGTACTGCTTTGATTTAAAAAGTGCTTGACAGAACTTTAGCACGGTAATATAATGTAGTAAATTCATAAGATGATAAAGACTATGACGGAGACAAGTACGATTATTTGAAATGTCACAGAGAGCCGCGGTAGCTGAGATGCGGTACGAGTAGAATTGTCGGAAGATCACTCCTGAGTTGCAACTCGAAAGCAGGATGCAAGTAGACGTTGACGGGCTCCTCCCGTAACAGAGGACGCATATGTTGGTATGTCGTAAATGGAAATTAAGTGTGCATGGGCTCCTACCGTTTACGGTGGGAGCCTGTTTTGATGCAATCATAATTTTGGAGGAAAGTGACATGAAAGACACAGTAGAGATCAGATGGCATGGCAGGGGTGGCCAAGGGGCCAAAACAGCGGCGCTTTTGCTTGCAGATGTGGCATTTAAGACAGGTAAGTATGTACAGGGCTTTCCGGAGTATGGACCGGAGCGTATGGGGGCACCCATTACAGCTTATAACCGCATTGGAGACAAGCGGATCACTGTACATTCCAATATTTATGAGCCGGATTTTGTGGCCGTGGTAGATGATACATTGCTGGAGAGCATTGATGTTACCCATGGTCTGAAGGCTGATGGAGGGATTGTGGTCAACACCCAAAAAAGCAGACAGGAGATCCTCGATCGCTTGCAGGGGTATACCGGCAAGGTATATACCATCGATGCCAGAGAGATTTCCGAGAAGGCGCTGGGAAAATATTTCCCCAATTCCCCTATGCTGGCTGCAGTGGTGGCACTTTCCGGGGTGATCGAGCCGGAGATTTTCTTAAATGAGATGAGAGCTTCTTTTGAGCATAAATTTGCCAAGAAGCCGGAAGTAATAGAAGGAAACATGGCAGCGCTGGAAATGACCTTTGCGGCACTGGCGGTGTAAGAGAAGGAGAAATAAGATGAAGAGTACAGATATCAACGAGAGAAGTCCCTGGCAGGATATTACCGAGGGCAATCAAATTTATGAGCCTGCCACTTCCAGAAACTTTCATACCGGAGAATGGAGGACCTGTACACCGGTGTTCGACAGTGCAAAGTGCACACAGTGTCTGCTTTGCTTTCCGGTGTGTCCCGATTCCTGTATTCCTTTAAAGGACGAAAAACGGGGAGAATTTGACTATGATCACTGTAAGGGCTGCGGCATCTGCGCAAAGGTGTGTCCCTTCGGCGCTATCACCATGAAGGAGGGTAAATAAATGGCGATCAGAGAACGTTTGTCAGGCAATGAGGCAGTGGCATATGCCATTAAACAAATTAATCCAGATGTGATGCCGGCCTTTCCCATTACCCCGTCTACGGAGATCCCACAGTATGTGGCAAATTACATAGCCAACGGGGAAATCGATACAGAGTTTATTCATGTGGAGAGTGAGCATAGCTCCATGAGCGCCACCATGGGTGCCAGCGCAGCGGGTGCCAGAGCCTTGACGGCTACCTCCTCCTGCGGTCTTGCACTGATGTGGGAGGTGCTGTACGTGGCAGCTTCTGACCGTCTCCCCATTGTATTGGCGCTGGTAAACCGTGCCCTGACCGGCCCCATCAATATCAATGCGGATCATTCCGACAGTATGGGTGCCAGGGATTCCGGCTGGATCCAGATCTATGCAGAATCCAATCAGGAGGCCTATGACAACTTTCTGCAGGCTTATCCCATCGCAGAGCACAAGGATGTGCGCCTGCCTGTTATGATCTGTCAGGATGGTTTTATCACCAGCCACGGCGTGGAAAATATTGAATTGGTGGAGGATGGACCGGTCAAGGAGTTTGTGGGCGAGTATCATCCGGAGCACTATCTGCTCAACAGCAAGGAGCCTATGGCCCTGGGGCCCTATGCAGTGTCCAACTATTATATGGAGACCAAGCGTGCCCAGAGGCAGGCTATGTTAAATGCCAAACAGGTGATCCTGGAGGTGGCAGCCAGATTCGAGCAGATGACCGGTAGAAAATACGGTTTCTTTGAAGAGTATCGCATGGAGGATGCAGAGTATGCTATTGTGCTGATCGGCAGTGCGGCAGGCACCTGCAAAGCTGCCATAGATCAGATCAGAGAAACCACAGGAAAGAAGGTAGGCCTGCTAAAAATCCGGGTATTCCGTCCTTTTCCGGAGGAAGAGCTGGCGGAGGCCCTGAAGGATATGAAGGCGATTGCTGTGCTGGATCGTTCTGAAATGTTTGCGGCAACAAGCGGTCCTTTGGGAGCAGAGGTTCGGGCGGCCTTGTATCAGGCCAAGGCACAGGCAGAAGTAGTCAATTATTTCTATGGTCTGGGCGGAAGAGACATTACAGTGGATGATTTTATAGAAGTATACGATAGGCTGGAAGAGATCGCAAGGACCCATGAGATCAAGGATATGTACGAGTATATCGGCCTTCGCAGCAGATAACCCAGTCAGGAGGAGACAACAATGGAGAATACCTATCAGTTTAAAGAAGCGATGAACCGTCCGGATCGTCTGGCTCCCGGCCACAGAATGTGTGCAGGCTGCGGCGGAACGGTGGCTGTGCGCGCGGTGCTGCGGGCAGTAAATCCGGAGGATAAGGTGGTTGTGGGAAACGCCACGGGATGTCTGGAGGTGTCCACCTTCATGTACCCTTACACTGCATATGAGGACAGTTATATCCACAATGCTTTTGAAAATGCCGGAGCCACTTTGTCCGGCGTGGAGACAGCTTACAGAGTCCTGAGGAAAAAGGGCAAGATTGATGAAACTTATAAATTTATTACCTTCGGTGGCGACGGCGGAACCTATGATATCGGCTTTCAGTCTCTCTCCGGAGCCATGGAGCGTGGCCATGACATGGTATATGTCTGCTATGACAATGGCGCCTACATGAACACCGGAACCCAGCGTTCCTCAGCCACACCCCAGTATGCAGATACCACCACCACACCCGCAGGCAAGGTGTCTGCCGGCAAGGTACAGGTGCGCAAGGATCTGACCGCCATTATGGCAGAGCATCATATTCCTTATGCGGCTCAGACTACCTTTACGAGTAATTTCAAGGATCTACATACCAAGGCGCATAAGGCAATCTATACACCGGGCGCAGCTTTTCTGAACATCATGTCCCCTTGTCCCAGAGGCTGGGGTTATGATCCTTCAGAGTTGATGACTATATGTAAGCTGGCTGCAGATACCTGCTATTGGCCTATGTATGAAGTAGTGGAAGGCAAATGGAAGATGACCTACGAGCCCAAAAAGAAGCTGCCTATCGAGGAGTTCCTGCGTCCCCAGAAGCGTTTCCAGCATCTGTTTAAGAAAGGCAATGAGGAGCTGATCGGACAGTTCCAGGCGGAAGTAGACAAAAGATGGGAAGATTTGTTAAAGCGGTGTTCCTTGTAAAAAACAGTTGTAAAATTGAAAGATATGGTATAATATAGCTATCAAAAAGAAGAAATACTCATAACGGAGGAAAACCGCATGTTTCACTCGGACAATTTATCAATTAATGAGCAAAATCACCTGACCATCGGTGTCCATGATGCGGTAGAATTGGCAAAAGAATATGGCACTCCTCTCTATATCCTGGATGAGGATATGATAAGGAAAAATTGCCAGGCATACAAGGAGGCCATGGACCAATATTACGATGGGAACGGGCTGGTGCTTTTTGCAAGCAAGGCGCTGTGTACGTTGTATACCAGTAAGCTGGTTGCACAGGAGGGGCTGGGAGCCGATGCAGTTTCCGGCGGCGAGCTTTACACCCTGCACAAGGCCGGTTTTCCCATGGAGAAGGTTTTCTTTCACGGAAACAATAAGACGCGCAGTGAGATAGAACTTGCGCTGGAATTGGGCGTGGGACACATTGTGGTGGACAACCGATATGAACTAGATCTGCTCAATGAAGTGGCCGGGGAGAGAAATGTGACACAGAAGATTCTCTTTCGCATTAAACCGGGAGTAGATGCCCATACCCATGATTTTGTAAAAACCGGTCAGATTGATTCCAAATTCGGTGTTGCTCTGGAAAACGGAGAGGCCTTTGAGATTTATGCCTATGCAGCCACCCTTAAAAATATCCAGATTGACGGCGTGCATTGTCACATAGGGTCACAGATTTTTGATGTAGATCCCTTCCATGAGGCTGCCAGGGTAATGATAGACTTTATGGCACAGCTTTATGAAAAGCTTTCCTTGAAGGTCAGGATCTTGAACCTGGGCGGCGGTTTCGGAATCAAGTACGCCCCGGAGGATGATCCGTTACCAGCAGCGGAATATATTCAAAAAGCGGTTAAGACAGTAAAGAAGCTGACCGCCGAAAAAGGCATGGAATTACCCTATTTGGTATTTGAGCCGGGCAGATCTATTGTAGCCAGTGCGGGGGTTACCCTGTACACTGTGGGCGGGATCAAGGAGATTGAAAATGTGAGAACCTACGTATCTGTAGATGGAGGGATGTGTGATAATCCCAGATATATTCTTTATGGTGCCAAATATACAGCGGTTCTGGCAAACAACGCTTCAGCCCAGCCGATAGCTCCTGTTACTATTGCAGGGAGGTGCTGCGAATCAGGAGATCTGATCCAGGAACATGTTATGATGCCAAAGATCAAGGTGGGAGATACCTTGGCTGTACTTGCAACCGGAGCCTACAATTACTCCATGTCAAGCAACTATAATCGCCTTCCCCGCCCGGCCATTGTGGCCCTGAAAGGGGAGGAAAAGAAGGTGATCGTGAAACGGGAGACCTACGAGGATATCATAAGGAATGATGTTTTGTGATTATGTAAGGGGACTGGTTTAAACCGGTCCTCTTTTTGCTGAGAATTTATATATTCCAGATGTATATTTCTATTGACAAATTCTTCTTGGGGATTTATAATTAAAAAATCAAGAGTTATCTAAAAAACGTGCAGTCGCACATTCTGGCAGTTTCTGCCACAGTACTCTTAGAAATAATTTGTGGCGGGAGCAAAGGTACCATGACTTGTTTCTGTCTGGGAAAAGGAGGCATTTCATGGGAAAAGTGGATACAAATTTATATACTTATCTGAGCGATAAGTCCAGGTTTGCGGACTTATTCAACGGAGGCTTATTCGGGGGCAGACAGATTATCGATCCGAAAGATCTGACTTCCATACCGGGGCGGTACATTCAAAGTGGCCAGCTAACCGGAGAAAACTGCAACCCGCAAAACTTTGGGAGTGATCGCAGCAGGGATCTGATCATGCAGTACAAAAGTCAAGCTGTCCTACGCCTGCTGGCAGTAGAGAATCAGACAGAGGTGGATTATACCATGCCCTGGCGGTGTATGAACTATGATGCCCGGGAATACGAAAAACAGATCCGGCAACTTGGCTTAGAAAATCGGAGATTAAAGAAGCTGGAAAGAGATGCAGAGTTTTTGTGCGGCCTGAAAAAGGGAGATCGGTTGATACCGGTATACACCCTGTGCGTATACTATGGAGAAGAAATCTGGGATGGCCCCAGATCCTTAAAGGATATGATGGATTTTGGGCAAACGCCCTTAGAGCTGGACCGGTGGTTTTGCGACTATTCTATGAACCTGATCTGTGTGAATGAGTGGCAGGGTGAAGAAATATTTTGTACCTCTTTGAGGCAGATTTTCGCAGTCCTGCCTCACCGGAAGAATAAGAAGAAACTCCGAGAAGTAATGGAAAGAGATCCCGCTTATCGACAGTTGGACGGGGAGACTTACCGGGTATTGGCAGTATTGCTGGGTGAGAAGGGGCTAGCGGCCCAGAGCGAAAAAAAGGAAAGGAAGGAATGGGATATGTGCAAGGCATTGGAGGATATCAGGCTGGAGGGCTTTGAGGAAGGAATGGAACGTGGAATAGAGCGTGGAATAGAACGTGGAAGGGAACTGGGAGTGGATCAGGGCAAATTGATCGTGGTGCGAAATATGCTGAGGCGAGGCATGAAACCGGAGGATATTATGGCTTTGGCAGAGTGTAGCAGGGCATTGGTGGAGAGTGTACAGGGGGACGTGATTTGAATATTGGTATTAACCAAATGCAGGTACCATGTTTATATATTCATCAATAACGGCTGGCTGTATGGCGTGTAAGAACCCATGGAGCCGGCTTTTTTATATATCAAAATATCTATTCTGATTTCTTATGCTTCTATTATATCTTTCAAACATTTTGTCCACAATACAACAGGGGGTACACAAATTATGAAATGTGTCATATCAGGATAATGAAAGGAGAGTCAAGTTGAGCAATCGATTACAGTATGAAACAAGTCCCTATCTGCTTCAGCACAAGGACAATCCGGTTGATTGGTATCCATGGGGCAGTGAAGCTTTTGAGCGTGCCAGGGCAGAGGACAAGCCCATTTTTTTGAGCATTGGGTACAGCACTTGCCATTGGTGCCATGTGCTGGCACATGAGAGCTTTGAGGATGCACAGATCGCCGAACTATTAAACCGATACTTTATTTCGATCAAGGTGGACAAGGAAGAGCGGCCGGATATTGACAGCGTGTATATGGCGGTATGTCAGGCGTTTACGGGAAGCGGGGGTTGGCCTACCAGCATTTTTATGACGGCGGAGCAAAAGCCCTTTTTTGCGGGAACCTATTTCCCCAAAACATCTCATAAGGGTATGATCGGAATGCGTGACCTGCTTATGGCTATACGTGAAAAGTGGACCACGGATCGTGAATCTTTGCTGCAGCAATCCGAGGGGATGGTTGCGCATTTGAATCAGCCGGCTACAGAGCAGGAAGATGTAGATTCAGATCCGATCCATTTGGCTGTAGATCTCTATAAACGAATCTATGACAAAGAGTATGGCGGCTTTGGACATGCGCCAAAGTTTCCCACACCGCATAATCTTTTGTTTTTATTGTCCTATTACCAGCGTTATAAGGATGCAGCCTGTCTGCAAATGGCGGAGCACACGCTTTTGCAAATGTATCGAGGCGGCCTGTTTGACCACATCGGTTTTGGCTTTTGTCGCTATTCTACCGACAGAAAGTTTCTCGTTCCTCATTTTGAAAAAATGTTGTATGACAATGCACTTTTGATCCTGGCTTACTGCAAGGCCTATGACGTCACCAAAAAGGAGTTATATCTTGAAATAGCAGAAAAAACGGCAGATTATATTTTGCGCGAGATGACATCTAAAGAGGGTGGATTTTACAGTGCACAGGATGCGGACAGCGAGGGAAAAGAGGGGAAGTATTATGTGTTTGCTGAAAAGGAAATCATAGAAGTTTTAGGTCAGGCGGATGGAGAATCCTTTAATCGTCATTTTGGGGTTAGCCGGACAGGCAATTTCGAAGGGAAAAATATTCCGAATTTGTTAGGAAGTGATCCTGCGGATAAATCCTTTGAGGCTTTTAGGGAGTGCCTTTATCAGTATCGAAAAGGGCGCTGCTCTCTGCATTTAGATGATAAAATTTTGACCTTCTGGAACGGTCTGATGATTGCGGCCATGTGTCAGCTATATCTGGTCAGCAGAAAAGAAAATTATCTTGATGCGGCCAGACAAGCGGACGCTTTTATACGGACACATTTGTGTGAAAATGACACATTGTTTGTGAGTTACCGGGAGGGAAAACGTGGCGTGACCGGATTTTTGGATGATTATGCAGGATATATTTTTGCCCAGCTTGGGCTCTATAAGGCAACGTTAGATAGGGAATATTTAGAAAGAGCAGAGCGCTTGTGCCATAAGGTCATGGAGGATTTTAGCGACAATACGGACGGGTTTTATTTATATAGTCGCGATAGTGAGGCGCTGATCGTTCGTCCCAAAGAAACCTACGACGGCGCCGTCCCAAGCGGTAATTCTTTAATGGCGTATAATCTGGTCCGGCTGTGGTTGCATACAAATGATGAAAAATACAGGGGCGCGGCAGAAAGACAGTTAAAATTTCTTGAAGCGCAGGCAGCACAGTATCCATCTGGTCATGCAATGTTTTTGACAGCACTTTTAGAGTATCGTGAGCCACCGGTAAAAATAACAATAGTCAGCCGGCAAGATATAGATGGATTTTCCCTTAATATGCCTTTGGATGCGGTGATTACTCTGATGCAACCCACAAAGGAATATCCGCTCATAAATGGGAAAACCACTTATTATGAATGCTATGGGCACCGTTGTCTGCCGCCTGCAAATGATTTGGATAAACTTTGAAAGCGGAGGGAAAATTGCGTAATCAAGGATATATGTGCAATAGTTCTATAGGGAGCATTTGACTTGTTGCTCCCGATATTCCTGGGGAGTGCATTCGTACTGTTTTCTAAAGGCAAGATAGAAACCATTGTATGATTGATAACCGCTTTGCTGTGCCACAATTCTGATTTCTAAATCAGTGTTTTTTAGCAGCTCCTGTGCGTTTTTAAGTCTGACCCTGCTCAGGCGCTGTTTAAAGCCGGTTCCGTAGGCCTTTTTGATAATTCTGTCCGTTTGCTTTTCGCTCAGGTTGAGTAGCCTGGAAAGCTCTCCAAGAGTGATGCTTTCCATGTAATATTCATTAAAATATTCTTCGATAATGGATAATCTTGCATCATATTCTGTATATTCATTTTCCAAGTATTCTTCGTCATTCCCTTTAGGGGCAATGAAAGAAAAAATTTGGGCAAAGGTCAAAAGTAGAAGGGCACGGATCTCTTCCTGAGCGAATAGTTTTTGAGAATATATTTTTGTCAAAATTTGTTTGAGGTACTCCGAAATTATATGGTTTTGCTGAAAAACAATCAGATCTCGTTGACCTTTTTGATCGGCAAAAAGCTGGGAGTAATAATCTTGTTTCGTTTTTATGCCGGAAGCGGATGCTGAGAAGGAAAAACTCAGGATGATAGAATCTTTGTCCTGATCACGAAATCTGTGGAAAATATCTGGAAATACAAGAACAGAGTCATTTTGCTGAAGTAAGATATTTTTCTCCTCTGTTTCAAAGCAGGCATTCCCCTTCAGAAGTACGTGACATTCAAAATTTGTATGGCTATGGATTGGACTGTCCAGTTTGTAAGAGTCCTTCCAAAAGCCATTCAGTGCTACTCGGATTTTTATATTTCCCAGATAAAATGTAATAATTGAATTTTTTTTCATGATTTCAAGATCCTTTCTCTGCACTATGTAATATGCCATATTTTCAAAAAACAAGTCCGGCAGATTTGTTTACTTGTATAACATTTTTTACTATAATACAAGTAAAATAAAAATGCAAGGAGGAGATGATTATGTCTCGTACACAAGAATTATATGATCACGCAAAACAACGCATCCCGGGGGGCACACAGCTTCTGAGTAAACGTCCTGAACAGTTTGCTCCGGATAAATGGCCGGCTTATTTTTCGAAAGCATCAGGATGCGAAGTTTGGGATCTGGACGGTAATCACTATTATGACATGACCACAAATGGAATTGGTGCTTGTCTGCTGGGTTATGCGGATCCGGATGTCAGCAGTGCTGTCATAGAGCGCGTGAAAAATGGGAGCATGTCCACTTTAAATCCGCCTGAGGAGGTAGAACTGGCAGATAAACTCTGTGAGATCCATCCTTGGGCTTCTAAGGTACGGTTTGCCCGTACCGGTGGTGAAATCTGTGCTATAGCAGTAAGAATCGCCCGGGCAACCACAGGAAGAGATTTGGTGGCTATTTGTGGTTATCATGGATGGAGCGACTGGTATATTGCAGCCAACCTTGGAAATGGATCACGACTTGATGGAGTACATTTACCCGGTCTTGCTCCTGCAGGGGTGCCCAGAGGGCTTCAAAACACAGCTTTAACCTTCAACTATGAAAACAGAGAAGAATTTGATGAGGTTATCCGGGAATATGGCGATCGACTGGCCTGTGTGATCATGGAACCTATGAGGAACAAGAAACCGGAAGATGGCTTTCTTTCCTATGTGCGTGATGAAATTCATCGAGTAGGTGGCTTACTGATCTTTGATGAGATCACCATCGGTTGGCGTTATTGTTTTGGTGGAGCACACTTGGCCCTGGGAGTGCAACCGGATATGGCAGTGTTTGCCAAGGCTATGGGAAGTGGACATCCTATAGCGGCAGTCATCGGAACGGCTCAGGCCATGGATGGGGCTGAGAATTCCTTTATCAGCAGTACCTATTGGACAGAGAGTGTAGGACCTGTTGCTGCGTTGGCAACTTTGAAGAAAATGGAAGAATCCAGGGTTTGGGAGCATGCGAAAAAAATGGGTCAGTCCTTAATGGATGTCTGGAATGAGTTGGCAGCAAAACATGATATTCCGGCTCATGCATACGGAATACCTTGTCTGGCACATTTGGGATATACCCAGTATCCTTTGGAGCTCAAGACCCTCTACACAGTACTTATGCTGAAGAAGGGATTTTTGGCGAATAACGGTTTCTACCCTACACTGGCACATACACCGGAAATCATGGATAAATACTTTGCGGCAATCGATGAGGTTTTTGGTGAGATGAGCCAGATCTTGAAAAAGGGAGATTATGATGCACTTGTTCAGGCAATCGGAGCACCTGTTTGCGCCAGTGGATTTAAACGCCTGATCAACTAAAAAGGAGGACAATATGGCATATTTTATGGAAGAAATGAGCGTGCGCGATATGGAGCATGCAATGGAAGAAACCAAAACAGTGATCATTCCTGTGGGAGTGGTAGAACAGCATGGATATCATTTGCCCTTGAGCACAGATATACATAATGCGGTTCAGCCTTGCAGATACGCGGGAGATCGTCTGAATGCAGTGGTGGCACCCTCGGTAAATTATTGTTTTTCCGGGGGAGAATGCATGGGCACTGTAAATGTGAGTCCCAATACGTTTGGTCTGTTGATTTCGGAGATCTGTCAGGAATTTGCTAGAATGGGATTTGTGAATATTGTTATCTTACTTGGTCATGGAGGAAGAGACAATCGCATAGCATTGGAAAATACGTTGCAGATGATCCTTCGCAGGGATCCTGTATTGGCCAAGAAAATTACGCTTTCTATGGTGGAAGTGGACGCGCTTTCCCAAACATGTCTCGATGCTCTGAACATGGGAGAGGAAAATGATTTTCATGCTGGTATGACGGAGACCTCCATGATGCTCTATTGGGCGCCTGAGTTGGTGCAGGATGAGATTTGTATGGATCGGCAAGATGTGGCCAAAATGATGCGTGTGGATTGTAATTGGTTTGAAAAGCGGGAAAAGAAATTGGATCACCCCTTTATCATAGAGCATGTCAGTCAGAAAGAGGAGGTAAAGATAGGGGTTATGGGATTTCCCGAGCGGGCCAGCAGAGAACTGGGAGAGAAAATTTGTAATGAGATAGTGGACAGCCTGGTAGAATATGTGGATTTCTTGGAAGACAGCAGAAAATTCTAGAAGGGAAACGCAAAATGAAAAAGGAAGGATTATATATTGGGACCAGACGGGAATTGTTTTGGGATTCTTATTTGATAGATGAGGATATGACGACTGCCTTTCCCAGATTGCTCCAGCCGGAAAAAAAAGAGTGTTGTTTCTGGTTTGATGAGGGAGCAGAGTTAAATTCCATCAGTTATCCATGCATTGTGAAGGATGATAAGGGATATAAGATGTACTATTTACCCTGGCCCAGTTCAGATGTTAAGAAGCCAAAAGCTTATCTGGCAGTTATTGAAAGTCAGGATGGTATTCATTGGAGCAAACCTGATTTGAATATCCTGGATCACCCTGAATTAAAGAAAAATAATGTGGTGATCGATGATCTTGAGGATGGTATGCATGTGATGTTCGATCCGAATCCGGCTTGTGATCCCCAGGAAAAGTATAAGGCTGTGGGCATGTTAAAGAATACACCGGGAATAAGTGCAGGGTTGTGGTGTTACACGTCACCGGATGGATATCATTTTACCCGTTCTCATTGTCTGACCGTATGTGGAGCCTTTGATAGTCTGAATGTGGCCTACTGGTCTGAGGGAAGATATGTGTGCTATCTTCGCAATTATCACCAGAATCAGGATGGAGTAATCAGGGATTTGTTTACAGATCTCAATGAAGGGCCGAGAATTGGTGCAGCAGGAGCAATAAGAGATATTCGAGTTATGTATTCTGATGATTTCAGAGTCTGGACAGAACCGGAGTTAATATGCTTTGATGATGGGAAAGATTATCCTCTTTATACGAATAATGTTATGCGTTATCCAAGAGCACCTCATGTGTTGATCGGATTTCCTGTCAGGTATTGCGAGAGGCAGGAGTGGACTCGGAATAACGATCAGATGGGCAGCAGTTCGGTCAAAAAAGAGGCAATGACACAGATACAAAAAAGAGAAGGTTTGGCTGTGACAGACTGTATCTTTATGTGCAGCCATGATGGCAAGACGTGGCATCGTTATAATGAGGCCTTCCTGACCCCAGGTTATGAGACAGAGCATAACTGGGTTTATGGGGATTGTTATGGAGCTTACGATTTGATTGACTCCGGCAGAGAGGTTTACTACATGTATACCAATGACTGGCATAGAAGCAAGGGACATCCCAAGCCTTTAAACAGGTATGAAATCCGTAAGGATGGATTTGCCTGTTACATGGCAGATGGAGAGGAACGTGTGCTGGTAACCAAGCCTCTGGTATATGAGGGGAATGACCTGCATATCAATTTTACAACCTCTGCATACGGCTATATTTATGTAGATGTGTTGGATGAAGAAGGAAACCCCTTATCCGATAAGAAAAGCTTTGAAATCTATGGTGATAACATCGACAGAAAAATATGTTTCTCTGATGACACGGATTTTTCCGGTTATGTGGGTCAGACTGTTCGATTGCGGTTCCGAATGTTAGATGCTAAGATTTATTCCATGTGCTTTATGTAAACAATATGGCAGGACACAAGATTAGAAACGTGTCCTGCCAATTCATTATGTAGTGTGATATGCTATTACAAAAAGATGTAAGGGGGACGTAAATTGTGATTACTTTTGAGACCAGATATTTAAGATATTCTATTGATGAACAGGGGAATAACTTTGAGTTTGTTGATAAGGCTACCGGACGAAATTTGTTAAAAAAAGGATTTAATCCTTGCGGCAAGATGGTAACAAAGGAAAAGGAAGGTGTGGAATTGTATCCTGTCCGGGTGTCCTACCAGGAGCCTTATCTGACAGTTGCCTATCCGGAAGGGCGTTTGGCGCGGATTCTGGTGGGTGTTCATGATACCTACCTGACATTTGCATTGGAGCAGGTTTCCGATGAGGATTTTTGGTCCATTGCGACCACCTTAATCCAGGTGGATATTGATTATACTACAGACTGTTCCTTTGTGGCAAGTTTGATGGGGATGACATTGAATACGCGAATGTGTGAGTATCCTGGAAGGAATAATTGTCTGCAGGCTGAAGGGTATACCCATATCTTTTTGGAAGGAGTGAAAGCTGCGGTCATCGGAGCACCGGAGTCGGAGTTAAACGGTATCATGCGTCAGGTTCTGGATGAGATTCCGGATGGAACGATGCCGAAAGCGGCGTACAGCGGTCCTTATGCCAAGGAGTGTCCGGATGCGGGGCGTACTTATACTGTTACCAGTCAGATCCTGACTCTGGAAAATATAGATGATTACATTGATAAGATGGAGAAGTTTGCCATTACACAGATACATATGCATCAGGGAAATATGTATTATCAGGGAGATTTTTCAGTCAATCCCGAATCTTATCCCGGCGGTATCGATGAGTTCAAAGCTGTGATCACTCGCATGCATGAGCGGGGCATACAGGCCATCCTGCACACCTATAGTTTTTGCGTTCAACATGTGGGAAAAGAGGTGGGAAATAAATATCTGGCACCAATTCCCCACAAGGATCTGGGGGTATATGCTCGATATACCCTTGCTCAGGAACTGGCGGAGCAGGATGATTTTGTGCCCACAGTGGAAAATACTGAACAGGTATCAACAGAATTTGGTTTCTATGTGCAGGCTTCGGATCTTTTGTGGATTGATGATGAAATCATTCGTTTTGCAGGGGTAGATCGAAATGGATTCACCAAGATTCAGCGAGGAGTCTTCGGAACTACCATATCTTCACATAAAGCAGGTAGTCAGATTCGGCAGATCAACTCTTATTTTAACTATATTATGCCGGAGGTAGGTTCGGAGCTATTTTATGAGATTGCTCGCAATACAGCAGAGTTTTACAATTACTGTGACTTTGATGGATATTATTTGGATGCTATCGATGGAGTATTTGTACTAGATGGCAACGAGTTTGCTTGGTATCATGGGGTTGATTTTATAAATGAGGTGTTCAAATTTCAGATCAAGCCACCTATTTTTAATTGCTGCTATGGTTCTCAATATCCCGGACAGTGGTACGCCAGAACGCGTATGGGTTGCTTTGATATGGTAACCCGTGGCTATAGGGACTTTATTGATGCTCAAGTAAAAGAGAATGGAAAATTTGCAGAAAGTATGTATTTAATTCCGGAGATGGGATGGAAGAATCTCTATCCCGGTTTTAATGACAAGCTGGGCTGGGCCAACAAGGTTATGTTTGACGAGGACGTAGAATATCTTTGTAGCAAAACACTGGCAACCGATGCGTGCCAAGGCTTTCTGGGAAACTTCATTCATTATCCTTCTATTCCTATTATGGCAGGATATAGTGATAAAATCAGACTGTATACCAAGTTAAAGGAAGAGAACTATTTTGACAGTCAGACAAAGGCTATGCTGCGTAGACCGGCCAGTGAATATGAACTGGTAGAGAAAGAAGGCGAATATTATTTTCGGCCAACTTACACGGATTTTCATAAGATTCAGAGCTTGGAGGAGGGAAGAAATACCTTCTGTGCTGTTAATAAATTTTCTGCCCAGGCGCCACGGATTCGAATGGAGGCTCTTTATACTGCAGATTGCTACGATAGTCCGGAGGGACAGGTGTTGTGTGAGATCGATCAGGAAAGACCGGTGCCTTTTGGTGAGCCACTTTCGCTTTCTTGCGCTGATACCAATGGAAAACGGGGTATTGGTGTGTGGATAATGGGAGATGGCCGGGGGGAGACGGTGTGCATGCGCCTGGAATCTCCGGAACATATTGCTCATGGATATAGTGACCATTATATAAAAGTAGATTTTACAGGCTGGCGTTATTATTCTTTTTATGAATTTGAAAACTGTGAAAGAAGGCATGAAGACTGGGCGCCTACACAGATGGATTATCACGTGTTTACGGATTCATTACCTTTTTATGCAGTATATAGTGAAGAAGTGGCTTATGATAGGTTGGAAAGCTTGACAGTGTTGGTGAATCGTCCCGGAGATTATGATATCCGGATGAAGTCGGTGCACATTTTGCCGCACAAAGAGATTGTGCTGAAGCGCCCCACACTAATAATTGGTGATCAGCGTATTTCTTTTGCAGCAGATTTAAAGAGCAATACCTTTCTGGAATATGATCCGATTAATAATCAGGCAGTTGTTTATGATATGGCGGGCCACGTGCTTGATAGGCCTGCAGTACTGGGTGCTGCGCCTATTTTGGAGGAGGGAGAGAATACGGTAACTTTCATTGCGGATTGTAAGGAGCCTTATCAGAAGCGTGTTGCCGTAACTCTGTGTACGGCAGGGGAAGTAATTAGAAGGTAAAATAAAGAGTTTAAGGTAAGGGAGGTTGTAACTCATTTGAGCTACAACCTCCCTTGTTTTATATTTACCGCTCTTTGATTTCAGTCAGATAAACACGACGGCCACCTTCGCTGCGACTGCGGATACCTGCAATTAGAATTTTTGTCATCTCAATAGTGTCAGAAAAGGAATGACTTGGTTCGCCGGTTCGTAGGAAGTGAACAAACAAATCCAGCTGCTTTTTAAAACCGTAGAAGGTGTCGTTGTCTGTAATGACTCGGGAGCCGTATTGGGCCATAATGGTCAGACCGTTTGGACAGAAGTTATAACCCATGGGGATATCTACGTCGCAACCGCTGTTGTGATATATATGTACCATAGGTTTTTCATATGTACCAAGATATTCTACCCACTCAAATCCCGGGCCAAGCAAGGGATACATGGTCTCAATGGCATGCATGCCATAGGTGTCCCAAAGTTTGATCATAGGGCTTAATATATGGCGTATATGACCTAACTCGTAATGATTTGTGTAATATGGCTCCAGTGATTTGGAATAGCGTTTGGAAGAAGAGGAGCAGATACGAGCGCCGTTTTCCACCCATTGTACAATGGTCTGCAAATCCTGTTCATTGTCGGTTAGAGGTTTGTCAATAAAAATGGGCAGTCCGGCCTCTATAAATGGACGACATCTGTCCACATGCTCTGCACCGATGTCGGTAGCGCAGATGATCGCGTCCACATGGCCTATCATATCTTCAGGATGGTCTACTACATTTGGTATGTAGGTAGCCCGGGCGCAGTTTTCTGCCATCTCCCGGTCTGCATAGCCGGTAAAGCAGATATGGGTTATGCTGGTGTCGGGTATGCCGATGGTTTCACAAGGCTGCTTGTTAAGATACGTTACTATGGCGGGATAAAGTTCATGGGTCCATCGGTACATTTCGTCCTTGTCATAGCCATTGATCATGGCGCTCCAAGAAAAAGGATGAGCATTTCCTTGGGTCATACCCAGAATGCCTAAACGAATCGGCCGGTCATATAGGGGAAATGGCTTTATAAAATCTTTTTTCATGTATGGTATTCTCCGTTTTAGTTTCTGAATTCTCTGGGGAGGCCATTGGCCTCAAGGCTGATAAATATTTCATTGATCTGGGAATCTGTAGGCTTGGATATTGGTGCTAATGTGTGTCCCGGGTCAATATCAAGTCTGGTCAGGATGGATTTCCAACCGGCAATGTTATATTTGGTTCTGTATTGAAGCATAACGTCAATAAAGCGGTTCATCTCGTTTTGTAATTTCAGGGCTTCTTCCATTTTTCCCTGTTTATAACATTCATAAATCTGGCTGGATGTGCCGGGGAGAAGATTGTATGTAGTACCGATGGCACCGTCTGCTCCCACAGATAGGCCTGCCAGCATGCATTCATCGGGACCATTTAAGAGATTTATGTTTCCGCTGTTTATTCTCTTTATTTGCTCGAAAACATAATAATTGGGAATGGTCAGTTTGATACCGATCACATTGTCTATTGCCATCAGTTGTCTGGTAAAGGACACAGGTTCACCCTTTAAAATGGGAGTTACATAAGCCATAACCGGTACTTTTGACAAAGCAGCAATGTGTTTGTAATAGGCAATCGTTTCTTCTGCAGTGTAATAAGAGGTCAGAGAGGGGGGGAGAGAGGAGATAGCATCTACTCCTACGCTGTTGGCGTGAGAGATCAGATCTTCCACATCCTCCAGATGTCCGGAGCCTACATGAGCAATAATAGGAGTGGAATCAGGAGCATATTCCTTAACGGTCTCCAACATCTGTTTTCTGATTCTGTTTGGTAATACATAGCATTCTCCAGTGCCGCCGCCCACATAGAATCCGTTGATACCGTTTTCCAGATTGTAGTTTATCAGTTTCTTTACGCTGTCTTTTTTGACATTCAGATGTTCATCGTACAGAGAGAAGAGTGCGCTGTACACGCCTTTAAATATTACATTATTCATCTTGATGATTTCCTTTCTCGTTTTTTTGCATTAGGTATTGATCGATTTTCATGTTTTCTTTGTATATCTCAGTTAAAGATGAATTATATATTTGCTTGATCAATCTGGCAGCATGTCGTTCGGAATAGTTAAGTTCTGCGGCAATGTGTTTTAAGGATAATTCATGTAAATTTACCAAACCGTTTAATTTGAAAAGCATATTCTCAGGGTCTTGTTCCAGAGAAAGCATATCAATGTGTGAGCTGTAATTATTGATAGCATCAAACATTTCAAACAACAAAGTATAAGTAGTAGCGGTAATGTTGCAGTAGCTTTTCAGATTCCGTGGAGCCTCCATCGTACTTAATTCTGCAAATTGTTGAATCAGTGGCATGGGAAGCAAAATGGCTTTTTGAGCTGAAGTATCTAAAGTATCCTTGAAATAATCGAAAAAGTCATACGAATCGTTGCTTCGCTGAAGAGAAAATTGGAAGACAAATCCGATATAGTTGTCTGAAGTGTGGAATTTCAAAGAACTATGATTAACACCTGGTGGTATGATCAGCATTTGAGATTGAGATAAGGTTACTTCCTTATTCTCCAAGGTGTATACATAGGAACCGCCGAGGCAGAAGTGGAGCTCATAAAAGTGATGCAAGTGATAAAGAATATCATGCTTACGAGAGGCGATAGGTTTGCGAAAAAACACCTTAAATACTGCATTGCCATATCGAAGTTCGATGTTATCAATTTTTCTTTGATCATGATCACAAGATGCAGTAGTCATCAGATTCCTCCTAGGTTGATTTTGCAAGGTTTGTATTACATATTCCAAAAACATTTTAACAAGAAATCCAGTTGCTTGCAAGATAGGGGAACGGTCATCAATTGACAAAATGTGTCAGGTCGGAGATATTGACTGGAGGGGAATACGGGAAATATAATAGGCTTAGATCGATGCATGTGGATGTGGTATCTGCAGGGAGGTGGAGAAAGATGCTTGTAACAGACAAACAGGAATTGAAGAAGTATGCTACAGAAAATAGACTGTGGCAGGGTATACCGGGAATAGAGGTTACGAAAAAGGGCAGAATTTTCTCTTGCTTTTATTCCGGGGAGACAGGGGAAACCTTTGGAAACTATGCCATGGTGGTCTTGTCGGAGGACGGATTGAATTTTACAGAGCCTATTGCGGTAGCAACAGTGGATGGCGGCAGATGCTATGATGCTTGCCTTTGGATCGATCCACTGGATAGACTTTGGTTTATCTGGTCCGTGATGCCAAACCACGGGGTGTACGCTGCCATTTGTGAGGAACCGGATGCGGAGGAAGTAACATGGGGGCAAGAGAGATTCATTGGATATGATGTAATGATGAATAAGCCCACGGTGCTTTCTACCGGGGAATGGCTTTTCCCTATAGCGGTTTGGAATCATGGAATCCGGGTGCTACCGGCAGAGTACGATACCAAACAGGAGGAGAGAGGTTCTTTTGTTTACCAAAGTACAGATCAAGGGATAAGTTTTAAAAAGCTGGGCCGGGCAGATGTGCCGGATAGGGACTATGATGAGCATATGGTGTTGGAACTGTCGGATGGAAAATTGGCTATGTATGTAAGGTGTATGCAAGGTATTGGCGTATCTTATTCCCATGACAGGGGCAAAACCTGGACACCGGGCGAGGACAGTGGACTGGGTGGACCGGGCAGCAGATTCCATATCCGACGTTTACCCTCCGGGCGGGTGCTGCTGATCAACCATGTAAATTATACCCGTCGAAACAACCTGACAGCGTTGTTGTCTGAAGATGACGGGCGCACCTGGAAGTATCAGTTGCTGTTGGATGAGAGAGACAATGTGTCTTATCCTGACGTGGCAGTAGGAGAAGATGGGTATCTTTATATTGCATATGACAGGGATAGGGGGAATTCCAAGAAATCCTTGGAGGAGGCATATGCCTGCGCCAGAGAGATCCTTTATGCCAGGATCACAGAGGAAGATATCATGGCCGGCAGGCTGGTCAGTGAGAGGAGCAGGTTGAAATGCATCATCTCCAAGCTGGGCAGGTATGCAAGAGAGCATGAAAAACCGTATGAGAAATAAGAAGGAGACAGCATGTATATAAACATTGGAGACAGAAGAGAGGTTTTTTGGGACGATTATTTGATCGATGAGTCACAAACAACGGCAAAACTCACGCCGCATCGCCCGGAAAAGAAAGAAATTGTGTATGACCAGAATACGCTTTGGCAGATGATTGGCATCAGTTATCCCCAATGTATCAAATGGAATGGGGAATATTACATGTATTACATATCCGCTATGCCTTGCGAAGAAAGAAAAGAATTCCTTCAAGATTTCAACAAAGACAAAAAAAGGCTTAATATTGTCTGCTTGATGAAGGGGAAGGATCTTCTGCATTTGGATAGACCCAATCTGGGACTTTATGAGATTGGCGGTAGTACAGATAATAATATCATCTTGATGCAGTGTTGTAAGGGAGACATTGAAGAAGAATTCGATAATTTCTTTGTGTTTGTAGATGAAAATCCTGCTTGTCCTGCGGATGAAAAAATAAAGGCCATTGCACAGATGGTGAATCGAAAGAAGAGATTTCCCGGCTTTAGAGAGTTGTGGTGCTATACATCGTCAGATGGGATTCATTTTAAACTGGGATGGAAGATATCCGGTGGAGATGAGCCCTATGCAGGACTGTTTGATTCACAAAATACGGTTCATTACGATAAAAAAGAGGGTGTCTATAAGCTTTATGTTCGTGGACTTCACATGAATTACGGACCAGCAGTTTCAGCCATGACGGACGGTTTGATCACCAATGATATGCTGGGAGCTTTGGCTGAGGATGGTATTCGTGATATCCGTTATATGGAGTCTAAGGATTTTAGAAACTGGTCTATACCGGAATTTTTGAAATATAACGATGAGTTGGATTATCCCATGTATACGAATTTGGTGCAAAAATACGAGCGTGCACCGCATATGTATATAGGAATTCCCACACGCTACGTGGAGAGGAAGGAGTGGGGGAAGAACTTCGAGCAGCTGGGTGGACAGGAGAACGTGAGGATCCGGAAGGAAAGAATGAAACGAAGCCCCAGACATGGGCTGGCGATCACAGATGCAATCTTTATGTGCTCTCGGGACGGCAAAACATGGAATCGTTTTCATGATGCGTTTATCGGTGCAGAACTGGAACATGCTTATAACTGGAGCTACGGGGATGCTTATATTATGTACAATCTGATTGAAACGCCCTGTGCATATCCCAGTGAAGAGACAGAACTTTCCATACTGGCGGAAGAAAGGAGCGGAGAAAGTGCGAAAGTGCTGTGCCGTTATACCATTCGCAAGGACGGCTTTGCCTCTTATCATGCAGATCATGAGGTCAGCACATTGGTAACCAAACCATTTATTTTTAAGGGTACCGAGCTTTCTATCAACTTTGCCACTTCGGCTCTTGGGTATATATACATAGATGTTTTAGACGAAACAGGCAAGCCCTTTGAAGGATTTCATAGTTGTGAGCTTTTTGGCAACAGCCTAGACCGTACGGTATACTTTGGGGACTCCAGCGATGTTTCGAAATTGGTGGGTAGACCGGTCAGGTTGCGTTTTACTATGTGCAGTGCAGATTTGTATTCCATGATTTTTCGATAATAGATGCGATAAGTTGTGAAAGATAAAAAAGTATATAAGGAGGAGTAGTTATTATGAAACCGAGAATTGGAGTTTTTGGAGCGTATAGAGGAATGGATATGATCGATGTGTTCATGGCATATCCGGAGGCAGAACTGGTAGCTGTTTGTGATAAGCACATTCCCACGCTGGAAAAGGTAAGGGCCAAAGCAGAACAAAAAGGTCTTGATGTGGCATTGTATGAGAAATTTGATGATTTTATTGAGCATGAGATGGATGGTGTGGTATTGGCAAACTATGCCACAGAGCATGCCCCCTATGCAATCCGGTGCTTAGATAAAGGATTGCACGTAATGTCAGAAGTAATGGCCAGTGAGACCATGGCACAGGCAGTGGAGTTGATCGAAGCTGTAGAACGTTCCGGTAAGGTATATACATTTGCAGAGAATTGCTGCTATATGAATTTCGCTTTTGAAATGTGGCAGAAATATCAGGAAGGTGATCTGGGAGATGTAATGTATGCAGAGTGTGAATACATTCATGACTGTGTACTGGAGTGGCCAAAGCTCACCTATGGGGATCCCAATCACTGGAGAAATCTCGAGCACCCCAATTTCTACAGCAGCCATTCCCTGGGCCCTATTTTCATGGCAACGGGAAGACGTCCTGTACAAGTGGTAGGATATGAGATTCCGCGCCGGGAGAGAAACCTGAAAGAAATGGCTATGCTGGCAGGTCCCGGATTGGAGATGGTGACCCTGGATAATGGTGCTGTGGTTAAGAGTATCCATGGGGCACTGCCCAAGAAGAGTATTAATATGTGGAATTTCCAGATCTACTGTCAGAACGGTACTATGGAAACGGGAAGATATCTGGATCAAAAACAATTCCATATGTATCTGGAGGGAGAAGTGACTGGCCGGGGAAGCTGGAAGAGATATGACCCGGTAATAGAGATTGCCAGAGACTATGCAATCAAGTCTGGCAAAATGGCCAGTCATGCAGGGGCAGATTTTTATGCACCATACTTCTTTATCGAGAAGATTCTGGGCAAGCCCAACGGAAAATGGGCCATCGATGTTTATCAGGCAGTGGATATGAGTATCTGTGGTATTTTGGCATGGCGCTCTGTTTTAAATGGAAATATTCCTATTTCGGTACCGGATCTGAGAGATCCCGCCCAGCGAGATGCTTTTCGAAATGACCATGCTTGTCCTACTCCATCTGTGGCAGGAGATCAGCTTGTACCATCCACCAGTTTTCCTTATGATCCCATACCCCAGGAAAAGTATGATGAAATCAGACAGATCTATTTAGAGCAGACCGGACAAAAATAAAGAGGTAAAAAACGCTTGCTAAACGGCCGTAGTGAGCGGTTTTTATAGAAACTGAAACCAAAAAGGAGGAAGAAAATGAAAAAAAGATTAGTAGCAATTTTATTGGCTACAGGTATGATTCTTTCCTGTCTTGCAGGATGTGGAGATGCAGATGATAAATCCAAGGAGTCTCAATCTGCCAACACACCTGATACAGGTAAGCAGTCTGAAGTAGCATCTTCACAGGAACCGGAGTCCAAGTATCCGGAGTATTTGAACATGGACAGTTTTGCACCTGTTATCAAGGATGAATATGAAGATGATATTACATTGAACATGGTTATCGTGCAGAGTGCAGAAGCAGCGAAATGGGATGATCAGTGGATATCCAAGTATCTTAGCGAAAAGTATAATCTAAACTTTAAGGTAGAGTCTATTTTGACTACTGCTGTGGCAGACAGAAAACAGATCCTTATGAATGGCGGTCAGCTGCCTGACATTATGATCGGATTGAATTTCAAAACTACAGAGGTAGTACAATATGGTTCTACCGAAGGACTTTTGTTAGCTATGGATGAGTACATCAGCGAGGAACTGACACCCGGTCTGTGGTACTGGCTGTACGGCGAGGGTAGCCATACTGGTGCAAGAGAAATCGTTACCGCCAATGATGGTCATATTTATACCCTGCCTCGTATCAACGAAGCATCCAACGCTGGTCTGGTGACCAAGAGCTTTATTAACGAAAAGCTGATGAATGAAGTGGGTGTTACGGAGTTCCCGGATACCTTGGATGAGTTTGACGATCTGATGTATGCCCTGAAGGAAGAGTATGATGCTGATGGAGTAGGTGGCAAAAACTTCTACCCCTTCGGAGGCGGTTTGGGTGCAAGTCCTTCAGGCTATTATATCCTGAACGCTCTGGGTTATAATACACATGAGCCCTATGGCGAGAGAGCAAGCCTTCGTAATGGGGAGGTAGTCATCCCGGCTTATGATATTGAGGTGTTCCAGGAATACCTGAAGTTGATGAATAGATGGTACAATGATAAGATTATCAACGACAATTATGTTACGATTACAGCTAATGAAGTGAAACAGCAGGTGCTGGACAATCAGACTGCAACTTATAACAATGCACCTTATGTGGCAGGTATCGATACCTGGACTGACTGGAGAGTGCTTTCACCTTTGACCAGTGACTGGAATGATACCAAGTTCTGGTTCCCCGGAAATCCTGTTTCACAGGGTAACTTTGCTATTTCAGCGGATACAAAGTATCCAGAGCTGTGTCTGCGTTTTGCAGATCTGTTCTACAATTTGGAGGATAACCCTACGGTGCTGAACGCCGGTCCTGTAATGGCAGACAATTTGTATGGCTTTGAACCGGTTGCAGTATATGACGAAGAAACCCAGGAACTGATCAATAATCCTGATATAAAGGGCGGTGCAGATTCCTATACTTACCGGATTGAGAAGTGTGTTGGTTTGGAGTTGAATTTTGGTGCGTTCGCTACAGATCTTGCTATTGAGAGATATAGAAGTGTTTTGACAGAAGTGGAAGGTTGGGTATTTGCAGAAGAAGAGGAAGAAGACGATCCTAAGGAAATGGGTGGTGACGATCACTACCGTTGGTCTACTGAACAGTACCTGATGGAGTATATTACTACCAAATATCCCGGAGTTTATTATGTGGATGAAGAGACCTCTGTCAAGATTACAGATTTGGAGAGCGTGATCAGACCTCATATCAGGCAGTCTGTGGGTGAGTTTATTACCGGTAAACGTGAGATTACAGATGATGAATTAAAGAAATTCCAGAAGGAATTGGAAGCACTGGAAATCAAAGAGCTCCTTCAGATCTACACAGACATATATGCAAATTATAAGGCTAATTTAGAGTAATTAAGGATTTGCATTGGGGAACAGGAGATCAGTAGGGTGTTCTGTTCCCCTAACTTATAAAGGAGGTATTTGACTTGATGAATGGCAAAAAGCAGGGCGCTCTAATAAAAAGTCTAAAAAAATGTTGGCCTTTATATCTTATGATTTTGCCTGCAGCACTCTACGTACTGATTTACAGTTATGGGCCCATGTATGGTCTTCAGATTGCTTTCAAAGATTACTCTGCAAGAAAAGGAATTTGGGGAAGTGATTGGGTAGGATTAAAGCATTTTATAAGATTGCTAAAACATCCCAATTTGTTGGGCATGATCAAAAATACACTTGCTATTACGTTGTATTCTTTTTGTACTTTTCCAGTGACGATCATTTTCGCATTGATGTTAAATGAACTTCGTCAAAAAAAGTTTAAGAAAACTGTGCAGATGATCAGTTATATTCCGCATTTCCTGTCAACGGTGGTAGTGTGTTCCATGATTACTTTGTTTTTCCACCCCAGGTTTGGTGTGATCAATACAGTTATCACCACACTGGGAGGAACAGCGCAGGATTTTCTTGCTAATCCGGATTATTTTGTAGAATTGTTCGTTTGGAGCAGTGTATGGCAAGGAGTCGGGTTTGGTTCCGTTATCTATACGGCAGCACTTTCCAGCGTGTCTACTGAGTTGATAGAGGCGGCTACCATTGACGGTGCTAATCGCTTGCAGATTATTTGGCATGTAAATATTCCCCATATTATGCCTACGGTTGTCATAGGATTAATTTTGCGATGTGGAAATCTGTTAAGTGTTGGTTTTGAAAAGACCTTTTTGCTGCAAAATGATCTAAACCTATCTGTGTCTCAGGTAATCAGTACCTATGAGTATGAAGTTGGTGTGGTTGGAGGGCAGTTTAGTTATTCTACAGCCATTGGTCTGCTTAATTCCATAGTCAGTGTGATTATGATCACGATTGTAAACTCGATCGCAAAAAGAGTTTCGGGTTCCGGAATATGGTAAATGGGGGTAGAGTGATGAAAAAAATTAATTCTAATAAGGTTTTTGATGCGGTAAATATTGCAATCCTTGTATTGATTACATTTACCATGCTGTATCCCCTTTATTTTGTGATAATTGCTTCTTTTTCTGATCCCCAGGCGGTTGCTACCGGTCAAGTTGTTCTATGGGTAAAGAAATTTTCTACAGAGAGCTATACGGAAATCCTGAAAGATAACAGAATCTGGACCGGATATCGAAACAGTATTATTTATACCTGTTGCAATGTGGTGATGTCTATGACCATGACGCTGCTTGCGGCATATGCATTGAGTAAGAAGTATCTTCGGTTTCGTACTGCTATCACATTTTTCTTCTTTTTGACCATGTATATTGGAGGAGGAATGCTCCCCGCATACATACAGATTAAAAATATGGGGCTTTTGAATAAACCCTATACGCTGATTGCACTGTGCGGTTTTTCGGTATACAATATGATCATAGCCAGAACTTTCTTTACTAACACCATTGATGCAAGCTTGTTTGAAGCAGCAGAGATTGATGGTGCGTCAGAAATACAGAAGTTTTTGAGGATTGCATTCCCGCTGTCTAAGCCCATTATTGCAGTGTTGTCATTATACTATGCAGTTAGCAGTTGGAATAGTTATTTTACCGGAATGTTGTATTTGTCAAATTCCAGTTATTTTCCTTTGCAGGTGGTCATTAAGAATATCTTGATCGACGGGCAGACTATGCTTGGAGGTCTTGACTTTGGAGAGATGACGGAAGAACAGGTTAAATTTTATCTGCACCGTTTGCAGCTGGTAGAATCTATGAAGTATTCTGTTATCTTCATTGCATCCTTGCCCATGTTGATTGCCTATCCTTTTGTACAAAAGCATTTTGTGAAAGGTGTTATGATCGGTTCCGTAAAAGGCTGATCAGATAGAGAGAAGGAGGATAAGTTATAATGTTTCGAAAAATTGCAGAAGGAAATGTTTTTGTGAATTGTGAAAAAAATGCCAGCGGCCCGCGCACTGCAATCCTTGATGATGGAAGCATTGTTTGCACTTTTATGTTGAATTCCTATTCCGGTGCCAATGATTTTGTTCCTATGATCACATATTCTAAGGATGGCACCGAGTGGACAGATGCAAAAGAAGTTTGGCCAACTCTTGTAGGCAAGGAATCTCTTTTTGGTTCCGTAAGAAAAGGAACCGATGGAAAATATTCTATTTCCGGACAGGTGTTTCCTATTGCCTGCGAAGGCGAAAACTTTTGGTCAGATGAAGTAAAAGGTATGAAAGAAAATAGTGTTTTCCTCTCTATTTGCGATGATGCGAAGGAGTTCCCTCTTCCGGAAAAAGTTGACTTGCCTTATTATGGATCCGCTGAACAGCCGGGAGGCCTTCTTACCGAAAAGGATAAAATAACCATGATCTATGCGCCTTATCCAACTATTGAAAAGAGAGAAGAGGTTGACAATGGTTGTATCGTGGTGCTTTGCTCAACAGATGGAGGTAAGAACTTTACCGCAAAGAAGATAGGCTCTATTGAAGCTGATTCTCAGTATGCGGAAAGTTGGATCACAAGACTTTCTGATGGGCGCCTTATGATATCTACTTGGCAGACTGCCAGTGAAAATTCCAGCCAGTATTTTATTTCTGATGATGATGGAGAGACTTTCCAAGGGCCTTTTGCACAAGACTTCCGTGGACAAAGCACAGGAATTTCAGCTTGGCATGAAGGGAGCGTTCTCATAGCATATAATCAGAGAAAATACGACACCGTAGGCGTTTGGCTTGCGATGGAGAAATTTTCTGAAGATGGTAAAGCACAACTTCTTGAAAATGAACCTGTGTGGGAGGCTAGTACAGGAACCAGAAGTGGAACCAGTGGAAATTTTAGTCAGTGGACAGATTTTTCTTTTGGGGAGCCATCTGTATCAGTTCTTCCGGATGATTCTCTTCTTGTTACCTTCTGGTATCGGCAGGATGGTATGAAGGGGATTCGATATGTAAGGCTGGTAAGGGAGTAGGTTGAGGAACATTATCAATTCTTGTTTGGAGTGCTGAGAGTTGAATAATTTTATCATTGAGACGTATTACAAAAAGATACACCCATATGTTAATGCTTATAGTGGGCTGGCAGAAAAATTGTTTTCGCCAGCCCACTATGTTTTGAGAAGAGGGGGATTATTTATTGATAAACTTAATCAAGCCTTTGACAGCCGCTTGGGCGATCCTTTCTCCAATCTCAAGATCTGTTTCTGTGGCAGACTGCGTGAACCATTCATCTGTTTCACCAAGTCTTTCTAATCTCAGAGAGCCTGGTACCAAAGCTCCAATTTCAGAGCATTCAGCTCTACCGGCGTGATCTCCTTCTCCATTAAATTCTTCCATATCTTTGGTAACCCCTGTTACAAAGGTGTTGATCCAGTTCCATGGATTATCGTTTTCTCCGCTGTGAAAATCATCAAAGAAGTTAGCGTTTGTGTTCGAACCCCACCAACCCTTGCCTTTGGTATCCTCCAGGTATTCAAAAATCAGTTTTCTTGCCGCCTTCATACAAGCTAATTGCATAGGATTATAGTCCTCGGACTGATGAGCAATAACCATATAAATATTTCTCCAGCCACCATATATCATAGATTTTAAAATATGATACATATAGGTTTCAAAGGCGTCGCAGTCAACATGAATCGTGTTTTTTTCGGGACCTGCAACAGCATAGCTTGCAACACCGTACCAGATGGTCGGCATAAGAACACAATCAATCTGTTGAGCGGCTCTTTCACAAATTTTTTCTGCAACTAGAGAGTCGCAACCAAATACGCAGTGTGGCCCGTGATATTCCATAGTCCCAACGGGTATCAAAACCGGCCAGCGTTCTGCTTTTGCCTGCTCGGCTTCTCTTGGAAAGCCCATTTCCATCTTAAAACTTTTTGTCATTTTTTCCTCCTTAATCATTTGAAATTTATAACCTTTTATTACATTATAATATATCTAGAAATTTAAGAAAGGACAGTTTACTTGAAAGGATGTCAGAAATAGAAGTTGCTTATTGACAAATGTTCTTTCATGTGATACATTTAATAAATCAAGAGTTATCTAAAAAACGTGCAATCGCACATTCCGGCAGTTTCTGCCACAGTACTCTTAGAAATGATCAGTGGCAGGAGCAAAGGTACCATGACTTGTTTCTGTCTGGGAAAAGGAGGCAATTCATGGGGAAAATGGATACAAATTTATATGCTTATCTGAGTGATAAGTCTAGATCTTTAAAGGATATGATGGATTTTGGTCAAGCACCACTGGAGCTGGATCAGTGGTTTCGGGATTATTCCATGAACCTGATCTGCGTGAATGAGTGGCAGAGCGAAGAACTGTTTTGTACCTCTTTGAGGCAGATTTTCGGGGCCTTGCCTTATCGGAAGGATAAAAAGAAACTCCGAGAAGTAATGGAGACAGATCCTGCTTATCGGCAGTTGGATAGGGAGACTTACCGGGTATTGGCGGTGCTGCTGGGTGAGAAGGAACTTGCGATACAGAGTGAAAAAGAAGAAAGGAAGGAATGGGATATGTGCAAAGCATTAGAGGATATCAGGATGGAAGGCTATGAAGAATGTAAGTTGAATGTGGTGCGGAATATGCTGAAACGAGGTATGGCCCTGGAGGACATTATGACTTTGGCAGAGTGTAGCCGGGAGCTGGTGGAGAGTGTGCAGGGAGCGGTATAAAATGATAAGGGCATTCCAAGGAGGAACGCCCTTATGTACTAGATATTTTGTTTTAAGGAATGAGAACTTTAAAAACAGCTTTTTTGACAAATTGGGGCTGTTCTATCATGATGCCGGTTCTGTGTGCGTCATTCGGATAGCAGATCAGAAAATCTCCTTCTCTTAGGATAACGCTATTTTGTTTCTCTCCATTCATGGGAAGAAAATCCTTTTCTTCTATAAATTCTCCCAGATCCATGTTCTGGATAGAATTCAGATCGATCTGTTCTGCCCCCTGAAGAATCAGATGGATGTCCAGATATTTCCGATGGGATTCCCAATTGCGTCCATCCAGAGGAGCGGTGGTAAATTCAATGATGTTTACATATGCGTTGTTACCATCAATCTCATGTTTTCCAAGAGAAAGGTCGGCTAAGTTGTGAGCAGCTGCATAGGAAAGGCATTTTTGCATCAAAGGGTCAGAGCTGATTAAACTTTGTAGTTCGTTGAAGTTTCCTGTGATCATATAAGTATCCTCCATCGTAGGTTTCTAGGTTCTCTTTTTCCATTCCCAAGGACTGATAATAAAAGGATCCACATTGGAAAAGTCGGAGAGAAGGTTGTCTCTTACACGCGTGGAAAGCGGGGGAGTATTGAACATGGTTATATTTTCTGTTATCTGATCAACGGTCTCGCTACCGATTACCAGAGAGTCGATTCCTTCAGTATCCCGGATAAAAGAAAGGGCCAGCTGTGATGTACTCATACCCTCTTGTTTTGCAGTTTGCTGGATCTTTTCTACCAATGGAGCGGCCGCATCAAACTTTGTATGTCGAAGGACCTGGGGATCTTGAAAGATTAAACCTTGCAGGTAAATACTGCGGACAAAGACGATTATGCCTGCATCAGACATTTTTTTGATCATGCCGTTTTGAATTTCTCGATTGTCCAGGATGCTTAGAGGCATTTGAATCGCATCAAATGCACCGGTGTCCACAATTTCCTCCAAGCAATCTTTACGGGAAAGGGAAATGCCGGTATTCAAGATCAGGCCTTCTTCCTTTAGTTCCTTTAAAGCTGTCGTCAGTTCCTTGCCGTAGGTTAGATAATCCTGCTCTGTGTGGCTTAAAAAGAATGAAATTTGCCGGATAGAGAGTGCATCACAGGATTTTTGGGCAAAATATTTCAAGGCTTTGTAAAGAGATTTATCCCCTTTCTTTGAAGCCGAGAATTTGGTGCATATGGCAAAGGGGTGCTCCGGATGCTGTTCTATATAATTTCCTATCACTTTTTCGCTTTCACCGTAATCATCAGAAGTATCCAGCACAGTCACACCCCCACGGGCTGCGGTGGTAAGCATGTTATGACTCTGATCTTGGCTGGGCATGCCGTTTGTGTTGCTAATACCGTAGTTCTTACCCAACTGCACAGTGCCCAGAGTCATTTTGGAGATTTTCAAGTTTCCTTTTTGTTTATAATTCATATTTGTGGCAATCCTCCTATGACCGGGTTATTTGGCAGTATAACCGCCGTCCACAGGAATCACAGCGCCGGTTATGTAGGCAGAGGCATCGGAAGCTAAGAAGATCACAGACCCGAGAACATCTGTATCGGAAGCCATTCTGCCAAGGCAAGTAGAATCAGAGTAGTGCTTTACAAAAGCTTCCGGTTGGTCGTTATAAAGGCCGCCCAGTTCCAGTACGTTGCAACGAACGCCATGTTTTCCATAGTGGGAGGCAATATAGCGGGTATAATTGGTCATTCCGCCCTTGTGGAAGAAGTAATCCGGTGACGCTCCATTCTTACACATATCCGTTCCTTCATATAAAGAATAATTGGGTCCCAGAATACCCATATAGGAGCCGATATTGATGATTGAACCGTTGCCTGACTGGCACATCCGATTACCAAAGGCACGGGTGATGAGAAAGAGACCGGTAGCATTTATGGTCATACTTTTGTCGAAACGTTCCTTTGTATCAGAGTAGCCATTCATAGTGCGGGCTACGGAATTGTTGACCAGTATATCCACCTTGCTTTCCTGGGAATAGACGTAGTCGCGAAGTGCCAGAATGCTGGATTCATCCTCCAGATCCAGATAGGCTGCATATACCTTAAGTCCCTGTTCCCGAAGTTCTTTGGCAGCGGTTTCATTTGCCAGCATATTTCTGGAGGCCATGTAAACCTTGGCACCGGCCATGGCAAGTCCTTTGACAAACTGTTTGCCGTATCGGCCTGCTCCGCCGCTGATGACAGCCACTTTGCCTTCCAGTGAGAAAATTGACATAAAATCGTTCATGGTTGTTCTCCTTTCATATATTGATTTGCCTTTTTATTATAACCTTGAGAAACTTTAGCTTCAATATATCCGGGAGGACACAAATTTTTAATAATGTCTGATGTCAGTTCAAAAGATATATCCCCAGATTCAAATATCCTGCAAAAGTAACCCACAGAAGATAAGGGATCAGTAAATAAGCAGCAGGTTTGGAGATACGATAAAACAAAATAATGGTGTACAGAATGAGCACCCACAAAAGCAGCAGCCAGAAAAAGGCAAACAGGTACCACTCCAGATTAAAGAAAAAGATGGACCAGAAGAAATTTACCGCAAGCTGCGCACCATACACGATCAGGGCTTCTTTTATTGCTTCCTGACTTTGGTCAGAGGTATAAACCAGATAGGAAGCGATACCCATCAGGATAAACAGGATAGTCCAGACAATGGGAAATAAAAATCCTGGCGGCGAAAGAGGCGGTTTGTTTAGCCGCCCAAATGTTTCCATGCTGCCACGGGTAATAAAGGCTGATACGGCGCCTGTGATCAGTGGAATGGCTACAGCGATTAAAAATGTTTTGAGTTTTGGTTGCATTGATATCACCTCCATGAAATATATATGTTTTGGAAAATGCGGATATGAAGTATATATTTTCTGTATTTTGAAATAATGGATGGTGACTTGGAAAATCAAAAGGAGGTCATGATCATGGGATATACCGATACGGAGAAATTATTGAAGGAATGTGATGCAGGTGCCAAGATGGCTGTAACCTCTATCGACGAGGTGCTGGATAAGGTTAGTGATAACGGATTAAAGCAGCTGCTTACAGAGAGCAAGAGTACTCACGAAAAGCTGGGTAATGAAATACACTCTCTGCTAAATGAGCATGGAACACAGGAGAAGGAGCCCAGCCTGATGGCCAAAGGAATGTCCTGGATGAAAACGAACATGAAGCTTAGCATGGATAACAGTGATGCTACGGTGGCAGATTTGATCACAGATGGTTGCGATATGGGTGTAAAATCCTTAAGCAGGTATCTGAATCAGTACAAAGATGCGGATCACACATCAAAGGAAATCTGTGGCAGATTGGTATCCATTGAAGAAAAACTGTGTAAAGATTTAAGACAGTATCTGTAGTCAGGAACACAAAAAGCACCCACATGACGGTATGGGTGCTTTTTTCAGCGCCAGCAGAAGCGCCGTAGATTCTTTTATGACAATTAAGCCATCTTGCTTACAGCAGCAGCTAAGCGGGATACTTTTCTTGCTGCGTTGTTCTTGTGATAAACACCTCTTTTAGCAGCAATATCAATCTCGCTGGTTGCGGCCTGCAGTGCAACGGTAGCAGCTGCCTTGTCACCAGCTTCGATAGCAGCGGTAACCTTCTTCATAGCAGTCTTAACACCGGACTTGATAGCCTTATTTCTTTCTGTCTTTGTTTTAGTAACCAGGATTCTCTTTTTTGCGGATTTGATGTTAGCCAAGATTCACACCTCCATTTTCTATAGTCTGTTTTGTAAGAAAATGTTCCATTATAGCCAGACACGGACGACCAATGTAAACATACATTTGTTATTCTAGTGGAATATTTTCGGTATGTCAATACATATTTTTCTTGTTTGTGCAAAAAATATTACAAATCGCAAAGAAAGGCAGATGTAATGAACGGATTTCAGGTAAGAACAGATTTGGCGCTGGAGGCAAAAGAGAGTATAGGTGATGCAAACGAATCTCTCAGGGGTGTGCGCGTGGAAGAAGATTATGATGAAGAGGCGGACTTGCGGGTTACAAAAGTGATGATTGATACCAAGAATGCTTCAAAAGCTATGAACAAACCGATGGGTACCTATGTGACCGTGGAAGCCCCAAGATTGCTGGAACCGGACGAGAATTATCATCGGGAAATTTCCGAGAAAATTGCAGAGCAGTTAAGGCAGATCATACCGGAGTCCTCTCAGGAGCAGTCGGTGCTGGTCGTGGGACTGGGAAACAGAGAAGTGACAGCAGATGCACTTGGACCTCAGGTGGTGGATAATCTGTTTATTACCCGTCATGTGGTGAAAGAGTATGGAAAGGCGGCTTATGGAACCCAAAAGATTCACTTAATCAGTAGTATTGAACCGGGGGTTACGGCCAAAACAGGAATGGAGGCTGCGGAGATCATACGGGGCGTGGTGGAACAGACCAAGCCGGATGTGATCATTGTGATTGATGCGTTGGCTTCCCGCAGTACCAAACGGTTGAATCGAACCATTCAGATCACGAATACCGGCATTCAGCCGGGGTCCGGGGTGGGGAATCATAGAAATGCATTGACAGAAGAAAGTATGGGGATACCGGTGATCGCTATCGGGGTACCCACTGTAGTGGATGCAGCTACGATCGTGGGAGATGCAATGGACAATCTGATGAGTGAAGATGATGGGGATAGCAGAGGCTTTTTTAATACCCATTGCAGTACTTTTTCTGAATTGAACAACATGTATGTAACCAGTAAGGACATCGATGCTGTTATCAAACAGGTAAGTTTTACTTTATCAGAAGGGATCAACATGGCTTTGGAGTTGGCATAGAAAAAGGAGAAAGGTGCATATATATAGCCAGAGGTGGATATGGTGATCAAAAAATTCCAAAAAAAATGGTTGTTTATAGTGTGCATAATTCTGGTCTTTTTCTGGGCCCTGCAGAGCAGTAATGAAAAGGATGAGGTAGGAATCTATGATGCCTGTATAAAACTTCTGGGAAATAAAGCCATTGGCGCTTGTATGCCGCTGTTTTCTTATGCAGGTGAGGCAGAGCACCCGGAAGGTGCAACAGAAATGTTGTCCGTTAAAGTATTGGGAGAATTACCTATATATGGGTACTTTATGGACATGGCAGAAGAAACCAGGCTGATCGATCAGATGGATCGCCAAAAGGCTGAGGTAAAGGAGGTACAATCCTCAAATGATTTGTCGAGCAGTGATGTGCAGGATAATACCGGGTGGGAAGAATTGGTGCAGGCCATGGAGGCAGAAAATCAGCCATTGGTCACTATACAGCCGGATGAATCCTTGATTTCGGAAATTGTGGATGCAAGTGCTTTTGTGCCTCGTGAAAAGACAAATTCTTACGATTGGGAGGCCCTCTCTGAGTACAAAAACCTGATTTCTACCTTTTACACCATAGATGCAGGGACCATGATAGGAAGCGATCAGTTAAATACAGATAAGCTTATGGAAAAAGATATTACAATTGATAAAAATACGGATTTGCCTCAGATATTGATTTATCACACCCATTCCTTGGAAGCATTTGCGGATTCAGAGTTGGGAAATCCCGATCAGACCATCGTTGGAGTAGGAGAAAGATTGGCACAGATCCTGCGTGAACAGTATGGTTATAATGTGCTGCATCATAAAGGGGAGTATGATACGGTTCGGGATGAGGCATATGCCCAGTCCCTTCCCGCGCTCCAAAAAATTCTTGAGGAAAATCCAAGCATAGAAGTGGTGATTGATCTACATAGGGATGCAGGCGTGGATGGTGTGCACAGGGCGATTGACCTGGATGGCAGACCTACCGCTACTTTTATGCTTTTTAACGGACTTAGCCGCACCAAGAAGACGGGCGACATTACATATTTGAAAAATCCTAATTTGAATGACAATCTGGCATTTTCTTTTCAAATGCAGGTGAAAGCGGGGGAATATTACCCGGGGCTGACCAGAAAAATTTATCTGAAGGCATATCGATATAATATGCACCTGATGCCGCGGACACTTTTAATTGAACTGGGGGACTCCAACAATACTGTTGAAGAGGCCATGAATACCTGTGATCCATTGGCACATATTCTGGATTTGGTTCTGACAGGGGAGGAGTAGGGATCAAAAAATGATTCCTGTTCCTTTTTTGCTTGACAGTTTCTTTGATGTGTGTTATTTTAAAAAAAAGCAAACGGTTTCTTAATCACATCAATGTTCTTGAAGTTCTGCTTCATCTTTTTGAAATCCTGCTTTTACTCTCATAAAAAATGTATAGTTGCATCAAAGTTGGAAGTCTGTTACAATTGATAAAATGCAAAATGTATGAAAAGAGGAACGTAAAGAATGGCAATAATTGATCAAAGCAGAATTCGTAATTTTTGTATAGTAGCACATATAGATCACGGTAAATCTACTTTGGCGGACCGTCTGATCGAAAAGACCGGTTTGCTTACCAGCAGGGAAATGCAGGATCAGATCTTAGACAATATGGATCTGGAGCGGGAGAGAGGTATTACGATCAAAGCCCAGACGGTGCGTATTGTGTATAAGGCGCAGGACGGGGAAGAGTACATTTTCAACCTCATCGATACTCCGGGACATGTGGACTTTAATTATGAGGTGAGCCGTGCATTGGCTGCTTGTGATGGTGCAATCCTGGTAGTGGATGCAGCCCAGGGGATCGAGGCCCAGACCCTTGCAAATGTATATCTGGCTTTGGATCACAATCTGGATGTGTGTCCGGTCATCAATAAGATAGATTTACCCAGCGCCCAGCCGGAGAGAGTTATAGAGGAAATTGAGGATGTGATCGGTATCGAGGCCCAGGATGCGCCTTTGATCTCTGCCAAAAACGGAATTGGTATTGAAGATGTGTTGGAGCAGGTGGTGAAGAAGATTCCGGCTCCCAAAGGGGATCCCCAGGCGCCGCTCCAGGCGTTGATTTTTGACTCTCTGTATGATTCCTATAAGGGTGTCATTGTATTTTGTCGTATCATGGAGGGCACTATCAAAAAAGGAACCTCGGTTCGCATGATGGCTACAGGTGCCAGAGCAGAGGTAGTGGAAGTCGGATATTTTGGACCGGGGCAGTTTATTCCTTGTGAGGAGTTGTCTGCCGGCATGGTAGGTTATTTTACTGCTTCCATCAAAAATGTAAAAGATACGGCAGTGGGTGACACAGTGACAGAATATAATCGCCCTTGTGCGGCACCGTTGCCCGGCTATAAAAAGGTAAATTCCATGGTATACTGCGGCGTGTATCCGGCAGATGGAGCAAAATACCCGGATCTGCGGGATGCTTTGGAGAAACTGCAGCTTAACGATGCAGCTTTGCAATATGAGCCGGAGACCTCTGTAGCCCTGGGGTTTGGTTTCCGATGCGGATTTTTGGGACTGTTGCATTTGGAGATCATTCAGGAGCGTCTTGAGAGAGAGTATAATCTGGATCTGGTTACCACTGCTCCCAGCGTTATCTACAAGGTACACAAGTTGAATGGCGAGGTAATAGACTTGACCAATCCTACCAACCTGCCGGATCCTTCGGAGATTGCGTATATGGAGGAGCCTGTAGTCAGTGCAGAGATTATGGTAACCACCGAATTTATTGGTTCTATCATGGAATTGTGTCAGGAACGTCGTGGCAGATATCTGGGCATGGAATATATGGAGGAGACCAGAGCACTGTTAAAATATGAGTTACCTCTTAATGAGATCATCTATGATTTCTTTGATGCATTAAAGTCACGGTCTAAAGGGTATGCTTCCTTTGATTATGAACTCAAGGGATATGAGGAGTCCAAGTTGGTAAAACTGGATATTCTTATCAATCGGGAAGAAGTGGATGCACTTTCCTTTATTGTCCATGGAGACAGTGCCTATGAGCGTGGCAGAAAGATGTGTGAAAAGCTGAAGGATGAAATCCCCAGACATTTGTTTGAGATTCCTATCCAGGCCGCTGTGGGGGGGAAGGTCATCGCCCGTGAGACGGTAAAGGCCATGCGAAAGGATGTGCTGGCAAAATGTTACGGCGGCGATATTACGCGTAAGAAGAAGCTGTTGGAGAAGCAGAAGGAAGGTAAGAAGCGTATGCGTCAGATCGGTAATGTGGAGATCCCTCAGAAGGCTTTTATGAGTGTGTTGAAACTGGACGATAAGAAATGAACAAGAGGAATCTGAGTATCTACATTCACATCCCTTTTTGCGTCCGCAAATGTAATTATTGTGACTTTTTGTCTTTTCCGGCGGATGAGACGGCAAGAGAGGCCTATGTGGAGACGCTGCTTGCAGAGATGAAGCTGGAGGCAGGGAAATATGAGGGATATAGGACCACTACTGTATTTTTGGGAGGAGGAACTCCCAGTCTTCTTACGGTAGAACAGGTTAAGAGGATTTTGGATAGCCTGCAGAGTTGTTTTCCTTTTGAGGAAAGTCAGGAACCGGTGGAGGTTTCCATGGAGGTCAATCCCGGTACGGTAACGTATGAGAAATTGTTGGGATACAGGGCGGCTGGGGTGAACCGGCTGAGTATCGGTCTGCAGTCTGCGGAGGATGCGGAACTGAAAAAGCTGGGCAGGATCCATACTTATGATATGTTTTTAGAGACCTACAGAGCAGCCGTTTTAGCCGGATTTTGTAATATTAACATTGATCTGATGACTGCATTGCCGGGGCAGAGTATGGTCAGCTGCCGGGATACCCTGAGAAAGGTGTTGTCTTTGACACCAAAGCCTTCGCATATTTCTGCGTATAGCCTGATTGTGGAAGAAGGAACGCCCTTTGGAGAATGGCAGGAACAGGGAAGATTACAGCTACCTTCTGAGGAGGCGGAGCGGGAGATGTACGACTTGACCGGTCGAATGTTGCAACAGGCAGGTTATGCACGTTACGAGATTTCCAATTATGCCAGGGAAGGATATGAATGCAGACATAATCTTGTGTATTGGAACCGTGGAGATTACTTAGGGCTGGGCCTTGGGGCAGCGTCTATGATGCAGAATGTGCGCATGAGCAATGAGACAGAGCTTTCAGCATACAGTCGCCGGGTGGCAAGGGGTGGCCAGAAGCCGGAACAACAGATTCTGACGGTGCAGGAACAAATGGAAGAAACCATGTTTTTGGGACTTCGCCTTAGGAAGGGAGTTGGCAAGGAACAGTTCCGTTGCTTATACGGCTGCGAAATGGAAGAGGTATATGGTCAGATCATTCAAAAGCATGTAAAGGACGGGTTGCTGGTGAATGGTGATTTTGTAGCACTGACCGAAAAGGGAATTGATGTAAGCAATTATGTGATGGCAGACTTTTTACTTTAAAGTCTTGATTGGGAAAGGCACTAGGGAGAAAGCGAAATCATAGAATATAGTAAACCTGTTTTTCGGGGGTCGTCTTGAAACCATTTCAGAAACCTTTGTCCTCGGAAGAAGAGGCTTATTATATCCGTATGCTGAAAGAAGGCGGCGCTAAGGCTGCTGATGCCAAGGAAGTCTTGATAGAGCGCAATATGCGGTTGGTTGCCCATATTGCCAGGAAGTACCAAAACAGTGGCGAGGAATTGGAGGATTTGATTTCCATTGGGACCATAGGCCTGATCAAAGCTGTGGATACCTTTGATGCCGGAAAAGGGAGACTTGCTACTTATGCCTGTAGGTGCATTGACAATGAACTTTTGATGATGTTTCGTGCCAGAAAAAAGATTTCCAGGGAAATATCGTTGTATGAACCCATAGGAACAGACAAGGAAGGCAATGAGATCAATCTGCTGGATGTCATAGAGCAACAGACTCCGGACATCATAGAGCAGATGGAAATGCAGGAGAACATTAAGAAAATGTTTCAGTTGATGCAGGAATGCCTGACCCAGAGAGAAAGAGAGATTCTTGTTATGCGCTATGGGATTGGAGGCGGGAGGGAAGCAACGCAAAATGAAGTAGGCAGAAAGATTGGTATTTCCAGAAGTTATGTGTCCAGAATCGAGAAGAAAGCTCTGAGTAAGCTTAAGAATGCATTTTCATCTTAATGTTTCTCCCCGAAAGGGGAGAAGTTCTTCTTTTTCAAATTTTCTTAAAATATCTTTTTATTTTCAATCAGAAATTAATTTAGACGTTTGTACAACTAAGCTGCCCGGGGTACAGGGACCTATCAGGATGGCTTAGGCCCTTGAAAAACGTCAGCACTTGGATTTTTCAAGCAGTTTGCGCCGAAAAATCCATAGTACTGTTACGTTTTTCACGGAGTGCAAACGTGCCTAAGCCATCCTGATAGGTCCCTGTACCCCGGGCAGCTTGGTTGCACAATTGCCTGAAAATCAATTATAAGAAAGGAAAAATATGTATAGTAGTGTTTGTACGGGTGCACTGAAGGGGATTTCTGCCTATTTGGTGCAGACGGAAGTTGATGTAGCTCCGGGATTGCCGGGGCTTGAGATGGTAGGTTATTTGGCAGGGGAGGTAAAGGAGGCAAGGGAACGAGTCCGGGTAGCACTGAAAAACGCCGGCATTTCCCTACCGCCTATGAAGATTACCGTGAATCTATCCCCTGCAGATGTAAGAAAAGGTGGAACAGGTTTTGACCTGCCGATGGCGGTGGGAATCGTGGCTGCATTGGGCAAAATTCCAGGAGAGGATTTGAGGGACACTCTCTTTATCGGTGAATTGGGGCTTGATGGGCAGGTGCGACGGGTAAAGGGTATTTTGCCCATTGTCCAGGAGGCTTCAAGACAAGGAATCAGGCGATGTGTTCTACCTGCAGGAAATGCAATGGAAGGTGCAGTGGTGCAGGATATTGAGGTCATCGGTGTCAGCAGCTTAGAACAATTGCTTGTTTGGATCCGGGTGGGGGAAGCTGAAAAAAAGCGGATGATAAAGCCTACAAAAGTATCCCAACAGCAGTTGCTTTCACTTTCCCAGGAGCATGCACAAGAGGATTTTGGGGACATTGTGGGGCAGGAAATGGTAAAACGAGCTGCTGCAGTTGCGGCAGCAGGATTTCACAATATGCTGATCATCGGTCCGCCCGGCACAGGAAAAACCATGGTGGGAAAACGGATTCCGGGTATTCTGCCACCTATGACATGGAAAGAAAGTTTAGAAGTTTCTAATATCTATAGCGTACAGGGACTCCTGGACGCATCTAAGGCCTTAGTTACCAATCGGCCATTTATGCAACCCCATCATACCATATCTGCCCAGGCTTTGGCCGGTGGAGGGAATATTCCCAAGCCGGGTGTGATCTCTCTGGCTCATAAAGGGATTCTGTTTTTGGATGAATTCCCGGAATTTCCAAGACCAATTTTGGATATTCTTCGTCAGCCTCTGGAAGAAAAACGGGTGGTAATAGCCAGAACTTATGGGAGTTATCAGTATCCGGCAGATTTCATGCTGGTGGCAGCCATGAACCCATGTCCCTGTGGTTACTTTCCGGATTCCAATAAATGCAATTGCTCTGAAGCGGATGTTCGTCGTTACTTGGGCCATATATCAGGGCCTGTTTTGGATCGCATTGATATTTGTGTGGAGGCTCAGCGGGTGGATATACATAACTTTGGAACAGGAGAGAAAGGGATGACCAGTGAAGATATGGCTGGTTTGGTATCTGTAGCAAGAAAAATGCAGGAACAGAGATTTGTGGATACCGGGTATCGTTTTAACAGCGAGATCAGAAGTGGCGATATCCGTAAATACTGTAGTCTGGGACAGGCGGAGGAGCGGATGTTGGAGCAGGCTATGGAAAGGCAGTGCACCAGTGTAAGGACTTACCACAGGACTCTTCGGACGGCCAGGACAGTGGCAGATCTGGAAGGGTGTAAAAAAATAGGAAAGGCTCATATTGCAGAAGCTTTGTGTTATCGCACAGCGGATGAAAAGTATTGGAAGGGAAAGGGATGAGTTTGGAGAAACAGAAGATGTATGCCTACTTTTTGGATACGGTCTTGGGAATCGGTTCCAAAACCGCTTTAAGGTTGCTTAAGGAATTTGGGACACCTGAAAACATATATCATATGTCTGCAGAGGAAGCTAAGCGGTTTCTGGGAGAGAAAAAGGCGGAGAACTTTTGGGAACACAGAAGGCACTGGGATGTGCCAGGGAGTTTGGAACGACTGAAAGAGCAAAAGATAAACTTCATATGGTATGAAGACGGGGCATATCCTCAGCGTCTTCGAAATATTCCGGATCCGCCGTTTGCATTGTATGTCAAAGGCAGGTTACCGGAAGACAACAGAAAGAGCGTGGCTGTGGTAGGAGCCAGGAAGTGTTCAGTTTACGGGCAACATGTAGCACGGGAATTGGGAAAGGGATTGGCAGCGGCAGGTATACAGGTGGTCAGCGGCATGGCCATCGGTATAGATAGTATCAGTCAGCAGGAGGCTTTGATCCGGGGTGGAGATACCTATGCTGTATTGGGATGCGGAGTAGATATTTGTTATCCGGCCAGTCATAGGGATCTGTATGGCAGGATCTGCAGCCAAGGAGGTGTGCTGTCCACATATCCTCCGGGGACACAGCCTAAATCGGAGCTTTTTCCTCCCAGAAATCGGATCATAAGTGGGTTGGCAGATGTGGTGGTGGTAGTGGAGGCAAAAGAAAAAAGCGGTACCCTGATCACCGTGGATATGGCGCTGGAACAGGGAAAAGAGATCTATTGTGTGCCGGGCAGGATCACGGACCGTCTCAGTGACGGATGCAATAAGTTGATCGCACAGGGGGCCGGCGTAATGCTTTCTGTAAGTGACTTGGTGGAAAAAATTATGGAGCAAGGGGCGTATGACAGCCGCATAACAGAAGAAGCATATCAGGGGAATGAGACAGGGCATGAGGGATTCAGCCGCCGGGAAAAGTTGCTTTATCAATTGCTGGACTATGATCCGGTCAGTGCACAACAATTGCATCTGCAAATGCTTGCAGGTGGAGAGAAGCTGGAATTGCAGGAATTATTGGAAGTGCTCTGGGAGCTGATCTTGAAAGGAAAGGCGGATACCATTGGGGGCTGGTATGTGAAAAAATGAAAAGATGCCCCGAGAGCGTTTTTGCTCTCAGAGCACCCCGGATTGTTATTGCACCCAATGGTCCAGTTCTTCTTTCAGCACGTTCAGAAGTTGATCTTCCGGCACTTTCTTGATGATTTCTCCTTTCTTGATCAGCAGGCCTTCTCCTATGCCGCCGGCAATACCGATATCGGCTTCCTTGGCCTCTCCAGGTCCGTTTACTGCGCAGCCCATGACAGCCACTTTAATATCCAGGGGATAGTCTGCTACCAGGGTTTCTACCTGGGTGGCCAGACCGATCAGATCAATCTTGGTTCTGCCGCAGGTGGGGCAGGAAACCACCTCTACGCCGCCTTTTCTCAGTCCCAGTGTTTTCAGGATCAGTTTGGCGGATTTGATTTCTTCTACCGGATCTCCGCTTAAAGATACCCGGATGGTGTCGCCGATCCCTTGGTGCAGGATCAGGCCCAGGCCTAGGGCAGACTTGATATTGCCGGACCAGACGGTGCCGGATTCTGTGATGCCCACATGTAGGGGGTAGGAGGTTTGTCTGGCAAGTTCTTCATGGGCTTGCACACACATCAGTACATCTGAGGATTTGATGCTGATGACCAGATTGTCATATCCCAGATCTTCAATGATCTTTACTTTGTCAAGGGCACTTTCCACAATCCCCTTAGCGGTCACACCATGGTACTTTTCTACCAGATTTTTTTCCAAAGAGCCGCTGTTTACGCCTACGCGAATAGGTATATTTTTGGATTTGGCTGCATCGACCACGGCCTTTACCTTCTCTATGCTGCCGATATTGCCCGGATTGATGCGGATTTTATCTGCTCCGTTTTCAATGGCTGCAATTGCCATTTTGTAATCAAAATGAATGTCAGCTACCAGAGGGATGTGGATCTGCTTTTTGATCTCAGCCAGAGCTTTGGCGGCCACCAGGGTTGGAACAGTGCAGCGGATGATCTCGCAGCCGGCCTGCTCCAGACGCAGGATCTGGGATACAGTGGCGGCTACATCTTCCGTGGGCGTGTTGGTCATGGATTGTATCAGAATAGGATTTCCGCCGCCGATTTTCTTCTCACCGATGGAAACGATCTTTGTGTTTGATCTGTGCATAAAATTGTCCTGCCTTTCTCGTGCATTACTTCTACTGTTTACTATTCTATCACATCTTTTGCAGCTTCTCCACTGATTGATGAAAAAAATTCTGGCTATTGCCTCGGCGATTTGATACAATAGCAGAAAGGGTGAGATAAAATGAGTAAAGCATATTTTGATGTGTTTCCTACGTTAAAACTGGATAAGAAATTACATGACCTGATGGAGCAGACTGTTGTGGAAAGAGTTTCGGCTACCAGCAGGAAGGATTTTTTGCGCATTTATTTAAGCAGCCCCAGGCTGATTCAAAAAAAGGATATTTGGCAGGTCGAGGAGGAAGTGAAAAAGCAGCTCTTCGGCAATGTCAATATCACCATAAAGATCTATGAGCGGTTCACCCTTTCCAGTCAATACACGCCTGAGAGGCTGATGGAGATCTATCTGGAGAGTATTTTGGCAGAACTGCGGGAGTATAGTCATATTCTTTTTAGTATGCTGAAAAATGCAGAGATCACCTATCCCGGTGAGGGGGAAATGGTCATTGCAGTAAAGGATAGTGTTCTGGCGAGGGATGCAGAGACTGAGTTTTTGCGGATCCTGGATAAGATTTTGTGTGAGCGTTGTGGTCTGCAGGTATCCATGTCTATGGAATATACTGCACAGGAGGAGTGTTCCGATGAAGATCGGCAGATTTCCATAGAGGTGGCTGAGATCTATGCCCGGGTGAAGGGTAACAACGGTGAGGAAGGAAAAAGCAGTATTGCGAATCCGGCTCCCAGCGGGCAGGAAAATTCTACAACCCAAGGAAACCCTGACAGAGCAGAAAAAAAGGCGGCCGGTCAGGCCGGCGGTTTCGGGTCGGAGAAGAAGACAGGAGGCTTTGCAGGAAAGCGGGAGTTTGGACGATCTTTGAAACGTTCGGACAACCCGGATGTGATCTACGGCAGAGATTTTGAAGAAGAAGCCATTCGGATGGAAGATATCATTGGAGAGATGGGTGAAGTGGTCATTCGGGGAAAGATCCTGGCTGTTGATAAGCGGGAACTGAAAAATGAAAAGACCATTCTGATTTTTAATGTGACAGATTTTACGGACACTTTGACGGTAAAGCTTTTTGTTGCCAATGAGCAGCTGGAGGAGCTTACCGTGGATTTGAAGGCCGGGGCCTTTGTAAAGATCAAAGGGATTAGTATGATTGATAAATTTGATCATGAAGTAGGCATCGGATCCATAGCAGGAATCAAGAAGATTTCTGATTTTACGGTGTCCCGTGCGGATACTGCCCTGCAAAAGCGGGTAGAGCTTCATTGCCATACCAAGATGAGCGACATGGACGGTGTGTCTGAGACCAAGGATATCGTAAAACGTGCTTACAAGTGGGGGCACAAAGCTATTGCCATTACAGATCATGGAGTGGTACAGGCTTTTACGGATGCAGGACATACCTGGGATGATCTGTGGAAGGCAGAGAAGGCAAAGCGCAAGGAAGCAGGAGATCCCAACCCGGATAAACAGGACTTTTTCAAGGTTATTTACGGGGTTGAGGCCTATATTGTGGACGATCTGAAAAAGATTGTGACAGGCGATAAGGGGCAGAGCCTTGGAGAGGAGACCTATGTGGTGTTTGATATTGAGACCACAGGTTTTTCTCCGGTGAAAAACCGGATCATTGAGATTGGAGCGGTGAAGGTATCGGGAGGAAAGATCGTGGATACATATTCCACCTTTGTGAATCCCAAGGTGCCCATTCCTTTTGAAATAGAGAAATTGACCGGTATCAGTGATCATATGGTGCTGGATGCACCGGAAATCGAAGAGGTTTTACCGAGATTTTTGGACTTTTGTCGGGATTGCGTGTTGGTGGCTCACAACGCCGGCTTTGATATGAGTTTTATTATAGAAAATGCTAGACGTCTGGGATACCCCAGTGAATTTACATATGTGGATACCGTAGGAATCTCTCGGATGTTGTTGGAGGATCAGTCCAAGCATACGCTGGATGCAGTGGCAAAGACGCTGGGGATTTCTTTGGAGAATCATCATAGGGCGGTGGATGATGCCCAGTGTACTGCATGGATCTTTTTGAAATTTCAGGAGATGCTGGCAGATCAGGGGATTGAAACTTTAGCCCAGATCAATGAGCGGGGGGCGTCTAATCCGGAGACGGTCAAAAAGTTACCCACCTATCACTGTATCATTTTGGCCAAAAATGATTTGGGAAGGATCAATCTGTATCGGCTGGTCTCCGCTTCTCATTTGACCTATTATCGCCGCAGGCCCAGGATTCCGAAAAGCGCCATTGAAAAGCTGCGGGATGGATTGATCGTGGGCAGTGCCTGTGAGGCGGGGGAATTGTACCAGGCTTTGTTGGATGAAAAGTCTGATGCGGAGATTGCACGTATTGTAAGCTTTTATGATTATCTGGAGATTCAACCCCTTGGCAACAATGCGTTTATGATCCAGTCGGAGAAGATACGCAGTATCAATTCCATGGAAGATATAAGGCAGATGAACCGGCGAATTGTGGACTTGGGAGCAGAGTTTGGAAAGCCGGTGGTAGCTACCTGCGATGTGCATTTTTTGGATCCGGAGGATGAGATCTACCGCAGGATCATTATGGCTGCCAAGAGCTTTGATGATGCGGATAATCAGGCTCCCTTGTATTTGCGGACAACCCAGGAGATGTTGGATGAGTTTGCTTATCTGGGAAGTGATAAGGCCATGGAGGTGGTGGTGACCAACACCAATAAGATCGCTGACATGGTGGAAACCATTGCGCCTGTGCGGCCGGATAAGTGTCCGCCGGTGATTCCGGACAGTGACAAGACGTTGACAGACATTTGCTACAACAGGGCTCATGAACTGTATGGACCGGATCTGCCTGAAATTGTGGAAAAGCGGTTGGAGAAGGAGCTGCATTCCATCATTACCAACGGTTTTGCGGTGATGTATATCATCGCACAGAAGTTGGTTTGGAAGTCTGTGGAGGACGGCTATCTGGTGGGTTCCAGAGGCTCGGTGGGTTCCTCTTTTGTGGCCACCATGGCGGGGATTACGGAGGTAAATCCCTTAAGCCCTCACTATTATTGTAAAAAGTGTCACTATAATGACTTTGATTCCCCGGAGGTTAAGGCCTATGCAGGCCGGGCGGGAATCGATATGCCGGACAAGCTGTGCCCTGTGTGCGGGGAAAAATTGGTAAAGGACGGCTTTGATATTCCTTTTGAGACCTTTTTGGGATTTAAAGGAGATAAGGAGCCGGATATTGACCTGAATTTCTCCGGGGAATATCAGTCCAAGGCCCACAAATATACGGAAGTAATCTTTGGGGCAGGGCAGACCTACCGGGCAGGAACCATCAGTACGGTAGCGGACAAGACTGCCTATGGGTATGTGAAGAAGTATTATGAAGAGCGGGAGATTCATAAAAGAAGCTGTGAAATCGAGAGGCTGAGTCTTGGGTGTACAGGCATCAGAAAGAGTACGGGCCAGCATCCCGGGGGGATTGTGGTGCTTCCGGTAGGGCAGGATATCAACTCCTTTACACCGGTGCAGCATCCTGCCAATGATATGACAACAGATACCATTACGACCCATTTCGATTACCATTCCATAGACCACAATCTGCTGAAATTGGATATTCTGGGACACGATGATCCTTCCATGATCCGTATGCTGCAGGATCTGACAGGCGTAGACCCGGTTACCATTCCGCTGGATGACCCCCAGGTAATGAGTCTGTTCCAGAGTACAAAGGCTCTGGGGATCACACCGGATCAGATTGGCGGTACCCAGCTGGGTTGCCTTGGTATTCCGGAGTTCGGCACGGAATTTGTAATACAGATGGTAATTGATACAAAACCAAGTTCTTTCTCGGATCTGGTACGTATCTCCGGTCTGTCCCACGGTACGGATGTATGGTTGGGAAACGCCCAGACCCTGATTCAGGAAGGAAAGGCCACCATTTCTACGGCTATCTGTACCCGAGATGATATTATGACCTATTTGATCAATATGGGCGTGGAGAGCAGTCTCTCTTTCACTATCATGGAGAGTGTGCGAAAAGGTAAGGGGCTGAAGGACGACTGGGTTGCTGCCATGAAGGAAAAGGATGTGCCTGACTGGTATATCTGGTCCTGCAAAAAGATCAAATACATGTTTCCAAAGGCCCATGCAGCGGCCTATGTTATGATGGCCTGGCGTATTGCTTATTGCAAGGTTTATCATCCTTTGGCATATTATGCGGCTTATTTCAGTATCCGGGCCAAAGCTTTTTCCTATGAGATCATGTGTCAGGGACAGCAGCACCTGGAGAATGTGATGGCCGATTACAAAAAGCGTTCCGATACCCTTTCCAACAAGGAAAAAGAATCTCTGGGTGATATGAAGATCGTGCAGGAGATGTACGCCAGAGGATTTTCCTTTGTACCCATTGATATTTTTCGGGCGGACTCCAGAAACTTTCAGATCATAGACGGTAAGCTGATGCCATCCTTAAACAGCATCGATGGATTGGGAGAAAAGGCTGCAGATCAGATCGTGGAGGCGGCAAAAGATGGTCCTTTCTTATCCAAGGATGATTTCAGGGAAAGAACTAAGGTGTCTAAGACTGTGGTGGATATGATGAGTGAGTTGAATTTATTGGGGAATCTGCCGGAGTCCAATCAGATCAGTTTGTTTGATCTTGTTTAGTGCAAAAAATATAGTTTGCTCTTTACAAGTAAGGATAGGTGTGTTATTATATCAAAGTATGATTTCAGCTGGTACTCAGGTGCGGGACACTCCGACCCTTCCTTAGTACGCGGCGGTTTAATAAAAAGGAGGAAAACAAAATGATTTCTAAAGAGAAGAAAGCAGCTATTATCGAGAAGTACGCAACATGCCCCGGTGACACCGGTTCACCCGAGGTTCAGGTTGCAGTTCTGACCGCAAGAATCCAGGAACTTACAGATCACCTGAAGGATCATCCGAAGGATCATCATTCCAGACGCGGTATGTACAAAATGGTAGGTCAGCGTCGTGGTCTTCTGCAGTATCTGAAGGAAAAGGATATCCAGAGATATCGTTCTTTGATCGAGAGACTGGGTCTGAGAAAGTAATCATTGGGGAAAGAGGCGGAGCGTGTCGGACGATTGATTCGGCCTCTCCGCCTTTACTTCAAAAGTAACCGCAAATGCCGGGGAAATCATGACCGAGACCGCTGAAAAGAATATTTGCAACGGTAAGCAAATGTGTTTTTCAGTAGTTTCGGGAAAGAACCCGGTTGCACCCCATGACGGAAAAGCCGGCATGGTATGAAAAGGAGATAAGTATGTACAAGACATTTCAAATGGATCTTGCAGGCCGTACTCTTAATGTAGAGATCGGCAAAGTGGGCAAGCAGGCTAATGGATGTGCTTTTATCCAGTATGGTGAGACCACAGTGCTCAGCACTGCAACTGCAACAGACAAGCCCAGAGACGGTATTGATTTCTTTCCCTTAAGCGTAGAGTATGAAGAGAAACTGTATGCTGTAGGTAAGATTCCCGGCGGTTTTAACAAGAGAGAAGGAAAGGCAAGCGAGAATGCGATCCTGACCAGCCGTGTGATCGACCGTCCTATGCGTCCTCTTTTCCCTAAGGACTATCGTAATGATGTAACACTGAACAATATGGTTATGAGCGTGGACCCTGAGTGCCGTCCTGAGTTGGTGGCTATGCTGGGTGCTGCTATCGCAACCTGTATTTCCGACATTCCTTTTGACGGCCCCTGCGCTATGACCCAGGTAGGCCTGGTGGATGGCGAATTCATTATCAACCCTTCCCAGGAGCAGTGGAAGAACGGCGATCTGAATCTGACCGTTGCATCTACCAAGGAGAAGGTGATCATGATCGAGGCCGGCGCCAACGAGGTGCCTGAGGCAAAGATGATCGAGGCAATCTACATGGCTCATGAGCTCAATCAGAAGATTATCGCCTTCATCGATCAGATCGTTGCCGAGGTAGGTAAGCCTAAACATGAATACACCAGCTGCGCGATTCCTGCTGAGATGTTTGAGGCAATGAAGGCTCTGGTTACTCCTGAGGAGATGGAAGTAGCTGTATTTACTGATGACAAGCAGACCAGAGAAGAGAATATCAAAAATATCACTGCAAAGCTGGAGGAGGCTTTTGCTGAGAACGAAGAGTGGCTGGCTATCCTGGGCGAGGCAGTTTACCAGTATGAGAAGAAGACCGTACGTAAGATGATCCTGAAGGACCATAAGAGACCGGACGGTCGTGAGATCACTCAGATCCGCCCTCTGGCAGCAGAGGTTGATCTGATCCCCAGAGTACACGGCAGTGCTATGTTTACCCGTGGACAGACTCAGATCTGCAATGTATGTACCCTGGCTCCCCTTTCCGAGCAGCAGAAGCTGGACGGACTGGATGAGAATGAGGTGGCTAAGAGATATATGCACCACTACAACTTCCCTTCCTATTCCGTAGGTGAGACCAAACCTTCCCGCGGACCGGGACGTCGTGAGATTGGTCACGGTGCATTGGCTGAGAGAGCACTGATCCCTGTGCTTCCCTCTGAGGAAGAGTTCCCTTACGCCATCCGTACGGTATCTGAGACTTTCGAATCTAACGGATCCACTTCCATGGCTTCCACCTGCGCATCCTGCATGTCCCTGATGGCAGCAGGTGTGCCCATCAAGAAGATGGTTGCAGGTATTTCCTGTGGTTTGGTAACAGGCGACACAGATGATGATTTCGTACTTCTGACCGATATTCAGGGTCTGGAAGACTTCTTCGGCGATATGGACTTTAAGGTAACCGGTACCACTGAGGGTATCACTGCGATCCAGATGGATATCAAGATCCACGGTCTGACCAGACCTATTGTTGAGGGGGCTATCGCAAGATGCCGCGAGGCAAGACTGTTCATCATGGACAACTGCATGAAGCCTGCTATTGCAGCTCCCAGAGCTGAGGTCAGCAAGTATGCTCCCAAGATCGTATCCATCCAGATCGATCCCGAGAAGATCGGTGATGTGGTTGGCCAGCGCGGTAAGACCATCAATGAGATCATTGCCCGCACTGGCGTGAAGATCGATATCACAGACGACGGTAAGGTTGCAGTATGCGGTACCGACATGGCTATGATCCAGAAGGCTGTTGACATGGTTAAGATCATTGTAACCGAGTTCGAGGAAGGACAGATCTTCAAGGGCAAAGTAGTCAGCATCAAGGAGTTCGGCGCATTTATCGAATTTGCACCCGGCAAGGAAGGCATGGTACACATCTCCAAGATCTGCAAGCAGAGAATCGAGCATGTGGAAGATGTGCTCACACTGGGTGATATGGTTACCGTGGTATGTCTGGGTAAGGACAAGATGGGCAGGATCAGCTTCTCTATGAAGGATGTTGCTCAGCAGTAATAAAGTAATATGATGTGTAAGTGGTTGTTGTCTTGTGGCAGCAGCCACTTTTTGTATTTTTATACGATTATTTCATAAACTTGGATGCGGAACAGCCACATCCTTGTCAAACGAAAGTCGGAATTATTGTCGAGAAAACGCACAATTTGTCGATGAATAAAAAAAGTTAAAAAATTTAAAAGAAAATTGCAAAAATGTGTTGACAAATTGTGACGGTAGATATATAATGAAATCACAAACAAGGAAGACATAAATAAAAAATCAAAGAAAGAGAGGTACGGACCACCTAAAAATTAAAGTACTACCTCAAAAACTGTATTAAATATCCATATTAAAAAATACAAATGAATAAGGAACGAAAGAAAAGGAGAAAGAGAGAAATCACTAAATCAGATCGAGTACACGAGAAAAAGTAACAAATGACAAGCGATAAGGAGCGGTGTTACAGTACAGGCGTACAAGGAGAAAGTGGAAAGACACAAAAGAAAAATATGGATATAATAATTGTAACTGGCAATCATGGAAATAAATTACATACGGAGGTATAGGTCCATTGGAAATCATAGTTTAAAGGGCGCATTGATTGAAGACAATCGATGCGCCCAAATTCGTTATGCAAAATTCTTTTATTTTTTGTGGATTTCCTGTGGAAATATATTTAAAAATAGGGTATGATTAAAGACAAGTGTTGTAAAGGATTTATTGGGTAAAGAAAGGTTTAAAAATGGGAGAGAATACGGTAAAAGAAAAGCAGCAGGACAAGAGAACGATCAGAAGAAAAAGACGAATCCGCAACCAGATCATATCCTACGTGGCGCTGGCGGTGGTACTATTGTTGGTGGTGATAGGTATTGTCATAGCTGTAAATTATATATCAAAGCATGTTGAGAACTCCAGATCTTCAGAGGAAGAGGTGAAAAGCCAGGTGGACCAGATTCTCAGCAATGAGCCTGAGATTTCCCAGCCGGATCCTTCCGATTATGTGCCGGAGCTGACGCCGGAGGAGAAACTGGATGAAATTATCAATGCTGCCATAGATGTGATGCCCTTGGAAGATAAGGTGGCGGGGCTTTTTGTGGTGACGCCGGAGGCGATCACTGGTGTGAATACTGCGGTGAAGGCAGGGGAAAGTACGAAGGAAGCCTTGAGTAAGAATGCAGTGGGCGGATTGATTTATTTTCAAAAGAATATGAAGTCAGCAGATCAGCTGAAGGAGATGATAAATAACTCTGTGCTGTACAGCAGATACCCTCTGTTTGTAGGCGTAGATGAGGAGGGTGGCACCGTGGCCAGGGTTGCATCCAGCGGACTGGCAAAGGATGTGGGAACTGCAGCTTCCATAGGCGCAACAGGGGATCCGGCCAATGCTTATGCTGCGGGACAGGCTATTGGCACGTACCTGACAGAGTTTGGCTTTAATCTGAATTTTGCTCCGGTTGCAGATCTGAACAATGTGGACAACAGTATCATAGGAGACCGTTCCTACGGCAGTGATCCTGCTGTGGTGGCACAGATGGTAGCCTCTGTGATAAAAGGACTGGAGGAAAAAGGGGTCAGTGCCTGTATGAAGCATTTCCCGGGCATCGGCAGCAGTACCCAGGATACTCATAATGGCCTGGCCAGTACAGACCGGGCTGCTGAGGATTTCCGGGTGGGTGAGTTTGTGGTATTCCAGTCGGGAATCGAAAGCGGCGTGGATTTCATTATGATCACGCACATGGCAGCCCCTAATTTGTCCGGGAATCAGGATCCATGCACCTTTTCTGAGGAGGTGGTTACAAATATCCTGCGTAAGGAGCTGGGCTATGATGGAGTGGTCATCACAGATGCTCTGAACATGAAGGCGATATCTGAGTATAACAGTTCTGAGGAAGCAGCCATCAAGGCACTGAAGGCAGGATGTGATATGCTTCTTATGCCGGAAGATTATCAGGAGGCCTACGAGGGAGTGCTGCAGGCAGTGAAGGATGGTACGATCTCTGAACAGCGTATCAATGATTCATTGCTTAGGATTTATCGTATTAAGTATGCAGGTATGTTAAAGGAGTAGAGGAAAAGTGTGGTCCCACGACGGGGCCGCATTTTGTCTTATAAGAAATATTTTCACGCTTTGTTACATATACCCAAAGTGTACCAAAACAAAAACATAACCTATTGACACAAAAAATAGGATTGTGTATAATAGCAGCGAGGAGAGAAGTATCATGGATTATTCTAAGTATCCCGATGGAAATCGTTTTTATTCCGGTGCAGAGCGAAAAAAATCAATATTGGTTTCCGACAAGCCTTATCTGATTAAGTTTCAGAAGAATTCTCGGGACGGTTTAAGGTTTAATCATGTGTCAGAATATTTGGGTAGCCATATCTTCGCATTGCTTGGTGTTGAAGCGCAAGAAACATTTCTTGGTACTTACAATGGTGAAAATGTTGTAGCAATCCGTGATTTTCTTGAAGAGGATGAAGTGTTCGTACCATTTAACGGTGTGGGGGACAGTTCGCTTGAACAGGACAAAGAAAAATATCAGTACACGTATGAAGACATTATTGGCATGCTTCAGGAAAATATCAAATTAACAAATGTGAAGCAAACAATAGAGTTGTTTTGGGATATGTTCATAATAGACGCTTTTGTTGCTAATTTTGACCGCCACGGAAGTAACTGGGGTTTTATTAAAAGAGATAATAAATACCGCCTTTCACCTGTTTTTGATAATGGATCCAGCCTATTTCCGCAGTTGAATACAGATGAAAAAATAGAAGAAGTTTTAAATGATCAGGAGGAAATTGACAGAAGAATTTATCAATTCCCTACGTCTCAAGTGAAATATCGAGGAAAGAAAAGCTCTTATTACGAAATAATTTCAGGGCTCGATTTCGATGAGTGCAATAAAGCGCTTGCTAGGATTACTGAACGCATAGATTTTGATAAAATTGATAAATTGATTGATTCTATTGAATGTATCAGTGAAAAACGAAAAGAATTTTACAAAATCATATTAAAGGAGCGATATGAAAAAATATTGCTCGAATCATATAACAAGTTAAAAGCTATATAAGGGAGGTGAGTGTATGCAGGCAGTAAATACAGCCTGGCAACCTATAAATAGTATAACAACACCGCTTACAGGAAGTCCTTCTTATACGAACTCCGGCATTATTAAGGCAGTGATGAAGACCGGTGAAAAGATTAGTGTAGCACAGATTGACTATCAAGAGTTTGACGAAGAGAACTTTCAGTATGTGATCAGTCCTTATTGGGAAATAATAGATGGGCTTCCCGCAAGTGTATTTCAAGGAATTCCGGGAATCGACATGGAGCTTAGATTGGAACGATACTATAGAGCAAATTATACGCCGACTTTTATAGCGGAAAGAACTCCTTCAGAAAGCAGGGAGGATCTATGGGAATTACTGGAAGAGGTTGGACTGGAATATTATGACCGATTTGAGTGGTTGCTCAGAACAACCATGCGCTCAGCAAATGACAATCTAATCGTAGAGCGTAGAAGGGGTGTGCAGGAAGTTGCAGAGTTTTCGGCTGGCACATTATCGGCAATGCAATATGGTGATAAGATTATTGTTGATTCTATGGTGGCAATTGCGGATACTACGGCAGGTTTTACAGATGTAATATTTCATGCGGTAACAAACGGCGTTGATATTGTAAGCCGTAGCGGAGAGATCTTTGTTGACGCCATGACAAGGGCAACAATGGTGCCCATAGTGATAGCTCAGCGGATGATCAATCAACGTGAGCGATCAGCAAAGCGCCTGGAAGGTATAGAACAAGCCAAGAGAGATGGCAAATACACAGGGAGAAAACCTATCGATGTTGATCAAAATATCCTTAGGGAAGTTGCCAGAGAATTGGATGAAGGCATTATTTCTGTAAAAGAAGCGATGAAAAGGACTAAAATCTCTTCTCGCTCTACATTTTATCGAAAGTTAAGGGGGTTACAAAAATGAAGGGGACATATATTATTGGAATTACCGGCGGAAGTGCCAGTGGAAAATCCACATTTTCCAGACAGTTGCGAGAGGCCTTGCAGGAATGGAAAGTGAAGGAACTGCACATGGATTCGTATTTTAAGGCGGAGCAGGATCGCGGGATTGCCACTGCTCCAATCACAGGAAAAGAATACCGGGATGATAATCACCCATCTTCTTTTGATCTCCCCGGATTGAAGCGGGATATGGAAAGTATCCTTCAGGAGGGAGAGTGTCAGATTTTGATCGTGGAAGGTCTACTGACCCTGTGGGAGGAAGAGATTTATAAACAGCTGGATCTGAAGCTGTTCGTGGATTGTCGCCCTGATGAGCGGGTCGTAAGACGTTTGAAACGGAATATGACATGGGGACTTACTTTTGATCAAATTGCAGATGTATATCTGGACATGGTCCGTTATCGGCACGAGGAGTTTGTGGAGCCCACCAAATGGCGCGCTGATTTTATGCTAAACGGCTCGAATCCGTCCCCCAAGGTGATTGAAATGATTGTTGTGTATATTAAGTCCATGCACACGGAGGATTAGGGAATATAAGATGAAAGAAAACAACAATTTTCCGACAGCCCCTTGTGAGCACTCGTGTTCACAAAAAAGAAGAACCAGTCTTTCGACTGATTCTTCTTTTTTCTAGAGCGCGAGACGGGACTCGAACCCGCGACCCCGACCTTGGCAAGGTCGTGCTCCACCAACTGAGCCACTCGCGCATTTGTTTGACCGCTTTCCTGCGGACAAGTATTACTATACTACAAGGTTTTCGTTTTGTCAACACTTAAATTGTATTTTTTTTTGAAACTTTTAAAAAAATTTTAGCTTGTAAGAAGTTGTAAAATTTTGTGATTTAGGCATGGCTTTTTTTGAAAATATGGTATATGATAAAAAAATAAAGTATTTTTGTAGATAGTAGGAGTAAGGTAGCATGAGCAGTACAATTGCCAATTTAAAGTTTCAAAAAAAGGAGATTTGGTCCATCCCCAATCTAATGGGATATTTCAGGGTGTTGTTGATTCCCGTTTTTTGCTGGTTTTTTCTGACTGCGGAGACGGCAGGGGATTATTATAGAGCTGGTGCGGTGGTGATCGTCTCCACGCTGACAGATTTTTTGGATGGATTGATTGCACGCAAGTTTCATATGATCACGGAACTTGGTAAATTTATTGACCCTGTGGCGGATAAGCTGACTCACGGGGCTCTGGCGGGGTGTCTGGCAGGTAAGTTTCCGCTCTTGTGGCTGGTGTTCGGTGCCATGGTGCTTAAGGAGGGATTCATGCTCCTGATGGGTTGGCTGAAGTTGAAGGAAGGAAAGAAACTTAACGGTGCCATGTGGTATGGTAAGGTATGCACGGCGTTGCTCTTTATAGTTATGTGTATGCTGCTGTTCTGGGTAAATATTCCTGTGGCACTTGCGGATGGATTGATCTTGCTGTGTTTGGCGTTTATGATCTTTACATGGATCATGTATGCAGGAGCATTTAGGAAAATGGGATGATTTGTACATAGGGCTGCCGTTTGGCGGCTCTTTTCTATATCTTAAAAAAATCTTAAAAATATATAAATTATTTGTTCGACGATTCTTGACAAAAGCTGAGTCATACTGCATAATAGAACGTGCGTAAATAATATTAAACAATATTAGGAGGAAACAAAAATGGATGTAAACATGAATCAGCAGGCTCAGAAGCCTAGTGTAGGTCTTGCAGTAACCTCTATGGTACTGGGTATTGTAGCTCTGGTACTGTCTTGCTGCGTACCTTATCTGCCTGTTATCCTGGCATTGCTTGCTGTTGTTCTTGGCGGTGTCTCTCTGGCGAAGAAGAAAGGCGGCAAGGGCATGGCTGTGGCAGGTCTGGTTTGCGGTATCATCGGCCTGATCCCCGCTATCTTCTACATCGCAGCTGGTGGCGCTATCCTGTCTGCAATTGGTCTTATGTAAGATATGGGTAATACATATGATTTGCGCTTCTCACGCAAGTGCTACTATGTCTGCTTAGGCATATGCGCGGTGCTGGGAAGCGCATATCTGGTATTATCTGTCCTGGACATTTCGCTTAAGGAGCTTTATCCTTATCCCTGTTTCCTTTATGCGCTGTATGGGCTTTATTGTCCGGGATGTGGAGGCACCAGATCGGTAATCTACCTGTTTCAAGGTGATTTTATTAAGAGTTTTATGTTTCATCCGGCTGTCCCTTATACAGCTGTGTTAGTTGCGTGTTATATCATTTCGCACACGCTGAATATTATTACCAGAGGAAAGATAAAGGCCATGTTGTTCCGGCCGATTTATTTTTATGTGATGATCGCGGTCATACTGCTTCAGTGGATTGTGAAGAATATTATTATTCTTACGACAGGAACGTATCTTCCGGGACAATGAGGCCCGGATGGAGAAAATGTGGAAAGGGTTCTTAATATACTCCGAATGGAGATATTAGGGACTTTTTTTGTAGCCTTTTGGCGGGCTGACGGGTATTTATAGTGAAGGAGCGAAAGGAGGGCGAAGGAATGAGCGGAAAAAATGCGTTGGAACTGAATCGGGAAGATATCATCCGGGAGTACTCGCCAATGGTATATCGCCTGGCTTTTGCCAGAACCGGCAGCAAAAGTGATGCGGATGATATTTATCAGGAGGTTTTTCTGAGGTTCCTGCAGAGGGAAAAATCCTTTGAAAGTAAGGAGCATTTGAAGGCATGGCTGATCCGGGTCACCATCAACCTTGCACTGAAACTGCAGACCTCTGCCTGGTTTCGCAAAACAGAGAGCCTGGAGGAGCACCTGGGTTTCCTGGAACAGATCTGTGAAACGCACCAGGAGCTGCAGCTCTGGCAGGAGGTGGACAAGCTAAGGCCCAAGTACCGGACGGTGATCCATCTGTTTTATTATGAGGGATTTTCTGCGGAGGAGATCAGCGGGATGTTAAAGCAAAAGCCCTCCACGGTCAGGACCTGGCTCACCAGAGCCAGACAACAACTTCGGGCAGTGTTGGAAGAGAAATAAGGAGGCAAAGATATGAACAGATATGAGCAGATCATGAACCGCGTAGAAGTTCCAGCAGAACTGTTGGCGGCAGTGCTGGAGGAGCACCGGGAACAGGAATATTGGCGAGCGCAAAAACGGTCAGGCCGCGGAAAGGCGGTTGCAAAATTTGCGTTGAGTGTGACCAAAGCAGCGGTAATGGTGGCAGTATTTTGCTTGTGCTTTGTGTTTTCCCTGCAGGTGGTTGCGGGAAACATACCGGAGGTTTATCAATTGTTGTATCAGATCAGCCCCCGGACGGCGCAGTTTTTCATGCCGGTGCAGAAGGTCAGCGAGAACAACGGTATCCGTATGGAGGTGGTTTCCGCCTATATTCATGACAATGTGGCGGAGGTCTATATTACCATGGAGGATCTGGAGGGGGAGCGGATTGATGGAACCATTGATCTATACGACAGTTATTCCATTCACAGGCCCTTCTCGGCTATAGGGCATTGTCAGCGGGTAGGATTTGACGAGATAACGGGTAAGGCAACCTTTTTGATCCGGGTATCCGAGTGGGGGGATCAGAAGATTCAGGGAGATAAGATGACCTTCTTGGTGCGGGAGTTTATGAGCCATGAAACGGAGTATGAGTATCTGCCGGTCAACGCGGATCTTACCGGGGCAAAAAGGGAGCCGGAGCTGATCCGCACCTGGATCAACGGTCTGGGCCGAGGCCGGGTACGGGGCGAGGAAGGGGAGGAGATCCTGCGAGAGGAGATCCGGGTGCTTGCGCCTGCCCAAGGAAGGCCTATAGAACTGGTGAGTGAAAGTGGAGAGGCGGTGGTTTTGGAGGAAGTGGAGCTTTCCGGGATGGCCTGGTCGGATGGGCTTTTGCGGATCCAGCTGCGGATTCTCGGGGCCTTTGAAAACGATCATCACGGATACCTGCAGCTGGTGGATGAAAAAGGTGAACTGGTGGATTATCTGTATTCTCCTTCCTGGTTGGAAAAAGAAAACGGCAGCTATACCACCTATCAAGAGTTCGTGTTCCGCGTGGGGGAGGAAGAGCTGGAAAAGTACAGTCTGGCGGCCCATCTGTGGATCACGGGGGAACATGTGGAAGGACCCTGGCGGGTGACCTTTCCGCTGGAGGCTGCCAAAGAATAAAAGCCTTGCAACTGGGGCATAAGTTGTGTAAGATAGAAGTAATGATACGAATCTGCTTTTTGGAGGGAAACGAACTATGAAACTTACTTTTATCGGAGCTGCCCATGAGGTGACCGGCAGCTGTCACTGTCTGGAGGCGTGTGGAAAATACATTTTGGTAGACTGCGGTATGGAGCAGGGAGTGAATACTTTTGAGAATGCCCCTTTGCCGGTCAGCGAGGCGCAGATAGATTACGTGCTTCTGACCCATGCCCACGTAGATCATTCGGGGATGTTGCCGAAGCTTTATGCCAGAGGCTTCAGAGGCCAGGTGTTTACCACAGAGGCAACAGCGGATCTGGCAGATATTATGCTGCGCGACTGCGCCCATATTCAGACCATGGAGGCAGAGTGGAAGAACAGGAAGGCCAAGAGAAGTCCCGGGAAAGCTCTGGTGGAGCCGGAGTTTACCATGGAGGATGCAGAGGGCATCATAGACAGTATAGTGGCCTGCAGCTATGACCAGATCATTGAGATTTGTGAAGGGGTAAAGATACGGTTTACGGACATTGGCCATTTGCTTGGCTCGGCCAGTATCGAAGTGTGGTTGACAGAAGGAAATACCACGAAAAAGATTGTATTTTCCGGTGACATCGGTAATACGAGGCAGCCTCTTTTGCGGGATCCCATCCCTACGGATCAGGCAGACTATGTGGTCATGGAATCTACCTACGGCGACAGGGTTCACAGTGTGGAGCGGCCGGACTATATTAAAGAATTGACCCAGATCATACAGGAGACCTTTGATCGTGGCGGTAATGTGGTCATCCCCTCCTTTGCAGTGGGCAGAACCCAGGAAATGTTGTATTTTATCCGTAAGATTAAAAAAGACGGCCTGGTACACGGTCACGATGGATTTCCTGTATATGTGGACAGTCCCATGGCGGTCAGTGCCACCACGGTCTTTCAGGACAGGGAAAATCAGCTGGAGTGCTTTGACGAGGAAGCTATGGAATTGGTGAAGCAGAAGATTAATCCCCTGATCTTTCCGGGATTAAAGTTGTCCATTACCAGTGACGAATCAAAGGCCATCAACTTTGACGATACGCCCAAGGTGATTCTGTCTGCCTCCGGTATGTGTGAGGCAGGACGTATCCGGCATCATCTGAAGCATAATCTGTGGCGGCCGGAATCCACTATTTTGTTTGTGGGTTATCAGTCGGTGGGGACTCTGGGCAGAGCCATTGTGGATGGGGCCTCGGAAGTGAAGCTGTTTGGTGAGACCATTGAGGTAAGGGCCCAAGTTAAGGTGCTGACCGGTATCAGTGGTCATGCAGACAAGGAAGGGCTGATCGACTGGGTCACAGCTTTCCGGGAGAAACCCAGAAAGGTCTTTGTGGTACACGGGGAGGATGCGGTGTGTGCGTCCTTTGTGGAGTGTCTGAAGGTGGAGCACGGAATTCAGGCCTACGCCCCCTACAGTGGAACAGTGTTTAATCTGGCAAGCGGCAAGCTGGAATACGAGGCAATGCCCATGTTGCTGCAAAAGAAGGAGAAGCCTGCCAGCGGAGTTTATGCACGTCTGGTTGCTGCGGGAAATCGGTTGATGGCGGTGATCAAGAAAAATCAGGGCGGTGCCAACAAGGATCTGGCCAAATTTGCCGATCAGATCATTTCCCTGTGTGATAAGTACGATAATTAAGCAAAAGGAGAAAAATCATGAGCTTAGCAGATCATATTTTCATAGATATGTGTCGTGATATTTTGGAAAATGGCACCAGTACGGAAGGGGAGAAGGTGCGTCCCCGGTGGGAGGATGGTACTCCCGCTTACACCATCAAGAAGTTTGGTGTGGTAAATCGTTACGATCTCTCCAAAGAATTCCCTATTCTGACGTTGCGCAGAACAGCTCTGAAGTCTGCCACGGATGAAATGTTGTGGATCTGGCAGCAAAAGTCCAACAATATCCATGATCTGCACAGCCATATCTGGGATGAATGGGCGGATGAAAACGGATCCATCGGCAAGGCCTACGGCTATCAGCTGGGTGTGAAACATCAGTACAGGGAAGGGATGATGGACCAGGTGGATCGGGTGATCTATGACCTGAAGAACAATCCATTCAGCCGCAGGATCATGACCAATATCTATGTGCATCAGGATTTGCATGAGATGAATCTGTACCCCTGCGCCTACAGTATGACTTTTAACGTGACCCAGAAGAAGGGGGAAGACAAACTGACCCTCAATGCAATTTTGAATCAACGCTCTCAGGATGTGCTGGCGGCAAACAATTGGAATGTGGTACAGTATGCAGTGCTGGTACACATGCTGGCCCAGGTGTGTGATATGAAGGTGGGTGAACTGGTGCATGTGATCGCGGATGCTCATATCTATGACAGACACATTCCGATTATCCAGGAATTGATCACCCGGGAACCCAAGGCGGCTCCTACCTTCTGGATCAATCCGGAGATCAAAGACTTTTATCAGTTTACCCGCAATGATGTAAAGGTAGAGGGCTACGAGTGCGGCCCCCAGATCGAGAATATACCAATAGCGATATAAAATAGAAGGAGATTACCCTATGAATTTGATCGTAGCAGTAGATGCCAATTGGGCAATCGGCAACAAAAATCAGCTTCTGGTACGCATACCCAATGATATGAAGCAGTTCCGGCAGATGACCACCGGAAAGGTGGTAGTGCTGGGGCGAAAGACGCTGGAGACCTTTCCCCAGGGTTTGCCTCTGAAGAACCGCACCAACATTATCCTTTCCGGGAACAAAGACTATCGGGTAAAGGATGCAGTGGTGGTACACAGTGTGGAGGAGCTTTTTGAGGAGTTGAAACAGTATCCTGCAGAAGATGTCTATGTGATCGGCGGTGACAGTGTGTACAAACAATTACTTCCTTATTGCAACGTTGCCCATGTGACCAAAATAGACCATGCCTATGAGGCAGACAGCTTTTTTCCCAACCTGGATCAGGATCCGGCCTGGGAGATCACAGCGGACAGTGAGGAACAGGTGTATTTTGACATCACCTATCAGTTTGTAAAATATGAGCGAAAATCTTGACATTTGTATTTATTGGTACGATAATGTAAAAAAACAATCTGACGGAGGCGGAAAATAAAATGGATAAGAAAAACATTGACTGGTCCAATCTCGGCTTCGGTTATGTACAGACCGATAAGAGATATGTTGCAAATTATAAAGACGGTGCCTGGGATGAGGGTGCCCTGATCGATGATCCCATGATCACCATGAGCGAGTGTGCAGGAGTATTGCAGTATGCGCAGACAATTTTTGAGGGCCTGAAGGCTTATACGACCCAGGACGGTCACATTGTTACCTTCCGCCCTGATTTGAATGCGGCACGTCTGGAAGCTTCCGCCAAGAGGCTGGAGATGCCTGTGTTCCCTCAGGATCGTTTTGTGGAGGCAGTAAAACAGGTGGTAGCAGCCAATGAGGCGTATGTGCCTCCCTACGGCTCCGGTGCAACCCTGTATCTGCGCCCCTATATGTTTGGTATCAATCCTGTGATCGGTGTAAAGCCGGCAGATGACTACCAGTTTAGAATTTTCTGTACGCCGGTTGGTCCTTACTTTAAAGGCGGCGTGAAGCCTCTGACCATTCGTGTCAGCGATTTTGACCGTGCAGCCCCTCACGGTACAGGTCATATCAAGGCCGGCCTGAACTATGCTATGAGCCTGCATGCTATCGTATCTGCCCATGAGGAGGGATATGATGAGAATATGTACCTTGACTCTGCAACCAGAACCAAGGTAGAGGAGACAGGCGGAGCCAACTTCCTGTTTGTGACCAAGGATGGCAAGGTGGTAACACCTAAGTCTGACAGTATTTTGCCTTCTATTACCAGACGCTCTCTGCTCTATGTTGCTAAAGAGTATCTGGGACTGGAAGTGGAAGAGAGAGAAGTATATCTGTCCGAACTGGATGACATGGCTGAGTGCGGTCTTTGCGGTACTGCTGCAGTGATTTCACCGGTAGGTAAGATTGTAGACCACGGCAGAGAGATTTGTCTGCCCAGCGGTATGACCCAGATGGGCCCTGTGACCCAGAAGCTGTATGACACTCTGACCGGCATCCAGATGGGACGCATCGAAGCGCCTGAGGGCTGGATCTGTGTGATCAAATAATAAAAGATAATAGGAAGTGGATCACCCCTGGCAGAACTTTGGCTGTCAGGGGTGATTTTGAAAAAAGGATGAAGGGATGAAATTTTTACATACAAGCGATTTGCATATTGGAAAAACAGTAAATGAATTCTCCATGCTGGAGGATCAGCGATATATTTTAAGGCAGATCTGTGACATTGCCGAAGCGGAAAAGGTGGATGCGGTGGTCATTGCAGGGGATGTGTATGACAGGGCAATTCCGGCTGCAGAGGCAGTGAAATTGTTGGATGACTTTTTGACGGATCTTTTGGCCCGGAAGATACCGGTGATCATGATCAGTGGAAATCATGACTGCCCGGAGCGGGTGGCGTTTGCGGACCGGATTTTGGAAAAGCAGGGTCTGTATATTGCAGGAGGATATACCCAGGAGCCTAAGAGAGTGGTATTGGAGGATGCGTTTGGACCGGTGGATTTTGTATGCCTTCCCTTTGTGAAGCCGGCTGTGGCCGGAGGAAGAACCAGTGCAGAGGCAGTGGAGAGTATTCTTGGAAGTACCCCTATGACCTTGGATCTTCGGACCAGACATGTGCTGGTTACCCACTTTTTTGTGACAGGTGAGGGTGGCCGGATGCCGGAATTGTCAGATTCTGAGACAACAGTGCATGTGGGCGGCCTAGATAACGTGCCGGTCTCTTTGTTTGGCATGTTTGATTATGTGGCTCTGGGACATATTCATAAGCCACAGCAGATTGGGGAGGGGCCGGTCTATTATGCAGGATCACCGCTGAAATATTCCTTCTCGGAGGCCAAAGGAAACAAGTATGCGAATCTGGTAACTTTGGGACCCAAAGGACAGGTACAGGTGGAAAAACGCCAGCTGCGGCCCCTGCATGAGATGCGTGTTTTGAGAGGCACGCTGGAAGAACTGATGCAGCAAGGCATGGAGACAACTGTGCAGGATAGAGAGGATTATATCCAGGCTGTTTTGACAGATCAGGTGGAGCTTTTAGATCCCATCGGCGCTTTGCGAAGTGTTTATCCCAATGTGATGCAGATCGTGTTGGAAAAAAATTTAAAGGATCCCGGGCAAACACTTCAAAATCCGATCCTGACAGGACGAAAGAGTATAGAGGAGCTGTTTGGGGATTTTTACGAAATGCTAAAAGGTGAAAAAATGGATGAGAAACGTTTGGAGATTGTGACCCAGACGGCAAAGGAGGCACAGGGATGAGACCGGATCGGTTGGTGATCAGTGCATGGGGGCCATATAAAGACAGAGCAGAGATAGATTTCAGGGATTTTCAGGGGGAAGGGTTATTCTTGATCACCGGGGCAACCGGGGCGGGAAAGACCACCATCTTTGATGCAATTACTTATGCCTTGTACGGAGCTCTCAGTGGACAGATGCGGGAAAAGGGAACGGTGCGCAGTGATTTTGCAGCCGGAGATGTTCCTGCTTTTGTGGAACTGACCATGACCCACTGTGGAAAGGAATATCGTATCCTGCGCAACCCGGAATACCTGCGGCCCAAGAAGAAAAAGAACGGCAAAAGCGAATGGACCAAGGAAAAGGAAAATGCTGTTTTGTATCTGCCGGAGGGGCAGATTATAGAAGGTGTCCGGGAGGTGGGGGCTAAGCTTTCGGAGCTTTTGGTACTGGATTATTATCAGTTCAAGCAGATATCCATGTTGGCCCAGGGAGAGTTCTCCAGAATGCTCACTGCATCCGCAAAGGAGAAGATCAGTATATTCCGGGAGATTTTTGGAACGGGTATCTATGAAAAATTCACCCAGATCCTGCGGGGGCGAGCCAGTGACTTATATGTCCGTGCAGCGGAGCAAAAGCATAAATTGGAAGAGGATGTTAAGCTCCTTTTGAGCGCTGTGGAAGAAAACAGTGCGCAGGGCCGGGCATTGCAGGAACTGACTGAGGGCGAGCATTGGAATTACGGGGCGATTCAAGAATGCTTGTCCGGATGGCAGATGGGGCTTCAGGAACAGATGCAGGAAAATGCTCTGTTGTATGAAAGTTTGGACAACAAAACCCATGAACTGACAGAAGAACTTGCCAAAGGGCAGGAAATAAATCGCAAGTTGGAACAGTGGAACGAAACCTGTCGTAAGCTGCAGGAATTGTTGGATAAAAAGGAAGATTATCTGGAAAAAGAGGAAACTTTAAAGAGGGCTTCTTTGGCAGCGGCAGCACAGACAAAGGAAATTATCTGGCAGAGCTTTTGTGATCAGGCAAAAAGGGTGGAGCGGGCCTTGGCAGATCTGGAGCAGGAGAAACAGAAGCTTAGATCGGAAAGGGAAAGACTGCAAGTCTACAGTGTAAATAGAGAGCAGATCGAGGCCGGACTGCTTTTGTGGGAGCAGGTGAAAAAGACAGAGTCAGACCTGGCACAGTGCCATAGACAGGTGTGTGAGATGGAAAGCCGGTATCAGCAGGAGCAGAGAACCTATCTGGCGTTAGAAATGCAGCGGGATGAGACAAAGAGAGCCTACGAAGAAGCGGACAGAGCGTATAAACATGCGGTGATCGGTCTTGCCGCCAAACTTTTGATCCCCGGAAGTCCCTGCCCGGTTTGCGGCTCCAAAGACCACCCTCAGCCGGCAGCCCCGGCAGAAGGGATTTTGTCCGAGGAACAGCTTCATAGCCTGCAAAAGGAATTGGAGCAAAAAGAACAGCTGCTTTTAAGTCAGCAGCAACGGGTTGTGGAGCTACAAACCAGGTACCATAGTCTACAGCAGCAGGAGGAGAGCCTTGGAACACAGTTAAAGCATTTGGAACTTGCCTATGGAGAAAAAGAGTCCTTGCTTTCAGAGAAACAGGTGGTTCTGGGAGAATTGACCAATGCGAAGCTGCGGGAATTGCTGCAGGAATTTGACCGGGTAAGTGGTCTGCTACAGTCTAAAGACCAGGAATGGCAAAAAAATACAGAGCAGCAAAAGGTATTGGGCTTACAGATTGCCCAGTCCAGAAGCGTCTTTGAGGATGCGCTGAAAGAATTTGATTTTCAAGGCGAAGAAGCCTATCATCGGTCACTTTTGTCTGTGACAGAGCGGAGTGAATTGGAAAGACAGATCACCCAGTATAAGGAGAGGGTTGCCGGATGTATCAACCTAAAAGAGCATCTGGAAGCGGAGACTGCCGGGTGGCAGCCTGTAGCCTTGGAGGATACCCAGACTGCCCTGCAACAGGCCAGGACACAAAAAGAACAGACCAGGGAGTTGCAGGAACAGACAAGCAGTCTGGCGGATGCGGTATGCAGGACACTTGCCTCCATGAAAGATAAACAAAAGATCCTGGAAAAGATCAGTGAAGAATATGGTTATGTGAAAGATCTGGATAATCTTGCTTCCGGTAACAATCGGCGGAAGCTGGTCTTTGAGCAATATGTGTTGGTAGGTTACTTTGAAGAAATCCTGCGGGCGGCCAATCTTCGCTTTTCGCGCATGACAGGAGGACGATATGAAATGTGGCGCATGGAGGAGGCGTCGGACGGGCGCAGTAAGGACAGTCTTGAGATTGAGGTGATGGATTATTATACCGGAAAAAGAAGATCCGTAAAGACCCTTTCCGGAGGAGAGAGTTTTAAGGCTTCCCTGTCTTTGGCACTGGGACTGCGGGATGTGATCCAGGCAACCAGTGGAGGAATACAGGTGGATGCCATGTTTGTGGATGAAGGGTTTGGCGCACTGGACAGTGAGTCCCTGGATCAGGCCTGTGAGACTTTGCAGAGTTTGGCAGAGCCCGGACAGATGATCGGTATCATTTCCCACGTGCAGGAACTGCGGGAGCGGATCCACAGGCAGATCCTGGTGGAGAAGACCAATCAAGGCAGTCGGATCAGAGTGTAAGCCGGAATTGATTTTTGTAAGCGGATATGGTAAAATTTTAGAAAGTTATATGTGATTATGATACATATGAGAGGAGGATTTTTTATGTTTTGTAGTAAGTGTGGAACTCAGTATGAAGAAGGAACAAAATTTTGCGCAGGCTGTGGTGCAGCCTTGGCCCAGGCGCCGGCACAGGAGCCGGAACAGCCTACGGTTCAGCCTCAGGTTTATCAGCAGCCGGTACAGCAGCCATATCAGCAGCCGGTTTATCAGCAGCCGGTCTATCAGCAGGCTGATGCAGGGCAGACGGAGCAGCCGGCCAAGGGGCTTGCGGTAGCTTCTTTGGTTTTGGGTATTGTTTCTTTTTTCTGTTTTGCTTATATCACAGGTATCCTGGCGGTGATCTTTGGCGCCGTTGCCAAGAGCAAGGGCAATCGCAGCGGTATGTCCACAGCAGGACTTATTTGCGGTGGTATCGGTGTGGTACTGTGGATATTGAGTCTTTTGTTCCTGCCGTCTTTGTTTAGTCTTTTATTCGGGCAGCTTAATGTATCACCATTTTAACACAGGAGAAATGGGGAGCAGATGAAATACAGTATTGGAAACAGGAGTTTGGGAAGGCGGATATTCTGCTTGCTTGCGGTGTTTGTGGTCCTGCTTACAGCTTGTGGAAAGGGCGGTGGAGGGACCACGGTGGTACTTACCACCGGCTTTCGCAAGGATGAGGTCTTCCGGATAGACAGTGTTTCCTGCACGTTGCCGGAGATCATGGTATATCTGACCAATACCCAGAATCAGTACGAGAGTGTCTATGGCAAACAGATCTGGGACACGGATATGGATGGGGTGACATTGGAAGAGAATGTGAAGGATACCGTGCTGGCCAGGATTGCCCAGATCAAGAGTATGGCTTTGATGGCCAAGGAGAAGGGCGTAACCCTGACCGAGGAGGAGAAGGCCTTGGCAGGGCAGGCAGCAAGCAGGTATTACGGGGGTCTGAATGAGACGGAGGTTGCTTTGATGGGCGTGGAAGAAAAGACCATCAACACCTTGTATCAGGAGTTTGCGTTGGCTCAAAAGGTATATCAGCTGATCATTCAGGACATCAATCCGGAGATCAGTGACGATGAGGCAAGAACCATCAAGGTGCAGCACATTTTGATCAAGACATACACTTTGGATGGAACCGGCAAGAAGGTGGAATATACAGACACGGCCAAGCAGGAAGCTTATGAGAAAGCAGTCAGTGTGCAGCAGAAAGCACTGAAGGAGGGGCAGGATTTTGAAAGTCTGGCCACCCAGTACAGCGAAGATAGTGTTATGACATATTCTTTCCGAAAAGGTGAGATGGACGCAGACTTTGAGGCAGCAGCCTTTCAATTGGGAAATAATGAGATCAGCGATGTGGTGACAAGCAGCTACGGCTATCATATTATCAAATGCCTAAGTACCTTTGACCGGGAAGAAACAGACAATAATAAGCTGAAAATTGTGGAGGAGCGAAGGCAGGAAGTTTTCGGACAGGAGTATGACTTGTTTGTGGAAGGGCTTACCAGGAATCTAAATGAAGATCTTTGGGAGACAGTGTCTTTTATCCATGATCCGGCGGTGGAGACTTCAGATTTTTTTGATGTTTACAATGAATATTTCCCGCAGTAGTTTTCGGGATATAAGAAAGGAAAGAGTATGGCAGAAGATTTTGTAACATTGACCATTGGAAAACAGAAAAATATTGCGCTGATCGCCCACGACAATATGAAACCCAAGCTGATTGCCTGGTGCGAGGAGAATAAGGAGATTCTGAAGAAACATTTTCTGTGCGGAACCGGTACCACGGCCAGAATGATCTCTGAGAAAACCGGTCTGCCGGTGCGGGGTTATAACAGCGGGCCGCTGGGAGGTGACCAGCAGATCGGAGCAAAGATCGTAGAGGGGCGCGTGGATTTTATTATTTTCTTTTCGGATCCGCTTACCGCTCAGCCTCATGACCCGGATGTAAAGGCACTGCTTCGCATCGCCCAAGTGTATGATATCCCTATGGCCACCAACAGGGCCACAGCGGATTTTCTGATCTCTTCCGTGTATATGGAGAGGGAGTATGATCACGTGGTACAGAACTTTAAGAAAAGCGTGGAAGACCGGGCGCAGACGCTGTAGGAATAGTTTACAAAAATTTTAGAAACCTGCAAAACCGCACTGGGAGCGGGTTTCAAGCAAGTTATTAGCACTCTTTGACAAAGAGTGCTAATTTTGTATTGACTTTTATGATGGGTGGGGATAAACTAAATATCAGTGGACAATCTATTCGACCATATATACAAAAGCATGATAAAAACAAGAAAAGGAAGTGGAAATTATGGCAGTAAAAACAGGCAGCTTATCAATCAACAGTGAAAATATTTTCCCGATTATCAAGAAATGGTTGTACTCTGATCACGATATTTTTTACAGGGAATTGATCTCCAACGGATGTGATGCCATCACTAAGCTGAAGAAGCTGGATATGATGGGGGATTACACTTTGCCGGAGGGCTACAAGGCTAAGATTGAGGTGATTGTCAATCCGGAGGAAAAGACGTTGACCTTCAAGGATAATGGTCTTGGTATGACGGCCCAGGAGGTGGAGGAGTACATCAACCAGATTGCTTTTTCCGGTGCTACGGATTTTATTGAAAAGTATAAGGACAAGAGCAACGCAGACCAGATCATCGGACATTTTGGTCTGGGCTTTTACTCCGCATTTATGGTTGCGGATGAGGTTCATATTGATACACTGTCTTACCAGGCAGGGGCTAAGCCGGTGCACTGGGAGTGCGACGGCGGCACGGAGTTTTCTATGGAGGACGGAGACAAGGCAGAGGTGGGTACTACGATCACTCTGTTTTTGAACGAGGACTGTCTGGAGTTCTGCAATGAATATAAGGCCAGAGAAGTGATCAAGAAGTATTGCTCCTTTATGCCCACGGAGATTTATCTTTCCAAGGCCAAAACCCAGGACACCCAGACCATTAAGACAGAGGAAAAACTGGACACCGATGAAGTGATCGAGACCATCGAACCGGAGAAGGAAGGCGACTCCGAAAAGCTGAAGATCCGGAAGAGACCGGAGCTTTTGAATGAGACTCAGCCACTTTGGACCAAGAGCCCCAGCGAGTGCAGCAGGGAGGAGTATCTGGAGTTTTACCGCAAGGTATTCCAGGATTATAAGGAGCCTTTGTTCTGGATCCATTTGAATATGGACTATCCTTTCAACTTAAAGGGTATTCTGTATTTCCCCAAGATCAATATGGAGTATGAGTCCATTGAAGGTGTGATCAAACTTTACAATAATCAGGTGTTTATAGCAGACAATATCAAGGAGGTCATCCCGGAGTTTCTCATGCTCTTAAAGGGTGTGATCGATTGTCCGGACCTGCCCTTAAACGTATCCAGAAGTGCGCTGCAGAATGATGGTTTTGTGAAGAAGATCTCTGATTATATCACCAAGAAGGTTGCTGACAAGCTGGCCGGCCTTTGCAAAACGGAGAAAGAGGAGTATGAGAAATACTGGGATGATATCAGTCCCTTTATCAAATATGGTTGTCTGAAGGATGGAAAATTCTGCGAGAAGATGACAGATTATATTCTCTTTAAGAATCTGGACGGTGTGTACATGACCCTGCCCGAGTGCCTGGAAGTCAACAAGATCGATCCGGATGAAATTGGTGAGACGGCTACGGATGAAGAGGGCAACCAGGTGGAAGCTGAGGTGGTGGAAGAGGAAACTGAGGCTGCAGAGGATAATGAGAAGAAGGAGAAGGTCATTTACTATGTGACCGATGAACAGCAGCAGAGTCAGTATATCAATATGTTTAAGGCTGCCAAGATGGATGCAGTGATCCTGAATCACAATATTGACCAGCACTTTATTTCCCAGCTGGAGGCTAAGAACGAGGGTATCAAATTCCAGCGCATCGACGCGGATCTGACCGATACCTTTAAGGCAAAGACTTCCAAGAAAGCTGAAAAAGAGATGGAGCAGCAGGCGCAGGCCATTGCTGAGATTATGAAGAAGGCTCTCAAGAAGGACAAACTGCAGGTTAAGGTAGAGAAATTGAAAAACAAGAAGGTTTCCTCGGTGATCACCCTTTCTGAAGAGAGCAGACGCATGCAGGATATGATGAAGATGTATTCCATGAACGGTATGGACATGGGTATGTTCGGCGGAGAAGGCGAAACACTGGTTCTGAATGCCAATCATCCTCTGGTGCAGTATGTGACAGAGCATCAGGATGGTGAGAATGTGCAGATGATCTGTGAGCAGCTGTATGATCTGGCAAAACTGCAGCATGCACCTTTAAATGCAGAAGATATGACAAAATTTATTGCCCGTAGCAACGAGATCATGCTCCTGTTGGCAAAATAAAGAGGTAAATCATGCACAATGAACTGACCCAAAGTGATATTCAGAAGATGGAAGAGGAGATTGAGTTCCGCAAGCTGGTGGAGCGTCCCAGACTGATTGAGGACGTGAAGGAAGCCAGAGCCCATGGGGATCTGAGTGAGAATTTTGAATATTACGCTGCAAAACGTGCCAAAAATCAGAATGAAAGCCGCATCCGTTATCTGGAGAGGATGATCCGCACTGCCCAGGTGGTGTCTGATGAGTCCAAAGAGGATGAGGTGGGTATCAACAACACTGTGACAGTCAGATTTGTGGATGACGGAAGTCAGGAGACCTACCGGATCGTGACCACAGTGCGGGGCAATTCTCTGGCAGGGCTGATCAGCAATGAGTCGCCCTTGGGAAAGGCACTGCTTGGCTGCAAGGAGGGGCAGAGGGTGCATGTAGCGGTAGGCGCCGGGGGTTATGATGTGGATATCATTCATATCGACAAGACCGAGGACGACAGTCAGGATAAGTTAAGAAGTTTTTAGATGGCCAAAGGCCGGCATCCCTTAATCAGGGATTTGCCGGCCTTGATGATTCATATGATAATTATCTTTGTAGATCAATTCTGAGACGGTTACGAAGGTATAGCCTTTTTCCTTCAGGGCGGGTATCATCTTGTCCAGACAGTCTACGGTGCTTTGGGCACCGTTGTGGCAAAGGATGATGGAGCCATTGCCCAGATTTTTGTGTTCTGTGACGATCTTGAAGACTTCGTCGCCGTCTTCCTTCATCCAGTCCAGACTGTCCACATCCCACTGGATGGAGTAGTAGCCACATTCTACAGCGGTATTGACCACATCATTGTTGTAGGCTCCGTAGGGAGGGCGGAACAGGAACATGTCATAGCCGGTCAGCTCCAGTACTTCATCATGCAGGACCATTAACTCACTCTTTATTTTTTCGACGGTCTGTTCACTCATATCTAAGTGATTGTCGCCATGATTTCCCAGTTCATGTCCGGCATCGATAACGGCCTTTACGCCTTCCGGATGTTCTGACACCCAACGTCCTGTGGCAAAAAAGGTTACTTTTACATCATGCTTGTCCAGAATCTCAAGCAGTTGGTCTGTGTATTCATTTCCATAGTTTGCGTCAAGCGTCAGGGCAATCTTGGGCTCGTCTGTCTGTACGCAGTAGATGGGAAGATCCCGCTTGCCTGCAAGGCTGAGGCCCATAACGGGGACCGGTTTGGTGGTCTCCGGTTCCTGAGATGCGTCCGGCTCTTGGGAGGGTTCTACTGAAGACTCAGGTTCCTGGGAGAGTTGTTCAGAGGACTCCGGCTCCTGAGAGGATTCCGGTGATTCTGAGGATGGCTCCACAGAAGGTTCCAATGACTCAACGCTCTGTGAAGAAGAGGGCTGTGAGGTCAATATATCATCCGGAGATAGGGTTTGATCCATATCTTTTCCGCATCCTGCTACAAGAGCCAGGGTTAATCCAAAGGTAAAAATAAGGGGTAAAATTTTTCTTTTCATACTGTTCTCATCTTTCTGTTGTGCTATTTTTTGTAAGAATAGTATAAGCATAAACAGGGGGTATGTGCAAGTAAAATCGTAAGAAATAAACAGAAAATGTATTGATATTTCCTGCTGTAAAGTATATACTAAGTATATACGATTTTTGAGGAGGTTTTGTATGCAAGCGCAAGTAAAGGAATGGGGAAATAGCCAGGGAATCAGACTGTCGAAAGAAATATTAAAAAGTGCGGGAATTGCAGTGAACGAGATTTTGGATGTAACAGTATCAAATGGTGTTATCACTTTAGCAAAACCATTTCGTCATAAGACTTTAGAGGAAAGAGCTGCCCAGTTCGACGGAAAGCTAATGCTTGATGGAGAATATGATTGGGGAGAACCCTTGGGAAGAGAGGTATGGTGATGGAAGATGTATGTCAGGGAGATATTCTCAGGATTGAGAATATTAGACATCCGGTATTGGTTGCCAGCAAAAATTTTTTCAATCGCAGCGGCGCTGTGATAGGATGTCCTATTATTAAGAATTCTAATCCGGGACCGCTTCATATATGGATGTCCACGGAAAATATAGAAGGATATATACAGTGCGAAAAGCTTGCATTGCTGGATTTATCTGTCCGCGGACATATAAAAATAGATGTATTGCCAATTTCTGAAATGATGAATGTATCAGATGCTATTCAAGGTATCTTTGAGTATATTTGAGGATGTTGTATGAGCGTGCATAATGCATAAATCCCTGCTGCGGCAGGGATTTTGTCTGTTAAAGGTTTTCAATATTCACCCTGGCTCTGCAATTCTGCTGACACCCACGTAAATGCGGGAGATGGCGTACCAGGTGGCAAAGTCCACCACACCTGTAACGGGTAGGGCAAAAATCCGCTGGAAGGTACGCACGGATTCTGCGGTCAGAGGGCCGTAGATGCCATCAGCGATGAGTGTAGGGACGGCCGGATAATTTTCGGCAATTCGGTTCAGCTGTTGCTGTAGCTGACGTACCTTGTCTCCGGAGGCTCCCACGGTAAGATTGTAGCCTGGGAAGGAGGAGGGGACACCGGAGATCATATCAGCGGTGTTGATATACATATCATTCCCGTAATAGTAGCGGATGATCTCAATGGCAGAGTATCCCTCATCCCCCAGATATTTGGAGCCCCACTGGCTTAAGCCTTCGCACTGGGTGCGGTTACCGTCACAGTAGGAAGTGAAAATGGGCTGACGCACTCCGGGGCGGGACAGATAATTGTTAAAAATACTGTCCACCAGCACATCAATGTTTTCGTAAGTGTTCCGGCCATAGATCCACTTCTGGTCATAGGCAGTGCTGGAAGTGATGGTAAAATCATAACCCTGATTCCGGTACCACTCGGTATATACCCGATTCAGTGTAAAAGACATAATGACCAATATGTTTGCGTAAATGGTTGCTTCCGGCCAGGTGGCGTAGATTTCGGAGGAGGCCACGTTTTTGATGTAATCCGTGTATTTGACCCAGTAATTGGGGGCGCTGCTGTCATTAGGCACACCGTCGTGAACGATAACGTATTCCGGAATAACCACGCGGCTCAAGACGATCTCGCCGGTGTCCGGAAGGGGTTTGATCTCTGCTTCCGGTATTTTGGGTGGGAAATCGCCGAATAAAGTGTGAGGTGGAATGATAATGATTCTTTCGTTTTCCTCTGTGATTTCCAGGGGATTCATGCGGATGGACTGCAGGGAAAATTCATCGGCCAGCAGTTGGGAGCCGAATACTTGTACCGGCTCATAGCCTTCTGCGACCACTTCGATATTATATTCCGCATAGGGCTGTACTTCTGAGGGTGACAGGCTTAAGGAAAGAGGCGGGGTGGGAAGAGTGACTGGTTCGGTTAATCCGGATTCGTCGGTAGACAAATCTGCTATGATGGTGTCCGGTGTATCTGTGGGACTGATGGTTACGCGGGCGCCCTGTATGGGGATCATGCCCAGTGTGGAAATGACATTGACACGTATTACGCCGGCAGCATCACCGTTTTCCTGCAAGGCGTATAATTCTTTTTGGGACATAAAAGACCTCGGTATCTTTGCTTATGGTAATATATGCGGAGGGCTCGTTTTATTTGCAGAGGATTTGCAGAATATATTTGCTTAACTCCCCGACAAGATGGTATAATATTCTAAACAGCTCAGAGACAAGCACCTGCGTTCGGAAGACCCCACGCAAATGCTTGCATTTAGTCGTGGGGTCTTCCGAACGCAGGTATTTGGCGAAAGCCCAAGAGTCCGCTAATCCTCAGGATTAGTGGACGCAGGTATTTGGCGAAAGCCCAAGAGTCCGCTAATCCTGAGGATTAGCGGACGTCTCTGAGCACAAGTATGGGTATTGTACGTCCGGACGCAGAAAGGTGGATATGATGAGAGAACAGATCAAAACAATTTTAGATGGAAGCTTTGATTATGACAGAGGTTCTCTGTGCTTTTCATGTCCGAAGATTGAGATGGAGGCCAGGCCCGGCGGGCAGGTAGAAGGGGCATTTCAGATTTATGGGGAAAGTGGGAAACTGCTTTCCGGTCAGGTGGTTTCATCGGATATGAGGATGGAGTGTCTCACACCGTCTTTTGCGGGGAACGGTGAGGAAATTTCTTATCGCTTCCGGGCAAAAGGAATGGCAGAAGGGGAGTGTGTCAGCGGAGAATTTTTGGTGATCAGCAGTCAGGGGGAGTATACCCTTCCCTTTGAGGTAAGTATTGTATCTCCGGAGATAGAATCATCCTTGGGGACCATCAAAAACTTGTTTCATTTTACCAATCTGGCGAAGGTGGATCCGGACGAGGCGCTGAAGATTTTTTATTCCCCGGACTTTAAGCATATCTTTACGGATGGGGATGCACAGTATTATCCGCTCTACCTGGGCATGTCTGTTTGCCCAGGCAACTGTCGGAATATGGAAGAATTTTTGATCGCTGCCGGCAAGAAGCAGCGGGTGGAATATTTGCTTTCCGACAGCCGGATCCTTCTGGAAAATCCCGGGCCGGAGGAATTGTACACGCTGACCGTGACCAGGAATGGCTGGGGATATGTGGAGCTGAAAATAGAGACAGAAGGGGATTTCTTCCATACAGAAAAGAATCGTCTTGGCGAGGATGATTTTTTGGGCAATCATTGTAAATTGCCGATTTATATAGATACGGACAGATTACACGGCGGTAAAAATATGGGCCGCATAATGCTGAGGGCAGGCCATCGGGAGATTGTCATTCCTATCACTGTTGTCTGGCATCCTACGTCCCGGGAATGCTGTGATTCTACCAGACGCCGCAGACTGGTCATACAGTTTATGGAGTATTACCAGGCGTTTCGCATGAAAAGAATGCCTGCCTCTGCCTGGCGGGAGGAGACGGGGAGGCTTTTGGACGGACTTGACACCATGGATGGAGGGGAATTGTCTGTCACCCTGCTGAAGGCACATCTGTTGATCACCCAGGAGCGAAGGATGGAGGCCGGACTGTTGCTGGAGGGCGCAGCCGGTGAATTGGCCTGCCTGGAGGAAGAGGAACCGGTGCTGCAGGCCTATTATCTGTATTTGACCACATTGGTCAGTGAAGAGGAGGGCTATGCCAGACAGGTCGCCAGGCAGGTGGAGAAATTGTACAAACGTCATAAGGAGCAATGGAGAATTGCCTGGTTGCTTCTTTATCTGTCAGAGGAATATGAAAAAAGTGCTACGCGCAAACTACTATTTTTGGAAGAACAGTTTGTCAGAGGGTGTACCAGCCCTGTTTTATACATAGAAGCTCTGGTTTTGTTGCATGCCAATCCGGCTCTTTTGATGAAACTGGATGGGTTTGAAAAGCAGGTACTCTATTATGGGGCCCGCAAAAAATATTTATCAGCTGACTTGATTGCTCAGGCAGTGTACCTGATCAGGAAAGGAAGAGAGTACTCCGGAAACATGCTGCGCCTTTTGATCGCCTGCTATGAGATGCAGGAAGATGATGGGATATTGCAGGAAATCTGTACTCTGCTTATCCGGGGCGGCAAAGTGGGTCCTGAATATTTCCCTTGGTATGAAAAGGGGACCTTGCGCAATCTGCGGATCACCCGTCTTTATGATTACTATATGATGTCTCTGGATCTGGGTCAGGAGAGACAACTGCCCAAGATGGTGCTCTTGTATTTTTCTTACCAGAGTAACCTGAACTATGAGCGGAGTGCTTATTTGTATGCCTATATCCACAGAAATCGAAAAGAGCATGAGGACTTGTATATCAGTTATCTGCAGCAGATAGAGCGGTTTCTTCCTGAGCAGATCAGAAGAGGACATATCAACCGGGATCTGGCTTACTTGTATGGGCATGCCCTGAACCCGGCATTGTTGGATGAGACATTGGCAGGAGCCTTGGCGGATCTGCTCTTTGCTCATCAGGTTACGGTGGAGCAATCTGAACTTCGGCAGGTTGTACTGTGTCAGCCTATGTGGAAGGGAGAGCAGATGGTTCCCTTGCATGACAGGAAGGCCCGGGTGCAGATCTATGGGAAGGATTGGCTGATCTTATTCGAGGACAGCCGGGGCAACCGTTATGCATCGGATATTTCTTATCGCATGGAGTCCATGCCTGTTCCGGATGGATTGTCGGATGCAATAGAGCCCTTGGTCCGGGGGCACTGGCTTTATGACCTGTCCCGTTGCAGAAGGAATGGCAGATGGTTGGAGATCAGTTCGGAGAATGTGGAGCGTTTTAGAAACTTGTGGGAGTGCGAAGAACTTCCAGAAACGTATCGGTTGGAGATAGGGGTTCGTTTATTGCCCTATTATTATGAATGTGATCAAATGCAACAGCTGGACACCCTTTTGGAGCAGTTTATGGGCCATACGATCCCGGGAGAGATGCAGGCGGAAGTGCTGCACTATCTAGTACAGCGGGGACAATTTTCCTGTGCGGATGAGCTGGTGCGTGAGTTTGGACCTTACCGAATGTCTGAGCAGGTGCTGTCCCGCCTTTACAGCGGATGGTTGCAAATGAAAGGGCAATTGGAAGATTTTCAGTTGACGGAAATCCTGCGGTATGTGTTCCGGAAGGATGTGTCCACGGAGAATATCTTGGAGTATCTGGGGCGATATGACCGGGGAAGTACACAGGAATTGTTGCAGCTTTGGAAAGCCTCCCGCAGACAGGGCGTAGAAGTGTGGAAGTTGGCAGAACGGATTCTGCTGCAGATGCTTTTTACCGGCACAGATGCAAAAGAGAAAATGGCTGTTTTCCGGGACTATGCGGACAGCCCGGCGGATCCTGACGTGAAAGCCGCTGTGCTCACCGAATGTGCCCACAGATATTTTGTCAGGCGGGAGACTATAGATCCCGCAGTCTTTCGTGAAATGCAGTACTTGTATCAGCAGGGAGAAGTCTTGCCGATGGTGTGCGATCTGGCCTTTTTACAGTTTTATGCACAGCAGCCAGGGGACCTGCTGGGTAAGCCAAAGGAGATTTTAAAGAAACTTGCCCTGGAATTGGCAAGGAATGAGGTTTGTTTAAAATTCTCGGCGTATTATGCAGAACTGGATCCGGAACTGGCTCGTTTGGCAGATAAGACGGTGATAGAATATAGGACGAAACTTCGAAACAAGGTTATGATTCATTATAGAATACGGAATCAGAAGGATGCTTTGGAGGAATATTTGGCCAGGGAGATGTATCCGGCCTGCAAAGGTGTATATTTCATGGCACTCACCCTGTTTTTTGGAGAAAGCCTGGATTATTTTATTGAAGAAGAGCAGGACGGAGCCTGGATCCGTACAGAGAGCGGAAGTATTCGCAAGAGCGATGGGGTCACCGGACAGGAAGGCAAGTATCAGATTTTGAATCATATTGCCCGAGAAGAAGCTTTGGCAGAAGAAAGCAGAGCTGAACAGCTGTTGGAAGAGTATTTATACAAAGAGTACATGGGGGAGCAGTTGTTTAAACTGATCTGACATGGTAGAAAGGGACTGTATTGATGAAATTTTTTGTGGGATATGAATTGGGAGATCGCTATTGTCAGATCAGCTATTGCCCTGTCTCAGAACGGATGCCGGAAACCGTATCCCAGGTGGCAGGCGGGGGTAATTATAATATTCCCACCCTGTTGTTCAAGCGCAGAGGGGTAAATCGGTGGCTTTTTGGCCGGGCGGCCATGGAGGCAGAGGGGCAGCAGGAAGGCGAACTGGTAGAGAAGCTTTTGGAGCGTGCCATAGAGGGAGAAAAGGTGCTGATAGATGGTGAGGAATATGATTCCGCGGCACTGTTGACACTTTTTATCAAGCGAAGTCTTACACTGCTTGCAGGTATTGGCTCGTTGGATAAGATAGAGGGCGTCATGTTTACCAGTAAAACCCTGAGGAAAGAGGAAGTGGAGGTGCTGCGCCGGGTGCTTCCGAGGCTGGGACTAAAGACACGTGAAATCTATTTTCAGGGCTATGAGGACAGTATTTACTACTATAATCTTTATCAGGAAACACAGACTTGGAGTCATCAGGTATTGGTCTGCGAATACTGGGAGGACAGGATCCAGATCTACCGAATGGAGCGCAACAGAAAGACCACGCCCACGGTGGTGTTCATGCATTCGGCCCAGTACCCTTTTGAAAATTGTGAAAAAATACCCGCGGAAGAGTATTTCAGGCGGGAAATCTGGCGCAAGATGGATCGGGAGTTTCTGAAACTTATGGAAGAGATTTGTGCAGACCGGATGATATCCTCCGTATATTTGCTGGGGGAGGGATTTCAGGGAGATTGGATGCAGGAGTCTTTGCGATTTTTGTGTAAGAACAGAAGAGTTTTTCAAGGGAATAATCTGTTCAGCAAGGGTGCCTGTTACAGCATGATCGAGAAGCATAGTGCCAGTGACGCCGGGAAAAGCCATGTGTTTTTAAGCAGAGACAAGCTGAAAGCGAATATTGGCATGAAGGTAGTGCGCCGTGGAACAGACTCTTATTTTGCACTGTTGGATGGAGGAAGCAACTGGTATGAAGCCAAAGGGGAAGTGGATTTTCTGTTGGAGGAGGGCAATGAATTTCAAGTGATCATTACTCCGCTAAACGGGAAAGATGTGAAAAACCTGACCATTCAGTTGGACGGGCTTCCGGTAAGACCACACTGCGCTGCCCGATTACACCTTCAGGTGGAGATGCTGGGAGAGAATCGTGTTCAGTTTCTGGCGGAAGATATGGGGTTTGGAGAACTGTTTCCGGCTACACACATGAGTTGGAAAGAAATTTTAGATCTGTAGTTTGAAAGAAGAAAGCGTAAGAAAAATGGGAAGAGCAATACTGCTGTGCGGAAAAGATGCCACAAATCCATATTGTTTTGAGGGCCTTCGGATGGAGGTTTATACTGCGGAGGAACTGTGCTATGTGCTGAAGGAGAATGCTTTTTTGTTGGACAAAAGCATTGTAGGTAAAAGGCTTATAGAGTGGCTGGATGAGGAGTGTGGCTTAAAGGAGTTGGCCAAAGAACTGTGCAGGTGCTTAGATAGATCGGTTACACTCAGTGATTTTGTCATGACCATCCTGGAATACGTAGGTCTTTATGAGGAACCAATTTTGCAAAAGACCCGGGAGCTGCTGCGGCAGGGCGAAAATTTAACCAGCTATGAAAAAGAAAAGTCCAGGATTGATGTGCTGGTACAGCAGGGCAAGTATGTTCAGGCTTTAAAAGAGTATGATATTCTTTTGAAAGAACTGCCGGAGGTGGAGAATCTGCTCAGTGCCCGCGTGCTGCATAATAAAGGGGTTGCCTATGCGGGAATGTTTCAATTCTCCAGAGCTGCGCAGTGCTTTTACAGGTCCTTTGAGATGTATCCTTTCCAAGAGACCTATCTTTCTTATCTGGCGGCCAAGAGAATGCAGCTGACAGATCAAGAGTATGTGGACTTTGTATCAAAGCAGCCGGAGGCCTATGAGGATTCCATGGAACTGGAAAAACGGGTGGAAGCCTTAAGAAGGAGCTGGCAGGAGCGGGAGAGAGAATCTCAGCCGGACAAATACCTGCTGATACAAGAATTAAAACAACAATACCGCAGAAACTGTGGTGAATTTCAATAGAGCAGTAAAGGGAGAATGATAAAATGGCCATAGAAAACAATAGAGGGACAGGATATGAGAGACGTGGGGAGATCAAGCAGGTGGACATCAGCAGACGCCCTTCCCAGACTGCTCGTCCCCAGGGAAGACCAAGACCTCAGGAAAGGGCTACGGTGCCTGAAAGCGGCAGGCCCCCTGTAAGAGGTGCAACCTATCATCGGGGAACCAATACCAGAGCCCGAAGTGCCAGACGCCGTCGAAGACAGCGCAGAAGAAGGCTGATAGGTTGTGTTTTGTTTTTACTGGTTCTTTTGGCAGCCGTGTTGGGAATCCTGTATGGCAGGGCCAAGACCTCCTGTCAGCTGGAGGCAGGGGCAGAACTGAATCCTGCGGATTTGGTACGTTATGGAGCTAAGCTTCCCACGGTAACGGAAGGCTTGACGAAAGAACAGATATGTACACCCGGTACATATACCATAAAGATAAAGCTGGCCCCCTTTACCTATAAGGTCAAGGTGACGGTGCAGGATACTGTGGCACCCAGAGGAACGGGTCAGGAGGTATACGGCATGTACGGTCAGAGCGTGTCACCGGAGAGTTTTCTTGCCCGGGTGGAGGATGCAACTGATGTGGAGGTTTCCTATGTGAAACAGCCGGATCCCAAACTGGCCGGAGAACAGGATGTACAGCTGCTTCTGAGGGATGAAGGTGGTAATACTTCAAAGGTAAACGCTTCACTGTACGTTTCCAATCTGATGCAGACATTGACCTGGGAAGCAGGAGCAGCAGTGCCTGCAGCCAAGGATTTTCTGGAGGAGATCCCAGGTTTTGAGGATACCCAGATATCATATGTGACGGATATATCCGGGATAGATCTGCATGTTTTGGGAACCTATGAGATACAGGTATTGTTGGATGGCAGAACTTTTTCTACGGTGCTGAATGTGGTGGATACGGTGTCACCGGAGGTTACAGTACAGCATGTGGAGGGCTGGCTGAATAAGTCTATTGATCCGCAGGCTTTTGTGAAGAAAGTGGCGGATGCAACGGCCCTGACTTATGCTTATGCCCAGGAGCCGGATTGGAGCAAAAAAGGCAGCGGCAGTGCAGTGCTGATTGCAACCGATGCGGGCGGGAACAGTGTACAGGAGACGGTGACTTACAACCTGAAGGAGGATACAGAGGCCCCGCAAGTGTCTTTAAGTACGATTGATATTATCATCGGGGAACCGGTTTCCTATAAGAAGGCGGTAATCTTTTCCGATAATTGTGACAAGCAGGATGAGCTGACTTTAACCGTGGATAATTCCAAGGTAGACCCCAACACGGAAGGGGAGTATGAGGTCACCTACAAGGTAACGGATACGGCCGGCAATTCCACCACCAAGACAGGAACGGTTTATGTGCTGGCAGAAAAGCCCATCTATTATGATGAAGATGTGGTCAACGAGAAGGCCGATGAAGTGCTGGCAGAGATTCTGGATGAGGGTATGAGTCAGTTGGAGCAGGCCAGAGCCATTTATAATTGGGTTCACAGCAAGATTGGTTATATCAGCCACTCAGAAAAGGGTGACTGGGTACGGGGTGCTTATGAAGGCCTGGTGGACAGACGGGGTGACTGCTTTGTCTATGCGGCTACAGCCAGATTGCTCCTTACCAGGGCAGGGATACCCAATATAGATATTGTAAAATCCGCAGTAAATCCCACGCATTACTGGAGTCTGGTGGATGTGGGTGACGGATGGTATCACTTTGATGCCACCCCCAGAAAGGATAAGACGGTATTCTTTATGTGGACGGACGAAGAACTGAGAGAATATTCCGAGGGTCATAAGAACAGTCACATTTATGATCCCAGTCTGTATCCGGAGATTAACTAATATTTGAAATAAGGCAGTTCTTGTGCAGAAGAAAAAAGTATGATACTATTGTAAGGTGATTGATAAGAAAAGGCGGTAGACAGGATGAAGACATTGGGTATCATCGGCGGTCTGGGCCCTATGGCAACGGCATATTTCATGCAGCTTGTCATTGAGATGACGCAGGCCGTGACAGATCAGGAACATATTCCGATGATCATATATAATTGTCCTCAGATCCCGGATAGGACCAGATTTTTGCTAGGCTTATCCCAGGAGGATCCGGTCCCCGGAATTGTGAAGTGTGGCGGTCAGTTGGCAGCCGATGGTGCGCAGATATTGGCAATTCCTTGCATTACAGCCCACGCCATGCATGAGCGGATACAAGAGCGTGTGGAATTGCCTATCATACATGCCATCAAGGAAACTGCCATCCATCTGAAAGAAGCGGGGATCAAAAGAGTAGCGTTGGAGGCTACAGACGGAACGGTACAGACCGGTGTGTTTCAGAAAGAATTAGAAGCACAGCAGATAGAAGTGATCCTTCCATCCAGGGAAGGGCAAAAGAAAGTGATGGACATCATTTATCACAATGTGAAGGCGGGGATTCCCGTGGATATGGACAAATTTGCGGCTGTGGAGCAGGAACTTTTGGCAAAAGAAGCCCAAGTGATCATCCTGGGCTGCACCGAGCTGTCCATGGTAAAGCAACAGATGAGAAACCCGGAGGTAGCCCTAAATTATGGGCTGCAGGCATGTTACCTGGATGCCATGGAGGTGTTGGCCAGGGCAGCAGTGAAAGCCTGCGGAAAGCTGCGGCAAAAATATGAAAGTCTGCTATATTAGAGAGGTTCAATAAAAGTATGCAAAATCATGTACTGGATTATCTGAACGATACGGTTAAAAAAGTACCGGACAAGACAGCATTTGCCAATGAAAAGGATGCGATTTCCTTTAGACAGTTGTATGACAGACATAGGAGCATTGCTTCCTTCCTTGCAGGGAAAGGCATTTATAAAGAGCCGGTGGTGGTGTTTATGAACAAACATCCTAATACCATTGTGGCCTTTTTCGGCGTGATCGCGGCAGGAGATTTTTATGTACCTATAGATGAAGAGATGCCCAGAGTCAGGATCGACCTGATTCTGGATAATTTAAAGCCCAGGGCCATTATTTGCGATGAAAAGACCAAGGCGATTGCAGAGACCTTTTCCTTTGACGGAGAAATCTACTTATATGATGAAATGATAGGCACAGCTTGTAATGAGATCAGATTGCAGGAGATTCATGACCTGGCTATTGACACAGATCCTATTTATGTGGTGTTTACCTCCGGTTCCACCGGAGTGCCCAAGGGTGTGGTGGCTTGTCACCGTTCCGTGCTGGATTACATTGAGCAGCTGTCGGAGACCTTGGAGTTTAATGAAAATACCGTGTTTGGCAATCAGACGCCCCTTTATTTTGATGCCTGCTTAAAGGAGCTTTATCCTACTTTGAAATTTGGGGCCACTACCTACCTGATCCCCAAGAGTCTGTTCATGTTTCCGATCAAATTGGTGGAGTTCTTGAATGAACACAGGATTAATACCATATGCTGGGTGGTGTCTGCGCTGACCATGATATCGGCTTTTGGCGCTTTTGAAAAAGTGAAACCGGAATACCTGCACACCATTGCTTTTGGCAGTGAGGTTTTCCCTATTAAGCAGTTCAAAATCTGGCGCAGTGTATTGCCCCAGGCAAAGTTCACCAATCTGTACGGTCCCACGGAGGGCACCGGCATGTGCTGCTATTATAAGGTGGACAGAGACTTTGCACCTGATGAAGCGATTCCCATCGGCAGACCATTTAAAAATACAGAGATCCTCCTTTTAAATGAAAAAAATGAAAGAGCCGGAAAAGGAGAGGCCGGAGAAATCTGTATCCGTGGCACTTCCGTTACCTTGGGGTATTACAACAATCCCGGAAAGACCGCAGAAGTTTTTGTACAAAATCCACTGAACACAGCTTATCCCGAACTGATTTACCGTACCGGAGATATTGGAAAATACAATGAGCGCGGGGAGCTGATGTTTGTGTCCCGCAAGGATTATCAGATCAAACACATGGGGCACCGCATTGAACTGGGTGAGATCGAGGTCAATGTGAATATGATGCCCCGGATCCAGCTTTCCGGTTGCATTTATGACAATGAAAAAGGTAAGATCGTACTTTATTACGTGGGTGACATGGAAGCAGGAGAGTTGACTAAGGCACTGAAAGAAAAGCTTCCCAGATACATGATCCCCAATTATGTAAAGAAACTGGACAGAATGCCCTTGACGCCAAACGGGAAGATTGATAGGGTATATTTGAAACAGAGTTATCAAAATAATACTGAAAAATAAGGAGAGAGATAAAATTATGAATGAAAGAATTATGGAGACCTTGTTGGAGATTTTGACAGACCTGCATCCGGATGTGGATTTTGAGACCTGTGATACACTGATCGATGACAAGATCCTGGACTCCTTTGATATCGTTTCTTTGATCGCAGAGATCAACAATGAGTGGGATGTGACCATTCCCGCGGACAAGATTGATCCTCAATATTTTAATTCAGCAGAGGCTCTCTGTGAATTGATCGAAGAACTTCTGGACGAATGATTGAATAAAGAAAAGGTGAGGCAGAATGCTTTTTACTTCTTATGAATTCCTGTTTTTTGTACTAGTGACGGCAGTGCTCTATTATTTGATGCCTAAGAGGTATCAGTGGTGTTTTTTGCTGGTGGCAAACTATGTATTTTATGCCCTTGCAAGTCCTTCCTACCTGCCATTTATTTTGGTGACTACCATTTCTGTATATCTGCTTGGGATGAAGCTGCGGAGTCTGAAAAAGGCCCAGGAACAGTATTTAACCCTTCATAAGGCGGATATGAGCCGGGAGGAGAAAAAAGAATATAAAGCATCACAAAAAAAGAAGCAGTGGAGATGGCTGCTTCTCGCTTTGCTGTTCAATTTAGGCATTCTGGCAGTGCTGAAATATACTAATTTTGCTATTTCTAATGTGAATGGTCTGTTACATTCTTTTGGCAGCAGGAGCACCATTGGATTTGTGGATTTCGTGCTGCCCATGGGAATTTCCTTTTACACCTTCCAGTCTCTGGGGTATATCATTGATGTGTATCGGGGCAAATATGAGGCGGAGACCAATCCCTTTAAGTTTGCATTGTTTGTGTCCTTCTTCCCACAGTTGGTGCAAGGGCCTATCAGCAGATTTGATGATCTGTCCCAAAGTCTGTTTGAACACCATCGTTTTGACGTCCGAACGGTTTCCTATGGTTTGCAGAGGATTTTGTGGGGCTATTTTAAAAAGATGGTCATTGCGGATCGGATGCTGGTGGCAGTCAATGAAATCATAAAAAACCCGGAGACCTATCAGGGCGCTTATGTATTTGCAGGCATGTTGTTTTATGCGCTGGAACTGTATGCGGATTTTACAGGTGGTATAGATATCACCATCGGTATTGCCCAGATGCTTGGCATCCGTGTGAAGGAGAACTTCCACAGACCTTATTTTTCCAAGAATATTAAGGAATACTGGAACCGATGGCATATTACCATGGGTACCTGGTTTACGGACTATATATTTTATCCCATCTCCGTGTGTCAACCCATGCTGAAGTTATCCAAGTGGTCCAGATCCCATCTGGGCGAGGCTTTGGGTAAGCGGGTGCCGGTATACTTGTCCTCTTTTGTGGTGTGGTTTACTACAGGTATCTGGCATGGTGCCAGCTGGAACTTTATTGTCTGGGGATTGGGTAACTTTGTAGTTATTATGATATCCCAGGAGTGTGAACCTCTTTACCGAAGATTTCACCGCAGATTTCCCCGGGCAAAAGAACAGTTTACCTTCCGGCTGTTTCAAGTGGTCCGCACCGTGCTCCTCATGAGCAGCCTGCGCATGTTTGACTGTTACAGAGATGTACCATTGACCTTCCGCATGTTTGGCACCATGTTCACTACGTGGAATTGGAACAAGCTGTTCGGGGGCGGCTTGATGGGACTTGGCTTGGAATGGAAGGATTACATCATACTCTTGGCCGGTCTTGTGATTTTGCTGACTGTCAGCCTGGTGCAGAGAAGGGGAAAGGTAAGAGACAAAATTGCATCCAAACCTGTGTTGGTACGCCTGGCAGTATGGTACGGACTGTTTCTGATCGTGCTCCTCTTTGGAGCTTACGGCATCGGCTACGATGCCAGCCAGTTTATTTATAATCAATTTTGATATCTCCAAAGCCATGCGCCGGGAAAACCGGCGACTGCGCGAGGGAGCTTGCTCACAGAGCGCAGACGCCGGGTTTCCCGGCATATGGCGCGGAGCGCCAAGCGAGAAGAAGCCGCGCAGCGGCGGAGTCGAGCTGCATGGCTTATGCCGTGCGCGAGGGAGCTTGCTCACAGAGCGCAGACGCCGGGTTTCCCGGCATATGGCGCGGAGCGCCAAGCGAGAAGAAGCCGCACGGCGGCGGAGTTGAGCTGCATGGCGTTTGCCGTGCGCGAGGGAGCTTGTAGGATGTCAGAGGAATAGGGTAAATGAGAAAAAAATTTTTTAACGTAAAAAGAATAGCGGTCATAGCTCTGGTCACAGCCTTTGTGCTTGTCACCCTCTGGTTGCTCCAGTGTCTTGTGGTGCCAAAGTATGTCAGTCAGGTGGTGGAGGGGAATCTGATCGCAGAATACTATAAAGAAGAAAAGGATCACGACGTATTGTTTATCGGAGACTGTGAGGTATATGAGAATTTTGTGCCGGCGGCTCTGTGGGAGGATTATGGTATCAACAGTTACATTCGTGGCAGTGCCCAGCAGCTGATCTGGCAGTCCTATTATTTGTTGGAGGATTCCCTGAGATATGAAAAATCTGACGTGGTGGTTTTCAATGTGTTGGCCATGCAGTATAATAAGCCTCAGAGAGAAGAATACAACCGCATGTCCATCGAGGGCATGAAGTGGTCCTCTTCTAAAGTAGGTGCCATTTTGTCTTCCATGACTGAGGAAGAGAGATTTTTGGACTATGTGTTCCCTATTTTGCGGTACCACTCCAGGATTACAGAACTGACTTGGGAAGACGTACAATATATGTTTTCCAGACCGCAAGTGTCATATAACGGATATTACATGCGTGTAGATACCAAGCCGGCGGAAAACGTGCCGGATGGCAAGAAACTGGGCAACTATCGGTTCGGAGACAATGCTTACAAGTATTTGGATAAGATCACACAGCTCTGTAAGGAAAATGATATTGAGCTGATTCTTGTAAAAGCCCCCAGTCTTTACCCCTATTGGTATGATGAGTGGGAGGTGCAGATGGAAGAATATGCGGCAGAGCATGATTTGATGTACATTAACTTTTTGGAGCTCCAGGAGGAATGCGGACTGGACTTTTCTACCGACACTTATGATGCGGGGCTGCATTTAAACTTGTGGGGGGCACTCAAGATTACGGATTACTTGGGAAAAGTCCTTCAGGAAGAGTGTGGATTGGCGGATCGCCGGGGTGAGGAACACTTATCAGAGGTGTGGAAAGAAAAACTTAAGGATTATTATGCAGAAATAGAGAGACAAAAAGCATTTTATGGAGTAGAATAGGTAGTGTCCGTTGTTAAAGCGACGGGTCATAGGAAAGGAGTAAAGACGATGAAAAAAATTAGTATGATATTATTGACGGCATTGACGGCTGCAGTACTCACTGCATGCGGAGGAAATACGGATGTGGAAAGCAACGGTGGCGGGGCAGGCAGCAGTGCATCTGAGGAATCCAAAGGATATGTTTTTGAATATGAGGGTGTATCTATCAGTGTGGATGCACTTGCAGAGCCGATCATCAAAGAACTGGGAGAACCGGTCAGCTACTATGAGGCTGCCAGCTGTGCATTTGAGGGAATGGACAAGATGTATACCTACAACAGCGTAGAAATTGACACCTACCCGGATGAGAAGGGGAAGGACAGAATCTCCGGCATTATTTTTAAGGATGACATGGTGGAAACACCGGAGGGTGTCAGCCTGTTTGAAACTAAGGATGATATGATCAAAGCTTACGGAGAAGATTTTACGGATGAAAACGGTACTTTGGTCTATGAGAAGGATGGAATGAAGCTTTGCTTTATTTTAGATGGGGATGAAATTGTTTCCATCGAATATATGACTACAGTATTAGACTAAAAAACAAAAGCGAGGTAAAATATGGGCGGATTTTTTGGAGTGGCATCAAAAGAAGATTGCGTATTTGATTTGTTTTTCGGAACGGACTATCATTCCCATCTGGGGACAAGGCGTGCAGGAATGGCAGTCTATGATAAGCAAAAAGGCTATGACAGGGCGATCCACAATATAGAGAATTCTCCTTTTCGTACCAAGTTTGACAAAGATGTAAATGTAATGCACGGTACTTTGGGCATTGGCTGTATATCGGATTATGAGCCTCAACCCCTTATCGTGCGTTCACACCATGGCACTTATGCCATCACCACGGTGGGTAAAATCAACAATACAGATCAGTTGATCAAACAACTCTTTGACAAGGGACATGCGCATTTTCTGGAGATGAGCGGCGGTGATATCAATGCTACTGAGCTGGTGGCTTCCATTATTAACCAGAAGGATCATTTGGTGGAAGGACTTCAGTATGCCCAGGAGATCATAGAAGGCTCTATGACTATTCTGGTCATGACAGAAAAAGGAATCTATGCTGCCAGAGACAGGATGGGCAGAACCCCGGTAGCCATAGGAAAGAAAGAGGGTGCTTATTGTGTATCCTTTGAAAGCTTTGCCTATTTAAATTTGGGGTATTTACCGGAGCGGGAGCTGGGCCCCGGAGAAATCGTGATCGTGACGCCGGAAGGGGTGCATACACTGGCGGCGCCCGGAAAAGAAATGAAAATCTGCACCTTTTTGTGGGTATATTACGGATATCCTTCTTCGTCTTATGAAGGGATCAGTGTGGAGCAGATGCGATATAACTGCGGAGCTTTACTGGCAGAGCGGGATGATGTGAAGCCGGATATCGTGGCAGGTGTACCGGATTCCGGTTTGGCCCATGCTATTGGCTATGCCAATCGTTCAGGCATTCCTTTTTCCAGACCCTTTATCAAATATACACCTACCTGGCCCAGATCTTTTACACCTACTATGCAGTCTCAGCGCAAGCTGATCGCAAAGATGAAACTGATTCCGGTGCATGATCTGATACAGGGCAGACGCTTGCTATTAATTGATGATTCCATTGTGCGCGGTACACAGTTGCGGGAAACTACTGAATTTTTGTACCAGAGCGGAGCAAAGGAAGTGCATATCAGGCCGGCTTGCCCGCCTATTATGTATAGCTGTAAATATTTGAATTTCTCTCGTTCTTCCTCAGAATTGGATTTGATCACCAGACGTATTTTGAAAGACATTGAGAGGGAAGGCAGGTATGTGGATCTGACAGCCTACTCTAACCCGGAAACGGCCGAGTACAAGGAGATGCTGGATCGTATCTGCAAGCAGCTGAATTTTACCTCTTTGCGCTATCACAGATTGGATGACCTGATTGAATCGGTAGGAATTGACAGATGTAAGCTGTGTACGTATTGCTGGGACGGTAAAGAATAAAAGGCAGGTATTTATATGAAGAGTGATGATAAGAAAAAATGGACGCCCAAGAGAATTGCAGCAATTGTTGCGCTGGTTTTGTTGGCGGCGCTATATCTTGTTACTTTTATTGTTTCGTTGTTGTCACCCACAGGTGGAGGCAGTTTGTTTGGTGTATGCTTGATGGCTACTATAGTGGTGCCTGTTCTGGCCTGGATCTATATCTGGCTCTATGGTCAGATGACAGGAAAAAAGACCATAGCAGACCTAAACCTGATGCAGGGTGGCGAGACATATCAGGAGGATGTGTCCGAGCAGGATGAAAAAGAATAAATAAAAAGCCCCCGGATCTGCCCTGGCAGTCCCGGAGGCCTTCTTAAGGGGAGGATAAGTATTTATTTATCTTTCGTAGCATCAAGGGAGGGGGTCCTTTGATGACTATTTATAGTATGAGCAGTTTCAAATAAGTTATACAAAATAATAAAAAATTTATGCCGTAAGAGGTAAAAAAGCCAAGGAGGTATATATGACACTTTTAGAACAATGGAGACAAACAGCTTATTCAGAGGAGGCAGACAGCGCCCAGCTACAACAGCTGTGGGAAAAGTATTTCGCACAGGAAAAAGAGATCTATGCGCAGATTTTAAAAGATCCTTCTCAGGTTGTGAAGGGAACAGTAAAGGAGTTGGCTGAAAAGTACGGCGTATCCGTAATGATGATGACCGGTTTTCTGGACGGTATCAATGACAGCTTGAAGGAGGCCAATCCGATCGAAGAGATGGATGAGGACACAGAGGTAAATCTGGGATACGAACCGGAACTTCTTTACAAGAATATGGTAGCTGCCAAGGCAGACTGGCTGTACGAGTTGGAAGAGTGGAACGGTATTATTGATGCTGACAGGCGTAAGGAGTTGTATAAGGAGCAGAAGTCTTCTACCACGATCGTGAAGGGCGAAAAAGTATACCCGAATGATCCCTGTCCTTGCGGAAGTGGCAAGAAGTACAAGAAGTGCTGTGGAAAAAATGCATAATGATCTTACAGAAATAAAGTGGAGATAGCCTATATATAGGCCTCTCCACTTTTGCATATCATCAAGGGATCAAAGAAAGTGCGTCGTCATCGCCTACCAGTATCACATCATTGTGAAGCTGCAGGATGGAAGCCGGTACCTGAGGAGTAACAGGGCCGAAGAAAGCTTTTTTCACAATTTCTGCTTTGCCTTTTCCGTTCACCACAATCAGGATTTTCTTGGCCTGCATGATGTTTCTGATTCCCATGGTGTAAGCCTGCTTAGGCACTTCATCCATGGAAGCAAAGAAACGTGCGTTGGCATCGATGGTGCTCTGGGTCAGGTCCACGCAGTGGGTATCCTTTTCAAAGCTGTCTGCAGGCTCGTTAAAGCCAATGTGTCCGTTGTGTCCAAGGCCCAGCAATTGCAGATCAATGCCGCCAGATTGGGCTATGATGCGGTTGTAGTCATCACAGGCTTTGGCACTGTCAGGCTCCAGACCGTCAGGTACATAGGTGCACTCGGGACGGATGTTGACATGACGAAATAGATGCTCATTCATGAAATAGCGGTAGCTTTGATCGTTATCTCCGGAGAGTCCCTTATATTCGTCCAAATTGATGCTGGTAACATTGGAAAAGTCAAGATCACCGGCTTGATAGCTGCGTACCAGATGCTCGTATGTACCGATAGGGGTGGAACCGGTTGCAAGTCCGAGAACACAGTTGGGTTTCATAATCACCTGTGCAGCAATGATATTAGCTGCAGCGCGGCTCATTTTTTCGTAGTTGGATGTTTTGATGATTTTCATATCGTTCCTCCACGTAATTTAGTTGTAGATATAGTTTAACAACATTAATTTACTTTTGCAAGAAATTTTCATTTTTTTCAATAAATGGAACATATTTATTCGTATCTTTAATAACAATAGACCACAGAGAATGGAGGGTATGTACATGAAAAGAAAATTGAGTATTTTTACGGCTCTGGTATTATTGACGCTTTCAATGGTTGCCTGTGGTAGTGCAAGTTTTGATGGCGTTGCAGACAAGAAGAATGAAATAGGTTCTGCCGTGTCGGATAGTCGTTATGACGGTTTCGATGCCATGGAGGAGTCTGCAGGAAGCATGGATATCAATACATCACCGGATAAAAGCGGTGAGGGCAGCGAGATCCTGACCGGTGAAAAGTTGGTGTACACCTGTGATCTGAGACTTCAGACTTTGAATTATGAAGAAAGTGTCCGGGCGATCAAAGAAAACATTCAGGCCTATAAGGGTATTATTGAACGGGAGTCTGAGAGTGATAATGCATACAGATGGTATTATGAAGATTATGTGAAAACTTCCGGCACCAGAAATCTATCCATGACCATTCGTATTCCTTCCGGAAAATATTCCGAATTTCTGGATGCTATGGAAGGTACCGGGAAGGTGGTTTCCAGAGAGTCCTTTGTGAAAAATATCAGCAGACAGTACTATGAGACGGATGCCTATATCAAGTCCCTGGAGATTCAGCAGGACCGCCTGCTGGATATGATGGAAAAGGCAGTCAGTATTGAAGATATGATCACCATCGAGGCACGCCTGAGTGAAGTGCAGTATGAGTTGAACATAGCCAAGACAAAGCTTTCCTCCATGGATGCAGATGTAGAATATTCTACCATTACCATGGTTGTGCAGGAAGTGCTGGAGTATACACCGGATGAAACGCCCCAGAAGACAAATACATTCTGGGACAGATTGCAGAATACTTTATCTGAGACCTGGGAATTTTTCTGGGAGCTTTTGGAGGGCCTTTTGTTTATGGCTATCAGACTGCTTCCTGTAGCCATTGTAGTCGGGGTTGCGGGGCTGTTGGTACTATTCATTATCCGTTGCTGTAAGAAGAGCAGAGCGCGTAAACGCGCAAAGGCTGCCATGCAGGCAAATCAAGAGCAGGTTCAAGAGAAATAAGATAAAGTCCAGATTTACCCCCTTCCGGAGATTGATTTGTTTCCGGGAGGGGTTTTAGCATATAATTTCTCTGTCAAAAAAGACATATTTTGTACCAGAAAAGTCATGGTCTGGGGGGAGCAATTTTCTCTATAATAAAAGTGCCCAAGTCAAAGGCAGAAGGGAGAGAATGATCATGGCTAATGAGATCAATGAAAAGGGAATAGACGCTCAGATGATGGAGCGAGAGTATCTTCTTAATCAGTTTAAGAAAGATGTGGCTAATTATCAGCCCCCCACTACGCCGGAGCTTTTAGAGCAGATTGAATGGTTCCGGGATCAAAAATTTGGACTTATGGTGCATTGGGGATTATATAATGAGGTGGGGATCAAGGAGTCCTGGCCTCTGGTTGAGGATGCATTCAAAGAGGAACCCTGGACTAAATGGCAGTTTAAGCCCGGCACAACCAACCTTGAAGTAAAAGAAATGTACGCTCAGCTGCACAAAGGATTTCTTCCTTTGCGCTTTGATCCCCAGGATTGGGCTGATGCGGCGTATGCAGCCGGCTTTCGATATCTGATCTTTACAACGAAACATCACGATGGATTCTGTATGTGGGATACCAAGACCACAGATTATAAGGTAACCGGAAGTGAGGTGCCCTGGCGAACCAATAAAAACGCAGATATCACCAAGGCGTTGTTTGATGCGTTCCGCGCCAAAGGCATGGGGATCTCGCTGTATTACAGTCGCGCAGATTTCGATTGTCCTTACTATTGGGAGGAAGGATATCGCTGGAAGGATGGTACAGCCCGGGTTCCTTCTTATGACCCGGAGGAGAAACCGGAGACCTGGCAGCGTTTCAAGGATTTTGTGTTTGCGCAATTAAAAGAACTGGTAAGTGATTACGGCAGGATTGACAGCCTTTGGTATGACGGAGGATGTGACGGTGTACAGCTGGGACTTCCTGAGATGACAGAAGAATTAAGAAAGATACAGCCTTGGATGCTGGGTGTGCTGCGGGGGGATGGTGTTTGTGAGGATATTATTACCCCTGAGACCTTGATACCGGAAGAATATGTGGCTGTGCCTTGGGAAGCTTGTACCGTTATGGGTAAGAAGCATCCAGAATATGGCCAGGATTATGTGTCCTTTGGCTACAGCTATGACCAGGACTATATGAGCGCATGGGAAATAGCCCATCTGCTTTTGGATGTGGTGGCAAAGGGCGGTAATCTGGCCCTGAATCTGGCACCTCAGCCGGATGGACGTCTTCCTTATAGGGCACTGCGGGAGCTGGAGGTTTTAGCAAAGTGGATGGAGATCTTTGCTCCGGCAATCCACGGAACAAGGTCTATTGCACCCTACCGTACCGGAAAGTATGCCTACACAAGATCCAAGGATAGTAAGATGGTTCATGTATTCTATCTGTATGATGAAGGGGAGGCGGCACCTGCAACCTATGAGATGGTATATTCCGGTCAGGCCCAGAGTGTTACCGATATGCGAACCGGCAGGGAGCTTAGGTTTGAACAGTCAGGAGACTGCCTGAAGGTGTATTTGCCGGAGGGGCTTGCAGGACGACCGGGGGATATTGCCGACTGTTTTGTGATCCGATAAAACATTTTTCCGAGCAGTGAAAAAATACTTTACTTTTCGCCCAATCAGCGTTAATATAAGATAAGATATTATAATTTAATGCGTTGATGGGAAGAGTATGTTGTGAAACGTATCAGAGAGGACTGCCCGGGACACCGGTGGTGGAAGCAGTCTTGCAGGAAACAGCAGAAGACCACCCCGGAGTGGCTTTCATACAGCCCGGCTGACTGCCGTTATACAGTTTTGAGTGGCTTTAGCAAAGCAATTAGGGTGGAACCGCGTAACTTTACGTCCCTTGTGTCAGTGATGATACAAGGGACTTCTTTTTTCACGTAGCAAAAAGAGAGGAGAACAATATGAAGATCACGTTGAAAGATGGCTCTGTAAAAGAGTACGCAAAAGAAATGAGTGTTTATGAAATCGCACTGGACATCAGTGAGGGTTTAGCCAGAGCAGCCTGTGCAGGAGAAGTGGACGGCAAAGTGGTTGATTTAAGAACCATGGTCAGTGGGGACTGTGCTTTGAATATTTTGACCGCAAACGATACAGAGGGGCTTCGGACTGTGCGCCACACAACTTCTCATGTGCTGGCAGAGGCAGTAAAGAGAGTATTCCCTGAGGCGAAACTTGCCATTGGGCCCAGTATTGATACCGGTTTTTATTATGATTTTGAGCATGAGCCTTTCTCCAGAGAAGATCTGGATAAGCTGGAAGCTGAGATGAAAAAGATTATCAAAGAAGGCAATAAACTGGAGAAATTTACGCTTCCCAGGCAGGAGGCCATCCAGTACATGGAAGAGAAGGGCGAACCCTATAAGGTAGAGCTGATCAGAGATCTGCCTGAGGATGCGGTGATCTCTTTCTATAGCCAGGGAGATTTCGTGGATCTGTGCGCCGGCCCTCACCTGATGAGCACCAAAGGGATCAAAGCGTTTAAATTGATCTCTTCTTCAGGAGCTTATTGGAGAGGCAAATCTGAGAATACCATGCTGCAGCGTATTTATGGTACTGCCTTCAACAAGAAAGAGGAGCTAGAGGAGTATCTGGCCTATCTGGCAGATATCAAAAATAGAGATCATAATAAGCTGGGCCGTGAGATGGAACTGTTTACCACGGTGGATGTGATTGGTCAGGGACTGCCCCTTTTGATGCCTAAGGGCGCTAAGATGATTCAGACCATGCAGCGCTGGATCGAAGACGAGGAGGAAAAGTGGGGATATGTGAGGACCAAGACCCCTCTTATGGCCAAGAGCGACCTGTACAAGATTTCTGGTCACTGGGATCATTATAAGGAAGGTATGTTTGTGCTGGGTGATGAGGAAGTGGAAAAAGAAGTATTTGCCCTGCGTCCTATGACCTGTCCGTTCCAGTATTATGTATACAAGGCAAGCCAGAAATCCTACAGAGACTTGCCTCTCCGTTACGGCGAGACTTCTACATTGTTTAGAAACGAGGATTCCGGAGAAATGCACGGTTTGACCCGTGTAAGACAGTTTACAATTTCTGAGGGTCACTTGATCGTAAGACCTGATCAGATGGTGGAGGAGTTTAAGGGTTGTCTGGCTCTGGCAAGGCACTGCCTGCAGACCCTGGGTGTGGAAGAGGATGTAACCTACCGCCTGTCCAAGTGGGATCCTAACAACAAAGAAAAATATATTGGTGATGAGAGCGTCTGGGAGGAGACCCAGGGCAGTATTCGCAAAGTGTTGCAGGAACTGGAGATTCCCTTCTTTGAGGAAGAGGGAGAAGCTGCTTTTTATGGTCCCAAGGTTGATATTCAGGCCAAGAATGTATACGGCAAGGAAGATACCATGATCACCATCCAGTGGGATGCAGTGCTGGCTGAGCAGTTTGACATGTATTACATTGACCAGAATGGTGAAAAGCAGCGTCCTTACATTATTCACAGAACTTCCATGGGATGCTATGAGAGAACTTTGGCATGGCTCATTGAAAAATATGCAGGTAAGTTCCCTACCTGGCTGTGTCCTGAGCAGGTACGTGTATTGCCTATCTCTGAGAAATATGCGGAATATGCTGCCAAGGTAGAAAAGGAACTGAAGGACAATGGTATACTGGCTACTACAGACGGACGTTCCGAGAAGATCGGTTACAAGATCCGTGAGACCAGACTGGCCAAGGTTCCCTATATGCTGGTCGTAGGCCAGAAAGAGGAAGAGGAAGGTCTTGTTTCGGTAAGAAGCCGGTTTGCAGGGGATGAAGGACAGAAAACTTTGGATGAATTTATTGCACAGATCACCAAAGAGATCCGCACCAAGGAAAGACGCCAGGAAGTACCGCAGGAAGAAGCAAAATAAATTTTATTTGAATAATTTTTTCGTCCGCTCTCCATACTAATAGTATTCACGAAAGTAGCTTTGGTGGTGAATTCGTGTCTAATAAGAAAGGAGAGTAAGGATGGCTGATTTAAAGTGTACCGTGGAAAATTGTACCTACAATAAAGAACACCTGTGTTCCAAAGGGGATATCATGGTGGGTGGCAAGCATGCCTGTACGACAGACGATACCTGTTGCGAGAGCTTTGCAGAGAGAAGAGAAGGTATGGATGCTTATACAAGCTCCCTGGATCATCCCAGTCGTACGATCAGTATTGACTGTGAGGCTGTAAAGTGCATGTACAACAGCAATTATAAGTGTGTAGCAGAGCATGTGGACATCAAGGGATGTGGTGCGGACGATTGCAGAGAAACTGCATGTGCTACTTTCCAGGAAAAATAAACAAATAACGCTTGACATCAGGTGAGGTGTATGGTATCCTGTTTAAGAATGTGAGTGATTCACATGAAAACAAAGCAGAGTATCCACTCTCACCTTGCGGCCACAGAGCTGGCAAGTGTTAATAATTCGAGACTCCTGCCGGATGTCATGGCAGAGGTGTGCACGCAGTATCGTTAAGCTTTTCTAAGTGTTGATGCTGCAGAGTGTGAATTATGAAGTGGATAGTTATGCTATCCACTTTTTCTTATGGAGGGCAAAGCCATTAGCGATTTAATGATTAACGAACAGATCAGAGACAAAGAGGTTCGTCTGATCGGGGAAGAGGGACAACAGCTGGGTATTATGTCTGCCAGAGAGGCTTTGAGTTTGGCAGAAGAAGCGGGGTTGGATTTAGTAAAGATTGCGCCTACTGCAAATCCCCCTGTGTGCAAGATTATTGACTACGGTAAGTACAAATATGAGCAGATGCGCAAGGAGAAAGAAGCTAAGAAAAAGCAGAAGGTGATCGAGATCAAAGAGATCCGTCTGTCCCCTAACATTGATACCAACGATCTGAACACAAAGATCAATTCAGCCAGAAAGTTCCTGACAAAGGGTGACAGAGTAAAGGTTACCTTGCGTTTCCGCGGAAGAGAGATGGCACATATGAACAACAGCAAACACATTTTGGATGATTTTGCAGAGAGTCTTTCCGATGTGGCTGTAATGGAAAAAGCGCCCAAGGTAGAGGGCAGAAGCATGACCATGTTTTTAACTGAAAAGCGTTAGGTTAGTACAGTTAAAATAGATTAAACATATTTCAGGAGGGAATCGTTATGCCAAAAATGAAGACAAGCAGTTCAGCTGCTAAACGTTTTAAAGCGACAGGAACAGGAAAGCTGAAAAGAGCGAAAGCTTATAAGAGCCATATTTTAACCAAGAAATCTACCAAGAGAAAACGTAATCTGAGAAAAGCAACTATTACGGATGCTACCAACGTTAAGAACATGAAGAAGATTTTGCCTTATCTGTAAGGTGAATAGTATCGTAGATTAGGAGGAAAAGAAGATGGCAAGAATTAAAGGCGGCTTAAACGCTAAGAAAAAACATAATAGAGTATTAAAGCTTGCAAAGGGTTACAGAGGAGCAAGATCTAAACAGTACAGAGTTGCAAAACAGTCTGTTATGAGAGCACTGGCTTCTTCTTATGCAGGCAGAAAAGAGAGAAAGCGTCAGTTCAGACAGCTGTGGATCGCTCGTATCAATGCAGCTGCAAGAATCAACGGACTGTCTTACAGCAAGTTTATGTACGGTCTGAAGCTGGCTGAGGTTGAGATCAACAGAAAGATGCTGGCAGAGATGGCTGTTAACGATGCAGCAGGTTTTGCTACACTGGCAGAGCTGGCGAAGTCTAAATTGGCTTAATAGAAATTTGACACCCCGGAAACGTGATGTTTTCGGGGTTTTTCTTTTGCGTGCTACCTCTAAAAATGGGGTAAAAATTTGCCGTAATATACGCGTAATATACAAGTAATATACGCGCAATATACAGATTCAAATCTTTATTTTATTGATTTCAGCTAACAGCTGTGATGGTTCTACATGGGTATAAGTTCTTTTGGTAAGGTCTGAGATACTGTGCCCCATAATCAGTTTTACGTAAAATTCATTTAGCTTGTATTTGTCTGCCAGTGTGGCAAAGGTATGTCTGGTATCGTGCATGGTATGTCCCATCCCAAGTTTTTCCATGAGCGGATTCCAATAGTTTACAGCGAAGTTTGTGTAACTAAATGCATTCCCTTTTGTGTTCTGGAATAGATATTTGTTCCGCTTGCTATAGTATCTTTTGAAAAAAGGTAAAACATCATCATGAATTGGAATGGTTCGGTTTGTGCCTGCTTCAGTTTTCATGCCCGCAATAAAATATCCTTCTGCCAGATGGATATTCTTTGTTTCAATGCTAAGAAATTCTTGAGCGCGCAGGCCGGAATAGATTAGCATGAGGGTCTTGTCCACATCTTTAAAGTCCTTTTCTTCCCAAAGTTTCTTGATTTCAGCCTCAGAGAATGGAACATGCATCTGGGTTTCAGTATTCGTATATTCCCAGATGACATATTCTGCATAATTTTTCTCACAAAGCTGCAGTTGCTTGATAGCATATTCATACATCTGATAAAGTACAGTTTTGGCCATGCCTACTGTGGAATCGGATTTTAACTTTAGTTTGTCTGCAATTGGCTGATAATCAATAGGGCGGAGCAATGCAAATTTTCTAGAGTGCACATCTTCAAAGCGGCGGTAGGCAATCCCATAGTTGCGCACAGTGGATTCTGTTGGAGCCTTTTTCAAAGATATTTTGTGTGCCAGCCACTTGTCATATACTTCCTTGAAAGTAGGCATGTCTTGAAATGATTCGTGCTCTTTTACTTCGTGGCCGGAATTCATTTGGGCAAGGTATGCGTAGGCATCTTTTGATTTCTCAAAATATTCCAAATATCTATAGGTCTGGACATAGTTCCCCTCTTTATTTTTCTTTCGGCCGGTGGTAATCCGGACGGCATAAGGCTTGCGACGCCCTTTTCCTAGATTCACTACTGAGCCATATCCGTTTGGCATTCTCATGTTTTCATCCTCCTTTAGGTAAAAATGGGCATAAAAATGCCCGGTGACTTGATTTTTTGCCTCCGGGATGATACAATCTGTGTGAACGTACAGTAGTATCCTTCGGGGCTATTGTCTATCAAAACCGTTCCTGTTGGCGCAGGGGCGGTTTTTATTTTTTAGTTTAGGTCAATATACTCGCCATATGTAGAATTATCAATTCTCATATAAACCACTTCATAACTATAAGTGTCAATATCCAATACGCGGAACTCTACCAGCCAATCAGAACGTATTAGTGCACCAAATCCATTTTGTGCATCTACATAACTTTGTACGGCTATCAAATCACCATTTCTGGACATTGCGATTTTATCACGGTTAAAAGTTAATGATGGAAATTCTGCTGTTTTTGGTGCTTTTAGGTTTGCTGTGATTATTTCCTTTGCGATAGAGTAATAAGCAGATTCGTTTTCCAATTGCCGGTCGTCTAAATCTTGTTTTGTTAGTAAAATAGTATTATCACGATAAAGAACATAGTCACCACAAATAATATTGTAGATAGCATCATTGTCAGCAGTAATTCTTAGTAAATAGTCATCTGCAATAATTTCAAAAATTATTTGACCAATGGTACTTTTCTTGTAAAAAAATATCTGTGAAAACCCTAAATCTTCCGAAAGTAGCTGATAGATATTTATAGCTGTTTCTTCAGAAACATATTCTGTACAAGAAGAAAACTCTTGAGCAAATTGCTCTTCAACGGTAAGTTCCGTATCTTCAGGTTCTTGTGAAGGTGTTTCAGTTTCTAGTGGCTCAGATTCTACAGGTTCAGTTTCCGTTGTTTCATTTTCTGCTGTTTCGGATTCATTAAGGGCGGTTTCTTGATCGTTATTGGGAATTGACTCTTTAGTGGTACTTTGCGATTGAGTTGTATTCTCGGCAGGTTCTACACCAACAACACCGAAAAGGATAATCCAACCCACAAAAATTAGTAGTCCAATACTGCTACTTATTAAACCTAGAATAGATACTGCAAAAGGTTTCTTTTTCATAACCACAGCAATAAAACCGAGTATGAAACCTGGTATGGCGATAACAATTCCCAAAATAAAACATGAAGTAAACATTCCTATTACGCCTAAAATCAGCGAAATAATTGCGATAGCAGAAACGCCTTTCTTTTGGGGGTGTTGAGTTTGTAAATTATTATCCATAGTATTCCCTGCCTTTAAAAGTCTAGTGTCATTTCCGTGTTGCGTGCATCTAGTTCAACCTGATCTGCGTTGAATTTATCAAAGTCGCTCTGCAGTATGTGTTTCATAGCATGGAAAAACTTTTCTTTCTGTTTCTCGCGAGATAGAGCAGCCTCAATAAATATCGTGTATGTCCCATCCTCGTTTTCTGTAACAGCCTCTTTTGCCTTTCCCGGTGGAAAGTTAATCAGTCTTACCTGGTAGTCAATCAATATCTCCACGTTCCTTTCTTTTTAAAGCCAATAGCATATGATGCACAGTCTCCAGATCTTCGGGCTGTGCGTCTCTGGCAGCATCAAAAAGCAGTCTCAATTCCTTATTATGGAATATCTTATCAGCCATCTGTGCTGTCTCTTCATTTATATAATATTTGCTGTCCGATAATACGGACTTGTCCTCACCGGTCATAAGGTAATCTACAGAAACACCGAAGTAGTCTGCAATTTTCTGTAGTTTGTCATTTTTAGGATTACTCCTTCCACTTTTCCAGTCAGAAAAGGTCGATTTGGTAATACCTGTTGCTCTAACCACATCCGAATCCTTTACTCCCTTGGAATCCCTTAACTTGCAATAAATTTCGTACATAAAATACTCCTTACAAAAAAAAGTTTTAAAATCCGTACAAAAAAACATTGACAAGTTTTGATTTCCGTGATAACATAAAACCAAGGAGTTCGGAAATCAAAACAGTCATTAGATTGTTGTTATATGATATCTAGCAAATACATTATAACTGATTTCCGAACTAATTGCAAGAGAAAAGTTCGGAAAGGAGAAGAAAAGTGTACGAAAAGTATGTTAAGCTCCGCGACGAGAGAGGCGTAAGCGATTACAAGGTGTTTAAAGAGACCGGGATAACAAAATCAACATTTTCTGATTGGAAGTCTGGAAGAAGTAAACCCAAGATAGACAAGCTGGTTATACTTGCTGATTATTTCGGCGTGCCAGTAACAGTTTTTATTGAGCGAGGTGGATATGAAGTTGAACAAAGTAAAAGTAGTCTCCAATCAGCAGACGGAGGAATCAAAGGTTGTGGGAATATCAATTCCTAGTAGTTGCACAAATATCTATATATTTCAAAATGAAGATGAATTTATAGCACAAATAAATAGCGGAAAGATGCTTCCGCTATATGGCAATAAAGATTCTCAAAAGGCGTATATGAAATTGTTTGTAGCCTATGTTCCTTAGAGGTGTGATAGGTTGGGATATTCAGGTAAGCCGTCGCCGATCCATTCAAAAACTATTTCTTGAGGATGGTTAAGTGTACCGATTACATCAATTTCTTTCCAACCACAAATGGCATAGCGATGACATATGGTATCGAATGTTTCGGCGGTTACAGTTTGATGAACAATGTATTTTTTCATAAAAATACTCCTATTGCTTGTTATTTCAGCATGGCGGTGCTGATGGATTCATTATAAAGGAGAAGCAAAGAAAATACAATGTGGGTAAAGAGATTTGGAGTAGAAGTAACATATTTCTTAGGGTAACAGCTGATGGGTTGCTGGAATAGGAAGGAGGGAAAACGGAATTGAACATCGCAGAATTCAATCAACCTGTTTCTGGAAATATTATTCGGGTTATTGATGAAAAAGGGCTGAAACAGAAACATGTAGCTGAGAAAGCAGGATACACCAAGCAACAGTTCAACTCGATGTTGAATGGCAGAAAGCTTATAAAACCTGTTGATATTGTGAACATTGCGGCAACATTGAATGTGGATGCTAATGAATTGCTTAAGAAGGAGGGGTAGCAAGTGAAGATAGGAAATAATGAATATTTCGAAATTCTTGTGACCGATTCAAAAGGTAATCTTTTGGCCAGTATCACAGATGAAAACATTATTGAAGAAAAAGATTGCAGAATAGTGTGTGTGCCGATTGAGAGCTAACCGAGGTTGTTTTTGCTTGATCTATCAGGATTAGAAACTGGTGTGGCAATACCATTGATATTTCTAACATGATAGTTTTCGTAGTTACCGTTATTTATTTGCCGAACAAACTGGTTACGTGTCATGTCGGCACCGGTGTAATTATCACGGAAGTGGATGTTTCTTCCTGAATCGGATTCTTTTGTAACACTAATTCTTTTTGGCATAAATTTGCACCTTCCTTTCTGTAGATGCACACACACTCGAATCTGCAAGAACATATGTTCAAGGAGATTATATGCAAAGAGTATTTAAAAGTCAATATTAAAATCACAATATATAGATGTTTTATATAATTTTACTACCAAATATTGTAATGAGAATGTCACAGAATTATTGGAATAGGAGAAAAAGAATCAATTTAACATGTATCCATGTCCTGCATGTGGCGTACAGCCACGTTGGTAACCTCCTCTTTAATGTATTGAGGGCGCACAGGCACCCGAATTTCCTGTGCGTCACATGGAGGGCATGGAGGAGAAGAAAGGAGGAAAAATGGAAGTAGTAAAACCAGAAGTTGCAGCTAGAGAACTGGGAAGAACCACTGAAACCATCAGGGTTATGATGGCGAACGGAGAATTCCAGCCGCCTATCGGGGAAGTTAAAACCAAAGACAAGGCCGGAAAACCTTTAAAACGGAAAACGTATTGGATATACCGCGAGTGGTTGAATCGCTATAAGAAAGGAGGGAATGGAAGTGATGTTACATAAAATCTTATCCGGGACAAGCTTTGTATGTGCTCTTGTTGGTCTGGCCGGATTAACCGGGACCGTGGAACAGGCAGTGACAGATCCACAGGGCATAGTTCTTTCACTCGGGATCCTGGCGGTATCAGCAATCACGGGACTGTTGGCTGCAAACGAAAACAAATCATTGAGAAGGAGGAAAAGGAAATGTACTTATGGCTGGAAGAATGTGGACTGATCAACGGAGCCGAAGAATCAAAAGAAGAACAGAAAAAAGAACCTGCCACCGACCAAAGTGAAACCAGGTTCTTATAACAGCACATTGCCACGTGCTTCATGTTCATTGTACAGGATAAGAAAAGGAAATGTCAATGAGAAAATTGTAATAACAGGAGAGTGAAAAATGATGATGGTTCATTGCAGGGACACGACCTGCAGACACAACAACGGCGAAGTGTGCATGCTACCGGCTATCAAAATAGATGTAGAACCGACAAATGAATTCCGAGAAGGAAAGCGTGTTGTTTACTCGGTTTGCCAGAATTACAAGGAGAAAGAAGATGCCGGAGAGGATTGAGAATCGCATGGTAGTGGACGCTGAATGGATCCCACGATATAAGCCGGTGTGCAGGTGTGAAGAGTGCGAAAGAGACATTTATCCCGGTGAAGAGTATTTTGATTTTGATGGCGATATCATGTGTGAGGATTGTGAAAGGGATTATGTAAGAAAAAATTATAGGAGGTGTGCTGAATGAATTATAAAGAGTTGGAACAGGTTAATACGGAAATTTCATTTATTGACATAAAAGGGAAAAAATATGCTGATGTAGCAAACAGGGTTAGGGCATTTAGAAAACTATTTCCGAATGGAAAAATTGTTTCAAGTATTATTTCGCTTGAAAATGGAATCTGCGTTATGAGAGCAGAGTGTATTGATCAAGATGGAAATGTTTTATCCACAGGACATGCATACGAGAAAGAAGATAGTTCTTTCATAAATAAAACTTCATACATAGAGAACTGTGAAACGTCAGCGGTCGGAAGGGCGTTGGGATTTGTAGGAATAGGTGTTGAAAACGATATTGCATCTGCGCAGGAGGTATTAAATGCAGAACAGCAGCAAGTAGCAGAAAAACCTATTACAAATGTAATGGTAAAAGCTCTCGAAGAAAAGTGCAAAAAAGACAATGTAGACCCCGGTGTAATTCTTGATCTTTGCAAGGTAGGAACGTTTGAAGAGATTAAATGCAAAGTTTATTCCAATCTGGTAAACAATTGGGAGAAAGTGCTGGAAAAAAATGCACAAGTTAGTTCGCTTAAGTAAATACAAAGAAACTGAAGAAGGCACAGAACTGCTGGTTATGATTCCCGGATGCAGAATCGGTGAAATTCTTGTTAGTAAGAATATCTGCCAAGCAGAAATGAGGTTTGACGATGGCCGCCACATATCAGCAGAGCAGCGTAAAAAGGCATATGCCACGATCCGGGATATAGCGGATTATACAGGATATCTTCCGGAGGAACAGAAAGAATGGCTTAAATACCTTCATATCAGCCGCACCGGCGCTGAATACATAAGCCTTTCCAATTGCACTATGGATCAGGCGCGGGAGTTCATCAATACCATTCTGGAATATGCCCTAGAGAATGGGATCCCTTTATCTGACTTTGCCATAGACAGGACGGATGATATAGACCGGTATTTGTACTATTGCCTGATGAATAAGAGATGTGCTGTGTGTGGCCGGGATGGCGAGATACACCATGAAGATGCGATAGGGATGGGAAATGATCGCCGGAAGGTTGATGATCGATACCACAAGAAAATCTGCCTTTGCCGCTTGCATCATACTATAGCGCATGAGAAGGGTGTGGAAGATTTCCGTGATGCGTACAAAGTATACGGAATTGTAGTAAAGGAGCTGGAGGATGAAAAACAGCAGAGCTAAGGGAGCAGCCGGCGAAAGAGAGCTTGCCAGAAAGTTAAAGGAATACGGTTATGAGTGTCGAAGGGGACAACAGTACAGTGGGGCAAATGGTGATGCGGATGTGGTTGGGCTGCCCGGTATTCATATTGAGTGCAAGCGGGTTGAAAGATTGAATTTGTATGATGCCATGTCGCAGGCGCTTCGTGACGCCAAAGAAGGCGAGACGCCCGCAGTCTTTCATAGAAAGAACAATTGCGAATGGCTTGTTACTCTCCGCATGGATGACTTTATGAAAATCTACGGAGATAGACAATAGGTTGAGCCCTATGGCAACACCTGATCATATTCGTGACCTCACGAAAATGGTCAAAAGAAACTGTAGATCATATTTGGACATGGGGGAATATATCACGGAATAAGCCATGTCAGAAAAAAAGGCTCCGGGGAACCGGGGCCGGAAAGGAGGAAACATGATAGACCTTGAAAACGGATATGTCATTGTACAAACAAGCGCAAACAACTTTAGCTTAAAGCAGAAGTACATGGGTATGCGTAAAGGTGTTGAGACGGAATGCCTAAGACTTATAAGCCATCATGGAAGTGTAGAAGATGCCATAAAAAGCGTTTCGGGGCTTTTGCAGGGGTGTTTTGGGAATGAACAAAGAGAAACACTGGATGGGTATTTAAACCGCATAGAAAGCGCAAATACAAGGTTGGCGGAAAGCGTCAGCAACAGCCTAATGCAAAGGTTTTATGTATACGTTCCGAAAGGAAACGGTCAGAGCGTAGATCCGCATCCGATCGTAAACCTGATACCGGTTGGAAGGAATAATGCAATATCCCGGAAGGAATTGTTAGATGCATGTGTAACAGCCGGGCTTGTTAACAGCAATAAGAGCGACCGGGCCATGCGGGATCTAATTAAAAAAGCCAGAATGGATTTCGTTATTTTGAACCTTTCAAACGGAAAAGGATACTACAGGCTTGACAGCGGCATAAAAGCGTCACTGGAAGAGATACAGGATCTGCAGAGGTACATACGGCAAGAAGAATCACGTGCTAAGGCTACATTTAAAAATATCTCTATGGCGAAAAAACTATATGAGGATTATATGGCAGAGAGGATATAAAAACAATGGCAAAGGAAGGTCTTGATTACTTTCCCTTGAATTGCCAGGTAGATGAAAAGATAGAACTGATAGAAGCTGATTTTGGACTAAAAGGGTTTGCAATAGTCGTCAAGCTTTTCCAGAGGATATACGGAGAGCATGGTTATTATTGTGAATGGAACGATGATATAGCTTTACTGTTTGCGAGACAGAATGGTCTTTTGAATGGCGGAGTGAACAATTTAATACAAGAGGTTGTGAGTGCTTCTATCAGACGGGGAGTTTTTGATAATGATTTGTATGAGAGATACGGGATCCTGACATCGAAAGGGATTCAAAAAAGGTATCTTGATGCCGTGTCCAGGCGGTCTCAAATAAATCTCAACAAAAACTACCTTCTATTAAATGATGGCAATTTTAAAGGAAATGTAAACATTTTTGAAGAAAATGTATGCAGAAAAGAAAAAAATGTATGCAATTCCAAACAAAGTAAAGTAGAGGAAAGTAAAGGAAAGAAAATAAATAATATGTGCAAAGCTGACGCTTTGGCACTGTTCGAATCTCTCTGGAAACTATATCCCAACAAAAAGGGCAAAGGACAGATTTCGGAAAAGACAAAGCTGAGGATTGCTGAAATTGGTTTTGAAGAAATGTCCAGAGCAATTGAACGGTATAAAAAGGAACTGGACAAGGATAAGGATTGGAGAAAGCCACAAAACGGCAGTACGTTTTTTAACTCTGGATATGTTGATTATCTGGATGCAAACTATGAAGAATCCAAAAGCAGCCCAACAAAAAAGAACCAGTTTAACAGTTTTGGACAACATGATTATGACTTTGACAGCCTTGAAAAAGAACTGTTGGGTAATTAAGAGAGGAGTGATAGAAATTGAAGGGTTTTCTTATGTACCGGCTTAAGAGAGGGGATGAAGAGTATGTTGGTACAGCACATATGTTGTCGGAGATTGTGGGTTTGTCCGCATCAACGATAGGAGCAATAGCAAGAGGAGAGCGAACGGGGAAGGGTATAAGCGTAAAGATAATTCCTGATCCCACACAGTTCAACTCGATGATGTTGTCAGCGAAAAAGCAGAAGGAATGGGACGATGAAGTTGCTAAATTTCGAAAAGTGAAATGGGTTCCAAAGGGCGGCACAGGAAAGAAACTGTATCTGCCGATAAAATCTAAATAAAAAATGGAGGAAAAGATATGAGCAAAGAATTGGAACTGGCAAGAGAACTTTTAAAAAGGTTACAGGAAAAGGAGGACGAAGAAAAGAAGATTCAGTTAAGTGAATTAAAAGCCGGAGATGTATTTAAAATCGGTGAACATGATTTTATAGTTTTGAAGCAGCTTTGCGGATTGACAGGTGTTATCTCAAAGAATTTGATGTTAAAGAGCGTGAAGTTTGATGATAACACGCGGGACTATAACAGATCGAACCTCAAAAAAGTAATTGAAAAAGAGATTCAGCCGATCATTGAAAAAGCTGTTGGTGCAGATAACATAGTGGAACATGTAGCGGATCTCACATCTGTGGATATGCAGAATGAATTTGGGACCTGCAGGTGTAAGGTGCGGCCACTTACTTTTGACGAGGCAAGAGAGTGCAATGATTTGCTTGTCAATAAAGAAATCGGAGACTGGTGGTGGACATGCACACCTTGGAGCACCGAGGAAAGAGGACGGAAATATCCAATCGCCGTTGTTTCCCCGTCGGGCATCGTCGACATCAACTACGACAACGGCGACGGTGTGCGCCCGTTTTGTATCTTAAAATCTAATATCTTTGTATCGAAGGGAGAATGATCATGGAAAAGATTAAAGTAAATAAACAGTTATCAGCAGGAGATACTTTTACAATTCTGGGCTTGGAATGGAAAGTGCTCGAAGTAACAGAAAAAGGATACAAGTGTCTTGCAGAACGCTTGGAGAAAGGCATGACATTTGGAAAAAGTAATGACTGGAAAGAAAGCAGCATCCGCAAATATTTGAATGAAGATTTTTATGCGAAACTGGTAGCCGTTGTTGGAGAAGGGAACATTATCCCGTTTGAAAGAAACCTGTTGTCACTGGATGGACAGACAGAATATGGCTCCTGCGTGGACAAGGTGTCACTTCTGAATGTGGATGAATACCGAAAGTACAGAAAGCATATCCCCAATGCTGGTTACTGGTGGTGGACTCTTACGCCGGACAGCACAAAGTGTAATGGAGATGACTGGTGTGTACGCGTTGTTTCCCCGTCGGGCGATTTCGACAACTTCATCTGCGGCGACTACGGCGGTGTGCGCCCGTTTTGTATCTTTTCTTCTGCAATCTTTGAATCCGAGGAAGGGTAGATGGCAGAAACAGAATTAAATGTAATCATCAAAGCGAAGGAATTAGCAGAGTATACCTTGCGGGTAACGTCCAATTGCAACAGGTATCCGAAGAAATATAGGTTTTCTTTGGTGGACAAGATGCAGAATAAGTCCCTAGAGATATATGAATATCTGCATGAGGCCAACAGGACGGACCTAAGGGCATTTGGCCGGGAACGGTCCGAACTGCAGACCAAAGCTATAACTCATTGTGATGAACTGCTTTTTTACATAGAGCTCTCCATGAAACTGAACATTATAGATGTGAAAAGCATGGAATATTGGTCAAAGATGGTTACCGATATCAAGCATATGGCAATAGCTTGGAGAAGTAAGGACAAGGAAAGGTAAAAAATATAGGTTACCTGCCGTGAAAACCGTTGTTTCCCCGTCGGGCAATATCAACAACAACAACTACGACAACAACAACGGTGTGCGCCCATTCTGGATCACAGACAGACGGAGTAGGCCGGGAGCCGAAACCAGTGTAGATACAAAAAGGCAGGTATCCTTCCGCTTAGCGGTAAATACAAAGGTTTTTCTATGGATAATAAAAGTATTATATGCAGTTTTGAAAACCTGTATAAAGCCTATAGAAAGGCTAAAGCAGGAAAAGGATTTAATGGAAGCTGTGCACGCTTTCAAGCCATGAGTTTAGAGGGCGTGCACAGATTAAAGGAACAGTTGGAGAATCAGACCTATCGGATGGCACAGTACAATGAGTTTACTATCTATGAGCCCAAGGAGCGCCGGATCCAATCATGTTCTTTTAAGGACAAGGTTGTCCAGCACTGTCTGTGTGATGAGATACTGCATCCACGCCTAAAAGATGAGTTTATCAAAACAAACTATGCAGGTCAGATCGGGAAAGGGACGCTGTTTGGCATGGACTGTTTGAAAAAACAAATGCTTGACTTTTACCGGGAGCATGGTGTGGATGGATGGATCCTCAAATGTGACATCACCAAGTTTTTCTACAGGATCGATCATGAGATTTTAAAGGATGTTGTAGATTACCACTTTGGTGATCCGTACATATCCTGGCTGAATCATTTGTTTATTGACAGTACAGAAGGACCGGGACTGCCTCTTGGAAATCAGGTAGCACAGGTGTATGCGCTGTTAATGCTAAACGGCATGGATCATATGATAACGGGAGAACTAGGAATAAAGTGCTACGGAAGATATATGGATGATTTTTACTTAATTCATCATGATAAGGATTATTTAAAGTGGTGTCTGGAGCACATCCGGGAAATGGCAGATGGTCTGCATTTAGAATTAAACGGAAAGACACAGATCACACCTTTTAAATGCGGAATAAGCTTTCTGGGATTCCATCATTATATCACTGATGACGGAAAATACATCCGAAAGCTTAAAGGGGAAAACAAGCGCAGGATGAAGAAAAAGATTGCAAGATGGGCGCGTGCAGTTCGATCAGGAAAAATGACCGAAAAGAAATTTTATGAGCGGTACAATGCATGGAAGAATCATGCGCTACACGGTAATTGTATTAAGCTATGTCATTCTATGGATCTGTACGCGAAGAAACTTTTGAAAACGGAATAAAACAGGAAAGGAGCATGGAGATTTGCTGGCCAGCACGAAAGACGTCTTTGCTCCTGGATGGAAATGGAAAAAAGAAAGAAAAGAATAAAATGCGAAATATATAGAGACTCAATGCAAAACTACAAAAAGTACGCAATACCACCAGCGCAGCTGATTATTGCGGATGTTCCATATAACGTAGGCAAGAACTTCTATGGTAGCAATCCTATGTGGTATAACGGCGGGGATAACAGCAACGGAGAGAGCAAGCTTGCAGGAAAGGCGGCATTTAACTCAGATTTTAATTTTAATCTCTATGAGTATTTTCATTTTTGCTCCAAAATGCTGAAGAAGGAAGATAAGAAAACCGCTCCGAAAGGAAGAAGTTCTGACAGCCCTTGCATGATAGTCTTTTGTAGTTTTGAACAACTACCTACACTGATCGATGCAGGAAAGAAACATGGTTTTGTAAATTACATACAGCTTGTATTTGTCAAGAATTACAGCCCGCAGGTTCTTAAAGCCAATATGAGAGTGGTCGGTGCAACAGAATATGCGCTTGTGATGTACCGGGAGAGATTACCTAAGTTTAGAAATGGTGTTCAAGTGGATGGTGATGGGAAGAATATACGAGGAACCGGGAAGATGATATTTAACTGGTTTGAATGGAACAAGGACGGAAAAGAGATCCCTAAAATTCATCCCGCGCAAAAGCCGGTTAAAGTTATTAAAAAATTGATAGAGATATTTACTGATCCGGGAGATGTGGTTATAGATCCTTGTTGTGGTAGCGGATCTTCCTTAAGGGCGGCTATGGAACTTGGCAGAAGTGCCTATGGGTTTGAAATAGACAGGACGTTTTATAAAAGAGCAAAGGAAGAAATGCTGAACTTTGAAAAAGATGAGCAGATGTCTATTACTGATTACCCGGAGGTACTGCCATGAGTAAATTAGATAATTATGAATGCGAAGGGCAAATGGAATTAACCGATTACCTGAGTTCTCAAATAGTTAAAAGAGATGTAATGGATTTGACAAGTTGGATAAATTCACAAGGGAAAGCACAATATGGCCAAATTGGAGATGTGGTTAATGATATTTGTGAACGTATGCAAGCTAATTTATCAAAAGAGCAGAAAGACCGCATCACAAATGCAGTGTCTATATACGTTTTAGAAATGTCAATGGGTTATATGGATTATCTCAGAAGACAATCGAAAATTTAGAAGAGCAGAGCGGACAGCTTAAGTTTGCGTAAGAAGGTGATGCCATGAAACGATCACGATATAGTCCAAATTGGAAAGGGGCTGAAGCAATGAGAGCAAAACGACCTCAAACAATAATAGCAGAGCAAACGAGAGAAATGTTATTTGACTACATTAAGTTTTTCATACAATACAACGGCTATGCACCAACGTTGAAAGAAGTAAGCGAGGCGTCCGGGCTACATACAGCGACTGTGTACAATCATGTACAAAAGCTTATTGAAAGCGGTAGGCTTGAAACGGACTGGAGTAAATCTGCAAGACGAAATTTACATTTACCGGGGAGGAAAGAAGAATGAGAGTTTATATCAGCGGTCCAATTACAGGGACAGAAGATTATCAAGAAAGATTTGCGAAGGCGCAGGAGCATCTGGAGAGTCAGGGATACACAGTTATAAACCCAGCACTGGTGGACATGATTATGCCGGCGGATGCCACATACGATGAATATATGTGTGTTGACTATTGTTTGTTGGACATGTGCGATACAATATACATGCTCGAAGGTTGGGAGAAATCGCCGGGGGCAAACAGGGAACTGGGATTTGCTCTGGCAAAGCATCATACAATAATGCGCGAGAACGTGAAATAGCCCCAAACAGCCATAAATTCCGCATACCCTAATAAGTCTGCAAGGGTGTGCGGAGAGGGGCAGGAAAAGGCTAGGAAAGGAAAATGGAACTATTATGCAGGGAGATTTAATAAGCAGAGATGCATTACTTAATGATTTAATTTTTTGCAAAGAATTGACGGGCAGAAAAGCTGTTGAGGCGGTAGCAAAAGTAATCAAAGAACAGCCTGCCGCATACGACACGGAGAAAGTTTTGGAGAAGTTAAATGATCAGTACACATCTTGTCTCTGTAAAAACGGAGAGATTTGTAGTTACCCGGAATCAATAGGATGCTGTTATGACAGAGCGATCAAAAAAGCGGTTGATATAGTACGCAACGGAGGAAAGGAGTAGGAGATGTTAATAAGAACCCAGAACAAAGAGGGCCTTTATAATTTAAACGCATTGAATGGATTGCTATATAACGAAAGCCATGAGTACAACCGTGGAAAAGATGTTGGAATAAAACATGAAATATGCATTGATACCGGAGTGTTAGATGCTATTGCGGAATATTCAACCAAAGAAAAGGCCATAAAGGTGTTGGATATGATACAAGAAAAATATTGTGAACCAGTGACATGTGATGTATTTTCTGACAATGAAAAATATATTTACAGCCGTTCCGTATTCCAAATGCCACAGGATAGCGAGGTGGGAACATGAACGAGATAGAAGCGGCTGCTATTGTTTGGGTAATAGCCATGTGGCGAGCGGAAGAAGGGGATGAAGAAAGTTGCGAGGCACTGGATATGGCAAAAGAAGCCCTTGAAGAAATCCAGCAGTACCGGGCAATAGGCACAGTGGAAGAAATCCAGCAGAAGTTGAAAGAGCTTAAAAGGTGGCACACAAGTGAAGTAAATCCCAAAATCAAGAATGTGTTTGCCAATACTTCCACATTGATTTGTCAGAACTGCGACCATAAGGATGAATACATAGAAGAACTTGAGGCCGAAGTGGCAGAGTGCCGGGCGGCAGTGGAGAAACAGACACCATATAAGCCGGAAAGTTACAGTTTCTTTGATGGAAAATGCAAGTGTGGTGCAATTTTTTTGGACAGGTTAATGAGATATTGTGCAAATTGCGGACAGAGATTGAATTGGGAGGAATGACATGGAGCGTTTAACAGAGAAAATAACAAACAAGGAAACAGGAGAGATACTGGCATACAGGCTGAAATCTGCATCGGCGGTAGACCATATCAAAGCATGCCGAAAACTTGGCGAATTAGAGGATGCAGAGGAGCAGGGGCGGCTGTTTGTGTTGCCGTGCAAGGTGGGGGATGATGTTTATTTCATTCCAAGCAAAGTAAATTACAAACTGAATATTTTAAACGAGCATGAGGAAAACAACAGAATTTACCATCAAAAAATAGTGCGTATTACATTTACACGAAATGAATGGTATGTGGAATGTGATAAGGATCTTGATTACGGCACAGGCAGAGTGCATATCCAACAGCATTTTGGAGAAACGTGGTTTCTGACTGAGGAAGAAGCCGAAGCGGCACTTGAGAGGATGAAGGGAGAGCGGAATGAGTGATCTGATAAGTAGAAATGCGTTGATAAATGCACTGGAATTCCATTGTGAGGATACGTGTAAACCGAATACAATCGGTGGTATAGTCACAGGGACAGTCAGAGACTGCATAAAAATTGTAAGTGCACAGCCCACTATAGAAGCTGTTCCTGTGGTACATGGGGAGTGGAAACAATGTTTTGAAGATTGGAGAATGCAGATAGTAGGCGATGAATGTTCTGCTTGTGGATTTCAGCATTATGGGTCAAGCATAAATCATTATAACTTCTGCCCAAACTGCGGAGCAAAGATGAAAGGAGAAGAACATGAACGAAGCAAATGATATCATGATTACAATAAGTCTTTATTTTGAGGTACGCGATTCCGAAGCATATGGTGGCAAGGGGAGTATTGGATATGTCAGTACAAATGTTGATTTTAAAGCATCAGCATTAGCAAAGGTAGATTTTACAAAATTTACAGAAGCACAGAAACAGGGCGTTGCAAAAATGCTCAAAGTAGACGAGGAAAAAGTTCTTATAATTTCAAGAGGTTATTATGAAAATGAAACTGAGGATGAAGATGAGGAAGAAATATGGAGTTTGTGAAAGGAGCAGATATGAAAAGACACCAATTTAAGTATATAAAAGGGTGGTTTGTATTTCCTTTGGCAATAAGTATATCTAGGAGAATGGAATTGCTTTATGCTCCCATAGCCATATCAGTACATTTTATGTGGTGGCACTATCAGTATACTTTCCCCGAAAGGAGCAGATATGCAAGGAATTGATAAAGCCATAAAAATATTAAAAGAGGAGTATGAAAAGGCACAGAAACTTGAATTCGTTAACTTCCGGAACCATACATACCGAAGGGAGAGTAATAAGGATCTTTTGTACATTGAAAATTGAATATTGACGGTTGGGCATGATTGTCGATTCTTCCCGACATTTGTCGATGGATGTGGTTTGTTAGTATACAATATGAGTGGTATAATATCTGTATTACTATAGAAAGGGGATTTGTAATGAAAATAATTTTATCACAACCTGTAAAAATTGCAGGAGAGCCGGATATTCACAGGGTGTCGAAAGAGTACACAAGTGACATTGTACCGGTGGTTGGAATTGAAGTTGAAGATCCACTGTGGAAAGATCCGGGAGGATACAAAATAACTGGTTACTCTATTAGCTATTACGAAGATGCTTACTATGTTGGAATAGAGCAATACGATGAAGAGATTCGTTTTTCACAAAAAGAAGAGTTTGCAAATATGGCAAAACTTCATGGGTGGAAAGCAAGCTGGGACTTTAGATAATGGATAAATACTTACCAACCGTCAATATTCGGCGGTTGGTATTTTGTACTCAATATCTTTTTCTTGAAACATGAAAGAAGAATGTGATATATTTTATTTAATCATAAGAGCGGAGGTGTTCACATGGATATTAGCCAGATTATACACAAAGTAAATATTATTTTATTAAACTGTAATGACAAAGCATTGCAAGAAGAGTATATAACGAGGCGGTTGTTGAATGAGGAAATAAAAGTTCTTGAAAGCGCAATGGAGCAGTATGGTAAAGATTACGGAAGTGATTTTGCCGAGTGGGAAAAAGAGCTCAGGAAAAATGAGAGAGATGAACTTTTTGAGATCAAGTAATAGACATATTATCATGCATGGTGTTATAATGTTGCCAATAGGATATACAATTCAGCGCCATTTGAGCCGATGAGCAGAGAAATCTGCCGCCGGCTCTTTTTATTTTGCCAGAAGGGAAGTGAGATAGTGAATATAAACAATACCATGAAGAAGTTACAGAAGGCAATATTACAGACGGGCCTTGCTATAATAATTAGTCGTAGTCAGTTTTATTCTGCAGAGCAGAACAGATTCATACCTATTATCTCACTATCCACAAAAGTATATCATTACTATCCGAGATTAGGGGTATGGAAGGACCAGACGTTTGAGATTATAAGGACATCGTCCCAGGTGGAGGCGTTGCTCTGTATGGTGGATATACATAAGGCGGTGAGTGCATGAACGACAAGCAGAGAGCGTTTGCTGATTATTACATAGAGACAGGGAATGCGACTCAATCTTATATCAAAGCTGGCTATAGTGAGAAAGGTGCAAATAGAAGTGCAAATAAATTGCTGTCAAATGCTGACATTGCGGCATATATAGCCGAAAGAGTGCGCCCTACAGAGCAGAAACGTATTGCCACTGGTGATGAGGTAATGGAGTTCTTTACAGCTGTTATGAAAGGAGAGATTAAAGATGCCTTTGATCTTCCGCCTTCATTACAAGACAGACTTAATGCGGCAAAGGAGTTGGCAAAAAGAACTGTTGATATCGGCAACAAGGAAGAATATGAAAAAGATAACTTCATGGATGCCTTAAAAGAGCAATTGCCGGAAGTTATGGAGAAAGCGGGGGAGATTGTTGAAACGTAAAGCATTGTTTAAATTCAGTCCCTTTTCGCTAAAACAAAAGCTTGTCCTGACATGGTGGGTGGAGGGTTCGCCTTATGCAGATAAAGATGGCATCATATGTGACGGGTCGATCAGATCCGGCAAAACCACAGTCATGTCCTTATCCTTTGTCATGTGGGCAATGGAGATGTTTAACGGAGAAAACTTTGCGCTTTGTGGAAAAACCATTCAATCCCTGCGCCGTAATGTGATTAAGCAACTGAAATTGATGTTGAAATCAAGAGGGTATGAGGTGATTGAACACCGCTCTGAAAATTCCATGACAATCCGATTGGGAGAAGTTGAAAATGAGTTCTATCTGTTCGGCGGTAAAGATGAAGGATCCCAAGACCTTATACAGGGCATTACTCTTGCCGGAGTGTTTTTTGATGAGGTAGCACTGATGCCGGAATCTTTTGTCAATCAGGCAACAGGTCGTTGTTCTGTGGATGGTTCAAAGTTCTGGTTTAACTGTAACCCGGAAGGGCCTGATCATTTCATAAAAAAAGAATGGATTGACAAGCTGACAGAGAAGAATCTGATCCGTATTCATTTTACAATGCGAGACAATCCATCGCTGGCACTACATATCATTGAACGATACGAGAGGATGTACAAGGGCGTATTCTATGATCGCTTCATTCGAGGACTGTGGGTCCTGGCATCAGGCATTATCTTTCGATACTTTGCAGAGAATGACGAGCCATATTTGTTTGAGGATTCATATATCTTTGATGATAAAGGAAAACTTAAAGTATCATTCAGCAAGATCACAATGGGGATCGACTTTGGCGGCAATGGTTCCAAGACAACATTTTATTTGATGGGATATCTGAACCGGTACAGATATTTTCGGGGATTGGAGGAGGATGGACTACCGGTAACAGAGGATATTGATGCAAAGGCAATATGTGATAAGTTTATCGAGTTCTACCGTATGGCAATCGAGAGGTATGGCCGTGTGGATTGGATATTCCCGGATAGTGCCAGCACGACTATGATAAACAGCCTGAGAGCTGCAGCAAGGGAAGCGGGATTGCCCTACAGAAATATTAAAGGTTGTCGAAAGAATGAGATCGCAGACCGTCCAAAGATAATTGATCTGCTGTTCAATTCAGGCAGATTAAAGATAAATAAGCGGTGCACTCAGACGAGAAAAGCAATTGCCTCTCTCCGTTGGGATGAGGACCATCCGGATATTCCGGAAGATAAGAATATTGGTAACTGTAATGACTGGTGGGATGCATTCTGCTACTGCCTGTTGGATTTCATAGAATTTATAGGCCTTGACAGATAGGGGGATACAATGAAAGAGTGTGTAAAAGCGTATTTAGAAAAGAAGGGATATACAGTAAATGGAAATGCATTGAGCATCATTAAGCTGTGTGATGATTGGTATGCAAATCGTCTTATCGATGATTTCCACAAAAGAAAGAATTTGAACGGTGTGGAATATGAACTCAGCCGAATGAACTTTGCAAAAAGATGTTGCGCTGATGATGCAAATCTATGTGAGGTGGTATCTGTAGCACCAGAGAAAGAGAGTAGTTCTCAGGAATTCATTAACCAGCTACTTGAAAGAAATCGGTTTGATGTCCAGTACCGCAAACAGCTTGAAAAGACTTCTGCAGATGGAACAACCGGAGCCTACATTTACCTGCAGGATGCTACATACATACAGAATGGAGCCGGTGAAACATCTGTTAAGGGAGGGAAAGTCTGCATTAACTATGTGGATGCAGATTGCATCATTCCCTTGACAGTAGAGAAAGAATTGGTAACAGAATGCGCCTTTGCTGCTACTAATATTGCTAAGGGCAAGGAAAAGACCACTCTGGTGATCTTTACAAAGAGCAAGGCCGGTGACACAGTTCTGTATAGCGCAGAGACAGTTGTGTTTAATGAGCATGGAAAAGAAATCAGTGAAGAATCATCCACAATTCAGTTGGGTGATGTCAAGCCATTCGCAATCTTATCCAATGCAGAAGTGAACAACTTGGATGATATGGAAGGTTATGGCCTTCCAAAGATATACAACTCTATTCCAATGTTCAAGGCCGTGGATCTGTGCTACAACCTTCTTTATGGTGATTTGGGGAAGGGGGATAAACTGGTATTCCTTAATGAATTACTGGCTTGCATTCAACACGACAAGGACGGCAAACCATACCTGACACCACAGCAGAAAGAAATATTCATTTTACTTGGACAAGATGGAGGAAAGCTACCGGATGAAAAGACTCTTGTGCAGGAATATACCCCAGAGATCCGCATTGAGCAGATAACCAAGGCATTTGAATTGGTATTGTCTTTGCTGTCCATGTCCTTTGGTTACGGCACCAAGAAATACACCTTCGAGAATGGCAGAATAACTACAGCAACAGAGTACATTGGTACAAAGCAGGATTCTATGCAGGAGCTTAACAAGCAGAGAAAACAGGCTTCTGATTATATTACGGATATTGTTCATGCTGCTATGTGGTTCAGCAACCAGTTCTCCGGTACCAGTTACGATGTGGCAGAGCCGTTGTTAATTGAGTTTGACGATTCTTATATCACAGATAAAGAGACTGAATTGGAACGTAAGCGGAATGATGCACAGTCTTTTGATATTCCGCAGTTGACTGTATGGTATTTGATGGAGGCGTATAATATTTCCGAGGAACAAGCCTGGGCAATGGTTCAGCAGAAGAAAGAGCCGGATCCAGATGACGACACAACCGATTAAGGAGAATCTATGTCATTAACTGATCAGCAATTAGAAATTGTATCGGAAGCTATTGAGCCTCTTTTTCAGTATTTGGAGAAAGAGGTTATAGTTGATGTTGCAAGGAGAATAAAAAAGACACTTACATATTCCCGGACAGCTGAATTGCAGGCCATGTCTATGCGTGAACTGGGATACAGCCCCGCGAAGATACGCAGTGAGGCAATGAAGATTTTAAATGCAGATCCGGAATTTCGCAAGGCCGTGGCCAAGAACACCTTGGAATATAAGAGAGAGGTACGCGACATCATCAATAGCATTACAACAGAAGCATACAAGGCAAATGATGAGATCGTGTCTAATGCCGGTACTATGTCATGGATAAATGATCTCTCTGTTTGGAAGGATGCGGGAAAGGAACTGACAGACAATTCGTTCTTGCATCAGCTTTTGGAGGCATTTGCGGCACAAACATCAGGGGAACTGAAAAACATGACACGGACCACCGGGTTCAAGACCATGAGCGGATATGAGGCGGTTGAGAGTTTATACAAGAAAGAACTGGACAAAGCAGTGATCAAGGTTTGTTCCGGTACATTTTCTAGGGATAAGGTCCTGCGTGATATGGTACACGAGTTGGCAAATAGCGGACTGCGGTCTATTGATTTTTCGTCTGGGTATTCTATGCAGCTGGATACAGCGGCGAGAGTTGCACTTCGGACAGGATGCCACCAGTTGGCAGGAAAAGTGATGGATAAGAATATAGAGCAGTCAGGCGAGAATCTTGTATATGTCTCTAAACACTGGGGAGCGCGTAATACCGGAACGGGCCATGCAAATCATGAACAGTGGCAAGGCAAAGTGTATTTTATTAAAGAGGGGCGCGATTATAGTGCAGAGGCGCAAAGAATCGGACAGGACCAAATAAGTAGCCTATATTACGCTACCGGTTATAGCGTGGATGGATCCTGTGCAAATGATCCTTTGGGGTTAAATGGTTATAACTGCAGGCACAGCCATCATCCCTGGTTTGTGGGAGTCTCTGAATTCCCTAAGGAGTCCCCGGAACCGGCCCCTGTAACCGTAGACGGAAAAACATATGATTACTATGCCATGACACAGAAAATGCGGTCTATGGAGCGCTCTGTCAGAGCCTTAAAGAGAGAAAAAGAAGCCCTTAATGCACTTGGCATGGATGTGAGAGAAATAGATGCCCAAATAAGCCGTAAAAAGCGTGAGTATCATGAGTTTTGTAGGACATGTGGTATCAGTCCGAAGAATAATCGGTTGCGGTATGAGTGCGGTACGGCTAATTTAAAGAAAACTAAGGCTTGGAAAAATTACGAAGAGTACAAAAAGAGTATTGTAGAAACAAAGAAAGGTGATATAATAAATGAATCAAAAGAAGAAAAGGTTGTAGATGTGCATACAGTTGGAAAAATCGATAAAGAGATATACAAGTGTATAACAAAAGATATTGTAACGGACGAGGTTGTTATAACTGATAATCAATTGCAACATATCCTTGATAGACACCCAGAAGCATACGATAAGGTAATTGGATATTTCAATGATGCTCTTGCCGCGCCTGATTATATTATTAAAGACAAGCGGAAGAATACAGGATTGATTATTAAAAATATTACCGATGGACAGAATCTATTACAGATGGTTTTGAGAATATGTACATCAGAAGATGAAGAAGGATATAAAAATTCTATTATCTCTTGTTGGGAAATCAGTGAGAAGCGGTTGCAAAATTATTTGAGAAACAAGGAAATTCTTTACAAAAGCGAATAAATATAGTATTATAATTATAGAATAAGAGGGAGATTATCTGAGGTGGTAAAATTCGTTGCAACCACACACCCATTGGGTCAAAAGAGATGCAGGAGAGGCGACGCCTGCCGGATAATCTCTTTATTGTTCTAAAAATGCAAAGTGTATTGTAAGAAGTCACTATATATTGTGGCTTCTTTTTTCTTGCATTATAATGTTATATCTGTTATAATATAAATGTAACAAATGTATTGTACTTAAAAAGGTGATGCAAAATGAATAGAACGCATTGGATTGCCTGCCCAAAATGTGGAGGAAAAATGCTAAAGGTGCGAGATGATACCAAGCTTGCGAATTTCCCGGGGTACTGCAAAAAATGTAAAAGTGAATCAATTATAACATTAGAGCCTAAAGGTCTAAGAGCCTGTGAGCCGAGTTGTTAAATCAGTGATGGTTTGACACCGGCTCTTTTTATTTGGCGCGGAGTAGAGCAGTTGGGAGCTCGCCTGGTTCATGTCCAGGAGGTCGCAGGTTCGAGTCCTGCCTCCGCGATTTCCAGAGGGTGATAGACCTCGTTAAAAAAATCGTTAAAAGGAGAAAAAAGATGAAACGTGAAGATTTAGAGAAACTGGGACTGGCCAAGGAGCAGATTGACAGTGTGTGTGATTTGAACAATGCTGACATGCAGCCTTTAAAAACCGACCTGCAGAAAGCGCAGGATGATCTGAAAGTGGCACAGGAAAAGGTGACTGCTACAGAAGAGACATTAAAAAAGTTTGACGGGGTGGATTTGGAAGGGCTGAAAAAACAGGTTACCGACCTTCAAGCGGACTTGAAAAAGAAAGATGACGCTCACGCTGCGGAACTGGCAGACAGAGACTTTAATGATTTGCTGAAAGAGTCCATTGCAAATGCCAAAGGAAAAAACGCGAAGGCAATTACTGCACTGCTGGATGTGGATACCCTTAAGGCATCCAAGAACCAAAAGGATGATATTGCTGCAGCATTAAAAGGCTTGGCAGAGGCAGAGGACAGCAAAATGTTATTTGGAGAGCCTGAAACTGTAATCGGTGGAGGCAATCCGATCGGAACCGTAACCAAGGCGGGTAATCAGGACAGTGACGCTGCTATGCGCGCAGTTATGGGATTGCCGCCCATCACAGAACAGAAATAGGAGGAAAATTAAATGCTTAACACAATTGCTTTATCAAAAAATTACATTAGCAACCTGGATGAGGTGTACAGAATGGCCTCTGTATCCGCAGATTTGACATCTAATCCGACCATGTCCAGAGCAGGTGCAAACGCAAATGAAATTATCTACCCCCAGATTAGTGTAAGCGGTCTGGGAGAATATGACAGAAATACCGGGTACACCACCGGCGCAGTAGACCTTAAGTGGAAAACCTCTACATTCAACTATGACAGAGGTACCAAGATTCAGGTTGATGTAATGGACAACGAGGAGTCCAGAAACCTTGCATTTGGTATGGCCGGCGCCACTCTCATGCGTGAAAAAGTTGCTCCCGAGGCAGACGCATTTACTTTCGCAACTCTGGCAGCAATGGAGAATATTTCCAAGGCAACAGGCGAGATTGCAGATGCAACGCAGTTCTTGGATGCACTGCTTACCGCATGGTCCAAGATGGACGAGGATGAAGTGCCTCAGGAAAACCGCCTGCTGTATGCAACGGCAACTCTGCTCAATAGCGTGATGGCGCTGGATACCACAAAGTCACGTGAGATCCTGAGCAAATTCTCCATTAAGAAGGCCGTTCCGCAGGCGAGATTCTACACTGCAATCGATCTATTAGATGGCAAGACCGAGGGAGAAGAGGCTGGTCATTATCAGAAGGCTGGCAACGCTTCTGATATCAGCTTTATGATTGTGCATAAACCTGCAATCATTAAGTTTGATAAGCATGTTGCAAGCAATATCATACTGGCAGCAGCTAATCCCGATGCGGATGCTGATATTGTTAAGTATCGCAAATACGGTATTGTGGACGCATACCAGAATAAGCGTGCTGGTATCTACGTGCATAGCAAAGCCTAGGAGGTAGCTTATGAAGAGAGTAGGAGTAGGAGCAGTTAAGCTTGATAAAAAGAGTGCAACTGAGGCGAAACTGAAAAGTGAGATTAAGGACCTGAAAGCTGAGAACGAACTGCTTAAGACCGAGAACGAACAGCTTAAAGCGAAACTGCAAAAGTAGGAAGGGAGGGAGCGGTAAATGTCACAGATAGTATCTTGGGAGTATTACAGCTCCCTTTTCTCTAACATACCTCATGAAGAGTTTGAAAAAGCCGAGTCTCTGGCAGAAAAAGAAGTTTGTGCCGTGATCGGGCCAATTCGCTGGGCGGCAATCACTGAGAACACGTTCGGGTATGCACAGTTACAGGACTGCATCTGTAAAGTTATGAACAAAATGGCAGAGGATAGCAAATCTGGCAAAGGCAAGGGACTATCTTCCGTCAGCAATGATGGGTACTCTGAGAGTTATGTGATACAGACAGAGGAGCAAATGCGGAGTGAACTGCAGAGATCTATTCGGGCATGGCTTTCTGGCACTGGATTGGTAGGTGCATACTGATGGCAGTGTTTACGGATACAGTGACGATTTACAACAAAGTATCAGATACAGAATGGAAAAGGACAGTTGTTGAAGGCGTTCAGTGGTCTGATAAGAAGGAGCGCAAGAATGCAGATGGCGTGCTCAGTATCGTGTCATATGCATCTATAACCTTTCCTGAAGGTACTTACGAGGGCTTGATACTTAATGCAACCAATGAAGAGGATTGCATTGTATTTGGCAATGTGGGGGATGTTGTGGACGGATCAAAAGGAAAAAGGATTTCTGACTTGGTAAAAAAATATCCTCAGTCTGGCTTGATTAAGTCGGTTAATGGAAACGCGAATCGACAATTTCTGAAAAACATCAAGGTGGTGGTTAGTTGATGAAATTTGATTGTCAACTTGAAATCAATAAAAAATCTTGCATGCACCGCCTTGGAATTGACGAACAAGGTCGCGTACAAAGGGCAATAGATTCGACATTCTTAATGGGCGTAGGACCTTATGTTCCGTTAGACGAGGGGGATCTATTGGCTAGTGGAATTGCAAACACTGACATAGGTTCGGGCGAAATTGTGTGGGATGTGGATAATAAGGCACGGCGATTGTACTACGGAGAAAGGGACTGGAATTGGTCTAATGGTGGTGTACAACAAGGCGGGTTACGTGGACCTTATTGGGCACACCGGTATATTCAAGAAGGTGGAAGAGAACAGGTTGAAAGGGCGGCAAGAAGGGCGGTAGGTAAATGACGGTATCAGAGGCAATTATACATTGGTTGAAAGGATTTAAGCTGGACATGTATGAAGGCTTAGAGAAGATAGATACTGACCAGCAGAGTAGTAGGGTCGATTCTTTTTCACTAGTCCGGGCACCGGTGCAAAATGTTGAAGAATATCTGTCCGGGAATAAGGCATACACTGACCACTATACTTTCCAAGCAAGACTTCCCAATCAATCGAATGAAGATCGCATAGACAACAATACTTTCGGCGAAGCGCTTGAAAGATGGGTATGGGAAAAGGATGTTGCAGGCGAGTTTCCGGCCATACCAGACGCTGAAGTTATAAGCGTCAGCATTACAACCCCATTTTATGTGGGTAAAACAGAGGACAACAATTTTTTATACCAGATGACAATAGCAATTAAATATGAAAAGGAGAGATAAGGATGAAAAGAAGTGCATTTATCACAATGATTGATACTACTCCGGCAGGGGAAAGTCGCACTTATGAACTGATTGGTGATGGTGTGACAGATTTGTCTATTTCATATAACCCCCAGACCAAAACGGAGCAGTTCATCAATCAGGATTCAGCAGATACTACCGTTACCGGTTATCAGCCCAATGCACCTGTTACACAGCAGGCAAAGAAGGGGAATCCTGTGTTTGAATTTGTAAACGCTTTGAGAAAAAGCCGTGCAATCGGAGAGGATGCAGAAACCACAATTGTTACTGTGGATGCGTTTGAGGACGGAGTGGATGGCGCTTATCCAGCAGAACAGCAGAAAGTTTCTGTGCAGATCGATTCGTTCGGAGGACCTGCATCAGATCCTTTAAGCATTGGGTATACATTGAATTACAAGGGAGATGCAATTCCCGGAACGTTCAATCCCAAGACCAAAGAATTTGTGGCAGCAGCTACTGAATAATCCAATATCTAGGGCAGCTTGTCACGGCTGCCCTTAATGAAAGGAAAAATGATGGAAAAGATAAATTTAGTAAGTGCCAGTGGAATTAAAATTGAGGTAAATGACAAGGGCGACTATATAACCATTAACCTTGCTGACAGAACATTTCCGAAACGATTTGCTAATGCTTTCGATAATATAAAGAAAAGGTATGCAGAGATAAATCAAGCCAAATTGCCAGAAACAGATGCGTTGGCCTTACTTGACGTTGAAATTGAAACGGGAAGATTTATCGCAGAAGAGATTGACAGACTTATTGGTGCAGGGACCTGCCAAAAGGTATTCGGGGATATTGTGCCGGATATGTATGCTATTACAGAGTTTTTTGAACAACTTGTGCCTATCATTCAGAAATGCGGAAGGGAAAGAAATGCCCAGATCAGAAGCAAATATAGTGCGGGAAGAAGGGGAAACCGATGAACGCAATACTTGATGGTTACCCAGATGAATTTGAAGGTTACCTGATTCGCACCGATTTCAGAATAGGTATACAGATTGCCTTATGCCTAGAAGATCAGGAGATAGAGGAGACAGAGCGGGTGGCTATTGCTCTTGACTTGCTTTTTGGAAGAGGAATTCCTGATTATGAAACAGCATTTCGTTGCCTCGCATGGTATATGAATGGTGGTCAGGAACAGCGAGATAAAAAGAACGTGAGCGAGGATGAAGAAGAGGAAACTGATCAGGCTTTTGATTTTGAGATAGATTCTGGGCGTATTATGACTGCTTTCCTAAGATCGTACAATATCGATTTGACCAAGGAAAAAATGCATTGGTTTCACTTTTTGGCTTTGATCGGTGATGTTGGAGAATGTGCATTTACAAATGTTATAAATATTAGAACAAAGAAATTGACAAGCAGCATGTCCTCTGATCAGAGGGCGACATATGCGGAACTTAAGAAGAAGTATTCCCTGGTGGAGTACACGGAGGATGAAAGAGCGAAGATTGATGAATTCTTTGCGCAATTGACAGGGGAATGAATTTCGTAGAGCCTGAGCCATGATAGCCTGAGCCGTCCTGTGTTAGTGAGGTGAGAGGCATGGCAGGGGCTTATGATGGTGCAGTCCGAATAAATACAAAATTAAATACGCAAGGGTTTGATACCGGTGTACGGAATATGTTTTCCAGTTTGGGGAAATTGGCCACAGCTTTTGGTGTTGCATTTTCGGTTAGCTCTTTAATTAAAGTGGGTAATCAGGCTATAGATCTTGCATCAAGTATCCAAGAAGTAGACAATGTTGTGAGCAAGTCGTTTGGAAACATGCGTGGAGAAATGGATGCGCTTGCAGACACAGCTATTGAAAAACTAGGCATGTCCAAGTTGACAGCTTATCAGACCGGTTCCACGTTTATGTCTATGGGAAAGAGCATGGTTGATTCTATGGAAGATGCCAAGGACATGGCGCTGGAACTGACAAGGATTACCGGTAATATGGCCTCTTTCTTCAATGTAGAGCAGAGTACTGCAAGCACTGCATTGAAATCTATCTATACCGGTGAGACCGAGACGCTAAAACAATTTGGCGTAGTGATGACAGAGACTAATTTGCAACAATTTGCATATGAGCAGGGTATCCGCAAGACTTTGGCGGCTATGACACAGTCTGAAAAGGTAATGTTAAGGTATAAGTATGTGACAGAGCAGCTTGCCTTTATCGGGGACGATTTTGTGGATACGCAGGATTCCTGGGCCAATCAGACAAGGATCCTTTCAGAACAATGGAAAGAACTGTTATCTATTTTGGGAAGTGGTCTTGTTACCATTCTTACGCCGGTTGTTAATTGGTTAAATGATTTAGTGTCTGGCTTGATCAACGTGGCAAAAGGCATCAGTGCCGTGTTTTCTGCGTTTGGGAATGAGGAAAAAAACCTTGATAATTCAGCGAAGAGTGCCGCGAGTGCAACTGACAAAATGAATGAGTACAGTGAGGCGCTGAATGATGCATCAAAAAATGCAAGTAAACTTGCAGCGTTTGATGACATTAATTTGCTCAGTGAACCAGATACCGGCGCTGATAGTGAAACTTCGGGAAACGTAACATTAGGGGACGATGTGGCCGAACAGCAAGAAGTGCTTGCGGACATTGAAGAAAAAGCCCAGAAGATTAAAGATCTGCTGATTGAAGGCTTTAAGAAGGGGCTTATCAGCAAAAAAACTAAACAAGATATTGAAAGCAATTTGGAGAGCATTAAACGCTCTGCAGCAGAAATATTTGAAAGCCCAGAAGTACAGCAGGCGGCAGATGATTTTAAAGAGGAGTTTGTGTTTACTACTGGAGTTGTCGCTGGTTCTGCAGCATCTGTAAAACAGTCTGTGAGTGAAGGTGTCACAGAAGGAGTTAAAGAAGCTCTTGAAGATCCTAATCTTCAGGAATTTTCTATCAATAAAATTACGTCCATTTTTGGGAACCTTACAGATCTCCAAGAAAATATACAGGGCATTTCAGAGGCTTTTGCTCGAATTGCAACGGCTTTTGAATCAGAAGGTTTTAAAAATATCTCTGAGTTCTTTACCAAAATGAATGTATTCTCGTCTATGGATTCTTTGGAAAAGATTATAGGATTCTTTTCTGATTTAGTAGACGTGTTTTCTACACCATTTACAGAAAATAGTGAAGAGTGGACGGAACTTCTAAACAATATATTTGAACTAATCTCCAATATAATTGGTCCGGCCGAGGAATTATTAGATATTTTCATTAAGAGTGATTCTTCATATGAAGATTCCTGGTTGCACAAAATGATGAAAGGCTGGTCAGATGATACTGCTGTATATAACAAAGCAATTCTTGATGATATCAATTATCTGTTGGATAGTTTGATCAATCTCACAGAAGGCTTCAGTTTGTCTGATATAGGAGAATGGTTTATTACTGGGGACGATGTGCAAAACTGGTGGGATACAAATATTGCCCCGTGGTTTACGGCTGAAAAATGGAGTGAGCTTTTATATGGAGCAGGCCAAGGTTTCGGCATCTGGTGGAGCGGTATTGTGGACTGGTGGGAAAAAGAACTACCTGCGTGGTGGGAAAAAGACGTTTCGCCTTGGTTTACAAAGGAGAAGTGGCTTGCGGAATTGGATAACATTAAAAGCGCTGCAAGCGAAGCGTGGGATAATTCTTTCGGAAAAATGGGTGATAATATTTCATCGTGGTTTGAAGAAGATATACAGCCGTGGTTTACTGCTGAAAAATGGACGGAGCTTGGTAAGGGTATGAAAGATGGGCTGTATAATGGATTTAAGGCAGCGGTGACTTCTCTTATTGACTTGTTGAATGGTCTTATTGAGGCGGCTGAAAGTGGTATCAATGTATTTTTTGGTGGAATTAATGAAGCCATCGGCGGATATAATTCTGCGGTTCCTAAGGGTATGAAAATTAGTACGTTGTCCAGCGTTGATTTTGGGCGCATTCCCTATCCCGCATTGGCAAAAGGTGCGGTGTTCAGAGGCGGAAATCCTTACCTTGCCATTGTGAATGATCAGCCGGCCGGGCAGACCAATATTGAAGCGCCTATGGATACTATACGCCAGGGTCTCCGAGAAGAGTTAGAAGGCGTAGGAGGAAACGGCGTGGGCAATCTGACTGTGGTGCTGGAATTGGATGGCAAACAACTGGCAAAAACACAGTTGCCATATCTGGAAAAAGAACGCGCCCGTGTGGGAACGAATCTGAGAGTAAGGACGGTGTAAAATGGCTCAATATAATCAGGGTATCAGCATTGACGGACAGTTTTTTGATGTTCCGCTTTTGTCAGTAAAGCGGAAAGCAGATTTTCTGGATAAATACGCTGAACGAACAGAAGATGGAGATATGAAGCGTGAACTGATCGGAGTTTATTTTAACTATCAAATGGCATTTGGCACCATCAATGATGATGATACATATGCAGCGCTGTGGGATAAGTTAACGGAACCGGTTGAGTTTCATGATTTTGTGATCCCTACTACAAATGGACAATACACATTCAGAGGATACATATCCAGCGTTTCTGATGAAATTTATAGGATAACAGGAAAAACTGCAAAATATAAGGGGTTGCGGTGCAAATATATAAGTAAAAAGCCTGCAAGAATACCGGAGAAGTAAGGTGGGGAGGTAATTATGCCGTACACGAATTGTAAAGTGCATATGGAAATTATTGATACCTCAGCCATCGAGGATGGTGTAATTTCCTCTGAAAGCAATGCAGAAATCGGGGAACTGCAGCTGCTTAAGGAAAAAGCTGTTGTCCCTACATATGGAATTCCCGATCTGAATGCTTTCCTTCTCGATGGATCCCAGAGCATCATGGAAGATGCAACAGAGATTCCTTTTATATCTGACATGGTATCAGAAAATGATTGTACCTTCTTGGAGAACCCGGTAATAGCAGTGGCTTTTACCGCGGCGCACACTTCAGCGGGAATAACGCTCCATTTTGTCAAAGACTATCCTGCTGAATTAATTATTGCATGGTATGACCTGGATGGTTTTTTGATTACAAGCGCAACATTTTATCCGGATGCCCTTGAATACTTTTGCAAATGCCAGGTATCTGATTATGGCAAAGTGATAATCGAATTCGTAAAGACCAGATTGCCGGGCCAGCGCGTACACTGCAGATATGTGATGTACGGCAAAGAGATGGACTGGGCATCTGACACAATTAAGGAGGCGTCAATAGATGAAGAAATAGACATTACGAGCTCCACAATTCCCATTAACTCTGCAAGCATATCAATTGTAGACAGGGACAATGAGTTTGAGTTATCAAACCAGAGAGGACTCTGGAGATCAATCCAGAAAAAACAGAGGTTGACAATTACAGAAGTGGTTTCTGGTAAAGCGGTGACCTGTGGTGTGTTGTATATTGATTCATGGAGAAGCACAGGTAATATAGTGAGATTCTCATTGATCGATAGAATGGGACTTATCGACAAGACGCTCTATTATGCAGGGCAAATTTTCACGGATGTGATAGCCGGAGACATTATTGATTCTATAATGTTATCCGCCGGCGTTGAAGATTACACAGTAAGTGACGAGGTGCGCAATGTTTTACTTACAGGATATTTGCCTATATGTACACACCGGGAGGCGCTGCAACAGGTAGTGTTTGCGTGCGGAGCAGTGGTGAGTTGCTGCAGAAGTGGTAGTATCTACATTTACATGCCTGACAGATATGCTGACAGCACTATTGGAACAGATCGCAAGTTCATGGGCACAACCATTGAGATAGATGACTACGTGTCCGGAGTGTCTATTGGATATAAGCGCTATCGTCTGAAAGATGAAGTTGTAGAGATATTCGAGGATGTTTTGCCAGCAGGCAATAGCTTGATAGAGTTCACAGATCCATACACTGATATTGAAATATCTGCCGGAAGTATTTTGGAGGCAAGCACAAATTACGTGAAGGTACGCATGGAGGAGCCCGGTAAGGTGGTTGTGTCTGGCAAGAAGTATGAAACAATTGAGGTTACTCACACGGTATCTGTAGAACACATAGAGGCAGGGGAAGAGGCTAATATCATTTCATATGAAGGATGCACTTTGTTCAATGCAGTGCGCGTAAAAGAAGTGGCTGAGCGTATATTGAGTTACTATCAGCTGCGTCAAATTGTATCACTGAGATACCTGCTTGATGAGGAAAAGGCAGGAGATTGGGTCAATATCGTAGATGTTAGAGGGAATATAGCAACATCAGGTATTATGCGCCAATCTATTGATTTAACGGGCGGGTATATAGCATCTGCCATCTGTAGGGGGTACAGCAAGGTAACCACAGAAAGTGCGTATACCGGTGAAATTTATGCAGGAGAAAGGGGGCTACTATAATGGATTTGCGACCAATAAATCCTTATTATAAACAAAAAATGACGACCTTTTCGGTTCGTAGCCTGCGCGGACCTGCAGATGCCGGAGGATACTCTTATCCTTACGATTGGATACTACCGGTAATTGACCGTAGCCAGGCGGATGTGGACTATGCAAAGGTACTATTGGCATTACAGTGGGATGCAATGACGGTTGAGCAACAGCAAGATTATAATCGAGGATTGAAAGGATGTATTAACAGGTCGGATTTTGAGCGGATTGAAAACAATATCCAAATTCTACTGGACGTATTGGAGATACCATCCACAAGCTACGTGGATAATGTTCCGGAATTTGTCACGGCATCGTACTTTGAGACCATGAAGGAAAATATAGCCGCGATAAGGTCCGGATATGTAGTACATGCAGATACTCCGCCTGTACCAGAACTACCATATAATACTTGGCAGAAATACAACGATGTTGAGAAGATACTCGCTGATGTGTATGAGGTCTTATGTGCACAGTTTCATTATTATACCGGAAATGAGGTTTATGCCGGTGATGATACTGGATTGCTATTATAGGAGGAAAGAAAATGGCGTTTAATAAAAAGACTTGGACAAATCGAACAACAGAATATCCCACTCGCAGAAAGTTAATTAAGGCAGATGGGACAACAGAGACCGTTACAGTGGAACGATCTGAGGGCGAAGTATCTGTTGAAGGGGATGCGTTTTCTGCAGAAAACATGAACGACCTGGAGGATAGAATTGGTGAAGGATTCTCGCAGGTCCTATATGTTGTTTCCTTTGACAGTTCCACCGGGACACTGGTAACAAAAACAACGGATTATACAGGATAAGGTGGGATTGATATGGCAACATCTACGAACCAAATTGTAATGAAGCATATGCAATTCAATGGCCAGAAGGTCAAAAGATGGATCCACAATGGTGTTCTGACGTATATTGCCGGCAGTACCGTTACATACATTTGCAATGGATCAGCGTATACCGAAGAAGTGGACAGTGGAGCAGACTGTTTGAGTCCTAAAACATTTACGCCGGCAATGGCTGGTGCTACTTTTAAAGGTTGGAGCAATTCGCCAGACAGCACACAGATCCTGACCTCGCTCACTATGGGAGACGAACCAATCACGCTGTACGCCGTCTTTAAAATTGCTGATTCTATTAAATATCTTAGCTTTGATATTCAAGAATACAGTAAGGTTATAAGTACGACCGGCACTTATCATTCTATTTATACCGGCGTAGACAAATCACTGTATAGCGGTGCAAAACTTGCTTTGAGTTACATGGATGCAGAGACGCATTACGCATATAGCCGTTTGTACCTTCGATTCACGGATAGATCTGTGAGTGCACAAATAGCTAATGTTTACAACGATGGGGAGACATCATCAATTGTAAGTAGTAATCTAAATCCTGCAATAACATTTGCAAATGCAACTGGAACGGCAAACTTGTCACTCTTAGCCATCTCTGCAGGAACAGGAGCCGGATATGAAGGCTCAACCCAAGCAGATTATGTATTGCAAGGCGGCACGCTGACATTGATCGGAAGGACAATCGTATCAAGCGCGGTGGAAGAGGAGCCGGCAAATACCACGAGCGTATTGGGTGAGGCTACTTTAGGCGATATGATTCTTGGCAGTTAAAAAAGGAGAAAATGGAAAATGAGTTATACATCACAAACGTTTACTAATGGTCAGAAACTGTCAGCTGATCCGCTTAATAAAATGAATGCGGCATTGGTTGATCATGAAAATAATAAGGCTGGAAAATCGGAGATTCCCACCAAGACAAGCCAGCTGACAAATGACAGTAACTTTATCACAAACGCCGTAAACGATCTGGTCAACTACTATAAGAAATCAGAAACCTATACGCAGGAAGAGATCAACCAGAAGTTAAGCGCCATCCCGAAGTTTTCCATCCAAGTGGTGGACAGCCTGCCAACAGCGGATATCAGCACAACCACCGTATATTTGGTAAAGAGTGGCGAGGAATCACAGAACCTTTACACGGAGTATATCTATGTAAACGGTAGCTGGGAGTATCTGGGCAAGCAGACGGTTGATCTGACCGGGTATGCGTTAAAGGCGGATATCCCGGTGGTTTACGATTGGGCAAAGCAACCTGCAAAGCCTACATATACCGCGGACGAGGTGGGAGCCGTAGGCAAGGAAACTTTTAACACCGCAACACTCGGCATCCACACAGACGGCTTGCTGTACATCTTTATAAATGGCGAACCGACAGGAAACGGGATCGAACTTCCGAAGATCTACGGTTATGTTGATTCTGAAAATAATGTTGTGATCATGGGTAATCTTGCGGATGGAACTTATAGATTTAAGTACGAAATGGAAGATGGCAGTACGGTTGATATTGGGGACTTGGTACTTGATAGCAATGTTCAATATTCTGTCACGAACAATCTGACCAATTGTACTATCGATAATGTTACACCGATAGTAAATAAGGGACAAAGTTATTCTGCTACGGTATCAGCAGACAGTGGATATACCCTTTCTTCCGTTGTTGTAACTATGGGCGGTATGGATATTTCCTCTACGGCAGTGAGTGGCGGTGCTATCAGCATTGCAAGTGTAACCGGGGATATTGTTATTACGGCGGTGGCAGATATCGAGGAGGGATTGGTGGCTTTATTTACTAACCTTGCAGAGCCTAACACAACAAATACAACGGATTGGAGTATCTGGTGTAATGATGCTCGATTTGGTAATAGTGATGGTGGTTACAGACAAAATGACGGTACAATCGTATCAAACTATATACCATATGACACATCAACTGGTACTCACATATTGAGGGTCAAGGGAATGACAGATGTCAAAGTTGCTATGTACAAGAGCGATAAATCATTTGCGACTTATAGTAGCAGTGCAAATACTAACGGTACATTTACAAAGGTGGACGGAGATTATACGGAGTGGAACAGTCCATATGGTACTGTAGCATATGTGCGCGTTGAGGGCGTATTGTCTGGAACGGTAAATGATGTAATTATTACGGTTGATGAAGAAATCAAGTATGGAACACCAGAAGATCCTACGAACTTCTGCATTCCCCTTGGCGATGGTTGGATTTCTGGCGGTAGATGTTCAAGTGCTGGTGCAGACAGAGAAGATTCTGAACAATATGCTGTTACTAACTATATTGCTGTACAGAATGGAGACATTGTTTACGTAAAAAATCTTGATATTGCGACTACAATTGGCTCGGGTCTTTATAAATCGGATGAAAATAAAACCGCAATAGGTGGCTTCACTATGCCTTCTTCTGGTGCTTTAAGTGGTTATGTTAAAGATGTTGATTTGTCTGGCGAATGGGAGCAATTCACTATTGATAATGCGAACGCCGGTTATGTGCGTATATGCGGTATACCGTCGAATGTAATAAACTCTAGCGGATCTAAATTCGAGGATAAATATGATATTAACAATCTAGGTATTATTGTAAACATCAAGCGCAATGGCGTATGGTTATAAGGCGGTGGTTTTATGGCATATAAATACACACATTTTATACCACAAAATACTGCTCCAAAAGGTGCAAAGTCTATAGTGGTGTATAACGGTAATAATGAAAAAGTGACGGAAATCTCACTTGGCAAAATGTCTCCACCGAAAACAGAACCCCTATACTCATTCGGGATAATAAGTGATTTGCACATTACTTATAATCTGTACGTTGCATGGCAACCGATCCCGAAATTCGATAACGCTTTAACACTCTTTGAAAATAAGGGATGTGCTTTTTGCGTAGCTTGTGGTGATTTGACAAATACAGGGTTTTATCTAAGAACAGACGAAGGTACAGCAGGAACTGAGTATTTGGATGAGCAACAATTTACCAAATACAAAGAAATATGCGACAAGCATACCATTCCTGTTTATGAACTATGCGGAAACCATGAGAGTTATTATGGTATGTCAATAGCAGATAACTTGGATTTGTTGGAAACTTATACAGGTAAAGGGGTATTATCCTACACAGTAACACAGGGTAATGACGTGTTTATATTATGTGGGCAAAATCATGGAAGTTCTGTTATGAGTGACGAGGATTTTACGTGGTTGGGAGAAACACTCGAAGCAAATAAAAACAAAAGGTGCTTCGTATTTGTTCACTCACATATCGATGACAATGTTGAAGGCGGTGTTGAGGACAGCGGAAATCCCTGTTATGCGAGAGAAAATTCGATATTCGGATACTGGGGAGCAACAAAGAGAACCAATTTCATAAACCTTATGAAACAATACCCAAACACGATTCTTTTTCATGGTCACACGCACATGAAATTTGAAGCACAGAAGTTTGATAAAGATGCAAACTATAGCGAGGAAAATGGATTCAGATCTGTCCACGTTCCATCATCGGGCGCACCGAGAGAACTTGTATCCGCAGATGGTACGTGGGTTGCCGCAGATGACGAAAGCCAAGGTTATATTGTTGATGTTTATGAAAATTATATCGTATTAAACGGTGTGGACATTATAAATCAAAAACCTGTTCCACTGGGTGTATATAAGATTGACACGACCTTACAGACCATTGATCCAGTCTCCATCTCCAACATCACATACTCAGGAGTCACGGACGTTGGAGCAACGATTGACACCTCAGCATTTAGCTACACTGTAACTTACAGTGACGGAAGTACCGCAGTGAAAACAGACGCCGTAACAGTTTCACCGTCCACAATAACAGTGGCGGGGAATAACACAGTCACGGTTACCTATACTGAAAACGGCATCACGGTGACAGGTACGGTAACGATTGTGGGTGTTGAACAATCCGGGGAAGTGACGGAAACACTTAGTCCGTACTACGCTGATGGGTATAGGTTGCCTGCAAACGACCCTTATGGTATGGAAGAGTCAGCAGGCGCAACCGCGACAATGGATATCGATATAACCCATGCCAAGAAACCCATAACATTCAACCTTACCGGCATCCAGTGGTGGGATATTTTGGAAAACCCCAATTGCTTGATAGGCCTATATGGATATGATGAGAATTGGGCTCCGTATATAATCGAAGTCCTGCCGCTATGCGCGAATACATCACGAACAGGTTTAACCGTATCTGGCAACTACTTCAATGTTACAATTACGCTCGACGATAGTTATATGGATAACGTCACAATGGTGCGCTTCAGCGGTATTGGCGTAGGAGAAAATGCCGTTATCACAATGACCTATACGAAATGAAACTAAATAATAAACAGCGCCATGAGCCGGATCACCTTTGTGGGTGTCCGGCTTTAATAATGAATATGGAGGACAAGTTTATGAACAATTTAACCCCGGAGACAATCTGGACTACCATTCTTGCTATTGCATCCGCTGTGGTGTTGCTGTCAAATGCAGCAGAAAAGGTAGTTAAAGCAGTAAAGACAGCAAGAGGCCCCAACATCCGACAAGACGAAAGATTGGAGGCACTGGAGAAGTGGCAGAAGGTCGTGGACGGAAAGTTGAATCGGGACAATGAGCGTCTTGGTAGCATTGAGGAAGGAAACCGTGCCAGCCAGAGGGCCCTGCTTGCTTTGCTGGATCACGGCATAGACGGAAACAACATTGAACAAATGCAGCATGCAAAGGAAACGCTGCAGAATCACTTAATAAACCGATAAAAAAGGAGGATAACACTATGGATTTATCATTTTTACTGGAGTACGTAAACCCCATTATTCTGGGTATCTGTTTGATGATCGGGTATTCACTTAAGACTGCCTTTGACAGGTTCCCCAACAAGTACATACCTTTGGCGGCGTTGTGCGTTGGTACGGTCATTTCCATTCTGATCAACCTGCCCGATGGAATCACGCCATCTGTGATCCTTGGTGGTATGATCAGCGGACTTGCGTCTACAGGATTATATGAGTTGCTGAGAAATATGCTGACTTTTAAGAAGAAATCTTCGGAGGAGTAAATCAATGGAAAGAGTACGGGGTATTGACGTATCAAAATGGCAGGGTGCTATTGACTGGCAGAAGGTAGCCGGGGATGATGTGCATTTTGTAATTATCCGTGTGGGCAACAGAGGATTGTCCAAAGGAGTTATCTCTAAGGATTCCTATTTTGAGAAGAATATTCAGGGAGCCTTGGCCGCAGGGTTAAAGGTGGGCGTGTACTTCTTTTCCTCGTCCATCAATACACAGGAGGCTATCGAGGAGGCTAATTTTGTGATCGACGCCATCAAAGATTACCAGATTACCATGCCTGTGGTATTTGACTTTGAAGGCTTTGGAGAGGCGAAGAACAGGAACTTCGGTATGACCACAGCCCAGATCACGGATAACTGTATTGCCTTCCAGAACATCATCAAAGCTCACGGATACACCTGCATGCTTTATGGTAGCCAGTATTACATGCCAAAGAAGTATGATCTGTCAAGGCTTGATGATCTGTTGTGGGTAGCTAAATATGCCAGTAAGACGGAGCCCGTAAGTGATGAAAAGTATTTCCCTACCATCAGCGGATATGAGGATAGGACGGCCATCTGGCAGTATGCATCCTGCGGCAGGGTAAACGGAATCAATGGTAATGTTGACATGAACTATATGTACATTGATGTATCAACAGACCAAAAGGAAGAGGAAGAGCCTATGAAAATCTATAAAAAGGGACAAGTTGTACAGCTTGCCAAGAACTTTAAATCCACAGAATTTGACTGCAATGGTAAGGGCTGTTGTACAGAAACACCCATCCATTCTGATCTTGTCAAAGTATTGCAGAATGTCCGGGATCATTTCGGCGTATCTGTAAACCTTAACTGTGGTTACAGATGCCCGGTGCACAATGCCAATGTAAAGGGCGCAAGCGCAAACTCCTGGCACATGAAAGGGTACGCTGCGGATATCGTTGTCAAAGGCGTACATCCCATGAGAGTGGCACGGTACATAGAGACCATTCCCGGATTTGCCGGAAGAATCGGCTGTTATACATGGGATGACAAGGGCAATGGTTTTGTACACGTAGATGTCCGTGGAACAAACAGCCGGGCGGTATATACCGAGAACAACACGAATTATGACACCGTGTCTAAGTTCACCACTACGATCAAGCGAGGTGCGAAGGGCCGCCTTGTAAAAGTGATCCAGCGTAAGCTTAGAACGGAAAAGATGTACTGGGGCTTGATTGACGGAAAGTGCGGCAGTGGCACAGAAAAAGCTATCATTAAGTGGAACGCCAAGTATGGCCGTGAGAATGATGCAAGCTGGGGTCCCAAGTGCTGGAATGAGGCTTTCCCGGTTTAAAATAATATAAATATGGGTCGACTAAGCTCAATAAATTTTGTTAAAATTAGCATAATTACAATGCGATAATTCGTAAAAAAGGCCAAATGCAATATACTTGCAATATACAAAAAGTCCCCCAAATACGCATTTTTGGGGATTTTTTGGCTAAGAGTAAATTGGCTTAATAAAAAGGAAACAGATGGGCTGTTGCGGTACATTCCGCAGCGGCCTGTTTTAATATAAGTTTTATTGTTATTTTATGGAAAAGTGTGGTAAGATAATAAAAAGATTTGTTTGGTGTGTAAGGAGAAAACGACAGCATGGGTGTTTTATCAGGATTAGAGCCACACAAGGTTTTTGGATTTTTTGAGGAGATATGCGGGATTCCCCACGGGTCCGGCAATGTAAAAGAGATCAGTGATTATCTGGTTCAATTTGCGAAAGACAGGCAGCTTACCTGGGTGCAGGATGAGCTGAACAATGTGATTATTGTGAAGGAAGCAACAAAGGGGTATGATCAAGAACCTGCAATCATTTTGCAGGGACACATGGACATGGTTGCGGTAAAGAAACCGAAACTTGACATGGACATGAAGGTAGAGGGTCTGAGGCTGGCAGTAAAGGGGGACCTGATTTATGCACAGGATACCAGCCTTGGAGGTGACGATGGTATTGCGGTAGCTTATGCGTTGGCCTTACTGGACAGTACAAATCTGGCCCATCCTCGTCTGGAGGTGGTGATCACAGTGGATGAGGAGACCGGCATGGAAGGTGCCAGAGGTATCGATCTATCCATGCTAAAGGGGCGACGGATGGTGAATCTGGATTCGGAGGAGGAAGGTATTTTCCTGACCAGTTGCGCCGGCGGAGCCGCGGTTCATGCATATGTGCCTTATGGGAGCAGGGAGAAAGAAGGACTGCTGTACCGTATCAGTGTGGAAGGGTTTTTGGGAGGTCATTCCGGTGCGGAAATTCACAAAGAAAGAGGAAATTCCAATTGCCTGATGGGCAGGGTTTTATATAAACTGACCAAGGAAGTCCCGGTGTGCCTGGAAAGTCTGCAGGGGGGATTGGCGGACAATGCCATACCAAGACAGACAACAGCCACAGTGATCATTTCCCAAGATGATCAGAAGAAATTTGAAGAAATCATAGCATCTGTTGCAAAGGAGATCCGGACAGAACTGGCAGTGAAGGATCCTGACGTGGCAATTGCAGTTTGGCCTGAGGAAGGATCCGTATGCAATCATATCTGCGTCGATGAAGAGTCAACCGCAGCATTGGCCGCTTACTTGGTGGCCCTGCCCAATGGTGTCCAGGCTATGAGCGCAGATGTACCCGGACTGGTGGAGACCTCTTTGAATCTGGGGATTATGAAGCTGGATAGGCAGGAGCAGGAACTTGTCTGTGATTTTTCTGTGCGTAGCTGTATCGCATCCGCCAAGCAGAGCCTAGTGGAAAAAGTATGTGCAGTGACGGAGCTTGCGGGAGGTTGTTACAGTGTAACCGGAGATTATCCGGGTTGGGCTTATCGTGCAGATTCGCCTTTCCGGGAAAAAATGATTCGTGTCTATCAGCGTATGTATGGTAAAATGCCGGAAATACAAGCCATACATGCAGGTCTGGAATGCGGTATTTTGGCAGATAAGCTGGATGATTTGGACTGCATTTCCATTGGCCCTGATATGAAAGACATCCATACCACAGAAGAAACACTGAGTATTTCCTCCACTGTGCGGGTGTGGGAGTACCTGGTAGAGTTACTTGCAGAAAAAGATTTTGTATGATATGAAAAGCATATATATGTAGAGAGGAAATTATGGGATTTGATAAGGTAAAAATGCGGCAGATCAGAGGAATCATACTTTTTGTGGCAGTGCTTTTGGCAATCATGCTGTACAGTGGCAGTGTGCTTTCGGGACTGGTACTTTTGTTTGGTATTCTTCAACCGTTCCTGGTTGGAGCAGCTATTGCATTCGTTTTAAATCTTCCCCTGCGGGGCATAGAAGAAAAGCTGCTGAAAAGATGGAAGGGAAAAGTGGCAGCACGGATTAAGAGGCCGATTTGTATTTTGCTTTCTATTCTGGCTTTACTGCTCGTAGTGGGGCTGGTTATATGGATTGTTGTTCCGCAGATTACCGAGACGGTAACGGAATTGGCCGTGCAGATCCCTGTTTTTTTCAGTGATCTGCTAAAGGAATTGGAAAAGCTTTCAAAGTCATATCCTCAAATCTGGGAGTATGTTCAGGAACTGGAACATATGGAGATTGATTGGGAAGCCGTTCTGGAGTCTGTCATTTCATTTTTGAAAAGCGGTATGGGAAGTATGCTGACTTCCACGGTTTCTATTGCCAGCAGTTTAATCGGAGGAATTTTTAATGCATTTATCTCGTTTATATTTGCTATCTATATTTTAGCACAAAAAGAAAAATTGGCGGATCAGGGCAAAAGGATACTGCGTGCTTATTGCTCTGAAAAGTGGTATGAAAAAGTACTAAAGGTATTGCAATTGTTGAATAGAAACTTTAGCAATTTTATATCCGGGCAGTGTCTGGAGGCTTTGATTCTGGGAACGATGTTTGTCATAGTAATGTCGATCTTTGGATTTCCCTATGCAGTGCTGGTGGGCGTATTGGTAGCCTGCACCGCTTTGATCCCCATTGTGGGTGCTTTTGTTGGTTGTATTGTGGGCGCATTTTTGATTTTGATCAATAATCCGCTGCAGGCACTTTGGTTTATCATCATGTTCTTGATCATACAGCAGATTGAGGGGAATTTGATTTATCCCAGAGTGGTGGGTAGTTCTGTTGGATTGCCATCTATCTGGGTGTTGTTGGCGGTTAGTGTGGGCGGCAGCCTTCTGGGTGTTTTGGGTATGTTGGTTTTCATTCCCATAGTATCAACTTTTTATGCACTACTGCGAGAAAATGTAAATTTGCGAAACAGCCAGAGAATAAAAGAAGACGTAAAGAATGTTCCTGAGGATCAAGAAGAGTCAGGGGATTCAGAGGATTTGTAATTATTTCCTGCTATCCACCGGTGATATGCGTCTGCTGTCTGCGCATACTAATCTCATGGAAAAGGAGTTTGCAGCAGAGGTAATCTGTAAGTTTCACAAAAGCGGGAAGATCATACCCATCAGGTTTCGGATTGGGGATAAAAATGCAAGGGAGTTTCGGATCCTTTCCTATATGGAGCGTTATAGGCATTTGGAGTATAGGCAGGGATATCTGTCGGACTATGAGATGATCAGTCAAATTGACTACACTTGTCGTATTATGGATGGTGGGCAGGAGAGAGTGGCTTTGCTTCGATACCATATGGGGAAAATGCATTGGACAGTAAAGTTTATAGTATAAAAGGTAGGGAGAGCGGCTTAATTGCCGCTTTCTCCACCTGGTCCGTCTTTTCTGGGAACTTCATCGGGGATGATATCCTGGGGCAGATCTTCTTCCGGAATATTGCCATCGTCATACAGATCGGCAGGGCGCTGACCATCCGGAAAAGTGTTTATCTGATTTTTCTTCATAACCAAACCTCCTTTCAGAGATAGGATGTGAAGATGAAAAATATTTATACGAAGAACGCGTCAATTCCACTTTTGTGTAGAATTGACGCGTTTCCAGCATCTATGCTATAATCGGAGTGGCGGGATTCGAACTCGCGACCTAAAGGGCAAAAACCCAGTAAAATCAAGGCTTTCAGGGTTTTTGACTTGATTACTTTTGATTACTTAGTAATCAAATTACTAACATAGAAAGGAGAATACTGTACAAGCGCTGCTGAAAACAAATCGGTGTAAATCGATTTGTTTTTTTGGCTAAATGTTGCAAAGTATTATTCTATGCTAATATGAATCCTTCTATATAGAACGTGAATAATGGAAGATTTGGTATAATGTATTTGAGTTGGCATTACTATATATAGATTATAATACTTTTACAAAAATAGGCTATTTTATGCTTATTTGATTCAAATTATGAAAGACATGGCAGATTACGATATAGGAAGAAGAAAATTAAGAGAAGAAGATATGATTTTTGCGTATTGAGTTTGCCATGGAGGACAGTGATAAAAGCTGATAAATCTATATATAGTTTTGCAACTGGGATTTAGCAACAAAAACGAGCAGAAGAATGTCTCTGTGGTGGTAGAAAAGAATATTATCCTATAGTTGCAATTTTTTTTGATAGGGTTATTGAAGGAATATAGGAAGTTTTGCTGACTTTCTATAATAAGTGTATAGAAAAGATGAAAGAAAATTGCAGGAAGCGATTGAGTTTTGGTATATGTGTCCTACATATACATTCTCAATCAATTCCTGCTTTTTTGTACAGCCCTCAAGCGCAGTATAATAAAATACATATCCTGACCCGAATAACCTTCATGCAGTAGGAATGGCTGGCAACTGTCTCTTATATGTATGTCTCCAGAAAATCAAAAAGTTACAAACATAATCAAAAAAGTTTAAAATGAAAAAAGATGGTAATTGAATCTCAGGATTTATTGGATGAATGCTGCCAAAAGAAAAAAAGTTATATTCTATGTCCAAGAGAAACGCAAAGAAATCCAAACTTTTGCCCCTTTTTTCTATCATATTATTATCAGTAATAGTAACTAATCCCGGAAGCAAGGAGGTAAAGTCAATGAAAGTTATGGTGAATTTCAAGAAGAATCATAGGGCGGATTTTGAATTTGATGCTAAGCAGAGAGAATTAATGATGCGATACAGGGGCTATGACGAAAGTTTTGATGCTGTGGTGGATTACGGCAACCTACTGCGGTGTTTGCAATTGGAGAGTGATTACGGGCGGTTCTGCTTTGGTGTTGCCTTTGATTTTTTGAGGACGCTAACACCTCAGACATTTTGTAAGCTTTACAACTGCCCGCAGAGCAGGAGCAAGGATTGTTCGATCATAAACCACAAAATCAAGCAGTGGTATTTGGCAGACAATAGTATATTTATGGCAGACAAGGATTCCACAGCTTTGTTTATTGCTAAAATAATTCTCGCATTAATCAATCCAGAGTATGATTATCGATACGATGTGATAGATAGATTATTTAACAGTAAGCGATTTGGTGCTTTATACGAAAAATACGCAAGACATCATCGAAAAATCTTCGCAGAGATCTGCGAGGATGCTAAGCGGTGTACATGGTCAGCAGAGTATGCAGTAGACCGATATGTTGAGATGGCAGTGAGAAGGCTGCAGGAAGAACTGAGTGAGGAGGAAATGAAGACACTGTTTCTGGAGTGATGCAGAGGATGAATAAAGGTGCAAAAATGCCAAAACTGCAGAAGGACTTTTCTGGCATATTGTTATTGTATCTAATACAAACAGAAAAATGGAGGAAACAAAAGTAATGTTGATTGTTGATGTAATTATCAGAGATGGAGATGGAAAGGCGTTAAAAACCATAGCGGAAAAAGTACCTATAGGTGAAGGACTTCAGACAATGGTAGAGGATGCGAAGGAAAGAAGCCAGAGAGCATATAGCGCCGGTATCAATATGGGACTGTATGCAGCTCAAGCCAGAGGGTGCCCAAAGAAACGATAAAAGGACAGCTATTACAGGATCTATTGCTGGTAAAGAGCACCCTGGACATATGGAATGTAATGGGAAAGCCGATAGGAACACTGTATGCATTGTCGGAAGTGATGGAGCGAGCTATAAGGCTGGTAAACGAGTTGGATTAAGCAGTATGTAAACACAGGAGAAAACGGAGGAATAAATAATGGACGTAATCGTTGACATGGTTTTGAAAAATGCCGAAACAGGAGAAATTATTTCAGAATCCAGCAGGAAAATTGTGGCAGGAAAAGAATTGCAGGAGCTGATAGAGGAGGACAAAAAATATGGTGTATACGATCGTGGTGTGATGAAACTGGAATTGTATAATGAACAAAGAGATCATGTTCAGGAGCAAATTACAAAGGATTTACAGGCTATAAAAAAGAATCTTGACGCGTTGTTGATAGCCGGCAACCCACAGTGTGTTCTGCGGGGGATACGAGAAACTATAGAAAGAGACTTGCAGTTGCTGGGAGACGGAGAATAATGCAGATACAGATGAAACTCCAAAAACGAGACGAAACAGGTAAGCTGATAACTGTTGATGCGGCAGTAGTTCAATCTGTACTGGTTGCAATTAATGCTATAGCGGATGAGTTCAAAGCTACCGGGGCCGAGCGGCAAGAAGGATTGACGTATGAGGAACTGGTTGAAAAGGTCGTAGAACGGTCTGGTGCTCCAGCGGATATTGTTAGGGCATTGATTTTGGACCTACCTTATTTGCTCCGAAGCATTGAAAAAATTGAAGCTATTCTGAAATGAAGTAAGGCTGGCTTTTGATTGGAAAGGAGAAAATTATAGAATCAAATGTAAGTAAGAAAGCTTTGGGACACTACCCAAGGCTTTTTTTATGCAAAAATTCCCATAAATTTTACAATCCTGCATATTGGTAGAAAATAATGAAGGAGGTCATGTAGGCATGACAATTACAATTGATGGAACAAAGAAAATGGAAGTAAAAAAGGTAGAGATGGGGTGTTGTTCGTGTAAGCGTGCGCCAGAAGGAATACTGGTTTATCTGGCAGTCACAGATGGGAAAGGCGATAAAACGCAACGGTATCTGTACGATATGGAAGAACTGTTCGTGATGGACGCGATTCAGAATGCGCAAATGAGGATTGATATAATGGCGCGTGAGGGAAAAGTCTATGTAGGGGACTTATGGGAAGAATAGTTATTATATCATTGAAAAAAGCACAGTGCGTGATGAGGCGCTGTGCTTGAGTACATAGATTATGTTTTAGATTTGTCTGTGAGTAGGCAAAAATCGATGAGTGCATTGACTATATCTTTTTCGTGATCAGATAGTTGAGAAATGCGATTCGCTGTTACAGCATTGGATGCATAGTCGTTGCCGGTGAGTAAGTAATCAGTGCTGGTTTGCAGAATTTCACTTAGTTTAATGATGTTAGTTATTTTAGGGCATTTTACACCGCGTTCCAGATTACTGATCATCTGGATGGAGACGTTCATCTTTTCAGCCAGGGTCTCTTGGGTCATATGTAACTGTTTGCGGCGAGTGCTGATACGTAAGCCGAGAGCAATTAATTCATTGGTTTCCATGGTAGTTACTCCTTTAACCTTTTGTTTATTATATTGCTCTTAGGGACTATATTTAAGCACCTGTAGGATGATTGATATTAGCCTTTGGATTGACAAGGTTAAACTGCAGATATATAATATTGGAGGAAATGTGATGATGGTAAAAAGGGCTTAAAGGGAATATAAGCAAGCTTTGATATACCTTATCGACGTTCATTTTTCATGCATTCTTCGCAATTCCGTCTCTGTCATAATAGTATTAGAAGTCAACAAAACCAATGACTTAAATATAAATACACATCAATTATAAAAATAGATGTGCCACATCATAGGAGGTTAGTTATATGAAGAAAAGAATGTTAATTAAATGTATGGCCGTAGTAATGGCAATGACCATGGCTGTTGGTTGTTTAACCGGATGCGATAAGGACGTAGAGGTTAATCAGTCTGTTGAAGCAAGCCAGGAAGTTAAATTTTCTGAAATACAAATGGCAATTTTCTGATATATTAAATGTATATTAGAAAAACGGGAGAAGTGTGAGGAATAATTCTAATATCAATATTACAAATATGGATTAAATGTTGCAATAATATAACACTTATATGATATAATGTTATAAAAACAAAACAGAAATATTGACGTTTTAAAATTTGAGTGGTAAAATAAAAATGTAGATACGGAGGAATAATTATGAATGAATTATTGGGAAGTCGTATTAAGTCATTAAGAACTGCCAATGGTATGACACAAGAACAAATGGCTGATCAAATTGGAATCAGTAGACAGAAATACGCCAGAATTGAAGGTGGATCTAACAACATTACTCTTGAAATTCTTTCTAAAATTGCAAAAGTTTTGGGTGTGCAAGTAGGGGATATTACAAGGGTATTGGATGATGCACCAGTAATGGAATACAGAGCAGGGATTGAAAAAGTATCTTCAGAAAAAATAATCGATATGCTTGATCTGTTTTATGCCAATAAGCATTTACATGCAAAATTACAGCGAAATAATGTTGTTTAAAGGAGAGCATGATGCAAGAAAGCAGAAAGAAAGAAATCCGGAAACAGGCCTATGCATTCCGGGAAAAATGTAAAGTTGGTCGTTATGGTATTATCGATTTATTCATGGATTGTGGGCGACTCGGATATAAATTATTGAGATATCCTTTAGGAGATAATGCCGATCTTGGTTTTGTGATAAAGAAAGACAGTGATACAGTTATATTTACGAATACATGTAACCGATTGGCTAGGGAAATTTTTACACTTGCCCATGAGATTGGTCATATAGTATTACACATGGAAAATTCGGAGCCATTTGTTGATGACACAATTACAATTTCTGGACGAAGTACTGATGAGAAGGAATTGGAAGCTAATTATTTTGCTTCTTGTTTGTTGATGCCGGAAGATGAAGTGGATAAATTTCTTGATTTGGAAATTGTAGATTTTAAGGAAAATGCTTTGTCTGCAATGGATATTGCAAGGATAATGTCTGAATTTAATGTAAGCTTTGAAATGGCTTTGAATCGATTAGAAAACCTTAATAAAATTAACTATTTGGAAAGAATAAGGTTAGATAATCAGCGCAATCAAATTCGTGTCGGTAATTTGCTGAGAAGTGTTGGCGGTAATAGCCGCTTAAATGAAGCCGGCAAAGAAATTGAAATTCCATATGAATATATTGAGTATGTGATTTATAATTATAATCATAAAGCCATTCCGTTGGAAACGCTGGAAAGAGTTCTGAGCTATTATCATCTTACAGTAGAAGATATCAGTGATAAATTGGTTGAAAAAAGTGAAGATGAAGATGGTGATTTAGATGTTTTAATAGGAGGACTGGAAGATTGAAGGCCTCTTTAGACACAAACATAATAATTCATCTTTATCGGGCAAATTTACAAAATGTACTATTCGAAATCTTTACAGAGGGCGTATTTATTTATGAACAAATTAGAGATATTGAATTGGGAAATCACGGGGAATCCATCATTCCAGAGGTAGATGCAGATATAACTGCAGGTAAAATAGAACTTTATACGGACGACAAATTAAAAGAACAGAGTGTTTACAAGATGTTTCAAATTAATGTGAAAGAAAATCGTTTATTATATGGGACAGGCGATTTGGGGGAAGTTTATGCTATGTCGTTGGCGCAAACCATAGGAGCATACTCTTTAGTAACGGATGATATCAAGCAGGGAGGCCCGTACATGTCCCTTTTGCAGCTCGAATATGATATTAAACCATTCAATTTTGCTGACATACTGATATTGCGATATCTGTTAGGAATAACAAACGCAAGCCAGACGATAAAAGATTTTAATACTGTAAACAATGTATCAAATTTGAATTGGTCTTTCAAAAGTCAACTTATAAAATTTGTTAAGCGTTTTTTGAAAGATCCATATTGCGAGTCTGAAAAACAGTGGTTTTTAGATTGGACCTCTAAAAATAATATCGATGTGACAACAAGGCTTAAAGCGTTGAAGGATCATTTGTGACAAAAAGATGGAATAGGCATCCGCAAGGGTGCCTTTTTACATAATGTTTCGTTATTGAATATTATAGGATATTGATATTAATCAAATGCAGATAATGGACTGAAATGTCGCCAGAATGGCGACCTATAAATAAATATACATGATATCATTATTTCATAGTGGATAAATTGAATGGGATTCTCGCGTTGCAATTCATCGTGCAAAAAAATGTGCTTTTGGTTTGAAAAAATAGACCATATATGATATGCTAAATACTAGTTGTTGCATTGGAAATATGCTTACAGCTAAGATTTGTTTTGAAAAACATGTAAAGAAAGAGAATGAGGTGTGTCATGGCAATTTCTTATAATAATATGTGGAAAATATTAATTGATAAAAATATGAATAAGGGAGATTTGTGTAATAAGGCTCAGATTAGTAAAGGAACTATGGCGAAAATGACAAATAATGAACCTGTGACTTTGACGGTTATTGAAAAAATATGTGATGTCCTACAATGTGATATCGGGGATGTTGTTCAAATAGCAGACATTAACAAGGACGGGAGATAATTGATATGAGTGAAGCACTTTTAGATAAAAAATTTGAATATTGGCAAAACCAGCTTCTGGACTTGGGAAAAAGAAATCGAATGATTAATTACCGGGAAACCAAAAGAGCAACGTTAAAGTTGGTAGAACCTGGATTTGAAGAATTGTTCAGACGAG
>SVFM01000019.1 GCA_015056865.1 Lachnospiraceae bacterium
CACCCGTCCGCCACTAAGTTAAAAATCACTAGGTTTCATCTTAACTCCGTTCGACTTGCATGTGTTAAGCACGCCGCCAGCGTTCATCCTGAGCCAGGATCGAACTCTCATTTAAAGTGTTCTCCCGATCAATATGCTCTCTGGCATTTGTCCGTTGATTTACCTGCATCAATTGCTTGATACTTTGGTTTGTTTTGTTCTGAATAATTCATTAAGAATTTTCAGGGTTGCATTGCTGTTTATTTGTCAAGGTGCTCTGCTGACCTCTCGGCCGCAACTCGTTCATCATATCACGTTGCCTAACCTTTGTCAACAGGTTTTTACATGATTTCCGCCGCACTTTCATGTTTTTCGCGCGGTGGAATTTTATAATATCACCACTTTGATAACTTGTCAATATTTTTTTATAATTTTAAAGCAAAGAATTACAGCCTGCAGCTATTACGCCACAGGCTGTCTTTCATCACTTTTACTGTAGTATATCAATAGGAAGAACTGAAATCTTATCACTTATAATACTCAGTAACTGGGCCAGATAATTGTTCGCATACAAGAAGGAAAGTATCTTGCTGTCCTGTACGTATCTCAAGATCTCCTGACCGATATGTCCGGTATCTACGTTGATCAGCAGTATGTATACTGTCCAGATCATCAGTATTGTTTCAAGCACACCGATAACCACACCCAACAGCTTATCAAAGGAATGTACAACCGGCAGCTTTGCCACAACCTTCGCAGAAAAGAAAATCAGGCTCAAAAGCCTATGTATGATGGCCACCGCCACCAACAGAATAACTGCTACTATCAGACTGGTAATATCCTTTTTAAAATAGCTTGTAACAGCTGTACCAATCAGTGCGATCAATATGCTGACTACCAACAGGGATACAAAAGAAACAATTTCCTTTACCATCCCATGTTTAAAGCCTTCCACTATTCTCCAAATTAAGATCAGTGCTAAAACAATCAAAAGCCAATTCATAATTTTCCCCTTATCTCATCCTGATCACATCAATCGAATCCTTTGTGATAACTGTATACTGGTACGATTTTCCGGTGGGCACAAGCAATTTCACCGATTTTTCAAAAATACCGTTGTACTTTTCAATGCCGTCCATGGTTCCGATGTAAAGTTCTCTTTCATTATATATTAAATATCGATCTTTATCAAATAAAATATCTGTATGGTCCATATCGAATGGGTGGCTGATGACCTTTTCACCCGACGCATTGTAAACATCCAGTCGTTTTCCGCTGCCGCTTAGAAACACCAGACCAACATACTCTTCATTATGGTACACAGCCTGTAATTCCTCTGCGAAAAGGATATTGGCCACATTCTCCGGCTTTTGGCCGCCTCTGTAAAAGACCAGTCTGTCGTCCCCTACCGCAAAAGCTGTGTTATCACTCATAAACTGCACGTATGGCACCAAAGTATCCGCGTAGTCATATCCGCCCACAAAATTGTCCACCTGGTTCTGACCCACTTCGCCAAAGTTGTAAAAACCAATGCTGGATTTCACCTCTCCCATGTCCATGTACATATAAGACACCCCACAAAGGATACTGTTTGGCGAAAGACTGACTGCAAAAGGATACCCGTAATTTTTCATAGATGTCTTAAAATCTACCAGCGTTTCACCATTGGTATCGAAAGCCCGGATCCATGTGATATCCGAATCGTCAAGGACAGCCGCTACAACACCTGATGCAGAAACACAGATAGATCGGATGGGCATAGTAGTATTTACCTCACCTAACTTTTCAGCATCGTTGTAAAGATAGATCCTGCGCCCGTTGTAATCGGCGATGGCCACCACATTTTCACATACGGCAACCATAGGGCTCTGCATCTCATAGGTCTGATTCCATTTGACCTTTCCCCCCGAACCCAAGCAGTGTGCACCATCTTTGCTGTATACCACAGCATGGTTCCCCAAACGCACTGCCGTAGTCCCCACCACCTCTACACTTTCCTGGGAGGACAATACATCATAGGACTCATACTTGTGGTTCCGATAGTAAATATAACCTGCTGCCACCAACGCACACACGATCACCAATGCCAAAACCACACGGTACACAAATGACATTTTATGTCTATGTAGCTTTTCCGTGTAGGATATTTGTCTTTTTTCTTTTTCCCTGTTGAAATTTCTAATATTTGCCATACTCTTCCTCATGCAGTAACTTTGTCCGTACTTTAGTATAACAAATTTTACTTCGGAAGTAAAATGATTTGTCCAATCTTTATATGGTCTGCGTTCTCTATGCCATTCAGCTCACAAATTTCCTGCATAATGGCCTCCGATCCATACCGCTCCCTGCAAAGTTCCAGCAAAGTATCCCCTTTTTGGATCACATAAGTAACCGTCTGCACCGGCTCCTGCTCTTCCGGCTCCTGGGAGGGCTCTATAGATGGCTCTGCGGATGGTTCCGTGGATGGTGCAACACTTTCCCCGGTGCTCTCCGGTGTCTGTGTGCTCTCTTGGGTAGAAGCATCCGGAAGAGATGCGCTCTCCGGGGATGCTTCCGGTTCAGAATTTGTGTCTTCCACAATCGGTACACTCTCCTTAAGCCCCTCTCTTTCCTGATCCGGCAGTTTCTGTTCACTCAAACTCTCGATCACTTGCCTGGCAGCCACCTGCAATTCTTTTCTTTTTTCTTCATCACCCAGGGTCGCAATCCCTATCACGCAGAGAAGCACCACCGCACCAACCCACACTGTGCGCCACTTGATTGGCTTCTTCTCAGTATATTTTACCGAAACCTGTTTTTTACTCAGCCCTCTGGCGGCCTCCAGCTTCTTGCTCCGCTCCGATAATCTATGTTCCAGATCTCCCCCGGCGGTCAAACGTCCTGCTTCCCACCCGGAACCCCTTTGGGAAAAAGCTTTGTCCCGCTTACTTGCAGGCTGTTCTTCCTTTTCGGGACTGGTATGTACACCTTCTCGTTCCTGATTTCCGGATGTCACCAGGAAATTCAACATGCAGTCATTTTTTTCAAAGAATGTGGCATAACCGTCTATCCGCAGTCCTTTTCCCTGCTCCATGAGATAAAATCCATCCGGCAACTCTCCGTTTAAGCTGCACCACGCCAGAAACTGATAAGATTCAAAAAACTCCTGCTGTACCTGCTCTATACTTTCACGTTCCAGTTCCGACAAATACTGCCCGCGGCCTTCCAGTCCCGGGACCACTGAGGCACCATACAAAAAATAATATCTTACATTTTCTTCCACATATTTTTGCCCATAAAGAGCAATTCCCTTAAGCTGCCCCTGAGAAGTCCGGTTGACCTGTTTGATATACGAAATGACATAATCCTCCACAAAGATCTTGTGAAGCTTATCCGGCTTGCCTATCTGTACAATATTTTTTGGTAGATCCATGCGTTCACCCCCGGCTGTTTCATTTTGCCTTCAGTATATCTTATTTGCAGCGCACTTTTTGGAAAATATTGTCCCTGCTTCTTATTTTTTCAGTGACAAAAAGGGACAAAAGGACCGCTGACTTTCCCATCAGCGGTCTCCTCTTATCCCTCATAGGTACCTTGGAACATTTCCTGCAAAATAGTAGCAGAATCAAAACACAGCCGATAATAATTGGCTCTCGCTCTTTCGATCACATTTGTCAACTCCAAATTCAGGTCACGGTCATACCCTGTATCCCGCAGGGCCTCCATGATCTTTTGCATATCAATATAACCAAACAGCGGAGGCAGGTGCCAATCCTGCTCCTTATAATTACTGGAGATATGGGTTGCCTTGATCCTCTTTCCCAGCTGCCTGATTACCTTGGGCTGATCAAAACTCATCAGGTTTGCGTGACCTGTGTCCCAACAGATTCCAATCCTATCACTCTCAAAGTAATCAACGATCTCGCACAGATCATCCGGATCCGAAGAGTACCATCTATGTCTGGGACAATCAGGGAAAATAGGAATGTTTTCCACCGCAACGCCTGTCCCCCATTTCTCAGCAGTCTCTAAAAGGGGCTTTAATGCTTCCTTGTTGTGTTCAAAGGAAAGTCTCCAATCGTATCCCGAGCTGACAGCTGTCCTGGGATGATAAACCGCCCAATCTGCTCCCACCATAGCCGCCGCCTTCACTCCATTGTCTATGGCACGATCCATGAATTCATCCGTAGTTTCGCTGGATTGAAAAAAGCTGTAACAGGGAAGATGCGTTTGCATACACCTCATGCCTTGACGGTCCAGTTCCTCCTTGATGGCCTTCATATAATCTGCTATATCCTCCCTTGCACAGGTGTTCGTCCACATCAGAAGCCCCACCGTCCGGAAACCGGCGTCCTTTACCCAACCAAGCTCTTTTTTGAAGCGCTCTATGTCGTTAAACGCCTCAATGGTGATCGATCTATTCATTACTTGCACCTCCCACTTATGGTTTTTGATAAGCCAATTATAGCATTCCCTGTTCAAAAAGCAACGTCAACCTGATAGTCTTTCAAATTTTGACGAACTTTCAAAATTTGATGGAGTTACGCAGGTGGCCGTGTTATAATCGGGGCAAAGAAAGGAGGGATATTTCATGCTATCCATCAACATAGCACCTCAAGGTGACTTAGAAAAAGACATCCGATTTTTTGAACTGTTAAAAGCTTGCGGATTTACCCACGTTGGTATTGAATTTCAGAAATGTCCATGGCTTGCCGAAGACAAATGGCCCCAAAAGGTTCAGGCGCTTCGGAAAGCGATCCAAGCCACAGGCATAGGCCTTTCCTCTGCTCACTTACACCACTATCCTCTGGATATTGGGTGTTCTGTAAAATACGAGGAAACCGAGGAGTTGATCGCTCGTTCCGTGCAAGCTGCGCTGAAAATCGGTGCACCTGCCTTCACTGTCCATCCTCGCTCCTCCATGGATCAGAATTTTTCAAGAGAGGTCAGTGCCAAACAGAACAAGGAAGATTTTTTTCCTATACTGGAGCAGGCCCAGGAACACGGAGCCAAGCTGCTTTTTGAAAACATGCCTGTTTTTCCGGACTTTCCGGAGCGAAGATATTTTTCTTCAAAGCCCGAAGAATTTGCGGAGTTCATTGATTCCTTCCATTCCACCGGTGTTGGCGTATGTTGGGATGTGGGCCATGCCCATATGCTTCTAAACGAGGACGAATTTGGCCACATGAAACAATTAGGGACGCGGATTCAACTGATCGAATTGAGCAACAACTGGATTCGCTACGATTCCCATCTCCTTCCCTCTAAGGGCGACGTAGACTGGAGTGCCTTTGCGGCTGCAGCAAAAGAAATGAACTATACAGGCTCTTTAATTCTGGATGCCAAACCCGCAAAGGTTCCCGAGATTGCCAAGGCCTACTACACTCATGCCTATGACTGCATGAAATCTATCAAAGAAAGGATTGATAAAGCATGATTCTTTCCACCAATCACTGGGGTCACAAAAATCACATACCCAACATCACCGAATTTGAGCTGGTAAAAGCAGCAGGTTTTTCAGATATCACCATAGAATTTAACGATAAAAGCATCCTGCTCTCTGAGGATTTCGAGGCAAAGATCAAAGAGTTGAAAGGGATACTGGACTCCATCGGCTTAACCGTTTCCCAAACCCATCTGCAAGGCTATCCTCTTCTGCTGGGTGCTTCTGTCACCGATCCGGAGACCGACAGACTGATAGAACGCTCCGTGATCGCGACGGCAATTTTAGATGCTCCCTGGGGTGTATTCCACCCAAGAACCTGTTTTGATGCAGTCGATGACAGGAAGCTCAATTTAGAGGAAAACATAAAATATACTGCCCCTATCTTAAAAGCTGCTGAAAAGTACGGTGTGGGAATCGCAGTGGAAAATATTCCCACTTGGCAGGACGCTCCCAAAAATCGCTTTTTCTCATCCGATTATCGGGAATTGATTGATCTTGTGGATGCCTTTGATGGCAATCCCTATCTGGGAATCTGTTGGGATACAGGACACGCCAACTTGAATATGCATTGTGACGATCAATTTGAAGCCATCCGGCAGATAGGTCACAGACTGAAGACTACACACATAGCCTCAAACGATGGTAGATATGACGATCATATGATGCCTCCGGCTTTCGGAACAGTGGACTGTGAAAAGCTGGCAGCTGTTTTGAAGGAAATCAAATACGATGGATCCATCTGCTGCGAACTCAACGGCAGCGATCTCCCGGAAGTGACAGGCACGTACATTAAGCTCTCCTATGCCTGCGGTAAATATCTGATGGATCTGATACAGAGCTAATCATAAACGGGTGTACCTCAAGTCATTTCAAGACTTGGGGCGCACCCGTTTCATTCACCTTATTTTATTACAAAAACTCGTAGATGGTAGTTGACTTATACTCCCTTCCTGGGCCAAACACCGCGCTGGGGAAACCAGGCTTATTGGCTGTATCAGGGAAAAACTGTGTCTCCAGACAAAAAGCCCCACGCCTGCCGTAGGTCATTCCACCTTTACCGGATGTGGCCGGAAGCATATTACCTGCGTAAAACTGCACCCCAGGCAAAGTGGTATACACCTTCATTGTCCTGCCTGCTGCAGACACCTCCGCAAACTGTTGCAGAGAGCCGTTCCAGTTGTCCAGCACCCAGTTATGATCATAGCCGCCTGCCACTTTCAGCGGCTCAAAACCATCATCGATGCGCTCTCCAATGGTATGTGGCACTGTAAAATCCATTGGGGTTTCTGCCACCGGTGCAATCTCCCCCGTAGGGATCAACTCGGGCGAGGTGGGTGTATAATGAGAAGCCTTGATATGCATCAAATGATCCTCAATACTGCCCACACCATGACCCTTTAGATTAAAATAACTGTGATTGGTCATATTAAAGATCGTATTGCGGTCACTGACCCCATGATATTCCAGAATCAGCTGATTCTTCTCATTCAAGGTGTAGGTCACCGATATTTTACGGTTACCAGGAAATCCCAGACTGCCGTCCCCATCCTCCATGAAAAATGTGACGCTGTTGTCACCGCATCGGGCATTCCAAATCCGCTTATGAAATCCCTTTTGCTTATGGCTGTGCAGATTATTGCCGTTGTCATTGGGATCCAGTTCACAACGCTGTCCATCCAAAACAAAGGCCGCACCACCGATGCGATTCGCATTAGGCCCCACGGTAGCGCCGAAGAAGTCCGGATTTTCCAGATATTCCTCCAGCGTATCATAGCCCAGAACCACATCCGCTATGTCACCCTTGTCATCCGGCACCTTAAGACTTACCAAAACGGCCCCGAAATCGATCACTTCCGCACACAATCCATTGGTATTTTGAAGCACATATTTTGTAATTACCCTGCCATCCGGCATCACACCGAATGTTTTTGTGTCTACGCTCATAAATTCTCCTTGTCTAAAGTTCAATACGTCCATCCAACGCTCGCAGCAATGTTACTTCATCAATATACTCCAGATCACCGCCTACCGGTACACCACTGGCAATTCTTGTCACCTTCACTCCCAGCGGTTTGATCAGCTTACTGATGTACATAGCAGTGGTCTCTCCTTCCAGACTGGAATTGGTGGCAATGATCACCTCCTCCACATCCTCCTTCAGACGCTGTAACAGTTCTTTCAGCTTGATGTCACTGGGGCCGATGCCCAGCATAGGCGAAATGGCTCCGTGCAATACATGGTACACCCCTTCATATCTGCCGGTTTTTTCGTAGGCTGCCAGATCTCTGGAGTTTTCTACTACCATGATCAGCTTATGATTGCGCCCCTGATTGGCGCAAATGGGACAGGTTTCCCGATCGGTCAGCGTATAACATCTGCTGCAGTATCTGATATTTTGCTTGGCGTCCAGGATGGTCCCTGCCAGACGCTTTACCTTATCCTCCGGCATGTCGATCAAATGAAAGGCCAGCCTCTGGGCTGACTTGTTGCCGATACCCGGAAGCGCCGAAAGTTCCTCTATTAACTTATTGATGTGGCCACTGTACAGTTCCATCAGAAAGGAAATCCTCCGCCAAGACCGCCGGTCATCTTATTCATCATAGCCGCATTGGCCTCGTCCACCTGGCGCATAGTCTCATTGGTTGCCGCCACGATCAAATCCTGCAGCATCTCGATATCCTCCGGATCCACCACTTCCTCACTCAATTTCACGCGCAGCACTTCTTTTTTGCCGGAAAGGGTCACTTCCACCGCACCGCCGCCTGCTGCCGCTGTAAATTCCTTGGTCTCCAGCTCCTTCTGGCTCTCCTCCATCTGGCGCTGCATTCTCTGCGCCTGTTTCATAAGATTGCTCATGTTTCCCGGCATTGCTCCACCGGGAAATCCACCTCTCTTAGCCATTGTCATTCCCTCCTGCTTTCTAAAACTCTTCCTCTTCAATATCCATATGAATCAACTGGGACAGATCCACATAGGAATCTTCAAATTCCCGTTCACTGCTCACAGCCTGAATATTCACTTCCACTTCCTTACCGATAAAATCGGTGATCAAACGCTCCAACTGCTCCTTGTTCCCGGTGCCATGTAAAAAATAATCTGAGGCAAGCCCATCCTCCAGCACCACCATGAGACGATTATCACCGCCCAGACTAAGCTTGGCCGACTTTAAATACATCTTCATGGGATTCTCTGCGCTGCCTGCGATAGCGGCCCACTTGGACACGATCTCCTGCACATCCTCAGGGATCGCCTTGGGAATCGGGGGTTTTTCCTTTATGCCCACCTGAGGCTGGCCTGCTGCTCTGTCCTCATATTCCGGAGCCAGTATGGTCACACCCCGTTCTACCTTCTCCTCCACTTCCCGGATACGCTCCAAAAGAGCATCCCCCGAAGTCTCCATGGCAGGCTTACATAATTTTATCAGTGCCATCTCGATCATGACACGTTTCTGGGTGGCATAACGCACCTGACCCGACAATTCGGAGAAAATTCTGATGTATCGCAAAATTCCATCTATAGGTGCCATCTGGGCCTCTTCCCTCAGTCGCGCCAGATTCTCCGTGGACACATCGATCACATCCGTAATTTCATCTGATGACTTTACCAGCATCAGATTACGCAGATACCAGGTAAAGTCGGTGACAAACTGTGTCAGTTCTCGGCCCTGCATGACAATCTCTTCCAAGAGTTCAATGCATCCCAGCACATTTCGCTCCACCACACTGCGAAACAGCCTGCCAAACACCTCCGTGTCCACCGCGCCCAGCACATCCAACACCTTGTCATACGTCAGCTCACTACCTAAATGGAAGGCAATACACTGATCCAACAGGCTCAAGGCATCCCGCATGGAACCGTCCGCTATCTTCGCAATATATCGCAGCGCCCTATCCTCGATCTGCACCTGCTCCTGATCCATCAGCGCCCTCAGTCTGGCCGTAATGGTATCTATACTGATCCGCTTAAAATCATACCTCTGACACCTGGACAAAATGGTGATCGGTATCTTATGCACCTCCGTGGTGGCAAGGATAAAAATCACATAAGAAGGCGGCTCTTCCAGAGTCTTAAGCAGTGCATTAAAGGCTCCTATGGAAAGCATATGAACCTCGTCAATGATATAAACCTTATATTTGCCCTCCGCAGGAGAATAAGAGACCTCGTCCACGATCTCGCGGATATTGTCCACGCCGTTGTTGGAAGCCGCGTCGATCTCAATCACATTCATGCTGGCTCCCGATGCGATGGCACGGCAGATCGGACACTCCCCGCAAGGTCCTTCCTCCACCGGGTTCTCACAATTTACCGCCCTGGCAAAAATCTTGGCAACCGAAGTCTTACCTGTTCCACGGGTCCCTGTGAAAAGATAGGCATGTCCAATACGACCAGCCCGGAGCTGATTTCTTAATGTTGTAACAATATGATCCTGCCCCTTCACATCCGAAAAATTGTCGGGGCGGAACTTTCGATAAAGTGCTGTGTAAGACATAGGTAACCTCCATGCAGGTCTGTTTCACATATCAATCACCGAAACAGATACCCAAAAGTTTGGCTTCCTGCACAATGGCAGCATCCGGCGAAACCATCTTCAGCTTGCCCGCAACTTCCTCCAAAGGCACCTTGACGATCTCTCTGTTCTTATATCCAACCATAAATCCATACTCACCGTTTAAGATCAGCTTGCCTGCCTCAGAACCCAGTCTGCTGGCAAACACTCTGTCATAAGGGCAAGGGCTGCCCCCTCTTTGCACATGACCGGGCACGGTTACCCGCACTTCCCGGCCGGTCTTTTTCTGGATTTCCTCAGCAATCTCGTAAGCCACGGAAGGGGAGGTACGCTTTTTTAACTTTTCTTTATATTCTTTCTTGGACAGCTTAGCATCTTCCTTGGAAATCGCACCCTCTGCCACTGCAATAATGGTAAAACGGCTACCACGTCTGTTGCGTTCCTCGATGGCTGCCACAACCTTGTCCAGATCATAGGGGATCTCCGGCAGCAGAATAATGTCTGCCCCTCCGGCCATGCCCGCATTGAGAGTCAGCCAGCCAACCTTGTGTCCCATCACTTCTACAATAAATACCCGACCATGTGAAGCTGCTGTGGTATGGATACAATCAATGGCATTGGTGGCAATATCCACTGCACTCTGAAAGCCAAAGGTCATATCTGTGCCCCACAGGTCATTGTCAATTGTCTTAGGAAGGGTCACCACGTTCAGCCCTTCTTCCCGCAGCAGATTGGCTGTCTTGTGGGTACCATTGCCGCCTAAGATCACCAGGCAGTCCAGCTTCAGCTTATAATAATTGTGCTTCATGGCCTCCACCTTGTCCAGGCCATTCTCATCCGGTTCACGTATGGTCTTAAAAGGAGTCCTGGAAGTCCCCAGTATGGTGCCGCCCACCGTCAGGATACCGGAAAAATCCGCTCCCGTCAGCATGCGGAAATTCCCGTAGATCAATCCCTTATATCCGTCCAGAAAACCGTAGATCTCCAACGCCTCACCGCTGTGCACCAAGGTTTTGACTACACCTCTCATGGCTGCGTTAAGCGCCTGACAATCTCCGCCGCTGGTCAGTATACCGATTCTTCTCATATGACTTCCTCCTTATTTTCCTAAAAATACATTCTATTTCAATATTACCCGTTTTATAAGGAATTTGCAATCAGATTTTATTGTCATCCCTTGCAAATCCCCAAAAGTATGGTATACTTACAAAAGAACTTTATTCGGAGACGTATCGAAGCGGTCATAACGGGGCGCACTCGAAATGCGTTTGCCCTCCGGGGCACGTGGGTTCGAATCCCACCGTCTCCGCGCATAAAATCACCCCGTCCATTTTCCGGCTGAAATGGACGGGGCTTAATTTTATCAGCAAAAGTCAAATGAGATCACAGGGATGTTCTGATCCTCACCCCAGCTGCCAAGAGGCACCAATGTCAGCCTATCCAGATCCCGGTCAATATCCACATGGTAGCAGCGCTTGCGGTTGTCCGTCACATGCATAAGCTCGACCTTATCCCCCGCGCACTCTCCGATCAATTTAAATTCCCTGCAAAGGGTAGCCGGCATTGTCAGCTGAGGATCGCTCAGTTTGTGATTGGCCCGAGTGGAATGTGTCCGCTCGCACACAGACCCGGTCAGTGTGTTACGGTTTAAGTCACTGCAAAATACAATGTGGGCCCCAGACACTTTGGTCCTCGGAAAAGCATAGCTGATTTGGGTACCCGCGGATACCTTGCAGGAGCAACTCTCCTCATCGGTCTGATAGATCTCATGTGCTCTGTCCTGACCGTTTCGGATTACGCCTGTAGCTCCCGTCAACAGGGCATGGCTGCACACGGAAGAGATTTCCCTGGTTCTGGAAGGCAGGAAACAATCCTCCTTCATCAGTAGTTCCTGCAGTTCCTTTACTTTGCCCAAGTATACATCATGGGGAGCTATGTTCTGATGAACTGCAATGGCTGCTGCCTTGCCCACCGCTTCGCCAAGCAGCCCGCAGGTGGCCATGACACGGATACTGCTCATAGCCATATGTGTCATACTGATATTTCTTCCTGCAAAGAACAGGTTCTCCACATTCTTGGAATACAATGCACGGTAGGGGATGGAGTAAGGGGCCGGCGTCTCAAAATAAGTATTGGGCACCCCACGGTGGTAAAATCCCCCGGGGAAATGATCGTCCAGCGGCCAGCCGCCATAAGCGATCTCATCCTCAAATACCCGGCCGTCAGAAATATCCCGCTGGGTGATCATGTACTCTCCACACATTCTGCGGGATTCCCGCTTGCCAGGCAGAAAGCCAAGGAAATCCACATCCCACTTCCCAGCATCGATCTTTCCTGAATTTTTCACATAATCCCAGGTACCCACTGCCAAGGCCAACAAATCATCCCTAAGTTCCTCCGTATCATCGATGGTATTTCTGTTTCCGCCCAGCTCCAGATACCAAAAGTTCTCTGTATCCTTATAGATATCCGGATTACGGTTTTCAAAATCCTTTTCTGTCAGCGGTGTGCTCCATGTGGGTGGGATAAACTTGATCTCTTCATTGGTTTCCCGGCCAAATACCATGCAGGACATACCCATGGTCATACTGTCCGCGGTTTCGGTTACCGTATCCTCCCCGAACTCTGCCTTGGCCTCCCGGCCAATCCGAAACTCTGCGCCGCACAGAGGTGCCAGAATACTGTCTCCGGAGCTGTCACAGTAAAACAAGGCCTCCACATCATAAAAACACTGGGTGGTCATCTGATAACCCGTGACAGACTTGATGCGAGTATCCCTGCCGTATGCATACTCTCCTTTTTCCACCTCCGCATCCATGCAGGTGCAGTTCAGGAGCAAAGTAATATTCTTTTCTCTTCTCACAAAATCATAGAGCACAGTGTCCCATATGGGGTAGCTCTTGGTCGGGTTGCGATACAGATTTTCCAGAGCGATCTCTTCCATGATACCGGTCTCCCGGTTGTTCTCACCTCTGGCCCCGCAAACCCACATGCGGATCTCGGAAGACGCATTGCCTCCCAGTACAGGCCGTTCATGCATCAGAACCACCTGCAAACCTTCACGTGCTGCGGAGATTGCTGCTGCCAGGCCAGCCATCCCCCCTCCGATCACGCACAGATCACATTTGATATTCTTTCTCTTTAACATACTGTTTTCTCCTCACTGACAATATTTTGGATCCATACTCCTTTTTTGACTAATATAAATCCGATCACACATTTCACAATTTCCAGGAACTGGCCTGTGAAATAGAGTGGAATGATCGGCAGCGTACTGAAACGACTGAGAACAAACACCACCGGAAGACTGAAGGCCCATATGAACACACTGTCAAACAAGAAGGTGATCACAGTCCTTCCCCCGGAACGCAAGGTAAAGTACGAAGCATGAATAAAAGCGTGCATAGGCATGAAGAGTGCCACGACACGAATCAGACTGGCTGCAAGACCTCGCACCTCATCCGTAGTATTATAAAACAGCGGAAACAGGGGCGATACCAGTCCCAGCACCACTCCCACCGCCGTGCAGATACACACGGTAAAGGAAAGGAGTCTGGTATTCGTCTCCCTTGCCTCCTCCATCTTTCCGGCCCCCAAAAGCTGCCCGATAATAATTGCAACCGAGCTGCCCATAGCCAGATAGACCACATTAAACACATTGGATATGGTGGAAGCGATGTTCAGGCCTGCCACCGCATCCAGGCCACGCATGGAATAACATTGCATGAGCATAGCCATTCCCACAGACCACATCACCTCATTCAAAGTAAGGGGCGCGCCTTTGATCAGTATCTTTTTTACCAGACTGCCGGGTATATGCATGCTCCTGTATACACCCTGAATATAGGGATGCTTTGCCTGATTCCTGTGGGTCCATAGGATCACAATGGCCACTTCCACATATCTGGAAATCACTGTGGCAACAGCTGCACCCACTACGCCAAGCGCAGGAAAACCAAACTTACCAAAGATCAATAGGTAATTCAGACACATATTGACCAGCACCGCTGAGATTCCCGCCAACATAGGGACTTTGGTCTCACCGCACTCCCGCAGTGTGCTGGCATACACCTGATTCACGCCAAAGGGAAGCAATCCCCAAAGCATCACGCTTAAATATTGTTTGGCATATCCCAAAGTAGCTTCCAGAGAAAGCGCATTCTCCTCTCCATGAAGATATAAAAGGATCAGTTTCTCCCCCGCAAAGAAAAATAAAAGTCCCGCAAGTATCACCAAAAGAATGGTTGCGATCCACTTAAAACGAAAAGTATGGCGCACCCCCTCATGGCGACCGCTGCCCCAAAACTGTGCACCAAAAATACCGGCACCGGACACTGCACCAAAGATACTGACATTAAATACAAACATCAATTGATTCACAATGGCTACACCGGACATCTGTTCCGTGCCCACGCGCCCGACCATGATATTATCCAGCAAACTTACAAAATTAGTAATGCCGTTTTGAATCAGGATCGGCACCGCCACCGCCAGAACCATTCTGTAAAAAGCCTTATTTCCTTTCATCTCTACTCCATCCCCCTGATGTCTACCCTTTTGATGGTCTTTCTGAGGATATCTGCATATTCTTCCATCTCTTCCCTGGTACAAGTGCTAAATCCCGGGCAGATCACACCCTCATTCTCCCTGTAGGCCTGAAGGAAATAAGCCGGACTGCCTGCCAGCCATTCTCCAATCTGCTCAAAATCTTCCCTGCTGTGCAGCTCTCGCACCACAGTTGTGCGGTATTCATAAGGAATACCACTATTCTTTAGCAAATTCACGCTCTCTTTTATGACACCAGTGTCAACATTCTCCACCCCAGCCAAAACACCATACCTGGGCAAAGAAGACTTGATATCCATAGCCACATAATCCAACAAATTTGCTGTAAGCAGCTGTTTCAATACCTGTGGCTTATAACCATTGGTATCCAATTTGACCAGATATCCCAGGTCCTTTATCCGGGCAATAAACTCCCCCAAATCCTTCTGCAGCGTAGGCTCTCCCCCGGTAATGCACACACCGGACAAGATGCCCCGGCGCTTCTTTAAAAAGCCAAGCACTTCCTCCTGTGGAAGAACCGGCTGTTCCCCCGGATGGAGCACCAAATCTCTGTTTTGACAAAAAGGGCAACAAAAATTGCAGCCCCCTGTAAAAATAGTAGCCGCCACATGCTCCGGATAATCCAGCAAAGTTGTCTTATTCAGTCCGTAAATCTGCATGATAATCTCCCATCTGATATAACGATGTCGGCTCCTGCAGTGTCTTTAAAAGTATAAGTCACACCCCCACAAATTTCTTTGCACAATCACCCGTTGTATTTGTACAATCTATCTTTATTTGACGAAATGGATCCATGCAGGTATAATACCGAGTATATGGATAGTATACTGATTTATTTCTCGGCATGCAATAAGTATTTTTTCAGGGATAAAGGAGACTTTTATGGCAATATCAATAGATGAGAAATATATGAAATCGGCGCTGAAACAGGCTCAGAAGGCCCTAAGCCTGGGTGAAGTACCCATCGGCTGCGTCATCGTTTATCAGGATAAGATCATCGGCAGAGGCTACAATCGGCGCAAAACAGACAAAAACACCCTGTCTCACGCCGAGATCATTGCCATCAATAAGGCCAGTAAGAAAATAGGGGACTGGCGTCTGGAGGACTGTACTCTGTATGTCACACTGGAACCCTGCCAGATGTGCTCCGGAGCCATCGTGCAGGCCCGTATCCCCCGGGTGGTCATGGGCTGTATGAATCCCAAGGCCGGCTGCGCCGGTTCCATCCTGAATCTCCTGGATATGCCCCAGTTTAACCACCAGGTAGAGACCACTAAAGGCGTTCTGGAGGAGGAGTGCAGTACCATCCTAAAAGACTTTTTTCGGGAGCTGCGGATTCGCAATAAATCAGATTGCTCTTGACAAAAAAACCGAAAACCGATACACTTAATAAGTCGCATATGTGCCTTCGGGCGGATGCTTCTGTGGCCGGCCCCTGTAAGTGGCGTTAAAGCCCGGGTCTTACGCAATGGAAATCTGTGAACCGTGTCAGGTTGGGAACAAAGCAGCACTAAACGGAATCTTCCATGTGCCGTAAGGGTGCCTGAGTTCAGTTGGCTGCAGGGGTAACGCGCAGAAGTATCCTCCCCAGGGCACAAGGCGACTTTTTTGATTTGCAGAAAAGAAATTGAAAAGGAGAGAAAAACCATGGTTTCATCCCTTTTGGAGCACTGTATTCTCTGTCCCAGACAGTGTGGTGCTGACCGCGCGCACGGTCAAACGGGTTATTGCGGCCAGCCTGCTGTCATAACTGCCGCCAGAGCCTCCCTGCATCATTGGGAAGAACCCTGCCTCTCAGAAGGCGGTGGCTCCGGAACCGTCTTTTTCAGCGGTTGTACACTGCGCTGCATCTATTGCCAGAATCACAACATTGCTCTGGGCCGCACCGGCAAGCAAATCTCTGTAAACCGGCTGGCGGAAATCTTTCTGGAATTACAGCAAAAAGGCGCCAACAATATCAATCTGGTGACTCCCACACATTTCGTGCCCCTGATTGCGGATGCCCTGGTTCAGGCCAAAAAGGATGGTCTGCATCTTCCCATTGTATACAACACCTCCGGCTACGAAAAAACAACCACCCTGCAGCTGCTGGATGGTTTGATCGATATTTATCTGCCTGACTGCAAATATGTATCCTCCGAACTGGGCCTGCGCTATTCGAATGCGCCGGATTATTTTGACGTGACCTGTAAGGCATTGCAGGAAATGTATCGGCAGGTTGGAGATCCCGTTTTTGACGCTTCCGGCCTGATGCAACGAGGTATGATCGTTCGCCATCTGATTTTGCCAGGATCCACAGAAGATTCCAAAAAGGTTGTGGAATATCTCTACCGCACTTTCGGCGACCATATTTTTATCAGTTTGATGAATCAATACACCCCGGTTCTCACCCACGAATACCCTGAACTCAATCGCACCCTGACAGATGTGGAATATGATGAAGTGGTGGACTACGCCATTTCTCTAGGCGTGGAAAATGGCTTCATTCAGGAAGGGGAAACCTGCCTGGAAAGCTTTATCCCGGATTTCAACTGTGAAGGGATATAATGGAACAGACAAGAGCTTTCGCTCCTGCCTGTTCCAATCATATCATATTTCCACCGGAAGCATATAGTATCCGAAACTTCCCTCCGCATAAGGACTCGCCGCTCCTTCAAAACCCTCAAATCCAAACAATCCGGCCACCTGCTTTTCCCGCTCATGATAAATCCCCGGCACCCCCAAATAATAACTGCAGTGCCCATCTTTTTCCTGCCTTTCCAGAAGCACATGTCCATAATTATAATAACCATGCAGCAAAAAACTGTTGCCCACCAACTTTTGATACTGTCCCTGTAAAATAATAAAATCTTCCGGCTTAATGGACAAGTAGGACCTTTCATCCCCAAATGGATGGATGGTCCGGTAATGCTGGGTAAGCTGGGTCCATTTGTCCTCATACAGAGACTGAAACCGGGTTGTTCTATCCACACTTTCCACCGGCTCCTCCTTATCCGGGACAGTTTCCGGGCCTTCCGCCAGATTCTCCGCTACGATTTCTCCCAGAGCGGGAGCGGCCTCTTTGAGTTCCGGCATACTTACCAGGATTTCATCCGCTTCCTCCAGCGCTTCCATGGGTTCTTCCCCGGCTTCTCTCCAGATATTGCGCAGCACCCTGTGTTCAGACAACCGGATCTCTATACCATCCCATTTTTCATAGGAAATTCCACTACCGCATAAATTGCAGGCATCCCATGTGGATATGTAGCTGCTTGTCCCGAAGCGAAGCGAGAGCGTTTCTACCTTATATGCCTTTCCACCACCGAACAGATAGACATCTCCCTGCAACGTATCGGTGGGATATAGCCCTTTTATCATAATCTGAAACTTACAGTTCTCATTGCTCACTTCGGTTTTTACAAATCCTGCATTTTTTATCTTATTTTCATACTCCAGATAATCCAAATACCTGATCTTTCGCTCATAAAAGCCCATAAAAATACCCCCAAATCCACTTATGCGCCGGCAGTATCTCTGCCTCCTACCATAAATGTATTCAGGGGATGTCCACTAATATTCCACAGACTTTTAATAATTAATGGAATCAAGGTAATCCAAGTAATTGACTACCATTAACGCGATCTTAAAGGTAAGGGCATCATCAAATACTCTTACATCCAGACCGGTGCATTTTTGCAGCTTTTCGATGCGGTACACCAAAGTATTTCTGTGCACATACAACTGTCTGGAAGTTTCAGATACATTCAAACTGTTCTCAAAGAACTTATTGACAGTCATCAACATTTCATCATCTACTTCCTCCGGTATCCCATCACCAAAAATCTCTTGGATAAAAATGCGGCAAAGATTCGGCGGCAGCTGATAGATCAGTCTTCCGATACCCAAGGTAGTAAATGCCAGCACCTTCTGCTCCACATAAAAGATCTTGCCCACATCCAGAGCCATTTTAGCCTCTTTGTAAGACTTGGAAACATCTTTCAGTTCTTCCACCACCGTACCAAAAGCCACCCTTACGTTCAGCATTGCCTCCGTATTCATCATATCCACAATAGTACGGGCCACCTGCTCCAGATACTCGTGACTGCTCTCTTCTTCCAAAGACTTGACAAGGATCACATTGTTCTCATCCACTGCCGTAACATAGTCTCCCATCTGACTGGAGAACATGCTCTTAAGCAGTTCCATAGCAATACCGTCATTATTCTGTTTTACCTCTATCAGAAACACTGTACGCTTGGCAACCGGTTCAATGTGCAGTTTTTTAGCACGATTATAAATATCCACTAACAGCAAATTGTCCAATATCAGATTTTGGAAAAAGTTATTCCTGTCATACCTTTCCTTATACGCAATGATAAGGTTCTGAAGCTGGCACACTGCAATCTTACCCACCATGTAAGCATCTTCGCTGTAGCCCCTGGCAATCAACACGTATAAAAGCTCACCATTGTCTAAAATTTTCAGCAGATGATGAGGACCTATTACCTGGCTGTCTGCAGGTGATCCGGCAAAGGACTGGATCAGGCTTGGCCCGATCTCCATCTCGGCTGTACTTGCCACACTTTGTCCACTCAAGTCATACACGCATAAATCCACTTTCGTGATCGCTTTTAATTCATCAAGACTGTTCTGAATGATTTGGCTTGAAATCATCTTATAATTCTACTCCTTCCAACGTGACCGCACAATTTCCCTGTGTAAAAAATAGGGGGATGCATACACATCCCCCCAATCTCTGCATTAGATTAGTTTGTGATAACCTGCTCTGTCTCTTTGTCAAATACATGAATTCTTTCAACTTCGAAAGCAACCTTGATGGTGTCGCCAGGTCTTGCATTTGTGCGAGAGTTAACTCTTGCAGTGATAGATGCCTCGCCCAGATCCATGTACAGGTAAACTTCTGCACCGAGCAGCTCGTATACTCTAACGGGAACTTCGAATACGCTCTGGGATGCTGCGATAACCATTTCGGAATCGCTGATATTCTCAGGACGGATACCCAATGTAACAACTTTTCCGTTATAGCCGCCGTCGATCAGCTTCTTAGCCTTTGCAGGAGGCAGTACGATAGGTGTGCCGTTAACGATCAGGCTAGCGGAATCACCCTTAACCTCAACAGTAGCATCCAGGAAGTTCATCTGAGGAGCTCCGATAAATCCTGCTACGAACAGGTTCTGAGGTCTCTCATACAGGTTCTGAGGAGTATCAACCTGCTGGATAACGCCGTCTTTCATAACAACGATTCTGTCACCCAGAGTCATAGCCTCTACCTGGTCATGTGTAACGTAGATGATGGTTGCACCCAGTCTCTGATGCAGTTTTGCGATCTCAATACGCATCTGTACACGCAACTTAGCATCCAGGTTGGAAAGAGGCTCATCCATCAGGAATACCTTAGGATCACGAACGATTGCACGACCCATCGCTACACGCTGTCTCTGACCACCGGACAGAGCTCTGGGCTTTCTGTCAAGCAGGGGAGTCAGGTCAAGGATCTTAGCAGCATCTTTTACTACTTTATCAATCTCAGCCTTCGGTACTTTTCTCAGTTTCAGACCGAATGCCATGTTATCATATACTGTCATATGAGGATACAGAGCGTAGTTCTGGAATACCATCGCGATATCTCTGTCCTTAGGTTCTACATCGTTACAAACTTTATCACCGATAATCAGCTCACCAGCGGAGATCTCTTCCAGACCTGCGATCATACGAAGGGTAGTTGTCTTACCACAACCTGAAGGTCCTACGAAGATGATAAACTCTTTGTCTGCGATCTCAAGATTGAAGTCTTTAACAGCTTCAAATCCATTGGGGTAAACCTTGGTAATATTTTTTAATGATACTTTTGCCATTTTAGGGCTCCTTTCTTACATATGTAACTTAAGATTTAACATAAAAGTAGTATAACGAAAAAAGCCTTTTTTCGCTATACCACTATTCCACAAAGTTTTTTAGAATGATTGTGACATTTTTTCAGTCTTTATGCAATTTGAATAATTTTCACTACTTTTTCTGTGCATTCTGCCCGTCCTCACCCTTTTCCAATGCAGTCAGGAACTTGTCATCCATAAGCTTCTCTTCCTGTTCTTCTGCAATCAGCTCTTCTATGATCTCTGTATATTCATCTTCCAGTTTCTGAAATACCTTGTTCAACCTTCCGGCACCAAAGTATATCGGGAAGGAAAAACCAAAAAGCAACAGGATCGGAAACAGATGAGGAAGGTAAAGAAATATAAAAAACATAACTGCCGTTGCAAGAGCGATCAGGATCGTCTTGAGGGGATGTGATATCCCCAGAAGCAACGCATTCTTCATCGTGTTCTTCACGCTGTTATCAAACTTTGCAAGCACACCAAACACCCACATCAGCTCTGTGATCACCAAAATCCCTGCCATCACCACAATGATCTGGATCACAATATGGATCTTCACCTCGGGGATATAGAACAAGATCACGATATCTCCCGCAAACACCAACAAAAGCACCATCATGATCAGCCAGATAATGGTTGACTGTTTAAAATTCATCTTAAAGGACTTCCAGAAATCCCTCAATATGTACGACTCTTCTCTTCTTTTTATCTTCATAGCCACATAGCTGGCTGCCGTCAAAGCCGGCCCAATGGTGATCACAGGCAGGCAACACACCAATGTTGCAATGTTCAGGATCATCAGATCCGCCAACCTGGTCAGAAACCTCATCACCGGACTATCCAGATCAAAAAATTTACCCATAAAAAACACTCTCCTTTATTCTTTTGTTATTGTTGCGTCCATCCATCTCCAACCCCTGCAAACCTACAGAAGCTTTTCCATCGCCGTCACTCTGATCCCGGCAATCTCCTCCTCCGGTCTGACAATGCGGAAACCGAGCTTTTTATAAAAGTCCACCGCATAGGGTGCGGCATTGACCGTCATATAACTTTCCTTCCGCTGGTGCTTCAAATACTTACCCATCTGCCGGATCAACTCCCTGCCGATCCCCTGACGATGGTAGTCTTCTTCCACAAATAAAAGAGAAATAAAATTCCCGCTCCTTACAGAGATTTCTCCGATCACCCGATCACCATCCATGGCAACCAGCATCCGATACTTCCCCTGTAAATACCACTCATAAAGCTCTCCATCATTCAAAAAAGCATCAAAATTCTGAATACCCCGCTCTGAATAATCTGCCGCCTCAAATTTCATGAAAGTGCGCCAGATCATCTTGATTGTTTCATCCCATTGTTCCGGTTGTATCCATTGTATTTTGTACGGAAACTTCAGTGTGCCTGTCACGCTTTCGTCCTCTTTTCTCTGTTTGCACTCTGATAATAAAGTATAGCAAATTTTGCTGCGTATTACAAGAATTTATTCCTTTACTGCACAAATCCCTACTTGATTGATCAAAGGCAACCCATTTTCCAGGGCATAGGCATTTTCCAATGTCTCTACTGCAATCGCCTGCATGGCATCCTCCGTAAAAAATCCCATATGAGAAGACACAAGTACATTGGGAAAGGTCATCAGCCGGGCTAATTTTTCGTCTGTTACGATCTCACCGGAGCAATCTTCATAAAAAATCCCTTCTTCTTCCTCGTAAACATCCAGACCCACACCGGCAAACTTTTTCTCCAAAAGCCCCTCTATCAGGCTGTCCGTGTCAATCAATCCGCCTCGGGATGTATTGATCAGATAGACCCCGTCCTTCATCCGCCCAATGGTTTCTTTGTTTATCATATGCTTGGTTTGAGCTGTAAGAGGACAATGCAAAGAGATCACGTCTGACCTGCGCATCAGCTCCTCCAGAGACACATACTCTACCTCCAGCCCTTTGCTTGGGTGAGGGTCATAGGCCAACACATGCATCTGAAATCCTTCCAATATATGAATCATAGCCTGGCCGATCTTGCCTGTACCGATGACACCGGCCGTCTTGTGATTCAAATCCATTCCCATCAAACCATTAAGACTCATATTAAAATCTCTGGTTCTGTTATACGCCTTGTGAGTCTTGCGGTTTACCGTCAATAGCAGAGCCATGGCAAACTCCGCCACCGCCTCCGGCGAATAACTGGGCACCCGCAAAACAGCAACTTTGCCTTCCGCCGCCTTTACATCCACATGATTAAAACCGGCGCTGCGCAGTAAAATTCCCTTGACCTTCATCTCATAAAGCTCATCAATCATCTGGGCATCCACATAATCATTGACAAAAATGCAGATGGCATCGTATCCTTTCGCCAATCCTATGGTATCCCTGTTACAAGGCAGCTCTATAAAACGAATCTCAAAGCCATAATCCTTGGCCAAAGGCTCAAACCATTTCTTATCATAAGGTTTTGTTCCGTAAAATGCGATCTTCATATCCTTATACCTCTTTTTATTAAAAATGTCTGGAAAATTAAGTTGACTGGGGTGACTGGGGCTGAGAGGGCGACTCAGGCACGCTTTCGCTTCGTGAAAAACGCAGCGGTACTAAGATTTTTCCTGCGCATATCTGCTTGAAAAAATCAAGTACCGGCGTTTTTCAAGAGCCTTACGCTGTCCTTTCAGCCCTGATCACTCCATCCAGCTTAATTTGTCACCCATTCAATAAAGGCGTCTTTCGGGAGTGAAAACGTGCCTAAGACGCTCTCCCGGGCCCTGCACTACGATACTTTCACTTCCGAAACACCCGAAAACAATTTCTTATAAGGATAGTGTATATAATTGAAGCATTTTTATTCAGCTTTCTTTTTTTCAAGGAGCCAACAATAAATATCTTCCATGATCTGTTCCCGTTCGATCTCATTGAGCAGCTCATGTCGGCAACCGGGATATAATTTCAGGGTAACATCCTGCAAGCCTGCCCCCCTCAACCTCTCGGCAACCTGCTCTGTTCCCTTTCCATATCCTCCCACCGGATCTTCCTGACCGGAAACCACAAGAATCGGCAGTTGCCCAGGAATCCGATTAAAAGCTTCCGTGCTCTGACACCTCCTGATCAGTTCAAACAGGGTCCGGAAACCATTTACTGTAAAAACAAATCCGCAATCGGGATCAGCAATATACTGTGCCACCTTCTTTTGATCCCGGCTGAGCCAGTCAAATTTGGTCTTGGGACTTTCGATCCGCTTATTGTAAGCTCCAAAGGCTGCTTTATCCAGAAAGTGACTGACGTGCTTCTCTCCCAGAAACAGCCTTTGGACTGCAGCCACTGCCTTAGAAATCTGTAGCAGCCACCCAGGCTGAGAACCCGTGCCCATAATGATCACCCCATGGATTCCTTCGCTGTAGCAATTTAAATAATTTCTCAAAATAAAAGAACCCATGCTATGTCCCAGGATGTAATACGGTACTCCCGGATAAAGCTTCTGGGTAAGTTCTCTCAAGCTATGATTGTCATCCACCACCACCCAGGCACTGTCCCCGGCGCAAAAATATCCCTGTGTACCTGTTTCTCCCACCGACTTGCCATGTCCCAGATGATCTTCACCTGTTACCACAAATCCTCTGTCTGTCAGATACCCGGCAAAAGCTTCATAACGCTCCACGTACTCTGCCATCCCATGCATAATTTGCACTATGCCGGACACATTCCCTGTGTCCGGCATATAGCGCACTGCATATATTCTGCTTACAGTATCCTTGGAATCAAAATAAAATTCCTCTTTTCTCATCAACAAATCTCCGCACCTGCGGGCATTTCCTTCTCCGGTGTCATCAGTGCCAAATTCCCCTCTGCATCCTCTGCGCAGAGAAGCATGCCCTCTGAAAGCACGCCTGCCAGCTTGGCCGGCTTTAAGTTTACCAGTACCATTACCTTTTTGCCAACCATCTCCTCAGGGGTATAATGGGCCTTGATCCCGGAAACGATCTGCTTTACCTGACTGCCGATACGTACCTGGGAGCAAAGGAGCTTTTTGGACTTGGGCACTGCCTCGCAGGCGATGATTTCACCTACCTGGAACTGCAGTTTTGCAAAATCCTCATATTCAATTTCCGGCTTGGCCTCAATATCGATCACAGTCGGCTGCTCTTCTTTGGTCTGCTGTGCACCTTCCTGCATGGATGCAGCTTCCGCCTCAGCCCGTCTTGCCGCAAACATGGCCTCTGCTTTTTCCAGCACTTCCTTCATGTCCAGTCTGGCAAACAGAATCTCCGGCTTTTCCGTTACCTTCCCGCCGGTGGGATACAGACCAAAGGTTTTCAGTTCATCCAATCCTCTAACCTTTGTGTTCAACTGGCTTACAATGCGCTCTGCAGTCTCAGGCATAAAGGACTGCAACAGGGAAGCACCGATGGTAATACCTTCCACCAGGTTATAAAGCACCGTAGCCAGGCGGTCAGCCTTGGCCTCATCCTTGGCCAGTACCCAGGGTTCTGTTTCATCAATATATTTATTGCAACGCTTAAACACTGCAAAAATTTCAGTCAATGCATCCGCCACTCTCAGATCTTCCATCTTGGCAGCCACTTTGTCAATTGCTCCTGTTGCTACCGCCTTCAGTTCAGCGTCTACCGCACTGTCATTTTCCGTCAAAGCCACTTTCTTATCGGCCACCACGCCGCCAAAATACTTGTTACTCATAGAGATGGTCCGGTTCACCAGATTGCCCAAGGTGTTTGCCAAATCTGCGTTCAGGCGTTCCACCATCAGATCCCAGGTGATGGTACCGTCATTCTCGAAAGGCATTTCATGCAGTACAAAGTAACGCACTGCGTCCACACCAAAGAAATCTACCAGATCATCTGCATAGATTACATTGCCCTTGGACTTGCTCATCTTTCCATCCCCTTGCAAGAGCCAAGGATGTCCAAACACCTGCTTCGGCAAAGGCTCACCCAACGCCATCAAAAAGATGGGCCAATAAATGGTATGGAAACGGATAATATCCTTACCGATCAAATGCAGGTCTGCAGGCCACATCCTCTTGTACTGCTCCGTGCTGCCTCCGTCTGCATCATACCCGATACCGGTAATGTAGTTTGTCAGTGCATCCAACCATACATATACCACATGTCTGTCATCAAAATCCACCGGGATTCCCCACTTAAAGGAAGTTCTGGAAACGCACAGATCCTGCAAACCGGGCAACAGGAAGTTATTCATCATCTCGTTTTTGCGGGATACCGGCTGAATAAACTCCGGATGTGTGTTAATATGCTCTATCAGCTTATCTGCATATTTGCTCATCTTAAAGAAGTAGGCTTCTTCCTTGGCAGGCTTTACCTCTCTTCCGCAATCAGGACACTTGCCCTCTACCAGCTGAGACTCAGTCCAGAAAGACTCACAGGGTGTACAGTACAATCCCTCATAGGCCCCTTTATAAATATCTCCCTGATCATACAAACGCTTGAAGATCTTTTGCACCTGCTTCTCATGATAATCGTCCGTGGTGCGGATAAATTTATCATAAGAAATATTCAAAAGATCGCACAGTCCCTGAATAACCGCTGCCACCTGGTCCACGAAAATCTTGGGAGTAACTCCTGCTGCCTCTGCCTTCAGTTCAATCTTCTGCCCGTGCTCATCGGTACCGGTCTGAAAGAACACATCATACCCTTGGGCCCTTTTAAACCGGGCAATACTGTCTGCCAGCACGATCTCATAATTATTGCCGATATGGGGTTTGCCCGATGTATAGGCAATGGCTGTTGTGATGTAATACTTTTCCTTGTTCATAATTTCCTCCTGATTCTGTTAAGATTCAATTCACGGACGTCAAAAACCGCCCTCTCGTGCCACTGCACAAGAAGGCGGCCTAACCGCGTTACCACTTCTCTTCATCCGTTTTTCACAAAACGGACCTCACTGGGTACCTGTGATACCCTGTCGCTATAACAGGCGAAACCTGTCGCAGCCTAACCGGCATCTGCCGGATCGGTGCGCTGCTCCAAAGCCATTTTCCGCATGTTCCGCATCCGGACTCTCTCAACCTATGAAGTCCCTCTCTGTAAAACCATCCCATGCGTACTCTCTTCTTCCACGCTTTTATCCTGCACTAAGGTTATCACATTTAGTTTGCCCTGTCAACGCCGTTTTATTTACGTTTCTTGGCACTTGCTGCAACAATGGCAAACAGAGGAATCAAGGCGATAACGTTAGGAATTACCATCAGGTTATTGAACATATCCGTCAGATCCCATACCAGGCTGTTCTTAAAGATAGAGCCCAAGAATACAAATACAATCGCAATGATATAATAAGGAACCACTGCCTTTTTGCCAAACAGGTACTCAATGTTTTGTTTACCGAAGAAGTTCCAGCTCAAAATTGTTGTAAAGGCAAAGAACAACAGGCAGACTGCAACCAGAATATTACCAACCGCGCTGCCGAATACAGTGGACATGGCAAGCTGCACCAGGTTACCACTTTCTATTACTACATCCTTCATGGCCACCTTCATGGTCATACCCTCTGTAAAACCATTTGCCAAAACACCATCCTTGGTATACATGGTAGAGATTACCACCAGCGCTGTCATGGTCAAAACGATAAAGGTATCAATAAACACACCGATCATAGCGGCCACACCTTGATCATGAGGCTTCTCCACATTCGCCATAGCATGTGCATGAGGGGTGGAACCCATACCTGCCTCATTGGAGAACAGGCCACGCTTTGCACCCTGACTGATTGCCTGCTTCAGCGCATAACCAATACCGCCGCCCACAGCAGACTTCACAATCATATCAGGTCTAAATGCATACTTAAAAATCATACCAAAGGTCTCAGGAATTACTTCGAAATTGAATCCTAAAACGATCAAACCAAGTACAATGTACAAAAGAGCCATGAAGGGAACGATCTTCTCTGCAACCGCAGCGATACGCTGTACGCCGCCCAGGAAAATAAAGGCACACACTGCTGCAACGATCAGACCGATCACCCATGCAGGAATATGGAAAGCCGCACTGGAAGTAGAAGCGATAGAGTTGGACTGTACCATGGCACCCACAAAGCCAAGAGCAAAGATCGCTGCAACCGCAAAGAAACCTGCCAAGATCTTACCAAACTTGCCCTTATAAGCTTTCTTTATGTAGTAAACAGGTCCGCCCAATACATTGCCGTCCTCCTGGACGATCTTGGTGTTCTGTGCCAATACAGCCTCGGCATAAATGGTTGCCATGCCAAAGAATGCGATCACCCACATCCAGAAGATGGCACCGGGACCACCGATCAGGATCGCACCACTGGCTCCTACGATATTACCGGTACCAACCTGTGCTGCGATAGCGGTAGCCAATGCCTGGAAAGAAGACAAACCACTCTTTTGCTTACCACCGCGTACACTAAAGTTTCCGAATACCTTTTTTACACCCTCCTTAAAGCAGCGCACCTGCACAAATCTGGTCTTGATCGTGTAAAAAAGACCGGTGCCCACCAGCAAAAAAATCAGAATGTAATCTGACAAATACGTGTTGATTGTTTCCACAATCTTTTCCAAAGTTCCTAAAAATGCGTTCATAAAATTTTCCTCCTGTATAAAAATGTAACGCAAAAAGTTGCTGTCAATGACAGCAACTCTGGAAGATACGCAAATCGAAAAAGACTTTGCTAACCCTATCCTTTTGCCTGAGAGATTCGGCGTTTCCGCCTTGCACCTTCGGCACTCACTTAAGAGATTCTCCAGAGTCCTCTCCACTTTCAGTCATTTCTTCCTGAAAGCTTCTTCGAGTATTATTAAGTTTATTCATCATAGCATACATCCATCAATTATGCAAGGTGTTTTTATGCCATTCGCCGAAGAAATTCTCTCACATTTCCGGCAATATCATTTTTAAACACCGCGGAACCGGCCACCACCACATTGGCTCCAGCCTCCAGAACCACATGCACATTGTCGGCTTTAATCCCGCCATCCACCTCAATGTCTATGTCTCTGCCGGAAGCCTCCACCATCCGGCGTGTCTGCCGGATCTTCTCCGTACAATCCTCTATATAGGCCTGACCGCCATAGCCCGGCTCCACCGTCATGATCAGAATCATGTCCACCTTATCCAGATAGGGCACCAGTTCCTCCACCGGCGTCTTCGGCTTAATGGATATTCCCGCTCTCAGTCCTCTAGCATGTATATCCTCAATGATCTGCTCCGCACACTCCGTTGCCTCCAGATGAAAGGTGATCAGATCCGCCCCCGCCTTGGCAAACACTTCTATGTGCTTCTCCGGCTTTACGATCATCAGATGCACATCCAACATCTTCTGCGTTACAGACCTGGCAGCCCGGACAATAGGGGCACCGAAAGTGATCTCCGGCACAAAAGTGCCGTCCATCACATCGATATGAATATACTGGGTCCCCGCTTCATCTATGATTCGAACCTGCTCCCCCAGCATTGCAAAGTCGGCTGATAAAATAGAGGGAGATAATATGTTCATCCTCAAGCTTCCCCCTTCTTGTCCTCTATTTCTTTGATCTCCTGCTCCAGTGCCTGAGTAGTATTCACATAATCCTTAATCTTTTTGGTCATATACAAGGTGGCAAAGGTATCTGTAAGTCCGCTGAACAGAAGACCGATACCCAGCATGATGAACAACAGGTTGCCTTCACCAAAGGGATTGATCACCAACAGAACACCTAAAACTATATTGATCACTGCCAGAATAAAGAATGCCAGCCCATTGCCACAATTCATACGGCGCAGATCAATGCAGTTTTGCAGCTTGCTGATACCGCTGACCACTACCAGTATGGCCAATATGAAAGGAATCAATTCTATGATCAGGCTTGCCCTGTATAATACAAACGCTCCCAGAAACAGCTCCATCATACCCACAACAAAATCATTTCTATAGTAATTTTTCTGCATATCCCGGAACAAATATGCCAACACAGTAAAAACGCCGATCACAATGCCGCAAACACCCACCACATAACATAGGGTCTGGGCCGTCGCTTCGGGATAGATCAGCAAAATGATACCCATGATCACAAAAAATGCTGCGGTAAGCAGTGACTGCCATTTCATCTCTTTCAGTGTACTCATAAACCACCCTCCATATCTTCTGAATGTATTACTTTAAATACTCCTTCACATCCTGGTACACGCCCTCTGCATCTAATTTGTACTTCTGCAGAAGCGCTGCTGCACTGCCGGACTCGCCGAACACATCCTGCATGCCCAGTTTTTTCACGGGAACAGGATAGTTTGCGCAAAGGCAATCGCACACTGCGCTGCCCAGACCACCGATCACGGAATGTTCCTCCACTGTGATCACTTTACCGGTCTTCTTGGCACTTGCCAGGATCAGCTCCTCATCCAACGGCTTAATGGTGCAGATGTTGATCACTTCCGCATCAATTCCGTCCGCAGCCAACTTCTCAGCTGCCCCCAAAGCACTGTCAACACAGATACCGGTAGCCACAATAGTCACATCCTTGCCCTCTCTGACGATACTGCCCTTACCGATCTCAAATTTATAGTCGGGGTGATCATTGATCACCGGCACCGCTGCACGTCCAAAACGAATATACACCGGTCCCTGATGCTCTATGGCTGCGCGCACAGCTGCACGAGCCTCCACATCATCGGAGGGACACATTACCACCATACCGGGAATGGTACGCATCAAAGCCAGATCTTCGTTACACTGATGACTTGCGCCGTCCTCCCCTACGGAGATACCCGCATGGGTTGCGCCGATCTTTACATTTAAATGGGGATATCCCACGGAATTTCTGATCTGTTCAAAAGCACGTCCCGCTGCAAACATGGCAAAGGAACTGACAAAAGGAATCTTACCGGTAGTTGCCATTCCGGCAGCAATGCCTACCATATTACACTCTGCAATACCGCAGTCGATATGTCTTTCCGGATATGCTTTCTTAAAAATACCGGTCTTGGTAGCCTCTGCAAGATCCGCATCCAGCACCACCAGATTGGGATATTCTTCAGCAAGCTCCTTCAGAGCATTTCCGTAACTTTCTCTGGTTGCAATCTTTTTCTCTGCCATTATTCCATACCCCCTTGTTCCAGCTCAGCCATGGCCTTGGCAAATTCCTCATCATTGGGCGCCTTGCCGTGCCAGCCTGCCACATTCTCCATGAAAGATACGCCCCGTCCCTTCACGCTCTTCATCACGATAGCTGTGGGCATCCCCTTTGTCTCACGTGCCTCCTTGAAGGCAGCACGAATACTGTCAAAATCATGGGCATCAATATTGATCACATGGAAATTAAAAGCTTCAAATTTCTTATCAATGGGGTAAGGAGAACATACCTGATCCACAGCTCCATCTATCTGCAGACCATTGTTGTCCACGATCACACACAAATTATCCAGTTTGCGGTGTCCTGCGAACATAGCAGCCTCCCAAACCTGCCCTTCCTGTATCTCACCATCTCCCAGAAGCGTATACACACGAAAATCCTTCTGATCCATCTTGGCCGACAAGGCCATACCTACTGCTGCAGAAATACCCTGACCCAGGGAACCGGAAGCCATATCCACCCCGGGAATATGCATATTGGGATGTCCCTGCAGGTAAGAGCCCAGCTTACGCAAAGTGGTCAGATCCTCCACCGGAAAGAATCCTCTGTGAGCCAGCGCGGCATAAAGCCCGGGAGCCGTGTGCCCCTTGGACAATACAAATCTGTCTCGGTCTGCCTTCTCCGGATCCTTGGGATCAATATTCATCTCCTCAAAATAAAGGTAGGTAAACACCTCGGCTGCGGACAAAGATCCGCCGGGATGTCCTGCCTTGGCGCTGTGCACGCCTGCAATAATGCCTTTGCGAACATCATTTGCATGTTTTTGCAGTTCCAAATTATTCATCTTGTCACCCATCTGTGCGCTGCGATGCGCACCTAAACAAACGCGTAGGCTGAATACGCATTTTAATTCAGCCCTTTACTTTCATTTTAGCGTATAAACAGCATGATTACAATAAGTAAATTGTAACATTTTTTTCTTTTACAAATCATATGTTTATAAAAAATCTCTAGGATCCTTTTATGCATCTTCTGCGTTCCAAGAAATTTTTATGCTTTACCCTCATCTTCACTCTCCTTTTTGGCAGCACACTGCTTATGTTGCGGCATCCCAATGAAGATGTAAAATTTGCCCGTCTGGCGGATCGGATCTTTCAATCTGAGATGACAGCCAACACCCTGTCCATGCATTATACCGTGGCTGATCCGGCAGCATACGGTATCTCTAAGTATGCCCCTTGTTTGCCCTGCTATTCAGCCGGGAACAGACTGTCCGCCGCAGAAGCATTGCAGCAGGACCTGGAAGCCCTCCGCCATATTTCCCAGGACCACTTAAGTCCGGATAACCTGTATACCTATCACCTTTTGTACAACTATTTGGAACAGTCTTTGGAAGGCGCTGATTTTGCCTATTATGACGAGCCCCTTTCCCCTGCCTCCGGCATGCAGTCCCAGCTTCCCATCCTGCTGGCGGAATACACCTTCCGCTGCCAAGCAGACGTGGAGGATTACCTGGCTTTGTTGGATCAGACGGATGAATATTTTACTTCTCTGGCCTGCTATGAAAAAGAAAAGAAAGAGGCCGGACTGCTGCAGGCAGATACCTCCATCCAACAGGTGATCGAGCAATGCTACTCTATCTTATCCGAAGCGGAGCTGGAAAAGGGCAATCATTTTTTACAGACCACCTTTGCAGAACGCATACAGACACTGGTCACAACAGGTCTGTTGACCGCACAGGAAGCCGACTCCTATATTGCACAGAATGACAGACTCCTCACCACTGTCATGCAGCCCGCCTATGAAAAACTGGCAGATGAATTGTTTTTACTCATGGGTGAGGGCACCTCTCAACCCAAAGGCTTGGCCACCTTGCCGAAAGGACAGGACTATTACAGTTATCTGGTACGCAGCACCACCGGCTCCTCCAGGACAATCCAAGAGATCAAGGAACTGCTCTATCCCCAGTTTGAAGAGGAGTATCAGTCCCTCCAAAACCTGCTCCTCTCCCGCACCGACTCTGTTGAAATCTGGCAACGTTATGTATTGGATCAGGATTTTCCTATTCTGGCACCGGAGGATATGCTGACCGATCTGCAGGCCCGTATGGCTCAGGACTTTCCCGGCTTTCCGTGCACTTCCTCCCCTACTGCTGCCGTAAAACAGGTCAGCAGCAGTCTGGCTCCTTACTGCGCACCGGCCTTTTATCTAACACCCCCCTTTGACAATGCTGATGCCAATGTGATATACATTAACCCAAATTCCACCGCAGCAGGTCTGGAACTTTACACCACCCTTGGCCATGAAGGTTATCCCGGTCATCTGTACCAGACCGTCTACGACGCGCAAAAAAGTCTGCAGCAAGGAACCCATCCTGTCAGGCAGCTTTTGTGGTACGGCGGCTATCAGGAAGGCTGGGCCCTGTATGCAGAATTTCTTGCTTATGACTACGCCATCGAATCGGCCCAAGAAAGCCACATGAAGGATCAGGCTCTTGCCTGGGAAATTGAAAAACACAGCCGCAGTATGCAGCTGTGCCTGTATTCTCTGTTGGATATATCCATTCACTATGACAACGCCTCCTATGAAGAGGCCCATCAGGTACTGGGACGTTTCGGCATCTCAGACCCTGACACTACCAGAACCATTTACGACTACGTAGCCGAAACCCCCGCCAACTATCTGAAATACTACCTTGGTTATCTGGAGGTTCTGGACCTGCAGGCCCAGGCGCGCAGCCTGTGGCAGACAGAATACACTGATTTACGGTTCCATAGATTCTTTCTGGATTGTGGACCATCGGATTTTGAAACATTAAGACAGGTCCTCCAAAGCGAAATACCCTTCTGATTCAGCCTTTGTCCTCTTCCTCCATCATACTCTCCAGATAGCCTCTGTCCCAAAGCAGAATCTTCAGTTTTTTTGCCGCCTCCACCGCAGGGGCGGTAAAATATTGGTTGGCCAGCACTGCGCCAACCATCCGGTCATAATAGTCCCTGCCCGCATAGGCCTCCTGTACCGCCTTTACGCCCACCGGGGCAGCATAATGCTTACATTGTATGGCGTAGGTCACACCGTCCTTTTCTGCCAGGATATCAATGCCATAGTCGCCGCTTCCCTTTGTAACCTCCACATCCAAAAACCCCCGCTTTTCCAGCAGGCCGGCGCAGAATACCTCGAAATCCCTGCCATCCATCTCATCGAACCCTGCAAAGCGCCGTCGTCTTCTCCTGCCCAGCAAGACTATCACGCCAATCATCAAGGCCACCAAAGCAATGAGGGCCGCTCCTATCACAACCATTTGTATTTCATCCTTTATCATACCATCGTACCTTCAAACATTCCCTACTTCAATATCATCTCCAGACTGAGCTTGTTTTCCGCCGCCGTAACTTTTCCGTAGCTGCCCGTAACTATAGGCATCATAGGCGGCAGATGTCCCAGGTCCACGTCCATTAGAATAGGTACATGATACTTACCAAGAATCCCGGTCACAGCACGATAGGTATCAAGTCCCAACATCTCCTGACCATAGCAAAGGGGCCGACCGATGAGAAATCCCTTGGCCCGCTGAAACCACCCCGCATGCTCCATCTGCCACATGGCCCGGCGAATACCCATCACGTTCAAATCGCAGCACTCCAGGAACCAGATCACACCGTCGTCAGCATACCTTTCACCAAACTCCTTTACCTTATCATAGCTTGTCCCAAGCAGATTGACCAAACAATCCACACAGCCGCCCAAAAACCGCCCTTCGAACTTCAGCGGCCCATCCGTCATATGCTCTCCCACAAAAGCCTTCATCTCAAAAGGCTCCGTAATATGATAGGGCACCAAGGGATGTTCCGCATCTTTTAAGGATTCTTTTTCCCAACCATCATAATTTTCAACACAGATCCGTCCGCCTTTTACCTTGTCCCCGGTCAGGATACCAAACGCATCCTGTTGGGAAGGATGCCATGGCTCTGTATAAAAACTGGGGGCACAAGGACCATAGATGGATGCAGTATCACACAAAGTAGGAAGCAAAAAGGTTATATTGGTGTTGTCTGAATAACCCAAATACCACTTAGGAGGCGCCTTGCGCACAGCTTCAAAATCCACATGATCCAATATCTCACACATCAATTCCCCGCCGCCACAGGAAAGCAGCACATGATTTTGATCGCTCACATAATACTCCGTCAGCTCTCTGCCACATTTCTCCGGTGTATTGCTGATACCGATTCCCTCCGCCGCATAGCAGTTAGGTCCCAGCTGCAGCCCATATCCCATGCTTTCAAATCTCTTCTGGGCATGTATAAATCCTGTTTTATAGGGCTCAATGGCACATCCAAAGGAAGGGGCCACAAAACCAATGGTTCCGTTTTTTTCTAAAAATTTCGGGTATCTCATATTTCGTCCTCCGTTTTTACTATTTTACCATCTTTCACCACATGCCTGCAAGCCCATCTATGTCATCATGCCTGCCATTATGACACTTACGATCAGACTGATAACCATACTGAACAATGCTCCTGCCAGTGTCCATCTGGTCTTGGTCACTTTGGCTGTTAAAAAATAAACGGACATGGTATAAAAAATGGTTTCTGTACAGCTCATCAATACAGAGGTCAGCATACCCGTGTAGGAATCCGGACCATGGGTCTTAAAAATATCCAGCACCAGACCAGTCGCCGCTGAAGAGGAAAACATCTTGATCAATAAGAGGGGCACTACATCAGCCGGAATCCCCACCTGCTCTGTCAGGTTACCAAAAAGGCCTCCGAAAAACTGCATAAACCCGGATGCCCGCAGCACCCCTACCGCCACCATCAAACCGATCAACGTAGGCATGATCTGTACTACAGTCTTTAATCCGCTTTTTGCACCATTTATAAATTCTTCGTATACCTTGACCTTTGAGATCAGCCCATAACCCACAATATAAAAAATCAGTGCAGGTATGATGATGTTGGAAATATTGGAAAGAATATTCACTTTTCACTCCGCTGCGCCATCCGTTCCTTTCATTATATGCCCCAGACCGGAAAGTTATGTAAAACCTCCGCTTTCTCAAACCTTCACTTCTTCGCCGCCACTTTACAAAACAGAATTGCCGCCACCGTGCTGATCAGTGTGGCCACGATGGCCGGCCCGATGATAGCAGTAGGATTCACACTGCCGTACTGACTGCGGTAAGCGATCATATTCACCGGGATCAATTGCAGAGAAGAAATATTCATAACCAGAAAGGTACACATCTCACTGCTGGCGCTGCGCTTGCCCACATCCTTCACATACTCCGGATTCCCCCGCTCCTTTTCCAACCCGGCCAACGCCTCCATGGCCTTTAAACCCGCAGGCGTGCAGGCCCAGCCAAGCCCCAAAATATTTGCAATAAAGTTGGTGGCAATATATTCTCTGGCCGCATGTCTTTTTGGTATCTTTGGAAACAAAAAGGAAAGAAAGGGTTGAATACCCGAAGAAAGCTTTGCGATCAGCCCAGCCTTCCCGGCAACCTCCATAAGCCCCATCCAAAGGGCCATGATTCCTGCCATAGTAATACAAAGGGATACCGCTTCGCCTGCACTGTCAAGAGCCGCTTCCGTGACGGAAGTAATGTTCCCGGTAAATGCCGCGTAGAGTATCCCTATCAAAATCATAATTGCCCATATATAATTCAGCATCTTCGCGCTCCAAAAGCCTTTTCTTAAATATATTGCCTCTGCGCTGCGAATAATACAAAATTTACATTATGCATCGATTCCGATGCTCTTCATATATTCGATCAGATCACCAACCGTTGAAAGATTCTCCAAATCCTCCGTAGGTATCTCCATGTCGTACTCCTCTTCAAAAGCCATGATCAACTCAAACAGATCCAGCGAGTCCGCACCAAGATCATCCTTAAAGGAAGTATCCTCCGTAATTTCTACAGCATCCAGACCCAACTGCTCTGCAATAACTTCTCTTACTTTTTCCAGCATATATCCTTCTCCTTTATATGATATTATATTTCGAAGTATATTCAGCTTTTCATAATATGTCAAGGGTCAATTAGCTTTTTCAGGGAATACAATACTATTCTGAAAAAACAGCAAGGGGAAACAGCCCCCAAACTGTTTCCCCATTTGCTTTTTCTTTTAACCAATCTTACAGATCAGAAGATGTGAACAGACTTCTTACATGTTGTACTTCTTCCTCTGTTGCCTTTGCTGCAGGCACATAGTAAGACTTCTCTCTGGCAATCTGAAACAACTCCTCCTGAGACTGCTCACAGGCACTGCGAAACTGTTTCAACACATTTTTCAGTTCCTTATTTTCAGTCTGCGGGATCATTTCCGCAAATCTGACCAGTTCTCCGTTGATTCCTGCCAAAGTATCTGCTACCATTGTCTTTTCATTCATCTGCATTTTACGACCTCCTTACTGCAAAAACTTCATAAGCTGCTGCTTATTTTCCATTGCCGATTTTGCACCTTTTTCAAAAAACTGCTTTACCTTAGTGTCGGTCGCAGCCTGTGCATACTCCTGCATTTTACAATGAGTTGTGTCGTAACCGCCAATCAAATGGCGTAAATTCTGCAATTCCAATTCGGAAATATTTGCCATGATGTTCCTCCTTTTTTAAGCGCCGGAATGTGGCATCTTCAGTTCCGAATATAGTATGTGCAGATTCGTTTAATGTCATTCTATTTACAATATTTACTTTTTTAAATGAAATTTACAAACAAAGAAGCCGTCACAACAGTCAATATCCCCGCGACCACAATAGAAAGACTGCTCATAGCACCCTCTATCTCTCCCAGTTCCATGGCTTTGGCAGTTCCCAAGGCGTGGGCAGAAGTACCGATGGCCAGTCCCCTTGCCACAGGATTCGTGATCCGAAACCACTTCAGCACAGCCTCTGCCATCACATTGCCGGTGATCCCTGTCACTATAATAGCAACTACAGTCAACGTAACGATACCTCCCAATTTCTCAGATATCCCCATACCGATGGCCGTCGTAATCGACTTGGGCAAAAGTGTTGCATACTGCTGATGATCCAGCCCAAAGAGCAGACTCATCAAGAAAATACTTGCCATAGCAGCCAGTACACCCGCTGCCACAGACCCCAGGATCGCAACCGGATATTTCTTTAAAAGATGCAGCTGCCTATACAAGGGAATGGCCAAGCTGACAGTTGCGGGTGTCAGAAAATAACTGATATATCGGGCACCATCAGAATATGTTTCATACTCAATGTCAAACAAAAGCAACACACCAATGATGATAATGGCGGCCAGTAGAAGAGGATTTAAAATAGCAAGTTTCAATTTCTTTTTGATCAACAATCCTATCTCATACGCGGCAAACGTCAACACTACCCCTAAGAAGAGAGACCCACTCAGAAATTCCTTCATGATTCCTTACCTCCTTTTGGTTTTTTCTTATCCAAAATAAACTGTGCCACTTTGCCCGTCACCACCATAACGATCAAGGTAGTGATCACCGAGATCACCACCAGTGCAACCCCCATCTGCTTCAATTCCTCTGCTGCGGACATGATACCTACCGTGGGCGGCACAAACATCAAGGTCATGATTCCCACCAGATAATCTGCAGCTCCCTCCACCTTTTCCAGGGGAATGATGCCTGTCATCAATCCCAACAACATAAGGACCAGCCCGTAAACACTGGCTGACACAGGCAAGGGAATCAAATATTCCATGATTTCTGCTATAAAGGATACGAACAAAATGATCAACAACTGCTTGATATACTTCACCCTGACACCCCTACATCTGCTTTCTTACCACTGCATACTCGTCATCCAATCTAAAATAAGGACAGTCACTGAATCGGTCTGTCAAAAAACGGACCAGCTCGTCCTCATCCAGATTTACCAGACAGGTATAACATTCATAGTCCTCATCATACACATAATTGACACACATGTCACAACCGGTCCCTGCCATTTTATCCGTTCTCCTTCTCCACATGCAGATAATTATAAATATCCCGCTTGCCTACTCCCCGATCTTTCGCCACCTGTTTCATGGCACTTTTTTCATCCAGCCCCTTGGCCAGATAGTGTTCCATATGGGCTTCAATGGACATGCTCTCCCAACCGACAATCTGCTCCTGCTTTTTTTCTTCCAGGCTTTTGCCTTCCAGCACCAGAACATATTCTCCTCTGGGATCCTTCTGTTCATATATATCCAGAGCCCCCTTCAAGGTTGTAGGTAAAATGGTTTCAAACCTTTTGGTCAATTCCCGACATAAAGTGATCCGCCGGTCCCCAAGCACCTCAAACAGCTCCTTCAAAGTACCTGCCAGATGATGAGGTGCCTCATAGAGGATCATGGTCCTGGTCTCTTCCTTCAACTCCTCCAGAACCTGCATCTTCTCCTTTTTATCCGAAGGCAAAAACCCCTCAAAACAAAAGCGCCTGGTGCAGAGCCCGGAAAGTGTAAGAGCCACGATACAAGCCGCCGGTCCCGGCAGAGAAGTGACATTGATATTATTTTCCTGACACATGCGCACCAAAACTTCTCCCGGATCAGAGATAGCAGGAGTCCCTGCATCGGTAATCAAGGCAATATTTTTCCCTGCCTGTAACTGGGAAACCAGCTGATGAGCCTTTTCCACTTTATTGTACTCATGGTAACTGGTCATAGGGGTCTTGATTGCAAAGTGATTCAGCAGCTTGATACTGTTTCTGGTATCCTCAGCTGCAATCAGATCCACCTGAGCCAACGTGTCCAACACTCTGGGTGTAATATCTCCCAAATTCCCTATAGGGGTAGCGCACAAATATAATGTTCCTGCCATATCTGTTTCCTCTCTGTCTGCTGTGGGATCTCAATAACCATAAATATCATAGATTTCCGGCATGTACTCTCCCGGCGCCCGGTAAACGATCAACGGCTTTTCCACTGTCATCCGTGATCTGCCCCCTCGGGCCCCCTCTATCAACACCATATTGGGCTCCTTATCCACAAAAGGATACACCAGCTGCATTCTTTTGGGTTCCAACCCATGTGCTGTCATCTGCACCATGATCTCTGCCAGCCGGAAAGGACGGTGCACCATAAAAAAGTGTCCACCGGACTTAAGCAGTTTGGCTGCCTTTGACACCACATCCTGAAGCGTACACATGATCTCATGTCTGGCGATCGCCTTGGGTGCATCCGGATTCTGTAGTCCATGCTGCCCGATCATATAAGGCGGATTGCAGGTAACCACATCAAAAGAAGCAGGCCGAAAATATTGGTCTGCTTCCCTGATATCGCCGGTAACAATGTCTATTCTGTCCTCCAGGCCGTTTAAGTACACACTGCGCCTGGCCATATCTGCACTTTCCTCCTGAATCTCCAGACCTGTCAGATGAGCAGCCTCCGTTTTTGCCGCCATAAGAATGGGAATGATGCCTGTACCCGTTCCCAAATCCAGCACCAGCTCCCCCTTCCTTGCCCTTGCAAAGCCGGATAAAAGTACAGCATCCATTCCGAAACAAAACTTTTCAGTATTCTGGATGATACGATAACCGTTTCTCTGCAGTTCATCCAACCGCTCATTTTCTTTCAAATCAATTATCATTCAGCTTTGATTTTCCTTCCTTGCTGTCCATTTTTTCCTGCTTTTCCAGCTTTTCCAGCTCTTTCATTTCCTCATTAGACAGATGCACCTTATCCTTTTTAGCATGTCTGCGCTTGAATTTCAGCTGATCTACACGATACTCATGGATTTCCTTCTCATCCCCCGAATCTACCACTACCTTAACCAACTGGCGCAGTACATTTACACTGTGCACTTCGCCCTTCATACCATCATCAGTCGTCACAAAATCTCCCACTCCGGGCAATCTCCGATTCAACTCCTCGTAGGTCTCCTCCTCATGCTTCAGGCAACACATCAACCTGCCGCAAACACCGGAAATTTTCGTAGGATTCAGAGACAGATTCTGCTCTTTTGCCATCTTAATGGACACTGGGATAAACTCAGATAAATGGGTATGACAACACAATGGTCTGCCACAGATCCCAATTCCCCCAACAATCTTGGTCTCATCCCGCACCCCGATCTGACGTAACTCTATTCTGGTCTTAAACACTGCTGCCAGATCCTTTACCAGCTCTCTGAAATCGATACGCCCGTCCGCAGTAAAATAAAATAACACTTTGTTGTTATCAAAGGTATATTCTGCATCGATAAGTTTCATCTCCAGTCCATGCTTACGAATCTTTTCCAGACAAATAGCATAAGCCTCTTTTTCCTTTACCCGGTTGGCATTTTCCTGTTCCAGGTCCTTTTCATTGGCAATACGCAGCACCGGCTTTAAAGGCTGCACCACCTTTTCCTCCGGCACTTCCTTGGGTGCTGCCACAACTGTGCCAAACTCAATACCCCTGGCTGTCTCTACGATCACATAATCGCCTTTTTTTATTTGAAACCGCCCCGGGTCAAAGAAATACACCTTCCCTGCGGTGCGAAACCTCACTCCTATTACTTTTATCATCTATCAACCTCCACTAAATCATTACTATAATTAAATAGTATATCACAAAAAACTTGTTCTGCCAATCCAAACTCTTAGCCGTTATCTTTGATCTCCAGGAGCAGTAATTCGATGGTCAGTTCAAGGTTTACATTTGCATTCAATCGGTTCTTGGCCTTTTCCAGGGCCTGCAGTACACTCTCTATACCCTCATAGGAAGTTCTCTCTGCCACTTTTCGAATATTTTGTATCTCCTCACGAAACACCAGGTGATTCACATCCCTGGTGGCCTTAAAGAGCAGCACATCCCGGTACCAAACAGAAATAATATCCAGGTAATCATTCACATCCATTTTAAATTCGCCGATCTTCTTAATGGCAGCGATCACCTCTGAAATATCCATGTCCTTGATATACTTCATCAGGGATAACACTTCTGATTTGACTGTATCAAAATCTTCGCTGGACGCCAGCATTTTGGCCTTACCTACATTCCCTCTGGCAAAGGCAATGCACACTTCCGCCTTATAATCCGGTATCTGAAGGGTGCGCATCAGGTACTCCCGCATCAGTCCGTCCTGCACCGGCTTGATATTCAGTATCACACACCTGCTCAAAATCGTCTGTAGCAAGGAATTTACATTTGCAGTAAGCAACAAGATCACCGCGTAAGCAGGCGGCTCCTCAAGAGTTTTTAACAGGGCATTCTGGGCCTGAGGTGTCATCTTTTCCGCCTCATTTATAATGTATATCTTATAGGGACTGCTGTATGGCTTGATATGTATGTTCCCATTAACCTGCTCTCTCACATCATCCACGCTTATGGTTCCCGGCTTTTCATGGGTTACCCGTATAATGTCCGGCTGGTTGTCACTTAATGCCTGCTTACAGCGCCGGCACTCCTGACAAGGCCTGTCTCCTTCCTGTTCACATTGTAAGGCCATGGAAAAAACTCTGGCGATGAATTCCTTGCCGGAAGATTTTTCCCCATTTATGATGTATGCATGGGATATTTTACCCATGGTAAGTGCATTCTGTAAATGTTCCTTAATCTGTTCCTGACCCACAATATCCTGAAATCTTGCCATAGGTTACCTCCTTTATTTCTGCAATTCTTCCTTTATGTACACCGCAATTTTATCCAAACAGCTTTGCAGATCATCATTATAAAAACGACCTGCACCGATTCCTGCCGCTTGTATTTTTTCTTCACTGAAGTCCTCACTGTCCGCCAAAAATCGTCTGCACAGCTCCTCATACCTGGGCTGAGCTTGTTTTTTCTCTCTGTCCAAGGCTCGCTGCAGACGCACCCCATCATCCAATTCAATCAACACCGGAACCAGTTTTTCTCTCCCATAATACCGAACCGTACTCTCAAAAGCCTCCAAGGTACCGATGTATATATAATCGTTCTGTTCCAGATCAATCTGTCCGTCATCCACCGTAAAATATCTCCACAGACCATGATATGTATGGTAGGCCCGCTGTTCTATCAGCTTGCCCGACCTTTGCAATTCCCTAAATCCTTCCTCGTCCGTAAAATGATATTCCACGCCCTCCTTTTCCTTTACACGAATAGGGCGGGTGGTATACGGTGTTATGGTTTGGAATTGAAATTCCTCCCTCTGCAACAATCTTTTATAGATCGTATCTTTTCCTGTGGAACTTTTCCCCATCAAATAAATAATCTTCCCCATAGTTCGCTATCCCTCTATTCTACTTCCACCACGTGGATCATATCCGTCTGCCCCGCAATTCCCAGCGGCACCCCAGCGGTTATAACAATTGTGTCACCTTTTTGAATCAACCCTGCCTGCTTACATTTAAACACTGCTTCCTCAAACAAATCATCTGTGGTCTCTTCTTTCTTGATCATAACCGGAATCACCCCCCAAAGCAGATTCAGTTGCCTGTGTATCTTCTCGTCCAAAGTACAACCGATCACCTTACAATTGGGCTTGTATCTCGCAATCATTCTGGCTGTAAATCCGGACAAAGTAACGGTAATGATTGCAGCAGCCTGCACATCCATGGCCACACTACAGGTCGCGTAAGAGATTGCGGTTGTAATTCCCAGCTTGTTGGAAGGATCATTGGATATGCGCTGCATCCTGCCCCAATAATCAATATCCTGCTCCGTGCGCTCTGCGATCCTGGCCATGGTTCGGACCGCTTCTATAGGATAATGACCCGCGGCAGTTTCCCCGGACAACATAATGGCTGTGGTACCATCGTAGATGGCATTGGCCACATCTGTGGCTTCTGCCCTTGTGGGTCTTGGATTCTTTATCATAGAATCCAGCATCTGTGTGGCAGTGATCACGTGCTTCCCCTGGGCTACCGCCATCTTGATCATCTTCTTCTGGAGCACAGGAACCTCCTCCATAGGCACTTCCACACCCATATCTCCTCTGGCCACCATGATACCGTCTGAAACATCCAGAATCTCCTCCAGATTACTAATTCCCTGCATATTCTCAATCTTGGCAATGATCTTCATCTTACTGCCGCAGCTGTCCACGATTTTCCTGACTTCCAGAATATCCTCCCTGCTTCTGGCAAAAGAAGCTGCCAGAAAATCAAAACCCTGTTCAGCCCCAAAAATGATATCTGCTCTGTCTGTATCGCTGATATAAGGCATGGAAAGGATAGCCCCTGGCACATTCACGCCTTTATGATCGGAAACAGGCCCTCCGTTTATGACCCGACAAAGGATGTCACTTCCCTGAATCTTTTCTACCGCCATCTGGATCAGACCATCGTCAATCAGAACGACACTTCCCTCTTGAACATCATTCCTTAAATTTTTATAGGTAATAGAAGCCCTACTGTTTGTTCCCTCTATTTCTTCTGTTGTCAATTCAAACAGCTGACCAGCCACCAGTTCTACCCGGCCGCCCTCAAATTTTCCTAATCGTATTTCCGGCCCTCTGGTATCCAACAAGGTAGCCACCGGAAGCCTCAATTCCTTTCTAACCTTTATCAATCTTAGATATTTTTCCAGTTGCTGCTCACGGGTCCCGTGAGAAAAATTAAATCTGGCTACATTCATACCAGCAGTCATCAATTCTCGCATCCTCTGCTCGCTCTCGCTAGCCGGTCCTATGGTACAAATAATCTTTGTTTTTCTCATGCATACCCTTTCTATCGGTTTATTCATCCATCACATACATACCGACTTTACCATTATCATTTACCAATCCATGCACAGGTAAATTCTCTTGTATATATGCCCTGATCTGACTCAAAACCTGAAAGTTCAGCACTTCTCCCGGCACTGCTACAGGAATTCCGGGCGGATAAAGGTTAATAAATTCCGCCGCTGTTTTTCCCTGACATTCCTCCAAAGGAAGTACTATATGCCCAGTGTCCCAGGCTTGCCACAATTCCAGCTTTTTCCGTGGATAAAAGGGGATATCTGCAGTACTTCTTAATTTCTTTTCTTCCTGCTGTAACCTACTGTCAATTTCCAGCAGGGCTTTTGTCAATCTCTCATAACCTTCCTCTGTATCCGCCACGGTAAACATGGCTAATACATAGCTTCCACAGGCCATTTCCATCTGCAAATGATACTCTGACAGCAAAATATCATACAGTCTCTGTCCGCTGATCCCTGCTCCTTGGGCAGAGATCACCAATTTACCAATATCATTTCCTCGCTCTTGCCAATTCGGATATACCTGCAGATTTTTGCATGCCTGAAGCTTTTGTAACATAGTTTCCCAATTTTGTAAAAAAACATGCATGGCAAGACGACCTTCGCTCTTCATGTAGGAAAGTGCCTGTTCCATACCCGCCATTAATACATAAGAAGGGCTGCTGGTCTGATAAATACTTAGAAAACGCTGCAAACGACTCCTGTCCACCAGCTTACCATTTACATGCAAAATAGCAGTCTGGGTAGGCGCCGGCAAGGTCTTGTGCAAACTTTGAATAACCAGATCTGCACCACATTTGCTAGCAGCCTCAGGCCATGCAGGATGAAAGCCCAAATGGGCTCCATGAGCCCCATCTACAATGAGCGGAATTCCTTTTTGGTGTACAATCTCAGCAATCTTCTCCACATCACAGCACATCCCCTCGTAGGTAGGAGAAACAATAAGCACTGCACCGGCATCCGAATGTTCCGCCAACGCCTCCTGCACTTGCTCTGGGGTAATCGCCAATGCAAAGTTCATTTCAGGATGTATATTTTCATACAGATATTCCGTCCGAAGTTTACCCAGATAGGCACTGTGGTAAACAGACTTATGACTTCCTCTGGCCATCAACAACTTACCACCGGAGGGTATGGTTGCACCAACGGCACTCAATATCCCGGCGGTGCTCCCACCTACCAGAAGAAAACTTTCCTCTGCACCGCATATTGCAGCTGCATGCTCCTGCACCTGCTTTAATATACCCTCTGCATGATGAAGATTATCAAAGCCTTCTATTTCTGTAATATCAATATCCCCAATTCTTTCCAACAACTGGGTCACCGGTCTGCGCTTATGTCCCGGCATATGATAGGGGTAATAGTCTGATTGACCGTACTCTGCCAGCTTGTGGTATAATTCTTCCAACTTAATCTCCATTCCTTGTCAATAATAGTAGCAAACCACAGGAAATCTTTTTGTCATATATGTGTATATCTCCGCCGCTTTATCCAGAGGCAAATTGATACATCCGTGGGAACCATCTGTCAGATAGATGTCACCTCCGAAGGTATCCCTCCATGTCGCATCATGCATTCCGATATTACCGTTAAAGGGCATCCAATAACTTACCGGTGTCACATAAGTTCTGCCTCTCAAAACCGCATCCCTGGTTTTATATGTAATACCAAATACGCCCGGTGGTGTCGTATTACCGTCAGCAACAGAACCCGATACAAAATCTGACTCCAGTACGATCTCACCATCTATATACAAATATAAATGCTGATTGGTCATATCGATCTCTACATAAGAAGCCCCAATGTCATTTTGTCCCTTCACATATCCCGTGGTCCAAAATATAGGCTCCCGAGTGGTAACAGTTCCTTCTTGTATCAACTGAATCAATGCCTCTGTTTCAGCTTCACGATCCGTTTTCCATCCATATCCGCCACTGGGCAACGTCAATTCCACACCCTTAGCAGTAACAAACTTACGCTTCTTTCCATAAGTGTCATAAGCTTTGGCCTTTTCATCCACATACGCCCTTACCTTTTCCTGATCCAAAAGCACTTCTCCATCCTCTACAGAAAGCCACTCATGGATGATACTGCCGTCCAAAATTTCCTCACGTCCATTCCAATCATAGGTAATTTGGGTTCCTACCATTTGGTTCAACAGCTTGTGAATCTTCTGAAGTTCTTTGTTATCTGCGGTAATCTCCGCCTTCTCGTACCACTCATCTTCAGAAAAGATTAGTTGCTGCTCCAAATTTGCCACTGCACTTTTGATTGCTTCAACACTCTTTTCTTGAACCAATAAAGCCCCATTTTGCTCCGGTATCAAATCATATTGCCCTTTTTCCGCTATGTAATCACTAATGTAGGCATCCTTCGGTTTCTCAGCAGATGAAGCATCAAAAAGTCCCGCAGCATCAAGAGCCTGCTCAAGCTTCTCTTCATTGTAAGCGAAACTATACGTAGCATCATAAGCGTTCTCTTTGCCGGAGAACACATAAATGGGCCAGGCATAAGGATTTTGCTCCGCGACAACCTTTTCCATAAAAGACTCCGCAGAGAAAGTCAGATCCAAATCTTCTGCCTTGATCACAGCCATAATTTTCTCTTCCCGATCCCCGATCGTTAAACTGTATTGATCCTTCCAGAGTGTCTCTAAATACATTTTTACGTCATCATACTTTTTTTGATCTACACGCTGACCTTCAATAAAAGTCCCCGGCAAAAAGCATGTAGTATAATATTGAACCATTCCAAAATAATAAGCCGTTGCAGAAATAATTCCTATGCCGATCAAAGCAAGAATTATCCATAATGTTTTTTTCATTTCCATACTTCTCTCCTGTATATAATAGCATTTTATTATAACATTTTTTTTAAATAAAATAAAGACTATGTTGACTGAAATAAGTCAAACATAGTCTATTATAGAATGAGCGTGCGGGGATTCGAACCCCGGACAACTTGATTAAAAGTCAAGTGCTCTACCGACTGAGCTACACGCCCATATTTATTTACAAACAAAGTGCCCAGAGCCGGAATCGAACCAGCGACACGAGGATTTTCAGTCCTCTGCTCTACCATCTGAGCTATCTGGGCAAACATCCCTAAAAGGATTGTAGTAGCGGGGATAGGATTTGAACCTATGACCTTCGGGTTATGAGCCCGACGAGCTTCCAGACTGCTCCACCCCGCGTCATTCAATATAAAATTATAATATGCATATTTAAATAAAATATGCTAGTGGATGGAGGTGGATTCGAACCACCGAAAGCGTCGCTAACAGATTTACAGTCTGCCCCCTTTGGCCACTCGGGAACCCATCCATATTTAATTGACATTTTCATGTCCAAGCCGATGATCGGACTCGAACCGATAACCTGCTGATTACAAATCAGCTGCTCTGCCAATTGAGCCACATCGGCACCTTGAAATTGCAGTCATATAAAACCGCAAAATGGGACCTATAGGGCTCGAACCTATGACCCTCTGCTTGTAAGGCAGATGCTCTCCCAGCTGAGCTAAGATCCCATAATGATAAATTACAACGACCCAGATCGGACTCGAACCGACGACCTCCGCCGTGACAGGGCGGCGCTCTAACCAACTGAGCCACTGGGCCAAACTTATACTTTTATAGGTATTATACCCTCAAAACCGAACATTGAACAACATTGAAACCAACCTATTGGTTAAGCATTCGACCGATTAGTAAATGTCCGCTGAACACATTGCTGTGCTTACACTCCATTCCTATCTACCTCA
>SVFM01000037.1 GCA_015056865.1 Lachnospiraceae bacterium
CACCCTGTCTATGGCTGGAAAAACGGGCATAAACAACAGCGTTCACTTTTTTACCTCCTTTAACAGTTCCAGCTTCAATGCAAATCTGGCCATGTTCTGGTCCCGGAGATCTGCTCTGTCATAAGCGCGGGCAACCTCGTAGGCCTCGGCAGATACTTCGGGAGGGTTGTATTCTTCTTCATCCAGCCACACTGCCAGCGGAACATTCAGTGTCTCAGACAGTTGCAATGCCAGATCCAGAGGAGCAACCTTCATCTCCCGGGTAATGATTGTTCGCACCTGTCTATCCGTCAAGCCGGTTACCCTCACAGTATCGGGAATATTCAACCCCCGTTCGTCAGTTACGTCCATAAAAATCTTATAGAAAGGCTTTTTCTTCTTTTTTCGTGTCCAAAACATCCTTGAGATTGCTTCTGCCTCTGTATCACCAAGCAGATAATCCAAAGGTACATTTAGCGCCTCAGCATACTTCTTCACCAGTTCAATTCTGGGGGAACGCTGATTTAGCTCATAGCAACTAACCATCTGCTTGGAGCTTTTAAGTATTCTGGCAAGCTCGGTTTGCGATAACCCCCGATCTTTCCGTATTTCACGCAGTCTTTCGCCAAAAGTAGTGTAATGCACTTTTTCAATCGGCAAATCTTCAAAAGCCTGCTTTTTTTCTTCTTCCATACTCATATTTTTTCAACTCCTTTTGTATGTGGTACTCATATCATAGCACATCAAAGCATGTTATGCAATAGCCAATTGTGGAATTTGTAGAATTAATTTTAAAAGTCAAGACATTGCTTGACAACAAGGGCAGATAAATATATAATGAAAGCGTAAGCAAGCAGAATAGGTTATTTCAGAAATAATCGAATTCAACAAAATCAGTCTGGAGGTGAGGCCGTTGGAAGTTCTGTCCGGGTAATACCCACTTTAATTCCCAGTGTGGAGAAACAGTTATTATGCGCCACATTCTTGGAGGCAGTCATCCGTTTTTACAAAGATCCGGAGAATATGCGTTCCTTTGAACGGTGGTGTAACGAGAAAGGAGGAAGTGCAATGGATCCAAAGGAAGCGGAGAAGCTGCGCAAATTGTACCCTAACCACATGCCGCTGCATGTAGCATCCAAGTACCTGGGTGTGTCTCCCCGGCAATTGTCCAAGCTCATCGCCGATGATCAAGAACCTTTTTGTTTCATCGGTGCGAATATTGGTACCAACCAGAGATATGTTCGCGTTTACACTGAGCGACTGATCGCTTATAAAAACGGCACATTGTATTGTGCTTAAAACAGGGGTGAGGACTTTCCTGTGGAGATAGAGAGAATGTACATCAGGTGATGTGGATAGGCAGTTTGCCCAACCATATCACCTGATTTTTATATATAAAAGGAGGAACACCATGAAATTAAAAGAAAACCAATTAAATCTGATCCAGCATTTGATCCGGTTTAACCTTATGTCCTATGAGGACTGCCTGAGCTTTCTGGATACTGAGAAAACCGGGGATAAAGTAGCTCTGTCCTATGTTTTCCGTCCTTTGACCAAGAATAAGTATCTGTCCAAAAACAAAAAGGGCGTAGTTACTGTTCTAAAGAAAGGAAGGGCACTTTTTCCGGAAGAGATGCCGCTAATCTCCACAGCTACGGGAACGGTCGCCCAGCAGCGGGTTATGCAGGTGTCCAGGGTAGCAATGTGGCTTGGAAAATGCGGTGTTCCTGTCTTTGGAGAGTTACAGGATGCGGAGGAGCCTTATTTTATCCCTTCTGCCTGCTGGCGTAATATCGTCAAGGGGATTCTGTCCACAACCCGTTTTGCAGGAATGCTCCTTGCCTATGGGAAGAGATATGCTGTCTATGATATCGGAGATGGGACAATGGAGTGGCAGATCCGGGCGGAGGCTTCGCTATTTTTTAGCACCGGTTTTAGATTCCACACAAGAGCCCACGGAATGATCATGATTTGTGAGGATGGGAGGCGCAATGAAATCGCTATGCGGATCATCCGGCAGACCATGTGGGGTCGGAAAACCCTGCTGAAGGAGAATTATTCAGAGACAGATAAACCTGTACGATATTCCAGGTCGCCTATAAAACTAAGGGCTCAGTATGAGCATGTGTATCTGACCACACCGGCATTACTTGCTGCAAGTCTGGAAGAGATATACGAAGAAAAAGAGACGATTGAAACCACTATAGAAGAAGGAAGACCCTCCTATCGTCCTAAGGAAGGAAATTGGGAGGATTGGCCCCGGCGGTACTTTTTAAATCCCGCCTTTGATATTCTTCTGTTGGTGTATTTCTTCTCTGCTGTAAAGGGGTTAAAGAATCTTTTGCAAAATGATCCTGCATCCCATATTAAAGAGCTGAGGTATATTTTGTGTGTGAATCAGGAGGACTTGGAAGTAGCAAAAATGTATCCGGATGTTACAGAAATGAAGGAGGTGTCGATGTATGTATATCGACCTAAGGAAGACACTGAAGAAGATTGAGGATCAGCTGCCGGAGAATAAGACACCTGAGCCTGCACAGTTAGAAAAGGCGTACGAGCTGACCTTGCGTTTGCGTAGCCAGTTGATTGCCGTGCAGTATGACATGGAGCAATTCGGTATGGGTATCGTACCTCCTGTGGACGAACCTGTTACTCAGCTTCCCCAGACTGAAAAGAAAATGGTTTTGCTGACGATCCCGGAACCGTTGCCGGCGCGGAAGGAGCTGACCAGTAATGTGGAGGAGCACTGGATCAAAATGATCCACGATGCTATTGCCCGGGAAAGCCAAACCGGTCTGCCGTATTTCGAAAAGGCCTTTGTGCTGATACGGATCTGGACGCCACGGGGCACCAATAACAAACGGGTCTGGGACACTTCCAACCGAGCAATCAATGTGGTCATCAACAACCTGAAAGGTATCTTTTTTGATGACGATGACTTCGAGCATATGGCTTGTGGGATCGTTGCCGATTGGGGTGAGATCGGGCAGACGGAAATCTGGATTTGCGCCCTAGAGGAGCTGGAAAAGTGTGAAATTTTCCACTGAAAATGATACCAACTATGGCACCTTGAAAAGTGTCATAGAGAAAATTCCCCAGACCGGAAAAAAGTGCCGTAATTTGCGCCAGACTCATCTCATCGGCAGTCGTGGGTGCAGGCAAAAATTGAAATTAAAAAGGGGTTCTGTGAGGACAATTTGCCTTAGCAAATGTCCTGACAGAACAGGCAAAGGGAGGGGCGTGATCGGAATTGTTTACAATTCCAACCACGCCCCTCCCGGGCAGGCATTTCAGTTCTTCAATTCTCCCAAATCAATGGGGTTCGGTTATGCATAAGGGGAAAATCGCAATTACATTAATGTACACAAATGATTTACAATACCGGCAAGAACATCTGCTACTTCCATACCAAGCCAATTCTTCTCTGACCCCTTTAAGCGGTCGAGATATCTCTTGTTGGAAAAGGTGTTCTCTACACGGCGAACGATATCCTCCATAGTGTTTTCACGCATACCGAAATCATCGAAAATCAGTGTGGTGAGACAATGCATCAGCTTCTTTTGGTCAATAAGGTCGAACAGATAGAAGATATCATCGGGTAAAGTTCAATGTTTGTGAGTGTCTACTTTTATTTTACAGGATTGGGGCGCGTTACCTCCTCTCATTCTGTTTGGATACGGAATCCCCATCACTCAACTTTTCTTGGAATGACGATCGAAATCCTGATATTACTGTCATTATGCAGCTGCGTAAGCAGGTGTGGGAATTCGTTGTATTGTAGGGGGTGAAGTGAGCTGTTTTCTTAGAAGGGGGCTATGTCACAAAAAGGAAGAATTGGTACATATATAAGTGTAGCTGCCGGAAGGTGGATCAAAAGGTGGAACCAACGTAATTTCCTCTACGCCCCGAAGAGACACACAACAACAAGGAGGTATGCAAAATGCAAAGGACGTTATTCAGATCACTGAGCCTGTTTTTGGTGCTGGTGTTGCTTACGAACATGCTGCCCATGAGCATTTTCGCCGCGGAATTACAGCAGAGCGCTGCCGAGCAGCAAGAAAGCACCGAACAAGTCCAGGCAACAGAAGAAGTTACCCAAAGCATGACCCCCTCAGAAGCATATGTTGTGCAGGAAATATCGGAAAAACGGACAGAGTATTCCAAGGAGTTCCTGCTCAGCAACGGACTGCGTATGGCAGCGGTCTACCCGGAAGCCGTCCATTATGAGGAGGATGGTCAGTGGGCAGACATCGACAATACCATCAAGGCCCACACCGACGGCACTTACCGCAACACCGCCGGTGTGTGGGAGGTCCGTTTCCCCAATCAGCTGACCAGGGACAACAGCATATCTGTCACCAAGGACGGCTATACCCTGTCCTTCGCCATGGCAGGAGAGCTGACAGGAACTGCATTGAGCAAAAGCGCCGATTCTCTCTCCCTGGGAAAGGTGACCCCCTCCGCCGCCCAGGTGCAGGAGCTGTCCACCCGGAAGGAGGAGCTGACGCATCCGGAGACAGTGCAGGATAAGCTCCATTCCCGTTTGCTGTACAGCAAGGTATACACCGATACCCATGTGCAGTACGATCTGACTTCCAACAAGGTCAAGGAATCCATTATTATAGAGAGCTACAACAGTTCCCTCCGTGGCTACCGGTATACCTTGCATGTGGGAGAGATGATCCCTGTCCTGGAGGAGAGCGGACAGATCCTGTTCTACGATAAGGAGCAGAAGAATATAGTCATGGTCATGCCTGCTCCTTACCTCATGGATAATGACCACCAGTACAGCACCGACATCCAGGTACAGCTTACCGGTAAGGGAAGTTCCTACCAGCTGACCTACCTGCTGCCCCAGCAGTGGCTGGCAGAGGAGGAGCGGGCATGGCCTGTGATCCTGGACCCGGTAATCACTGCGGATATGAACGTCAATAACATCCGGGATATGACCGTGGCGTCCGGAAGAATTTATCCCAACATCGGCGTTCTGGACGCAGGCTACTATACTGACCCTACGGACAACGATGTGGAGGACGAGATCACCCGGTTTTATCTGAAGTATGACAATCTGCCCGCCATTACATCGTCGGATGTAATTATTCATGCAGAGATCCGGCTGCGCAAGATAGACAATTCCAGCAGCAGCGCGCCCATCGAGGTGCATAAGGTGACCGGCACATGGGATTCATCTACCATCACGTGGGGCAACAAGCCTGCCCACAATACTACGGTGGAAGACGTTGTGACCGTGCAGAACGCGGGCCATTACACATGGGAAATCACAGATATTGCCCAGGGCTGGTATTCCGGTACAAACACCGGCATGATGTTCAAAGCACCGGATTCCATAGAAAATGGCGGAGTGAATAACTTCAAGCAGTTCTATTCCTCAGACTATACCGACGACGATACCTACCAGCCCTTCCTTACCGTCTATTTCCGTAACAACAACGGTCTGGAAAGCTACTGGGACTATACCAGCTCCTCTGCCGGCAGAGCGGGCACAGGCTATGTCAATCACTTCACCGGCAACCTCATCTGGATCCGGGAGGATCTCGGCTTCGGCGGTAACCGGATGCCGGTAAACATTCAGCATGTATATAACCTCAACGATGCCACCTACATTGCTGACAACAACCTCTCCAACGATACTGCCGGGAACTTTTTCGGTCTGGGCAACGGCTGGCGAACCAACTACCACCAGAGGGTGAAGTATCTTGCCAGCGGCTGGTATTTGTGGGAAGATGCTGACGGTACAGACCACTACTTCTTCAAGGATACCCCAGGTCTGTATGGCACCTATAAAGACGAGGACGGCCTGGAGCTGACCTTTACCAATACCGGCAGCGACGAAGAGACCCACTGCATCACAGATAAAGACGGAAACAAATCCTTCTTTGACTTTCACGGAAGACTGACTAAGCTGCAAAATAACCAGGCAACACCCAGCAGCATCACCATTACATATACTACCGATACCGGACCGCTCATCCACACCATCACCGACGGTGCGGGACGGGTGTACAGTTTTACCTACGCGAACAATTTGCTGACAAAGATCAGCTACCGGGGCAATAATAATACCGAGCATAGCTATGCGACTTTTAGTTATTCGGGCTCAAATCTATATCGGATCATAGATAAGGACAACCGCTACGGACAGTTCTCCTATTCTGGCAACACCCTAATCACTGCCACAGACTCCGGGGGCTACAAGCTGACTTATACCTACAACACCCCTGCCTACAACTGGCAGCCCTATCGGGTGAAAAGTGTCACAGAGACAGATGGCTCTACTGCAGGCGGCTCTTTGTCTATTGTATATGCCCACAACCAGACTACATTTACCGACCACAATGGCAATGTGGAGATCCACCAGTTCAACAACTTCGGCAACACAGTCTGCATCCAGGACGACGAAGGCAGAGCCCAGTATACCCAATTCGCCTTCAATACGGATGATGAAAAGAGCGCCAACACAGATGCTACCAAGAAAGCCAACCAGCTCCGGCTATCCTCCAAGCTGCAAAACTC
>SVFM01000020.1 GCA_015056865.1 Lachnospiraceae bacterium
CCTTTAGCGATTTGAACTCGGTAAAAGGTACGGCTACAGTGATGCCGGTGTATCGAACGGTTCTTGAAAAGACGGACATTTGGCGTGCGCCAAGAAGCTACTTCGGTTATGCGCAAACCAAATTATTACGTGCTTTTGGGGCAGAAAACACCCCAGGAACACTTGAGTATTCCATTGATGTCAGCACATGGGCTCAATGAGGCTATTTTATCACGGAAATTACTTATAGTTATTCAATTAGGGCGATGGCTTTTGAGGTCATCGCCCTTTTCATATATCGATTTAAAAATTTAATAACAATTGGAAATTCTACTCATAATTTCTACAAAAAGTGTGATACTAATATCACATTAAAATTGTAAAAAGAGGAGATTTATATATGAAAGCAACAGGTATAGTTCGTAGAATAGATGATCTTGGTAGAATAGTAATACCCAAGGAAATCCGCCGCACTTTGCGCATCCGAGAAAGTGATCCATTGGAGATTTTTACAGACAGAGAGGGGGAAATTATCTTGAAAAAGTATTCTCCCATCGGAGAAATGACTACCTTTGCGAAGCAGTATGCGGAAAGTTTGGCCCAGGTATCCGGTCATGTTGCGTTGATTGCGGACAGAGATCAATTTATCGCGGTCAGCGGAGGGGCAAAAGGCCTGCTGGGCAAGGGGATCAGTAAGCAGCTGGAAGAGAAGATCGAGGATCGGGAGACCTTGCTTGCGTCAAAGGGAGAACGGTCTTTCATCGCTATTTCGGAGGAGATGTCCGATGAGTATGTGCATGAAGCATTGACACCCATCATATGTGAAGGAGATGTGATCGGAGCCGTGGTGCTTCTTGAGAGCGAAGGAAAAGAAAAAATGGGAGAAGTAGAGCGCAAATTGATCATGTCAGCGGCGGGATTTTTGGGCCGTCAGATGGAGCAATAGGCATGAAAAGGGGCCGGTGCAATGGCAACGGCCCGTAGCTTTTGATGGTTATTGAATCAGTCTGATCACACCACCGTAGCCATCCTCAGACTGTGACAGGGTAAAACCAGTGCCCACAATCGTGGCGGTATAGGTTGCACCGGTTTCTTTACCGGCTTCCCTAGTGATATAGATAGTACCGCTTTGGAAGAGGTTGTTTTCAGTTTGGACGGTAAAGTGAATTTGTGTCTGGGATATCATTTTGTGGTCTCGGCTAAATGGAGACCAGTATAGGTCCTGACCGGAGGAGTAGAGAAGGGCGTGGTCAGAGATTAGCTTTTGGCCCTCCTCGTATCCAATCAAGCAACTGTCTACGCAGACTGCAGAAATTTCTGTGTAGGGCATGTCAAACTGAAAGCGGAAGGTTAGGGGCGCAGGATAGCCACTCAGAGAGGGAATGTAATCCCACCTGGCGTTTCCCATGGCGGATTCCGGTACCAGAGTATAGATGCTCCACAGGTAGTCTCCTGCTTTGGAGTGGCTGTTTAGTTTCACCAGCCACAGTTCATTGTCCATTTGAAGCAGACAGTAGTTTTTGGACAGAGGCAGATAAAGCATTTCTTCGTAAAATTCACTGATGTTATATTCTTGCTCGCCGCCAAAGAAGTATAGCGCACGCCATTCCTGGTCGGTCCAGGGGAAGGGCTGCCACTTCCAATCTGTGGGGAAGGAAGTAACATGGTCTCCGGAGCGTTGCTGTATAGTAAAGGCATCTTCGGTAATAAGGTATCGGCAGCCGGAATCACCACCGACTAATTGTGAACTTAACGGAGTCATATAGCGGCAGGAATAGGATACATAAGCTTCACCGGTGAGTTCTGTAAGTGCATCGTCGGAGGGGGGCAAGGCGCTGTTATCAGGATCTGTTTTACCTGGATTGGAGATGCAGGCGACCAAAAACAAAATGCAGATCAAGGCTGCTATGAGAGACAGCCATATTTGAGGGCGTTTCCATTTTGACAGGTTTTTGATCCGGCTTTTGGTATTGCCTTCTCCAAAGGCAAGGGGCATTCCGGCAATGATCCTTCGACCGGTGGCCAGACTTAGCAGGGATGCGGAATAGTCCGGGCGGATGTGAGAACCCATTTTTTGAATAACCGCTTCATCACAGCTCATTTCCATGTCCTTTCCCGAGAGTACAAAGGCAAGCCAGACCAAAGGGTTGAACCAGTGGATGCAAAGTGCAATATAGGACAAACATTTTGTGATGTGATCAAAACGGCGGATGTGGTGCTGTTCATGCAGGATAATATAAGATTGCTCCTCGGCCCCAAGGGAAGAAGGGAGGTAAATGCGGGGACGTATCAGGCCCATCACAAAGGGGGAAGAGATATGATCCGCCAGGTAAATGTTATCCCGCAGGTGCATAGCGCCGGTCAGATTCTTACGAAGACGTAAATAGGAAACTGTGCTGTAGATCAGCATGCCAAGGATACCCGCCATCCAAATATAGGTAAATAAGGCAGCGGGAACTGTCAGCAGATTCGTGACGGAGTGCCCGGATCCCTGAGGTAATTCATGGAGGATTAGATCATCCACCACAGCCGTGGGCAGTTTTATCTGAGGAATCTGTGGGGTAACAATATTGGCGGTGGGAAGGGTAACCGGCACAGTGGATGCAGGGAACAATCCCAACAGAGAAAAGTCCAAGGTAAAGGACACAGGGCATAACAAACGAAAAAGTACGGCAGCCCAAGCAACATAGGAGAATATCTTGGATGCTTTGTGAAGTAAAAGTCTGAGCAGAAGGACACATAAGATGATAAGGGATGCGGTCAGACTCATATACAGCACTTTCGGAAAAATGGAATACCAGCTCATGGAAACTACCTCCTCATGTCGTCTATGATATGCTGCAGCTCGTCCAGTTCACGGGCTGACAATTTTTTGCGTGTGCCAAAGGCGGCCAAAAAGGCCGGCAAGGAGCCGTGGAAAGTTTCTTCCACAAATTTCTCGCTTTGGAGGGCATAAAATTCGTCTTTGGGAAGAATCGATGAGACGGTACCTTGCAGATTCTGAAAAATACCCCGGTCACATAACCGTTTCAAAACGGTATATGTGGTGGTGCGTTTCCAGCCAAGTTCAGCCTCAGCCAGTTTGGCCAGTTCACCAGAGGAGAGAGGCTCGTGGTTCCAAATAATATTGGCAAAACGTGTTTCTATCAAACCTAATTTTAATTCGTTCATAATGATAACATCCTTTCCAAAAGTCCCTGGGGGAATCCGTTACTGGAAAGTCTACGATGTGTAGACACAATAATAGTCTACCATGAGTAGACAGATAAAGTCAATATTTTATTTTACATACATTTTACATATTGAATTATCATGATTTTGTGATAAAATTACTTTATACGAAAGGGAGGTATACACATGGGTGATTGGCAGGCACTGTTGACGAATAATTTGGAGCAGGCAGGATATGCGCTTCGTATTTTGGTAGCCGGGATATGTGGTGGACTGATAGGACTGGAGCGAAGCCGCAGACAGAAGGAGGCGGGTATCCGGACGCATATTATTGTTGCGATAGGTGCTTCCTTGATGATGATCGTTTCCAAATACGGCTTCTTTGACATTGGAGAACTGGTGGGAGTGGATGCGGATGCGTCACGTATTGCTTCTAATATTATCACAGGCATCAGCTTTTTGGGCGCCGGTGTGATCTTTGTGAAAAATGATTATATAAAGGGCTTGACTACGGCGGCGGGTATCTGGGCCACCGCAGGAATTGCAATGGCTATCGGAGCCGGTATGTATCTCCTGGGTGTGATCACCACTTTGCTGATCATCATTCTGCAGATTGCGTTGCATCATTTGCCGCTGGATCTGGACAGCAGTTCTCTGGAGGATGTGATGGTTACCATCAAGAATAATGACGAGGCCTACGATGAGATGCAAAAATGCATGATGAAATATATGCGCATTCAGGGTATCAAGCTGCAGAAAAAGGATAAGGAAGAAATTACCTTTAAGATCATTGGCAAGATGAAGAGTGGTTTTACAAACGAAGAGATCATGTCCATTGTTCGTGAGAATAAGTACATAAAATCTATTATGCTGTAAGGAAGAAAAGCCTTTTGGGTTCCGTAGGACGGAAAACAAAAGGCTTTTGTTTTGAGCAATGGATTTTAGCGCTCACTTACCTGGTTCAGCAGGTTGATCTTCATATCATACAGTTTCTGGGACAGGTCCACGTATACCTTGTGGGGGTTCACCAGACGTTTGGTCTCCGGCCACAAAGTAGCCAGTTCCTGCTGGCAGATCTTGCGGATTTCCATAACCTTGGGGGAGGTGTAGCAGCACTCCCCGTTTTTGAATATGGGGACCAGTAGCTCCCGGAGGGTGTAGGAACCGCCGGGAAGACGAGTTTTCTTCCAAGGCTCAGCAGGGTCGAATAAAAGCAGGGATTCCTGTTCGTCAAAGGTCTCATCCACCAGACAGATCAGATCGGCCTTGAGCATGCCGGTCTCTTTATCATAAATTCTGTAGATGGTTTTATTTCCCGGGTTTGTAACCTTTTCGCTGTTTTCCGACAATTTAATTTTGGGAATGAAAGTACCGTATTCGTCCTGGATGGCGGCCAGCTTGTACACACCGCCGAAGGAAGGTTGGTCCTTGGAGGTAATCAGATTGGTGCCCACCCCCCAAGAGGTAATCTTTGCACCCTGCACTTTCAAGCTGTCGATTAGGTATTCATCCAAATCGTTGGAGGCGGAGATGATGGCATCCGGGAATCCGGCCTCGTCCAACATCTTTCGCGCCTTCTTGGAGAGATAAGCCAGATCACCGCTGTCCAGACGGATACCGTATTTTGTCAGAGGGATACCTGCCTGGCGCATCTCGGTAAAGACCCGGATAGCATTGGGAACACCGGATTTTAGAGTGTCATAGGTGTCCACCAGCAGGATACAGGCGCTGGGGTAAATGTCCGCGTAGGTTTTAAAGGCAGTGTATTCATCAGGAAAACTCATGATCCAGCTGTGGGCGTGTGTGCCGCTGACAGGGACATCAAACAGTTGACCGGCCAACACATTGCTGGTGCCCACGCAACCGCCGATCATGGCAGCTCTTGCGCCGTAGGTGCCTGCATCCGGGCCCTGGGCTCTGCGCAGACCAAATTCCATGATACCGTCCCCCTGGGCTGCATAGCAGACCCGGGCGGCCTTGGTAGCGATCAGGCTCTGGTGGTTAAGAATGTTGAGGATGGCAGTTTCCACCAATTGGGCCTGCATGATAGGGGCAATCACCTTGATCATAGGCTCTCTGGGAAACATCACAGAGCCCTCAGGGATCGCGTATACATCACCGGTAAAGCGAAAGTCCCCAAGGTACGCCAGAAAATCTTCCTCAAAGATGCCCAGGCTACGGAGATAATCGATATCTTCCGGTGCAAAGTGTAGGTTCTTGATATAATCGATCACTTGCTCCAAACCGGCTGCAATAGCGTAGCCGCCTCCGCAGGGATTGTTGCGGAAAAAGGCATCAAATATAACGGTTTCATTTTTATCTTTGTTCTTAAAATAGCCCTGCATCATAGTCAGTTCATAGAGATCCGTCATCAGGGTCAGATTTTGTTTACTCATTGCTTGCAGTCTCCTCTTTTTCAAGATGTGTAATTTGTTGAATGTTATTATATCCTTTTTGAGTAGAAGAGACAATCTTTTTTTGCGATATATGTGAGGATTGGAACAAATGCTTGACAATCCGTGCAAACATTTATATAATATTGGCGAAAGTAAAAGGCAATGACGAAGAGAGTACGCATTTTTGAACGTTGCAGCGAGCCGGTGAGGGTGTAAGACCGGTACCAGTAGAGAATTGCGGAAGATCACTTCCGAGCCGCAAGGGCAAAAGCCTGAGGTCAGTAGTCCGAGCCGGAGTTCCTCCGTTATGGGAAACCATATAACCTTCACAACAGGTGGAGACGTATGATGTAACAGGTGGTTTAGAGACAATTGGCCTCGTCCTATTACAGGACGGGGCCTTTCAGTGCTTATTGCGCAGCGGCGATAAGCAAAGTCATGTGCCCGGAAGCGGGTGACAGACAGGCACAGAGTAAGAAAGGAAGAAAACCATGTACGAAAAAGTGAGCGCAGATCTGAATTTTGTGGATCGAGAGAAAAAGGTAGAACAGTTCTGGAAGGAAAATAAGATTTTTGAAAAAAGTATGGAGAGCCGTAAGGAGGGCCCTACCTATACTTTTTATGATGGGCCTCCGACTGCCAACGGCAAGCCCCATATCGGTCACGTGCTGACCCGCGTTATCAAAGATATGATACCCAGATACCGCACCATGAAGGGCTATATGGTGCCCAGAAAGGCCGGTTGGGATACCCATGGTCTGCCGGTGGAGATCGAGGTGGAAAAGCTCCTGGGCCTGGATGGTAAGGAACAAATCGAAGAATACGGTCTGGAGCCATTCATTAATAAGTGTAAAGAAAGTGTTTGGAAATACAAGGGCATGTGGGAGGATTTCTCCGGTACCGTAGGCTTTTGGGCAGATATGGACGATCCCTATGTAACCTATCATGATGACTTTATTGAGTCCGAGTGGTGGGCGCTGAAGGAAATCTGGGACAAAAAGCTGCTCTATAAGGGCTTTAAGATCGTGCCCTACTGTCCCAGATGCGGAACTCCTCTGTCCAGTGCAGAGGTGGCTCAGGGCTACAAGGACGTGAAGGAACGCTCCGCTATTGCTCGCTTTAAAGTAAAGGATGAGGATGCTTATATCCTGGCATGGACCACAACCCCCTGGACTCTGCCCTCCAATGTAGGTCTTTGTGTGAATCCTGTAGAGACCTATGCCAAGGTAAAGGCTGCAGACGGTTATACTTATTATATGGCGCAGGCACTGTTGGATATCGTTCTGGGCAGGTTGGAAGTAAAGGCCGATCCGGAAAAGGGCGTGGAGGCGAAGGCGGCTTATGAAGTGCTGGAGACCATGACCGGTAAGGATCTGGAGTATAAAGAGTATGTACCTCTGTTTGATTTTGCAGATGAAATCATAAAGAAACAGAACAAGAAAGCACACTATGTAGTATGCGACAGCTATGTAACCCTGACAGACGGTACCGGCGTGGTACACATCGCACCTGCATTTGGTGAAGATGATGCCAAAGTGGGCCGCGTTTATGACTTGCCTTTCGTACAGCTGGTGGATGGTAAGGGTGAGATGACCGCTGAGACGGCTTATGCGGGCGTATTTGTGAAGAAGGCAGATCCCATAGTGCTTAAAGACCTGGAGGAGAAGGGCTTGTTGTATGACGCTCCCAAGTTTGAACACAGCTATCCTCACTGCTGGAGATGCGACACCCCTCTGATCTATTATGCACGTGAGTCCTGGTATATTAAGATGACTGCGGTGAAGGAGGATCTGATCCGCAACAACAATACCATCAACTGGATTCCGGAGTCCATCGGCAAGGGCCGTTTTGGCGACTGGCTGGAGAATGTGCAGGATTGGGCCATCTCCCGTAACCGTTACTGGGGCACCCCGCTGAACATCTGGGAGTGCGAGTGCGGACATCAGCACAGCATCGGCAGCAGGGCAGAGCTGGCTGAGCTCAGTGGGAACCCGGACAATGCCAAGGTAGAGCTGCACAGACCCTACATTGACGCAGTGACCATTCCTTGTCCGAAGTGTGGAAAACAGATGCACCGTGTGCCCGAGGTCATTGACTGCTGGTTTGACTCCGGTGCAATGCCTTTTGCGCAGCATCACTATCCTTTTGAAAATAAAGATCTGTTTGAACAGCAATTCCCTGCTCAGTTTATTTCTGAAGCGGTGGACCAGACCCGTGGATGGTTCTACTCTCTGTTGGCAGAATCCACCCTGCTCTTTAACAAGGCACCTTACGAGAATGTAATCGTGCTGGGACATGTGCAGGATGAGAATGGTCAGAAGATGAGCAAATCCAAGGGCAATGCGGTGGATCCCTTCGATGCCCTGGAAAGCTACGGCGCAGATGCCATCAGATGGTACTTCTATATTAACTCTGCTCCCTGGCTGCCCAACCGTTTCCATGGCAAGGCAGTGCAGGAAGGCCAGCGGAAGTTTATGGGTACCCTGTGGAACACCTACGCATTCTTTGTACTGTATGCCAATATCGATGGCTTTGACGCAACAAAGTATACATTGGAATATGACAAACTGCCGGTAATGGATAAGTGGCTTCTGTCCAAGCTCAACTCTGTAGTGAAGGCAGTAGACGACCATCTTGGAAACTATAGGATCCCCGAGGCCGCAAGAGCCCTGGATTCCTTTGTGGATGAGATGAGTAACTGGTATGTAAGACGTGGCCGTGAACGTTTCTGGGCAAAGGGCATGGAGCAGGATAAGATTAATGCATACATGACTTTGTACACTGCATTGGTAACCATTGCCAAGGCTGCAGCACCCATGATTCCCTTTATGACAGAGGAAATTTATCTGAATCTGGTAAGAAGTATTGATAAGGAAGCCCCCGAGAGTGTTCACTTGTGTGACTTCCCTGAGGTCAACGATGCTTGGATCGATACAAAGCTGGAAGAGGATATGGAGCACGTGCTCAAAGCGGTTGTGATGGGTCGTGCCTGCAGAAATACTGCGACAATTAAGAATCGTCAGCCCATTGCTACCATGTTTATCAAGGCACCTTTCGAATTAGGTGAATTCTATCAGGAGATCATCCGGGATGAACTGAACGTGAAAAAGGTAGTGTTTACAGATGATGTAAGAGAATTCACCTCCTATACCTTTAAGCCTCAGCTTCGCACGGTAGGACCCAAGTACGGCAAGCAGCTGGGTGGCATTCAGAAGGTGTTGGCTTCCATTGATGGTAATGCAGCCATGGATGATCTGAAGGCCCAGGGATTTATCGCTTTCGATGTAAACGGTGTGGAAGTGAAACTGACTGAGGAAGACCTGCTGATCAACATTGCCCAGAAGGAAGGCTATGTAACCGAGGCAGACAATGTGGCTACGGTCGTTCTGGACACCAACCTGACCGAGGAATTGGTGGAGGAAGGCTACGTATACGAGATCATCAGTAAGATTCAGACCATGCGTAAGGATTCCGGCTTTGAGGTGATGGATCATATCAAGGTTTCTATCAACGGCAATGAGAAGCTGGCAGCGCTGGCAGCAAAGAATAAAGAAGCCATTGCAGGCAAGGTGCTGGCGGATGAACTTACGGCAGACAAGGAATTTGCCATTGCCAAGGAATGGAATGTAAACGGTGAAAACGTGACCATTGCCCTGGAAATCTGTCGATAAAACTACCATTATTTTTCAGCAAAAAGCAGTTGGAAAGCCCACTGCTTTTTGTTATAATGGTTGGGAAATATTTTTAGAATGAGAGGAAATTTTTAGTGACGTTTGATAAGGATTTGTTTAAGAAAAGTGTTTTGTACAATATAAAAGCCCTGTACCGCAGGACATTGGAGGAGGCTAATGATCAGCAGATCTTCCAGGCTGTCAGCTATGCCATCAAAGATGTGATCGTGGACAATTGGATGGAGACCCAGAAGGCCTATGAAAAGCAGGATCCCAAGACAGTTTACTATCTGTCCATGGAGTTTCTTATGGGCCGGGCTCTGGGCAACAATATGATCAATCTGCAGGCTTATGAAGGGGTAAAAGAGGCTTTGGAGGAACTGGGGCTTGACCTGAACGCTGTGGAGGATATGGAACCCGATGCCGCACTTGGCAACGGTGGTTTGGGGCGGTTGGCGGCCTGCTTTTTGGATTCCTTGGCTACCTTGGGCTATGCGGCCTACGGCTGCGGTATTCGTTATCGCTACGGTATGTTTAAGCAGGAAATCCGGGACGGCTATCAGGTGGAGGTGCCTGATAACTGGCTGGAAAACGGCAATCCCTTTGAACTTCGAAGGCCTGAATATACCAAGATCGTAAAATTTGGCGGCTACGTGGATGGTTATTTTGATGAAAATGGCAAGGGCCATTTTGAACAAAAGAATTACCAGTCTGTAAAAGCGGTTCCTTATGATCTGCCCATCGTGGGCTATGGCAACGGTATTGTGAACACCCTGCGTATCTGGGATGCCCAGCCGGTGGAGTGTTTCCAGCTGGATTCTTTTGATAAGGGAGATTATCAGAAGGCAGTGGAACAGGAGAACCTGGCCAGAAATATTGTGGAAGTGCTATACCCTAACGATAATCATTATGCAGGCAAAGAGCTTCGCTTAAAACAGCAGTATTTCTTTATCTCTGCATCCGTACAGGAGGCAGTGGCCAAGTATATGCGCAGTCATGAGGATATCCGTGGATTTCATGAAAAGGTGACTTTTCAGCTGAATGATACTCATCCTACCGTGGCGATCCCTGAACTGATGCGTATTCTCATGGATGATTACGGATTGGAGTGGGAGGAAGCCTGGGAGGTGACTACTAAGACCTGTGCTTACACCAACCACACTATCATGTCGGAGGCTCTGGAGAAGTGGCCTGTGGATCTGTTTTCCAGACTGTTGCCCAGAATCTACCAGATCGTGGAGGAAATCAACCGTAGGTTTATCCTGAAGATTCAGGAAAAATATCAGGATGTTCCCGGGGGGGATGTGCAGGAGAAGATCCGCAAGATGGCTATTCTCTGGGATGGTCAAGTGAAGATGGCTCATATGGCTATTGTGGCAGGCTATTCCGTGAACGGTGTGGCCAGGTTACACACGGAGATTCTGAAGCATCAGGAACTGCGGCATTTTTATGAGATCTTTCCGGAAAAATTTAATAATAAGACCAATGGTATTACCCAGAGGCGCTTTTTGCTCCACGGCAATCCCCTGCTGGCAAAGTGGGTGACAGAGCGGGTGGGTGACGGTTGGATCACGGATCTGCCTAAGATCAGCGGGCTTGCAGTTTTTGCAGAGGATGAAAAGGCCAGAGAGGAATTCATGGAGATCAAGCTGCGCAACAAACAGCGCTTGGCTAAATACATTCTGGAGCATAATGGGGTGGAGGTAGATCCGAACTCCATCTTTGATGTGCAAGTGAAGCGTCTGCATGAGTATAAGCGTCAGCTTTTGAACATTCTTCATGTGATGTATCTGTACAATCAGTTGAAAGATCATCCGGATATGGACTTCTATCCCAGAACCTTCATCTTTGGTGCAAAAGCGGCAGCAGGTTATCACAATGCAAAGCTGACCATCAAACTGATCAACGCAGTGGCGGAGGTGGTAAATAACGACCCGGCCATCGGCGGCAAGCTGAAAGTGGTGTTTATTGAAAATTATCGGGTTTCCAATGCGGAGTGGATCTTTGCGGCAGCGGATGTGTCCGAGCAGATCTCTACAGCCAGCAAAGAGGCTTCCGGTACCGGTAATATGAAGTTTATGTTAAATGGTGCTTTGACCCTAGGAACCATGGATGGTGCCAATGTAGAGATCGTGGAGGAAGTTGGGGCAGAACACGCTTTCATATTCGGTCTCAGTTCAGACGAGGTCATTCGCTATGAAAATCAGGGCGGTTATGATCCCATAGAAATATACAACAATGACCCGGATATCCGCAGGGTATTGGATCAGCTGGTGGACGGCACCTATGCTCAGGGAGATACAGAGCGTTTCCGTACCTTGTATAACTCCCTGCTCAATACTTTAAGCACTTCCAAGGCAGACACTTACTTTATCCTGAAGGATTTCAAAGCCTATGCTCAGGCACACAAGAAGGTGGAAGAGGCCTACAAAGACAGGGCAAACTGGGCCAAGAGTGCCATTCTAAACGTGGCAAGTTCCGGCAAGTTTACATCTGATCGAACCATTCAGCAGTACGTGGATGAGATTTGGCATTTGGATCCGGTTCGCTTGGAAAAATAAGACCCCTACAGGCAGGCTTGGAGGATAAAAATCATGAAAAAACGCGTAAAAAATATTACCGTAGTAGTTTTGGCATTGATGCTGGTAATTTGTGGTTGTGGAAAGGATGCCCAGACCATGGCGGGGAATTCCACATCCACACAGGATGCAGTTTCGCAGGTGCAGTCCAACTCAGAGCAGTACAGCTCCGGGGAAGAAGTTCCGGAAAGCCGGGAGCCCCAGTCTGATATGCCGGAATCTTCAGAGCAGCCCGGCTCAGAGCAGTTCAGTTCGGAGCCGGAGCCCTTTGTGGAGCCGGAAGTGGATCTGATCATGGTGGGGGATGTGCTGATGCACATGCGTGTGACCAACAGCGGCAAGCAGGCGGATGGCAGTTACAATTTTGATCGATTGTTTGAGCCCACTAAGGAGATGGTGGAGGAGGCTGATTTGGCCATTGTGAACCAGGAGGTGATCATGGGCGGGGCGGAGTTTGGCTATTCCGGCTATCCCAGATTTAATGCGCCCTATGCCCTGGCGGACAGTCTGGTAAATACAGGATTTGATGTGGTGCTGCACGCTACCAATCACACCATGGACAAAGGTGAGGAAGGCGTACTCAACTGTCTGAACTACTGGGAGACCAATTTCCCGGAGACAGCGGTGATCGGTATGTATGACAGCCAGGAGGAGCGGGATCAGATCTATGTGTATGAGCAGGACGGTATCCGTATTGCCATTTTGAACTATACCTACGGAACCAACGGGATAGCGGTTCCGGAGGACAAGCCTTATATGGTCAATATTATGAAAGAAAGTCTGATCAAGGCTGACATTCAAAAAGCCAAAGAGATTGCGGACTTTGTGATTGTGTGCCCTCATTGGGGCACGGAATATGTGCATGAGCCTTCCAAGTGGCAAAGGGTTTGGGGAGAGTTTATGATTGACAGCGGAGCGGATTTGATCCTGGGCACTCATCCTCATGTGATAGAGCCGGTAGAGTGGGTGGAAACAGAGAAGGGAAACAAGGGATTGGTATACTGGTCACTAGGCAACTACATCAATTCTACAGCCTCAGAAGGAGAAGGTGTGGCAGATCGTATGCTGGGTGCCATGGCAACCGTCACCATAGCCAAGACGGAGGATGGAGAAGTTTACATCAAAGAATACGGTGCAGAGCCTTTGGTTACTTATGTATCCGGTAACGGAAAAACCATTGTGACTTACCCTATGGAGGAATTTACGGAAGATATGGCTAACGAGAGTTCCACCAAAAAGAAGGACCCCAATTTCAGCCTGGAATACTGTGAACAGGTGTGGGAGCAGGTATTTGGGGAAATCGAATAAGAGGAATATAGAAATCCTTCCCGGACTTGGGGTTGCAGTCACAGGGAAGGATTTTTGTCAGATTCTCAAAACTTATTTTATGTAAAAACGGAATTGAGCAGCACCGGTGTCGTGGTCGTAGGCGTTCATGTTAAAGCCAAGGCCGCTGGCTTTGGCTAAAGCGTCATAAACCATACTGGTGCAGTATTCAAAGCTTTTACCGGGGGTATAGCCGCGGCCCTTCATATATTTGACAGCAGGGCAGTAGTGGACAGTGACAGCAACTTCACTGTCGGTCTCCACCAAGGAAAGGGCAGTGTGCGCCTCCTCTGTATCATACAACCAGCGTAAGTACTCTGCAATAGCAGCAAGGCCCTTCTCTTCAATGGCTTGCAGCAGCGGTACATGGAAAGCCAAAGTGAACTGGGACAGGTATTCCTGTAATCCTTCCATGCCGTAGTTGTCCAACACGTATCCTGCACCTCGGTCCATGTACACATGAAATTCGGGATGTAGATATTTATAACCTTCTGAGGTGGTAGTCTGCTGGATGGTGTTCTCGGAGGCAAAGGGACAGCCGGTGGTGTCTGCCGTGCACCCGTTCATTTCGCACTGGTACATCTTTTCTACCATTTCCTGAGGATTCCCTGAAAACTTTTGGGGATCGATGATCAGGGTACGGCAACAGGCACGTTCAGCACCACGATAATCATTGAAGCACTCAAATCCATGCTTTTTTAAAGACAGATCATAACTGTCGCAATGCTTGCAGTACTCCTCAAAAGGCTCCATATACCCCAGTTTGGCAAAGCGGCCCTTGGAAGGGCAGGAGTGCATACAGCTGATATGCCAGCCCTCTTTTTCGCTGAACACTTGAGTGTTATCGCAGGCTTCTTCCCTATGGATGACTGTCCAGTAATCCCAGCAACCTCGGATACCGGCCCGATCCAGATGTTCGTTCAAGGGGCTCTTTTCAGGTTGAAACAGCCAATTCCAGTAGTCATATACGGCCTGTCTTCCGGCCTTTTTATCTATAAATTTAAAAAGTTCGCTGTATGCGGGAACAAATTCTGTACATGAAATCATGCTACTTTCTCCTTATGATATCAGATTTCCCCCATTGACCTCATGGCAACCGTGATCTTTTCCTTCCATTCATCGGAAATCTCTTTTTGATAGTCTTTTGCAAAATTGCCTTCACAGCCCAGCAGATGCATCGCGTGGGAAAATGCTTTCGCAAGGCAAGGAGAGGATGAAAACAGATTTCTCAGACAGATAATCCCATCCAGAGCCGCACCTCCCGTTGCATAGTCGCCGGTAGCCATTGCCTGGTACATTCTCTGTGCGGTTTTGGGGGTGCAGGCAAACATGCCGTCCAGATTTTTATCGATGCCATACTTATAAGCAATGTCAAAATCGTCTAAGTTGCTGTACATCATGGTAAAATCGTCGGGACGGTCCGTGGCCCTGTGAAGGATTCTTTGAGTCACCATATTACCGGACTTGATGCCTTTGATATTGGGGTTCTTCCACAGCTTCATAACAGTATCGGGAGTGGTGGCTGTTTTCGTGACTACAGGCAGATCGTACAGATAGGTAGCCCGGCCGGAGCGGTTGGCTATTTCATTGTAGAACTCGAAAATATTGTCCTGAGTTACGGTGTCATAGTAAGGAACCGTAGAAACGATGCCATCGATGCCATCAATGTCCTTTAGCGCTTCTACTCGCTCCATGACACGGTTGATGGACAGATCGGTAACACCTATCAGAACAGGAACTCTGCCGGCTACTGCCTTGACGCTTTCTGCGGCCACCTTGGCATACTCAGTCTGTTTAATGTAGCTCATCTGTCCCATGGAACCCATGACCAACAAGCCGGAGACACCGGCCTGGATCTGCAACTCGATCTGGTGAGCCATGCTTTCGGGAAGGAAATTCCCGTTTTCGTCCAGAGGAGTGCCTAATGCAGTGTAAAATCCTTTTTTCATATATTACCTCCTAAAATTAATATTGGTTATTTGTTTTCGCTGTACAAATCTCGATATTTTTTTGGTGTCATACCAAAGTATTTCTTAAATGCACTATAAAAAGAAGACTCTGTGGTATAATTCACCATAGAAGATATATCGTCAATCCGATGATGGGTTGTCCGCAGGAGCCATGCGGCATAGTCCATGCGGGCCCGTATGGATTTTTCCCGAAAGCTCATACCGTAATGTTGCTGCAGGATGCGATTAAGTTGCCTGCGGGACAGATGGAGCAGCCGGGCCAAATCCTGTTCTGTGCCTATGGGTGCAGGCCAGGAAGAAAAGAACATATCAATGATATTATAGGGTAGGTAGTTCTCCCTGATCCATGGTAGATCGTCTGAGATGGGATGGCGCTTAACCATCCGCAGGATCGTGACAATAAGGGTTGTAAGGCAGGCATGGATCAGTTCGGTTTGGTAAAGATCTGTATTATCGATCTCCCGTAGCAATTGCCGGCAGACCTCCAGTTGCGTCTCTGTCAATTGAAAGATGGGTGAAGCACTGAGACGATACAGCAGATCGGCCATATGGCCATCTTTTCCAATCGTCAAACTGATGGATAGCCGTTCAAAGGAGGTTGATACCTGACGTGCATTGTGAAAACAATTGGGTGCAACGACAACGGCAGTTCCGCTGGGTAAAGGGTAAGCCTTATCTTCTACTTCCATTACGCAGGAACCGGAGAGAATAATATGTAGCTCATATTCGGCGTTGCAATGCCTTCTGGTTCTCCAAGTATATCGATCTGATGACAACAGGGCGATCAAGGAAATGTGAACAGGTTCGCCGGCAAGGGTAAGGGTTACAGATGTATTCTCCATAGGAAAAACTCCTTTTGTAAGTATAGGTGATCAGTGAAGAGCGTCCAACAGTGCAATGCCTTCCTGAATAATCAATTCAGCAACGCCAGCTTTGAAAACGGAACTTTTTGCCTCGTAGCCACCTTCGTCATATGCGTCTTGCATGGGGAAATATCCCTGGTTACCGTTGGTGAGACAACAAGGAAGGACCAGATCCCATCCTGGGGCTTCTTTTAGACCTAATCCGATGCCGTTAAAAGGCTCGCCCGGGATACCGATCAAGGAAATAGGACCTATGGAAATGCCGATCAGATCCATGTCAAAGGAATTTGGTCCATGCTCTAACTGGACCATGCGGGCCGCTTGGGCAACGATAGTGGTCAGTTGCATGCCTTTGTAAGGTAGTTCATAATCCCTCCCTGCGTTGTGCAGATCGTTGATACGGTGCGCTTCCGGAAGTTCCTCCGGAGAAGGCATGTTGGAAGGAATAGAAATAGTGCGCTGTAATCCTTGCAGCGTTTCCACATCAGTATACTGGACCTTGTCATAGGCCTGCAGAACGCCTGCTGTTACAACTCGTCCGATATATTGGGCGTGTTTGTAACCTCTGGATACATCATCAAAATCCATAAACATATCATTTAAGTACCCACCTCTTGGGTGAACGTTTACGTGGTTCACATCCCCCTGAGCCCCATTGAAGAAGATACACCTGGTATTATCCAGAGTTTTTTCCACAGTTTTTCGCAAAAATCCGGGCCAATCAGCAGATATTTTGCTTCCTCCCACAGTGTCCGGATGGTTGCCAAAATTCACCAGAACAAGAGAGTTTCCGTTTTCTTGGTCGAAACGAAGTACGTTGACACGCTCATCCACATTACCTATAGGATGGAGGATATCTGGATTGTCTACACCGGGATTGGTGCGGACGGAGCCGTCTTTCATGCGGAAACGACGGATAAAGGATATGTTGGATGCGGTACCCACCCCGTAACCCATGCGGGCAGGTTTTAGATCATCTAGTGCAAATTGAGCCACATCGGCCATTCTGCCGTAAAGAAACTGAAAATACTCCTTTTCCAGCGGGTCGGTAGAGGTGTAGAGTAGTTGAGGGCCGGTGTGTGTATGGGTAGAAGAAAGGAAAACACACTCCATGGGAACACCGGTCTTCTCAGAAATATGTTTGCGGTAAGCTGTACAAGTATCTTTATCCAGACCGCAGTGATCGATGCTAATTAGAAGCACTTTGCTGTTATCACAGGCAAGAGCCAAGGCATTGAGTTCCAACTCATCCAGCACTCCATCCGCGTAACGGGGCTTGTAGTAACCGCGTACAAAGATCCCCATTCTGGGGGTTATGTTTCCTCTGGCAAAACCTGCTTGCAATCTGTTCATTAGAAAATCTCCTTTTTTTTCAGCGTATCACTAATTTCCTACGGTGTCTATCTTTCGGTGTGACGAATTCAACAGGAAATATGTCCCAAAATCATAGTCGAAAATGTTGCTTGCAATTTTTGTGGGTATATGATATCCTACCTTTACAGTGTCGCAATCATAGATTGTCTGAAGGATAAGGCGGCGGTATTTTCGATGATCAAATCGATCAAAATTTCTCAACACATTAAAAAGAACGGAATGCAGTTGACGAAGGGATGCTATTTTGATACAATGTTATTGTAATATCAGTTATACTGCAGGAAGGAGCAGGATGCAGAAGGATATTGCGGCAAAGAGGCTGGAAGAACATAACGATGTTTTTGCAGATATCTTTAATAATCTGATTTTTTCAGGACAAAAAGTTCTGGAAGAAGGTACTTTGATCAGTCTTCCAACGGAGGCTTTTACCCGGATGGAGAGGGGCAGACTTCGTCAAGGGAATCGAGATGTTTGTAAAGCTGATAAAGAGCAGAATGTTTATAGACTTATTTGCGGAATAGAAAATCAAGAGTGCAGAGATAACACTATGCCGGAGCGGATTATGGGTTATGACTTTGCGGCTTATGAAAAACAGATTCAGGATAAGATAGCATTGCAGAGTATCTGGCAGCTGCGGAGCAACAGGAAAAATTGGAAGAACTTTTGAAAAATAAGGAATATAAGATAAAGCATCCGGAAGCGTTTTTGGATCTGTTTAGTGAGATATCCGGAGATTCCAGATACAAACAGCTTGGAGAAGCTTTGGAAGAAAGACAAATATCTGAAGGAAAAGGAGAGATGACAATGTGTGTGTTGGCAGACATGTTGGAAAATAGAGGCATAGAAAAAGGTATAGAAAAAGGTATATATGCTCTGATACAGGACAATTTAGAACAAAATAACAGTCATCAGGAAATTATTACCAAACTGCAAAAATATTTTAATTTGACCAGAGAGAGGGCGGAAGAATATATTACCACTCAAGCCTGATCAGGAGATTTGGTGTTGCACATTTCTTTGCTTTTCGCTATAATAGCAAAGGATACGCATGTGAAAGCGATACATACAAGGAGGATTCTCATGATAAAATTGACAGAAGGCGGCGCCTATCTGGTTGGTGGTACACAGATCGTGTATGATGGACCTCAGGCAGCTGCAGAACTGAAAGTAAAGACTGGAAAAGAAATTACTCGCCGGGAGGCAGCACAGAATACCATTGCTTATGATATTCTGAAGAGCCACAACACCTCCGGCAATATGGATAAGTTAAAGATTCGTTTTGATAAACTGACTTCTCACGATATTACCTTTGTGGGCATTATTCAGACAGCCAGAGCATCGGGACTGGAGAAGTTTCCCATGCCTTATGTGCTGACCAACTGCCACAATTCCCTGTGTGCAGTGGGTGGTACCATCAATGAAGATGACCACATGTTTGGTCTGTCCTGCGCTAAGAAGTACGGAGGCGTTTACGTGCCTCCCCATCAGGCAGTTATCCATCAGTTTGCCAGAGAGATGCTGGCTGGTGGCGGGAAGATGATCCTGGGTTCTGACTCCCACACCCGCTATGGTGCTTTGGGAACCATGGCCATGGGTGAAGGTGGTCCCGAGTTGGTAAAACAGCTGCTGAATCAGACCTACGATATCAATATGCCCGGGGTAGTGGCAGTGTATCTGACCGGCGCACCTGTGAAGGGTGTGGGCCCTCAGGACGTAGCCCTGGCTATTATCGGTGCTGTGTTTAAAAATGGTTATGTGAAGAATAAAGTGATGGAGTTTGTGGGTCCCGGCGTGGCTTCCTTAAGCGCGGACTTCCGTATCGGTGTGGATGTTATGACCACGGAGACTACTTGCCTGTCCTCCATCTGGCAGACCGATGCACAGATTGAAGAGTTTTATGAGATCCACGGCAGAAAAGAAGAATATCAGGAATTGAACCCCGGGGAAGTGGCATACTATGACGGCTTGATCGAGGTGGATCTGTCCCAGATCAGACCTATGATTGCTATGCCTTTCCATCCCAGCAATACCTATACCATCGAGGAACTGAATGCCAACCTGCTGGATATCCTGGCAGAAACGGAAAAGAAGGCTATGGTCAGTCTGGACGGCGCAGTGGAGTACAGCCTGAGAGACAAAGTAAAGAACGGTAAGTTTGTGGTAGAGCAGGGTATTATTGCAGGTTGTGCAGGTGGTGGCTTTGAAAATATTTGTGCCGCAGCAGACATTCTGAAGGGCCGGTACATTGGTGCGGATGAGTTTACTTTGAGTGTATATCCTGCGTCCATGCCGATTTACATGGAGCTGATCCGAAATGGTTGCGCAGCCACGATTCTGGAGACCGGTGCAGTGATGAAGACGGCCTTCTGCGGTCCTTGCTTCGGTGCAGGGGATACTCCCGCCAACAATGCATTCAGTATCCGTCATTCCACCAGAAACTTCCCCAACAGAGAAGGTTCCAAGCTGCAAAACGGCCAGATATCCTCTGTAGCCCTGATGGATGCGCGTTCTATTGCAGCCACAGCAGCTAACAAGGGTGTACTGACTCCGGCAACGGATTTTGATGGTGAGATTGGTAAATATAAATATTATTTTGACAGCAAGATTTATGCAAACCGGGTTTATGACTCCAAGGGTGTAGCAGATCCTTCCCAGGAGATCCACTTTGGTCCCAATATTAAGGACTGGCCCGCAATGGGAGCTCTGCCGGAAAACATGGTGCTGAAAGTGGTTTCCGAGATCCACGATCCTGTGACCACCACGGATGAATTGATTCCTTCCGGAGAAACTTCCTCTTATCGTTCCAATCCTTTGGGTCTGGCTGAGTTTACTTTAAGCCGCAAGGATCCTGAGTATGTGGGGCTGGCCAAGGAGATCCAGAAGGCTGAGAAGGCCCGCATGGAGGGCAAGTGTCCCTGCGAAGCCCAGCCCGAGGTAAAGGCTGTAATGGATGCAGTGAAAAAGCAGTTTGGGGATGTGAGCCACGAAAATACCGGTTTTGGCTCCACCATCTTTGCGGTAAAGCCCGGTGATGGTTCCGCTAGAGAACAGGCAGCTTCCTGCCAGAAGGTGCTTGGCGGCTGGGCAAACATTGCCAATGAGTACGCAACCAAAAGATACCGTTCTAACCTGATCAACTGGGGCATGCTGCCCTTCCTGATCCCGGAGGGGGATCTGCCCTTTGAACGTCTGGACTATCTGTTCATTCCCGGCATTAAGAAGGCAGTGGAGGAAAAGGTATCTGAGATTAAGGCATATACAGTCAAGGAAGATGGCCTGAAGGAGTTTAGTTTGAAGCTGGGCGACCTGACAGATGAAGAAAGACAGATCATTCTGAAGGGATGCCTGATCAATTATAATCGAGTTTAAAAATAAAAGAACCAATAGAGGGCGAGTGCAGATGTAACAGGTTGCACCCGCCTGTTTTTTCTTTTTACGTATAATTCCCCCAAAAGAGGCAAGACTAACCATAGCATAAGGAAAACTTAAGTGTGGTGTCACACAGATGGGAGAATATATGAGGAGACGAAGAAGAAATAATGCCAAAAAAGAACGTATCATCATGATTGCTTCAACCGTTTTAGTGCTGGGTGGGTTGACTCTGACCGGAGTTTATCTGAGAAACAATCATGCTAAAGATCAGGATGACGGGTACAGCATCGATTTCAGCGCCCTGGAGAAAGATCAGGAACCGGTGGAGGATCTGGTGCCGGAATTTTTGCCGGACAATAAAGGTATCAAAAATAACCTGGTAGAGATGGATGAGGAACTGGATCTTTCCCAGCCTTTGGAAGAGGCGGATTCCGGTGATGTAAAGATTCCCGGCCTGACGCTGCAGGAACATGAGAAACCAAAGGATTCCAAAAAGCCGACAGATCAGGAGCAGCCCCCCAAATCAGATGTACCCGCCGAGGAGCAAACATCGGATAAAAGCTTAAAACAGCAGACGCTGGCTGACGAGGCAGCTATGGCGGCAGATGCAGCCAAGGAGCAGGGGAACGTGGCCGGGCAGACCGATTCTCAGGAGACAGTTAAGCCCCAGATCAGCAGTAGTTTCCAGCCTGGGGATAGACTGGTGTGGCCGGTGAGCGGAACAGTCCTTATCGAATATAGTATGGACAAAACGGTGTATTTTACTACTCTGCAGCAGTACAAATACAATCCTGGTCTGGTGGTGTCTGCCACAAAGGGAGATCAAATTACTGCAGCTGCTGCCGGTACTGTGACAGAAGTATTCTTTGACGAAGAGATTGGCAATGCAGTGCGAGTGGACATTGGTGGCGGCTATGTGGCAACCTACGGACAACTGGAAGAAGTGCAGGTTTCAAAGGGAAGTGTAGTGCAGGTTGGCACTCTGCTTGGGTATGTGGCTTCGCCTACCAAGTATTATGTGTTGGAAGGAACCAATGCATACTTTTCCCTGACCAAGGATGGCAAGCCTGTAGATCCTCTGGGTCAGCTGTAACAGAAAGGAAAGCATATGTATATTGTAAACGGGCATATTCTTACCATGTCTCAAAAGCAGGAATCTGTTGAGAATGCAGCAGCCTGCGTGGAAGAGTACCCGGTGGGGAACATTCGGATCCTGCAGGGAAAAATTGCAGAGATCGGAGACATTCCCGTGCGCCCCGGACAGAAGGAACAAGTGCTGGATGTGTCCGGGGCGCTTGTGATGCCGGGATTGATCGAAGCGCATTGCCATATGGGTATTACAGAAGAGAAAAAAGGCATGGAAGGAGATGACTGCAACGAAACCGTGAATCCGGTCACCCCCTATCTGCGTGCTATTGACGCCATTGACAGCATGGATGCAGCTTTTGATGATGCAGTGCGTGCAGGTATCACATCAGCCATGATCGGTCCGGGCAGTTCCAATGTAGTGGGAGGACAGTTTGCTTTTGTAAAGACCAAGGGCAGACGGATTGATGATCTGATCGTCAGGGCGCCTGCGGCTATGAAGGTAGCTTTTGGAGAAAACCCCAAAGCAAATTATTCCGGTCAGGGAAAGAGTCCTGTCACACGCATGTCCATTGCATCTATTTTGCGGCAAGAGTTGTTTGAGGCACGTGGGTACCTGAACAAAAAAGAGAAGGCCCTGGAATCGGGAGAATATTTTGAGGAAGACTATCAAAAAGAATGCTGGATCCCGGTGCTAAAAAAACAGATCCCCTTGAAAGCCCATGTGCACCGGGCGGACGATATTCTGACTGCCATCAGGATTGCCAGGGAATATGATCTGGATATGACCTTGGATCACTGCAGTGAGGGACATTTGATTGCCGGGGAATTGGCGGCAGAAGGATTTCCGGCCATTGTAGGACCGGATCTGGCAAGCCGCAGTAAAATCGAGGTCCAGAATATGGCCTTTAAGACCGTGGGGATTTTAAACAAGGCCGGACTTATGACGGCGGTCACCACAGATCATCCGGTATCTCTGATCCAGTCTCTGCCTCTGTGTGTGGGGCTGGCAGTAAAAGCCGGACTTCCTATGGTGGAAGGCTACCGATCCATGACCATCTATCCTGCCAGGATCTGCGGCGTGGCGGACAGGGTGGGCAGCCTGGAAGTGGGTAAGGACGCAGACATTGCCATTTTTACCGGGAATCCTATGGAGATATTTACAGAAACTCTTTACACCATAATTGATGGAAAAATTGTTTGTGGCCCTTTACCCGAAGATGGAATTGGGATATAATAACTTATAGCATTGGATTGGGACAAGATACCTTTTGCCCCGGTCCGCATATGATATAGACAAGGAAATTGGCTGCTGATCGGTTTGATCAGCGGCTGTTAAGCTTGTTAAAGATAAGGAGCATAAAATTATGAAGATTGTTGTTTTGGCAGGCGGAATCAGCACGGAAAGAGATGTATCTTTGTCCACGGGACGTATGATCTATCAGGCCCTTCGCAAGAACGGACACCGGGTGATCCTGCTGGATTCCTTCTTAGGATACCAGGGAGAGGATGCGGAGCGTGCCTTTGAAGTGGAGAAAGACTGGGCAGGTCAGGTGGAGGGAGTTAAGGAAGTGAATCCTGACTTGGAGCAGATCAAGGCGATGCGGCCAGATTTCAAGCAAAATTTCTTTGGACCCAATGTGATCAGGCTGTGCCAGGAGGCAGATATCGTATTTATGGCACTGCACGGCGGTGATGGAGAAAACGGCAAGATCCAGGCTTATTTTGACTTGATGGGGATTACATACACCGGCACAGATTATGTCAGCTCTGCCATGGCCATGGATAAAAATATTGCAAAAGAAATGTTCCGTGCAAACGGGGTTCCAACCCCGGAGGGCTTTCAGCTTTCCAGAGGCCAGAATCACCCCTGCCCGTCTTTTCCCTGCGTGGTAAAGGCCAGCTGCGGCGGTTCCAGCGTAGGGGTTTCCATTGCGCACAATGAGCAGGAGTATGAGCAGGCACTGGCTGAGGGCTTTAAGTACGACCCTGAAGTGGTGGTGGAGAAATACATAAAGGGACGTGAGTTCTCCGTGGGTGTGATAGGGGGCAAGGCATTGCCTATCATAGAGATCGCGCCCAAGGTGGGCTTTTACGATTATAAGAATAAATACCAGGCTGGCAGTGCAGTAGAGACTTGTCCTGCCCAGATCAGTCCGGAAAAGACTGCAGAGATGCAGCAGATCGCAGAGAAGGTGTTTCAAGTGCTGCGCCTGAAAAACTATGCTCGCATGGATTTTATGATGGAAGAGGGGACAGGGAAATTATATTGCCTGGAAGCCAATACCCTGCCCGGCATGACTCCTACCTCACTGCTGCCTCAGGAGGCACAGGCTATCGGCATGAGTTTTGAACAGCTCTGCGAAAAGATTATTGAAATTTCTTTGGAAAGTAGGAAAGAAGCATCATGCTGAATATGACTTTGGAAAGAATTGCACAGGCCTGCGGCGGGCAGCTTTACGGCAGCCCGGAAGGGGATCCGGCTGAGGTTACCTGTGTGGTTTTGGATTCCCGCAAAATAGAACAGGGAGGCTTGTTCGTGGCCACAGAGGGCGCCAATGTGGACGGTCACAAATTTATCGGTCAGGTATTTGAAAAAGGTGCTCTGGCCGTGGTCACAGAGAAAACCCCTGAGCAGGTAGAACAGCAGCACGGTATTCCTGCCGGGTGCTGGGGTGTCTGGATCTTGGTGGAGGATTCCCTTCAGGCCTTGAAGGATATTGCAGAATATTACCGTAGCCAGCTGAGCATACCGGTCATAGGGATCACCGGCAGCGTGGGCAAGACCAGCACCAAGGAATTTATCGCCGGCGTATTGTCCCGCAAATACAAGGTGCTAAAGACAGAGGGCAATTTCAACAATGAGGTTGGTTTGCCGCTGACATTGCTGCGTATTCGCCCGGAGCATCAGGCGGCCGTAGTGGAGATGGGCATCAGTGATTTTGGGGAAATGCATCGATTAAGCAAAATGGCAAAACCTGACATTTGTGTCATAACTAATATTGGACAGTGCCATCTGGAGAATTTAAAATCCCGGGAGGGCATTTTAAAGGCCAAGACAGAAATTTTTGATTTTATGTCTAAGCAAGGCCGGGTCTGTGTGAACGGTGACGATGATATGCTGGCCACACTGGACCATGTAAAAGGCCAAAAGGTGCTACGCTTTGGGCTTGGCAGTGGGCTGGATGTGTATGCTGATGCAATAGAAGACAATGGACTGCTTGGCAGTAAGGCAGCCTTACATCTGGGGGAACAGACCATAAATATCCAGGTGCCTTTGCCGGGAAGACATATGGTGATCAATGCCACGGCCGCGGCTCTGGTGGCCGGTCTGTTGGGACTTTCCCCGGAGCAGATCCGGGAGGGTATCGCAGGGGTAGAAGCAGTAAGCGGCAGAAGTCATATTATGCGGCTGGAAAAATATACGGTGATCGATGATTGTTACAATGCAAACCCGGTATCCATGAAGGCCGCCATAGATCTGCTGGGGATGGCCCGGGGCCGAAAGGTAGCAGTGCTGGGGGATATGTTTGAACTGGGAGAAAACTCTGATGCCCTGCACGCCGGCGTGGGCCGATATGCCGCAGAGAAAGGTGTGGATGTGATCCTTTGCACCGGTGAGAACTCCCGCCATATGTATGCCGGAGCTTTGAAATGTGCGGGATCAGGGCAACAGGTACAGTGGTTTGCCACCCGGGCAGAGCTGCTGGAGCAGCTGCCGGGCCTTTTGCAGGAAGGCGATGGGATTCTGGTAAAAGCTTCCCACGGTATGGGATTTGATAAAGTGGTGGAGGCGCTGGCGAAGCACTGACGTTTATTTATTGTCCTGTTCCAGCAGTTCTGCGGGAAGGGGCCAGCGTAACACACTGCATAGAATGGAGGAGATTTCTGAGGGGGTCTTGGGGATGTCCTCCAGGATCCACTGGCGCAGCAGACAATAGGCACCGCCGCCCACACCTGCGATCACGATCCGCGTGGCGGCTTCATCCATAGGGGTGGATGGCCTTTCTTTTTTCCATATCTTAAGAAACTGCCGATAGAACTCGTTTAATCCCAGCATTAGGCTTTCATCCGAATTACATCGAAAAAGAATCTTCGCAACATCCGCATGGTCATAAATATAGGTACAGGTGGCCTCCAACATTTTTTGCGCTTCACGGATATCCCCCGGGGTCTTGGTAAGGGGAATGAGCTGCCTGATAAGTTCCGATTCCAGCTCCTGCAGTACATCCCGGGGTGTCTTATAATGTCGATAAAAAGTGGCGCGGTTGATGCCCGCTTCTCGGCACAGTTCATTGATATGGATCTTGTCCAGCTCCTTTGCGCGAAGCAGGCGGATGAGTCCTTCTCTTAACATTTTTTTGGTTACGGCGACTCGCTGATTCTCTTTCAAGTGTACATCTCCTAAACTTTTTATAAACTCGAGACAATTGCGCAGAAAATGTCGCATTTACAGCAATGATGCGAAAAATGTTTCTTGCACTGGTAATATTTGTGTATTAGAATACCATCAGGTGTAAATCCTGTCAACAGAAAGGAAATGAATATGCTCGAACTAAAAAATATTAAAAAAGATTATCCTGCCGGCAGCGGCAAAGTGGCGGCTCTAAAGGGCATCAGCCTGCAATTTAGAGAAAGTGAATTTGTCTCCATCCTGGGGCCCTCCGGCTGTGGCAAAACTACCATGCTGAATATCATCGGCGGACTGGATCAATATACAGAAGGGGATCTGGTCATCAACAGCCGTTCTACGAAAAACTTTAGGGATCGGGACTGGGACAGTTACCGAAACCATTCCATTGGATTTGTATTTCAGACTTATAACCTGATCCCGCACCAGAGCGTGCTGCGCAACGTGGAGCTGGCGCTGACCCTCTCCGGTGTGTCAAGACAGGAGCGCAGAAGAAGGGCCAAGGAGGCTCTGGAGAGTGTGGGCCTGGGAGATCAGCTGAGCAAACGCCCCAATCAAATGTCCGGCGGTCAGATGCAGCGTGTGGCTATTGCCCGGGCACTGGTGAACAATCCGGATATCATTTTGGCTGATGAGCCTACCGGTGCGCTGGATACAGAGACCAGTGTGCAGGTTATGGAGATCCTGAAAAAAGTTGCCAAGAATCGTCTGGTCATCATGGTTACCCACAACCCGGAGCTGGCGGAGCGTTACTCCACCCGCATCATCCGCATGCTGGACGGCGAGGTCATCGGTGACTCTGCGCCTCTTTCTCAGGAGGAGATCCGGGAGGCTCAGGCGGCTGACAGGCAAAAGCAGGAGAAGGCGAAAAAGGCAAAAATGCCTTCCATGTCCATGGGCACTTCCTTTGGACTGTCCCTGAAAAATCTGGTATCCAAAAAAGGAAGGACCATACTGACCTCTTTTGCGGGTTCTATCGGTATCATAGGAATTGCTCTGATCTTTTCCGTGTCTCAGGGCATGACTACCTATATCAATACGGTGCAGGAGGATACTCTTTCTTCCTATCCGCTGACCATTCAGGCAAGCCATGTGGATATGGGCACCCTGCTGACTGCTTTTATGGAGACTGCCCAGTCTGCCCATGTTCATGAAAATGATGCAGTATATTCCAAGCCCGTGGTGTACGACATGATCAATGCCCTGAACAATATGGAAACCACGGAAAACGACCTGACCTCCTTTAAAAAATATATTGAGGAACAATATGCCGATCCGGACAGTGAAAGTGGGCTGCACCAGGCTATTTCCGGTATCCAATATACCTATGATCTGGATCTGCAGATCCTGACAGAAAACGTGGATGGGAAGATCATTCTCTCAGATACAGAATCCATGATGCAGGACATTATGGCGGAATATCTGGGTATGGATATGTCAGGTATGGCAAATATGGCTTCCATGGCTGACAGCAGTCCTATCATGAGTATGATGACCTCCGGCAGCGGTTCTGCCATGAGCCTGTGGCAGGAGATGCTTTCCGGTGACAATGGCAGGCTGGTAAGCCCCCTTTTGGAAAAACAGTATGATGTGATTTACGGTTCCTGGCCCAATGCCTACAATGAAATAGTGTTGGTAGTGGATGAAAATAATGAGCTGGACGACATGACTCTGTATGCTCTGGGCCTGAAGCCCCAGGAGGAGATCGATGCCATCATGGAAGCTGTGATAGATGGTGCCGAGATCGATCTGGACACCAAAAGCTGGAGCTATGAAGAAATCTGCGACATGGAGTTTCGCGGGATCCTTCCTTCTGCCTGCTATGTGCTGGATGAGTCTACCGGACTGTATACTGACCTGAGGGAGACAGATGCAGGCATGCGCTATATCTATGACAATGGCATTCCGCTGAAAGTTTCCGGCATCATCCGCCCCAGTGAAGACGCAGTTTCTGCCATGTTGACCGGTTCCATTGGTTATACTGGTAAGCTGACCGAATACGTGATAACTGAGGCCAGGAAGTCAGATGCGGTGGAAGCCCAGCTGGCGGACCCGGCTACGGATATTTTCAGTGGCCTGCCCTTTGAGGAGAGTGCAGGCAGCATGAGTGATGAGGATAAAGAAAAAGACTTCCGTGCCCGCGTGGAAGAATTGGATACTGCCGGCAAAGCGGATACTTATATCAGCATCAAATCCATTCCCACCAAAGAGCAGATGGAGGGCATGCTGGCTCAGTCTATGAACGGCCTGACCCGGGAAGATATGGAAGAAACTATGGTGCAGGCCCTGACTCAGCAGATGGGTATGAACGAAGATGACATCAGAACTTATACTGAGGCCATGGACGATGAGGAAATGACGAAGTTGTTTACTGAGATGGTCACAGAACAGATCAAGATGCAGTATGCTGCACAGATAAAGTCTCAGCTGGGAGCCATGTCCGCAGAACAGCTGGCAGCCGCCCTGGCCGCGGAATTGAAAAACTATACTACGGAGCAATGCGCACAGTACTATGACGAGGTGCTGGAATTCTCCGATTCCACCTACCAGCAGAACCTGATCAGCCTGGGATGCTTGGATCTGGAAGAACCGGCCTCCATCAACCTGTTTGCGGCAACTTTTGAGAGCAAGGACATGATCGAAGAGGCCATTGCCCAGTACAATGAAGGCGTGGAAGAACTTTCTCAGATCAAATATACGGACTATGTGGGAATCATGATGTCCTCTGTTACCACCATCATCAATGCTATTACTTATGTGCTGATCGCCTTTGTGGCAATCTCACTGGTGGTTTCCTCCATTATGATCGGCGTGATCACCTTGATCTCCGTACAGGAGCGCACCAAGGAGATCGGCATCCTGCGGGCTATCGGTGCCTCCAAGAAAAATGTATCCAGCATGTTTACCGCAGAAACTGTGCTCATTGGTTTTACCGCCGGTGTGCTGGGCGTGGTAGTTACCTACCTGCTGTGCTTCCCTATCAATGCCATTATCTATGCGTTGACCGGCATTGCCAACCTGAAGGCATTCCTGCCCTTGGGTGCAGCCCTGATCCTGATCGGCATCAGCATCCTGCTGACCGCCTTTGCAGGCATCATCCCTTCCAGAAGCGCCGCCAGAAAGGATCCTGTGGAAGCGCTGAGGACGGAGTGATAAAATAAGTTCTTTACTTTTCATTCGATTTGTGCTACACTACACGTGCTCAACAAATCGAATGATCAGAAAAAAGGGATAGTTTCTATTTACTCGGAATAATATCCCCCTCTTTCGTGCATTCTAATTCTAGAATTTGGTAAAAACGCAAATTCCAAAATTAGGATGCTGAAGCTATTCCCATTCTGATTTGATTTGTTGAGCGACAAACGGAGTTTGCGTTTTTCGGAGCGCTGACTGCGGTTGGCGCTCTTTTTAAATTAATTATGGCCACTATTTTCCATCGCGCAAGGGTTGCTTTTTTTCGGTACAAAGGATATAATGAGTAATAATAGCAGTAATATGCCTATGCATAATAATTTTAACAGTTTACATCAAGGGGCGAATGATTCAATGGAAAAAAATCAAAAAGATACGAGAGATTATTATACGATTGATCTGCTGCATATTGTGAAATCGTTGTGGAAGCGGGCCTGGTTGATCGCTGCTGCGGGAGTGATAGCCGCAGTGGTGGGTTTTTGCGTGTCCGCATTTATGATCAAACCGGAGTATTCCTCCACCATCATGCTGTATGTGAATAACAGTTCCTTCTCCCTGGGCAACACCAGCTTCAGCATCAGTTCTTCCGAGATCACTGCTGCTCAGAGCCTGGTAAAAACCTACGGAGTGATTTTAAACAACCGAACCACTCTGGAGCGTGTGATTGAGAAGGCGGAAGTGCCTTATACATACCGGGAATTGGCAGGCAGGATCACATCCTCTACCGCCAACGGCACGGAGATCATGCGGGTAACTGTGACCACCCGGGACCCTTATGAGGCGGCTAAGATCGCTAACTGTATCGCAGAGGTTTTGCCTGTGCGGATTTCTGAGATCATAGACGGGGCATCCATGGAAGTGGTGGACGCGGCGGTACCGGTGCTGCAGAAGGTATCCCCCAGCATTACCAGGTACACGGCCATCGGCCTGATCTTGGGCGTCCTGCTTTCCGCGGCAGTCTTGGCTGTGCTGGCCATGCTTGACGATACGATTCATGATGAGGAGTATATTTTGCGGACATACGATTATCCTATACTGGCAAAGGTGCCTGACCTGTTAAGTTCCGGAGATAAGAAGTACGGCTATTATGCGCAGAAACATCGCGGGACAAAGGCTTGACGGAGGGCGGATAAAAGATGAAGAAAAAGACACCATTCATGGTAAATGATATTAAGAAGACCTTGCATGAGAATCTGGAATTTACGGCTACAGAGCAGTACAAGCTGCTGCGGGCCAATTTGGAATTTACCCTGCCGGAGGATCAGAAGTGCCCCATCATAGGAGTGACCAGCTCCATGAGAGGCGAGGGAAAAAGTACCACATCCATCAACTTATCTTACGTACTTGCAGAGAAAGGCAAACGGGTGCTTCTCATAGACGGGGACCTGCGCATTCCTTCCATCGCCAAGAAGATGGGCATCGAGAGTGCGCCGGGTCTGACGGATCTGCTCATGGGCAAGGGCGCCCAGTTGGCGGATTTCCAGTCCGCCCAGTTAAAAAACTGGTATATCCTTCCTTCCGGTGAGATCCCGCCCAATCCTTCCGAATTACTGGGTTCCAGAAGGATGGAAACCATATTAAATGACTTAAAGGAAAAATTTGATTATATCATCATTGACCTGCCTCCCGTAAACGTTGTTTCGGATGCCCTGTCCATTGCAAAGCTGATCACCGGTATGGTGGTAGTGATCCGCGAGGATTATACGGAGAAGAAGGAGCTGGAGTGGTGTTTCAGGCACCTGAAGCTTTCCAATGTGAATGTACTGGGCTGCGTGATGAACGGAGCAAAAGGCGAGGGCGGTACCTACAGCAGGTACAAAAAATACAAATATTATAAGTACTACAGCCATTATCAAAGCAATACTGAGGAAGAGAAACAGTGATCGATTGGCACAGTCATGTACTTCCGGGGATGGATGACGGAAGCCGGAATGTGGAGGAAAGCCTGATATTGCTGGAGATGCTGGCGGACCAGAAGGTGGATACAGTGATCGCTACACCTCACTTCCATGCCAATGACGAATCGGTGAGTCATTTTCTGGACAGAAGGGCCCAGGCGATTCAGAGCCTGCAGGCAGGGATGTCTGAGGAGCTTCCCAGAGTGCTGGCCGGTGCGGAGGTAAGATATTACAGAGGCATCAGTCGCATGGAAGATTTGAAAAAGCTTTGTATCCAGGGCAGTAAATTACTTCTTTTGGAAATGCCCATGTCCGGATGGACGGAATACACGGTGAAAGAACTGGTGGAACTGTCCGGAACCAGAGATCTCACGCTGATACTGGCCCATATGGAGCGTTATCTGCGGATGCAAAGTGACCGGGTATGGAGCCGATTGTATGACAGCGGCATATTGATGCAGGTTAATGCCGGCTTTTTCATCGATCTGCGCACCAGAAGAAAAGCTTTATCTATGCTAAGGGGCCGGGCAATCCATCTGATTGGATCCGACTGCCACAATGTTTCACCCAGACCGCCCCGGATCGGCCGGGCATTTGAAATCGCCGAGAAGCGGCTGGGCAGAGACTTTATCAACCATATGAACGAGTGTGGGCAAGACTTGCTCGTTAAAATAGAACAGTCATAAATTTTGTAATAAGAAAGGATGATGCAAAATGAAAAAACTAGTTACCCTTTGTCTGACACTGATCATGGTAATGGCTATGAGCCTTACCGCTTTTGCAAGCAATGGAGGATTCGTTTCCAGCCCTTCCAACAACACAGATCCTCAGATCATCAGTTTTGATGTGGAGAGCGATGACTGTGAAGCTGACCTTGTCATCACATCCTATGCTGACCGGGATAAGCTGCCGGAGGATATACAGGCCAAGCTTGAGCAGGCATACAATCAGATCAAGAGCAGTCTGGATCTGTCCAAGCTGTGTCCGGCCCTTGCAGACCTTGCCAAGCAGTTGGGCATTTCCGTGGAAGATCTGGCTGTCAGCGATCTGTTTGATATCCACTATGTTGACTGTGGAGATCATGAGGGACATGGACATTTTGACATTACGTTAAAGACAGAGAGCCTGGAGCATTTCGTGGCACTGCTTCACTTAAAGGGCGACACATGGGAGCTGGTTCCCGGTGCGGCAGTTACCCATGACGGCGATCACCTGGAATTTGATATCAAAGACTTTTCACCCTTTGCAGTTGTGGTAGATACCAGCGGAGTTGCCAACCCTCCTAAGACCGGTGACAACAGCATGATCGGTCTGTATGCCGCTATTATGGCGGCATCTGCAGCAGCACTGATCTTCCTGTGGGTGAAATCCAGAAAGCGTGCGGAATAATTAAATTATGAAGAAAAAATCCTTTCGCTACGCACTCATAATATCACTGGCCATTTTACTGGTGTCCACTGCCTTTCTGCTTTTAGAAATGTGGGAAAAGCGGCAGGGTGAGTTTTCTGCGGCCGGATTCCTGGACACCACCATGGAATATAAGGGGCAAGAATACGTTCTGAAGGACAATGTGGAGACCTTTTTGGTCTTGGGTCTGGATAAATTTGAGGGTGTGCTTACAAATGACTCATACAACAACGATCAGCAAGCAGACTTTTTGTTGCTGCTAGTTTTCGACAATGAGAAAAAACAGTGTGAAGCCATTCAGATCAACCGTGACACCATGGCCAATATGAGTGTGCTTGGTGTGGCCGGACAAAAGATCGATACAGTGAACAAACAGATCGCCCTGGCTCACACCTATGGCAACGGCAAAGAGGTAAGCTGCCGCAACACGGCTGATGCTGTGTCGGAACTTTTGCTGGGAGTGAATATCGATCATTATATTTCCCTGACCATGGATGCGGTTCCCGTGCTCAATGACCTGGTGGGGGGTGTGGAAGTTACCCTGCTGGAGGACTTTACCGATGTGGATGCTGCCATGGTAAAGGGCAAGACGGTCACGCTGAAGGGTGAGCAGGCACTTCATTATGTGCGCACCCGCTATGGTCTGGAAGACAGCAGTAACAGTGCACGAATGGAAAGACAGAAACAGTATATACAGGCTCTGTATGAGCAGAGCATGCAGCGTGTCAGTCAGGACGAGGAATTTCTTGTGGAGGCTACAGTAAAGCTGGCCGATCACATGGTATCCGATCGTTCCGTAAACCGCCTGCAGGAGCTTGCGGAAAAGTTTGCAGCCTATGAATTTAAAGGGGTAAACAGCATAGAAGGCGAGCTCGTGTTAGGTGAGGAGTTTATGGAATTTTATCCCAATGAAGACGCTATAAAAGAGACAGTAGTAAACTTGTTTTACGAATGAGGCTAGTTAAGTTTGGGAGAGCATAAGCAAATTAGATTGGCCGGGTATGAGGAATCACTACTCGGCTATCTGTAACTCTTTGTTTTGAATGAGGGTTAGATGAAGTGGAGAAAGTTACATATGAGTAATCGATTAATTATTATTGGTGCAGGTGGTCACGGAAAGGGTATAGCGGATATTGCAGTCAAGAATGGATATACCAATATCTCTTTTCTTGATGATGGAGAGACCGGCGAGCGTATGGGATTTCCCATCATAGGAACAACTGCCGAAGTGGAAGATCTGGATGATGGCAAGACCGATTTTGTAATAGGGATCGGAAACAACAAGATCCGGAAAATGATCGCAGAAAAGTATGATGTAAACTGGGTAACATTGATCCATCCGTCAGCTCAGATCGCAACAGGAGTGTCTATCGGAGAGGGTACGGTCATCATGGCCCAGGCCGTGGTCAATGCTTGTGCAGTGGTGGGGAAGCATTGTATTGTCAATACCAGGGCTGTGGTGGAGCATGATAACTTTCTCGGTGACTTTGTACACATATCGCCCAGAGTTGCCCTTGGAGGGACGGTACGTATAGGAGAGCAATCTCATATAGGGATTGGAGCAACTGTAATCAACAACATCAACGTGTGCCAGGATTGCACGGTGGGAGGCGGCGCTGTTGTGATAAGGAACATTGAACACAGAGGAACCTATGTTGGTATTCCGGCAAAGGAAGTTTTATGAAAATACTGTATGTCACAACGATTTCATTGACAATGAATAGTTTCTTTAAACCCCATATCGATATGCTGATCCGTGAAGGACACCAGGTGGATATTGTATGCAATTATAAGGATTTGGCCTTGGATCCCTTATTTGGAGAGCTGGGGTGTATATCGTATCAAGTTGACTTCTCTCGTTCGCCGTTTTCAATGGATAACATCAAGGCGTATGGGCAGCTGAAAAGAATTGTAGAGAATGGTAACTATGACATTGTGCATTGTCACACACCCAATGCATCTGTGATCACCAGATTGGTGTGCCGAAAGTTCAGAAAGAAAAAGGGACTTAAAGTATTTTACACGGCACATGGCTTTCACTTTTACAAAGGTGCGCCGAAACTTAATTGGATGGTATACTATCCTGTTGAAAAGTTCTGCTCCCGGTTTACGGACAAGCTGATCACCATCAATCAAGAAGATTATACACTGGCTAAGAATCAATTTAAGGCCAAAGAGGTTCATTATGTTCCCGGTGTTGGGATTGATCTGTCAAAATTTGAAAACGTTCAGGTGGATCGAAGTGCAAAAAGAAGAGAGATCGGTGTGCCGGAGGATGCGTTTTTGTTATTGTCGGCGGGGGAACTGAATGAGAATAAGAACCACCAGATCATTATCAGAGCCTTGGCCAAGCTCAATAATCCTAAGGTTCACTATGCTATTGCGGGTGAAGGGGAGAAGAAAGAGTATTTGATAGGCTTGGCAAATGAGCTTGGCGTGTCTAATCAAGTGCATTTGCTCGGATATAGAAAAGATATGCCGGAGCTAAATCATACGGCGGATGTGTTTTGCTTTCCGTCTATTAGGGAGGGGCTTCCGGTATCGCCAATTGAGGCTATGGCATGTGGGTTGCCCATTGTTGCAGCTGAAAACAGAGGAACGAGAGATGTTGTTGAGAATGGCAAAAGTGGAGTCCTTTGTTGCTATACATCTGTTGATGACTTTGAGGAAGCAATTGAGTTGCTTGCCACAGACCCTAAAATATGTATCCATATGGGACAATATAATATGAGGTCTATTTTAAAATATGATTTAAAAACCATCCTTGATAATATGTTGGAGTTATATAAAGGGGATGAAGGTGGAGCGAAGAAGTATTATAAAGAAGATTTGAGTATTCAATTGTGATAAAAATACAAGGAGACTTTACTTTGGAGATATATAAAGCCGATGTTCTGCTGAGTTTTATAATACCGGTCTACAATGTTGAAATGTATTTACAAGAGTGCGTGGACAGTATCTTGCTGCAGATGACAGAGGAATGTGAGATAATTTTGGTCGACGATGGCTCAACGGATTCGTCGGGTAAACTTTGCAGGCAATATGCCGAAAAAAATCGACATATTCAAATTATCCAAAAGGAAAACGGAGGTCTTTCGTCAGCAAGAAACGCCGGATTATCGATAGCCAGAGGTAAATACATTTCGTTTGTTGATTCTGATGACAAAATATTTCCTTGTTGCATAAAGGAGATTTTACAGTGGATTAAATTCCAAGGAACTGATATATGTTTCTTGCGCACGGTTAAAATTTATCCAGACGGAACGCAAAAAGACTTGGGAGAAGGTATCATAAGATCTCAACTCAGTTCACAAAACAAAGAGAAAGCAATTAGACATTTGGCGTCAAGACCGAAATACCCTGGAAGTGCATGGGCAAAGCTCTTTCGGAGAGAGTTTTTAATAAATAACGAATTGCATTTTCCATACGATCGACGATATTCGGAAGATCTTGGCTTTATACGTGATTGTATTTTATGCGCACGCGATTTTGACGCATTAGATGTGCCCTATTATCAATACAGGCAGAATCGTCAAGGATCGATTACCAATAAAGTTACATCCAAAAATTTTTACGACCTTTTACAATTTATTACAGAGTCTACTGAAAAATTGACTACTAACAAAAAGAACAATGATACTATCAGTAAATTCGTTATGTGCTTTGTGGCATACGAATATTCTGTTTTGTTATATTTGTATAATCATATTCCGAAAGAGGATAAAAAAGCAGCCTTGGCTAAACTCAAGGAATTTAAATGGACACTAAGATATGCAAGCAACAGGAAAGGAAATATTATAGCACTTGTTTGCAGATCTTTTGGCGTAAGATTTACATCGTTTTTACTGAATCAGTATAGAAAGGCATCTGAAGCATGAATATTTTGATTGTGTCATACGAATCATGGCGTGATACCAATAACGGTGGCAACGTACTGTCGAATATTTTTAGTGCTTTTCCTGATGCCGATATAGCACAGATTTATTGTTGCGGTGAAACACCTCAAAACTCTGTGTGTAAAAAATATTTTCAGATCTCTGATGCTATGTTGTTGACTCGTGAAAAGGGTTGTAAGTTAGAGGAAAGAGATTACAGTTTGGAAAATATTGAGCAGTCGGAAATTGTTGAGAATAAGATAAAAAACAAAATCCCGGCTCTATTCAGAGAAGTTACCTTGTTAGCGCGGGAGTTTTTATGGATGGTTTCTAAATGGAAAACAAAAGACCTGGAAGATTTTGTAAAGGAATTTAAACCAGATATAATTTTTGCTCCATGTTACTCCTATTTTCATGTTTCAAAATTGGCATTGCATGTAAAACATCTTGCTAAGTGTCCGATGATATCTTACATATCAGATGACAATTATTCGCTTAAGCAATTTTGCTTTTCGCCGTCTTTTTGGATTAATAGATTGATTACACGTAAATGGATACGTGCGCTCTTTTCTAAATGTTCGTTGGTTTACACTATGACTGAATTGCAGAAAAAAGAATATGAGGTCTTGTTAGATTGCCCAATGAAAGTGTTGTGTAAATCTGCCATATTCGAGGAACGCAAAAAAGAAATAGATGTTCCTATTCAATTTATATATGCAGGTGGTCTGTATTTGAACAGATGGAAAGTATTGGGCAAATTATCTAAAGTTTTAGAAGCTGTAAACAAAACACAAATAAAAGCTCAGTTGCATATATTTTCAGGTTCAAAACTGAGTGCACGTAAAGAGAAGAAGCTTAATGATGGCAGAAACTCGTTTTTACATGCTCCGATACCTAATAAGGATTTAATGGATCGGTATAGAAAGTCAGCCGTTGCGGTTCATGTGGAAGCGTTTGATATAAAAAATCGTCTTATAACTAGACTGTCGTTTTCAACCAAGATTATTGATTGTATGAATAGCGGATGTGCAATTTTGGCCATAGGTCCAAGTGCTCAGGCCGGAATATCTTATCTGAAAGATAATGATGCTGCAATTTGTGTCAATGATATTAATGATTTGTACGTGACTGTAGATAGATTAGTCAACCATACTGAATTGATAAAGGAATACTCAAAAAAAGCCAATCAGCTAGGTAAAAAAAATCATATCAAGAAGGATATTGATAAACAAATCAGACAGGATTTTCAAAATACAGTCTTGGGAAGGTAAGATTATACTAAATGCAGCTAGAAAACAAGAGGATACAGGTATGATACCATTTGTTGTTTTATTGATTATTCCTATTTTTATACAACATGTATATGTAAAAGGAGTTAGTTACCAAAGGAGAAATAATGCCGCATTAGTTATTTTCTTTGCGCTACTTACTTTTCTTGTTATGTTTCGTCATGAAAGTGTCGGTAATGATACAAGAAATTATATAAATATGTATTATAAAATAATTGAGATGAAATGGATAGATGTGGGAAAAGGATCCATTGAATTTGGTTATTTGTTCTTTAATAAAATTATCTCACTTTTTTCAAAACAGCCGCAATTCTTTTTGGCAGTAGCAGCTATTTTAGTTAATGTTATGATTTATCCCACATATAAGAGGTTGTGTGTAGATTCCTCCTTGACAATTGTGGTTTTTTGTATAATGTCTACGTTTGTAATGATGTTTTCAGGGATTAGGCAGGTGCTCGCTATCGGTATTGGATTTATTGCATATGGGTTTACGCGTAACAAAAAGATTGTTCCGTTCGTACTTTCTGTTTGCTTGGCGATGACGGTTCACACAAGTGCTTTTATGTTGGCTTTTATGTATCCGGTCTATCATGCGAAGATAACAAAAAAGTGGTTATATGCGGTTGTTCCTGCACTAACATTTGTTTTTGTGTTTAACAGACCAATATTTTCTGGCTTAACGCTATTTATAGAACGGTATACTAAATATGATGGAAGCGTAACACAAACAGGTGCATATACAATGCTGATTTTATTTATTATATTTACTGTATTTGCATTCCTAATTCCGGAAGAATCAGTTATTGATAAAGAAACGATAGGTTTAAGAAACTTTTTATTGTTTTCCCTTGTTATACAAATGTTTGCACCGTTGCATAATTTGGCAATGCGTATGAATTATTATTATATTATTTTTATTCCGCTATTATTGCCGAAGATTATTGAATATAGAAGTGAGCGCTGGAAACAGGTTGCTATAGTCAGCAGACATATAATGGTTATATTCTTTTTGTTGTACTTCTTTTTTGTCAAAGCAAATAGTGGTGGAAATTTAAATATATTTCCGTATCATTTCTTTTGGGAGAATGTTGGATGAAAGTAGTACAAATAAATGCTACCTGTGGAATTGGTAGTACGGGAAAAATTTGCGTTGGTATCAGCCAGTTGCTTACAGAAAAGAATATAGAAAATTATATTCTTTATAGCTGTAAAAGTAATGGATATGATTTGGGTATTAAGTGTTCTGATGATAAATATATAAAATCGCAGGCATTAAAATCAAGATTACTGGGTAATTATGGATTTAATTCTAAAAAAGCAACTCGAAAGATGATTGGAGAGTTGGAACGCATCAAACCGGATGTTGTGCATTTGCACAATATTCATGGACATGATTGTAACATTGAATTGTTGTTTAATTATTTTAGGGTAAACAAAACGAAATTGGTTTGGACCTTTCATGATTGTTGGGCATTTACTGGTTATTGTCCACATTTTACAATGATGAAATGCGATAAATGGGAAACGCAATGTTCCAAATGTGTTCAAAGACATGAGTATTCCTGGATTTTTGATAAAAGTCATGATTTGTTTGCTAGAAAGAAATGGCTTTTTCAAGGACTTGACCTTACGATAGTATCGCCATCGCAATGGCTTGCAAATTTAGTAAAGCAATCATTTTTGATGGATTATTCGGTAGAAGTAATAAACAACGGTATAGATATTGATATTTTCAAACGGACAGAAGGTGATTTTAGGAATAAATACAGTCTAGAAAACAAGAAAGTAATTCTTGGAGTTTCATATGGTTGGGATAAACGTAAAGGACTTGATGTTTTTATTGATCTAGCAAACAAGCTTACGGACGAATATAAAATTGCTCTCGTCGGAACGGATGACAGTGTAGATAAGCTGTTACCTGATAACATACTATCTATACACCGCACCCAAAATCAGCAAGAGCTTGCGGAAATATATTCTGCCGTAGATGTGTTTGTCAATCCAACAAGGGAAGAGAACTATCCTACCGTGAATATGGAATCGCTTGCTTGCGGTACACCAGTACTAACATTCAGAACAGGTGGAAGCTCGGAGATACTAGATGAAACCTGCGGATCGGTGGTTGCCTCCGATGATGTCGATGCTCTGGAAAAAGAGATTATTCGCATGTGCACAGAAAAACCATACACAAAGGAAGCATGCATAAATAGAGCGAAAGAATTTGATAAAAATGAAAGATTTAAGGAGTATTTAGAATTATATGAAAGAGTTAACTCTGCAAGAACTGAAAGAAATTGAATTTGACATATTAAAATATTTTGATGCATTCTGTAAGGAAAATAATATTAAATACTTTCTTTCTCATGGAACGCTGTTGGGGGCGATTCGATATAAAAAGTTTATTCCGTGGGATGATGACGTGGATCTGTTAATTCCTCGTGAAGATTACAACAGGATGATTTCATTGTTTAAGGATAATGAGCGTTATCGTTTGTTTGCGTTTGAAAAAGATCCCAACTATCTCTATCCCATTGCTAAGTTGTGCGATATGACAACACGCAAGGACGAGTTTGGCTATAACAATGGAGTTGAACTGGGTGTGGATATTGATCTTTTCCCTCTTGATGCTTGGGATGATGACCTTGAAAGCGCGAAGAGAGAAGCCAAATACTTGGGGAAAAATATGTTTTATTTAGGTTTGTCAAAACTCAAAAAGCCTGATTCAGTCAATCCCATCAAACGATTTGTTAAGAGAATTGTCATGGTTTTCTGTAAAATGTTTGGAAGTAAATATTTTATTAAAAAGATTCTGAAAGCAAGCTACAAGGAAGAGCAAAAGGGTAATAATTATTTGGGGTGTAAAGCCTGGTGTGTTTACGGCGAACGTGGCATTATTCCGGCAGAAGTTTTTGCGGAGACGATAGATATTGAATTTGAAGGCGAAAAGTTCCCTGCACCCGTAGACTACGATAAGTATTTGACTTGCCTGTACGGGGACTATCTACCCGAGCCTCCCGTGGAAAAAAGAAAAACGCATCATCATTTTAAGGCCTATAAATTATAATTACGGATACCAATGGTATACTTAGCTATCAGCTACTTATATAAATAAAAACATCATGAAGTTAACAGTGCAGGAGCTGAAAGAAATTGAGTTGGGAATCTTAAAAGTCTTTCATTCCTTTAATTTGATTAGGTTAATTTATTATCTAACGATGTAGTTGGAGTTAATAAATTATAAATAAAGACAAGGAGGTTGAGGCCCCTAATATACAGTTGTCTTCACTGAGGAAGAGTACTTGCTCGCTTCTTTCAAGTGTATTTTACTTAGAGCAAAGAATAATGAAAGGAGTTTCATAGAAAATGAAACACAAAGTAAGTAAGGTTTTGCCTGTATTACTTGTTGTGGTTATGTTGATTAGTGCATTTCCAATGAATGTTTTCGCAGCAAGTGGATACAACGACAAAAACGGCGGAAGTGATTATTATAATGTCATTTCTGAAAGAGAGTGGCAGATCGCTCCCGGTATTACCGAGTACGAACAGGTCTTTAATAATGATGCCGGGACTCGCAGACAGGTTGTTCACACAGCGGTTATCGATGTAAACAACGAGTTTGTTAAGGTGATTCCCGGAACCAAGGGAATGTGGCCTGAGGAAGGAAATTATGGTACCCAGTCAACATCCACTCAGGCTTTGGAAGCAGAGAAACTGGGATACGGAAATGTAGTTGTTGCTACGAACTGCTCACTGAGCTGGTATACCGAGCAATACTACAAGGATAATCCCCATCTTATTGGTGAGCCCCTGGGTTATTCTATTCTTGATGGTGAGTACTATGCTAATAGTCGTATCACCAACGGGACTCTGGCAACCGGTGGTGTACAGACCGTTGTAGTTATCAACTATGACAATCATCCTATTACCGGAGAAGCGAGACCTGCGGACATGCCCAAGGTTTGGATTCGTAGTTCTACTGATCCGCTGACCGGTTGGGAGGAGCAGGCGATTCCTGTTCTGTTCGGTTTTTTGGTTAAACCCGATTCAAATGGTGACGGTGTTCCGGAGAACATGTATGCGAATAATGTTAACCACGGTTTATCCGATAATGCATCTAGAACGTTTGTGGGTGTTCGTGCAGACGGTACTATGGTTCTTGCTGTCTCTGATGGTGAACAGGCACCTTATTCCGCTGGTTTTACCAGCTACGAGATGGCAGAATATATGATCAAAATGGGTTGTGTCATTGCTGCCAACTGTGACGGCGGCGGTTCTACCACCTTCTGTTCACAGCGTCCCGGTGAAGACTTAAAAGTAAATTGCAATTTATCTGATGGTGGTGAGAGACCCACATCCAATACTATTCTGGTTGTTTCTACAGCTCCTGCTGACGGTGAGTTTGCCCGTGCAACAATTGAGTCAGAATATGACTATTATACACCCGGTACTACCGTTACATTTAGTGCCTTGGGAACTGATGCAGTAGGTACGAAGGTTGACGTTCCGGCAGATGTACAGTGGACTATTAAAGAAGAAGGTATGGGGACCATTGAGAACGGTGTATTTACATCCAATGGCACAGCAGGTACAGTTACCGCTCAGATGGTATATGGTGGGCAGGTTGTTGGTGAAAAGGTAATTATTGTTGTTACTCCTGACACTTTGTCCTTCGATCAGCCTATTGTTACCATTCCGTTCGGTAAGAGTGCAAGGATTCCGGTAAAGGCGACTGCTGTAATCAATGGTGTTGCTCAGGAAATCGGCCTTGGCAGCAGTGATGTAACATTTACAACGACTAATGAGGCACTGGGATCTTTTGATGGTCTTAACTTTGCAGCTGTTACGGAAGCGAATGCTCCGGCTGATCTTACCAGTATAGTAATTGCGACTCTTAATATGGGGGCGAATCCCACAGCAACTGTGCAGTTAAATGTAGGCAAGGGGTCGGAAGTTCTGTGGGACTTTGAAGATGGTCAGGTGGATATTGATGAATGGAATGTTATCAACAGTAGAACCAATGACTATCGTGATTATTACCTAAAGCTGTCCTTGGCAGACAGTACCAATGGACAGGTGCATGATGGTGATTACTCCATGCGGCTGGAGATCAATGGTCTCTCCTCCAAGAAGTCTGACTCCAGTGACTATGCATGGATCCGTCTAGGTGTGGATGGTGCTGCTATTGAGCTTGAAAACGCACGCAGAGTGGGCTTCTGGCTCTATGTTCCCGAAGATAACATTCAGTGTTGGGTACAGGGGCATTATATGACCGATTCCAACGGGGATGGCACCTATGATACTTTAGCAACCGTTAGCATGATGGAGTCTGAGAATGTTTATTATAACATCGATGAGTCCGGTTGGCATTATATGTCCATGGATATCAGTGCTTTTGAGAAGGTTGCATTGAAGTACTCCAACCAGTTTAATCTGCAGGATGCAAATGGTCAGACAACCGGTCAAACCAGTGAAAAGGGTGAGTTCTTTATTGCAATCATTACTCACAGAACCAAGAATAACATTCTGTGGCAGACCAATGGTACCATTAATGGTCCTTATACTTATTACATGGATGGTTTTACCGTTGACTACTCTGATGCAGTGGATGACCGTGAGAATCCTGTATTTGACAAGATCTACCTGGATGGTACTACCCCGCTGGTTAAGCGTGATGTGGTTACCACAACCAACAATGTTCTGAGCCTGTCTGCGGCAGTGGCAGATAAGACCACACTTGCAGATGCTATGGGCGTTGAGCATCCTTTGTATAATGTTTCCGGATTGAACCCCGAGACAGCCAAAGTATATATTGATGGCGTAGAGGTGGAGTCTGTATTTGATAATGGTGTGATCTCCGCAACTGCTAAGGTTGCGGATGGTTATCATCGTGTTAAGTTCGAAATCTGCGATAATGCAGGTAATAAGTCAGTAATAATCCGTGTTGTTAAGGTAGAGTCCGGTTCTGAGGATTCTACATTGCAGCTGGTTCCTGCCGATGCTACACTGGATCGTATTCCCTTTGGTTCTATTTACTGGATGAATCTGGAAGCCACTGCGATTGAGACAATCCAAAAGGTAGAAACAGTGATTGATATGAATAGTGTTAACCACTGGCAGTTGGATCATATGGAAGTGGCAGAGGGCTTTACTGCTGAGTATACCATTGCAGAGGAGACTAATACTGCTACAATTACATTTACCCGTACTGGTGACAATGATCAGACTGGTGCTGCAGTATTAGCACAGATCCCGGTTCGTATTATCTACTTTGATACGGATATTAAGGTTTCTGGATTTACAGCTGCGACCTATTGGACTTCCTATAACTTCTTTGCTCAGGATATGAAGCTGGATGTGGACAAGGGTCTGATCACTCATATTGATGGAACTATAAGCACCTTCTCTAACGAGGAGTTCCATGTGGATACGGAGATGTATACAACCAATCAGGCGATGAGTATGTCCGATCCGGAATACTTGACTAGTCATGGAACGACTCATGTGCATACTCCTGTGGCCATTGAGGATAAGGCGCCTACTTGTACCGTGAACGGTTACACCGGCAGAACCTTCTGTGAAGGCTGTAACTCAGTTGTAGAGTGGGGAACCACTGTACCTGCGACAGGACATAGTTATACTGTAAGCGATGATGAGCTTGTTTGTGATTGTGGAAGAAATTCAACAGCTACCGGATTACAGACAATTGATGGTAAGAGTTACTACACTGTTAATGGTAAGTTAACAGGAGGATGGCTTACTATTAATGATGAGTGGTATTATTTTGATACAAAGACTTATGAAGCAGTTTCCACATATTATAATGGTTATGTAACATTTGAGTTTGAAGCAAATGGAAAGTTAGTATCTGGCCAGTGGCATAAGTCTGAAGAAGGTATTCGTTATTATATGGGACCATCATATCTAAGAGGCGGTAAGTCAGTTATGACTTGGTATGAGATCGATGGTAAAAATTATTGTATTGATAAAAATGGGTACGTCGCTACTGGTACTCGCTGGGTTAATGATAGTAATGGTACAGAAGACTACACATGGTATGTGTTTGATGAAAACGGCGTATGTCAAGGTAGATGGATGCACAATGGTCTTGCAGAATGGAACGGTAATATTTATTATCTAAAAGATGGTGTTAACCAAGCGCGCATGTATTTAATTGATGGAGATTATTACTATTTCTATTGGACCAATTATCGTGCAGCTATTAAGGATCAGAGGTTCTACTGTGCATATAATAATGGGCTTCTTCCCGTGGGGTATTACTATTTTGGCTCAGATGGCAGAATGCTTAATGATACTATTTATGATGTTGACGGTATCCTTTATTATTTTGTATTAGGAAATACTTCGCAAGGAACAGGAACGTTTAATTATAACGGTACTGATTATGTTATTGAAACCGATGGAAAGGTATTGCTAACTGATTTTGTCAAAAACGCTAACGGAAATCTGGTATATTATGAAAATGGCGTTCAGGTTACAGGGCATACTTGGGACAATGGTATTGTTATTACTGAATCTACCTGTGAGACTGCAGGCGTTGTGAGTTATAAATGTAGTGAATGTGGAGAAACGAAGACTGGTTCTATTGCGCCCCTTGGTCATTTGGATGAAAACGATGATCTTGTATGTGACAGATGTGATGATAAAGTTGATCATCCTCACGAATGGGACGAAGGTGTAATTACAATTTATGCCACATGTGCAACAACTGGTATAAAAACTTATACTTGTCGTTGTGGAGAAACTCAGAATGAGGCCATTGCTGCAGTTGGCCATCTGGATGAAAATGGAGACCTTGTATGTGAATGGTGTCAGGAAATTCTTGAAGCTAAAACAGGTCTTGTGTTGGAAAAAGATGGTAGCGTTCGTTACTATGTAAATGGTGCAGCGACTCGTGCAGGGTTGGTACAGGATTCTGAGGGGAATTATTACTACATTAATTCTTCCCTTAAGGCAGTAAAGAATTGTACTTATGCATTTAG
>SVFM01000021.1 GCA_015056865.1 Lachnospiraceae bacterium
ATCATGGGAAAATGTTGTCGTAGTACTGTGGTCATAGTAATCCTCCTGTATTTTGTTAGTAAGTGATTTTTCCTCGAACAGAGGGTGAATTAGTGAAAGCCCGGTCAAAGAATGTGACCGTGAAAACAGCGCGCACCGATAGAGAAAAAATAACATAAAATCGCATAAAAAGCAAGTGATTTTTTAGTCAAAGGAGGTAGCGGCTCGTTCGAGTCACTACCTCTGTACAAACAGTGATACAAAGCATTGTTTTTCCACATCTACAAGTCCTCTGGTTGTCATTTTCAACGACGGTATAACCGGAAGACTGAGGAAAGCCATGTTCATAAAGGGTTCTATCCCCTCTCTTGCCCCCAACTCCTGTACTGCTTTTCTTACTGCAAGGTTCTGTTTTGCCAGCTCTCGGGCGCTCTGCTCACTCATAAGACCTGCCACAGGCAGGGACATTTCTGCCAGTATCCTACCTTCAGACACCACCACATTTCCGCCACCTATTTCTCGGATGCGATTAGCGGCCAGAGCCATATCCGGTTCATTGGTACCTATGACGATCAAGTTGTGGGAATCATGGGATACAGAGGAAGCAATGGCACCTTTTTGCAATCCCACACCATTTATAAAACCAATTCCCTTATGCCCTGTATGCAGATGCCTCTCTATCACAGCCAATTTTAAAATATCCCTCTCTATATCCACACCGTTGTTCCGCCCAAAGTCTAACTCTGTTATCCATTCATCCGTCAAAAGCTGATTCTTGATCAGCCGGATCACCCGACAAGAATCTTCTTCAGGATTTATATGAAACTCTCCTGCTGTCAGTTCGTCTACATAAAAGGAATTTCTCACAGCTTTTTGCACATCAGGACGAACCATGGGTTCTTCAAAGGAAATGATCTTCCCCTGGGACACCACCTGTTTTCCGGCGCGATACACATCTCTTACCTTAACCCTGTCCAGATCCTCCAAAACCAGCAGATCCGCAGTATACCCCGGTGCAACAGCGCCCACAGCCTTTAACCCAAAATATTCTGCGGCCTGAATTGTGGCCATGCGAATGCCGGTGAAAACAGATTTTCCGGCCGAAACCGCCATGCGTATGATATGATCGATATGTCCTTCTTCCAAAATGTCTGCAGGATGCCTATCGTCCGTTACCAAAAGACAACGCCTGCTCCAAGGCTCCTCAAACAAAGGCAGGAGCGCCTCCAGATTACGTGCAGCTGTACCCTGTCGGATCATAACCCGCTGCCCTTTACGAATCCGCTCCATGGCCTCCTTTACATCCGTGCACTCATGATCATCAGTGATACCTGCCCCTATATACTGATCCAGCATCTTCCCTGTAAGCAAAGGAGCATGTCCGTTTACCAAATGTCCCTCACTTCTGGCATCCTTTATTTTTTCCAAAACCTGAGGATCCTTGTGAATCACGCCGGTATAATTCATCATTTCTCCCAATCCCAACACTCTTGGATGCTGATAGAATGGTTTCAGATCCTCCGCCTTAAGCACAGCCCCGGCCTCATCCAAGGGAGTGGCCGGCACACAGGAAGGAAGCATCATATACACATTCATGGGAATTCCCTCGCTGGCCTCCAGCATATACTCTATCCCAAGGGTTCCGCAAACATTGGTGATTTCATGGGGATCTGCCACAATGGAAGTGGTTCCGTGAGACACACAGGCTCTTGCCAGTTCTGCCGGCGTCAGCATAGTACTTTCAATGTGGATATGACCGTCGATAAATCCCGGGCAAAGATACCTTCCGCCCAGATCCACCACCTCATCTGCATCTTCATCACAATACGTTCCCACACCAATGATCCTGTCATCTTCCAACAATACATTGGTAAATTCCAGGCTATCTGTAAAGACATTTACCACCTTGCCATTCTTCAATAATGTTTTCATTGACGCCTCTTTTCTATCACAAATCAACAGGAGTTTTATTTTATCATATCACAAAGCCGCCCTGCTTAACAATAAAAGCTTGCAATTCACAGAAAAAACCGTGAACTGCAAGCTCTTATCATTCATATATAAAAGATTTTTTAGGTATGATTAAACCACGCACCCGGATTGATCACCCGCGGGTCAATATCCCGGAATGCATCATGCAGCAGATCAAGCTGCTCCTGGCTAAGCTGCACAGTCCGGTCAAACAGACTACAGTTGTCCTTCACCTGCTTTGCAGTATCACAGCCCATCACCGCAGTAGTAACACCCGGTACGGAAAGCACAAAGGAAAGTGCCAGTACATCCGGGGAAAGTTCAAACTCCTTGCACAGACCCAGATACTTTTCCAGATAGGGCGCACAAAAACTCATTCTGGGATCCAGATCCTCCGGGGTATGGAACACAAGTCCCTGCAGATATACACTGCGCACAAAGATCATCATATCCGCACCTGCCAGTTTCCTTATGCCCCCATTTTCAATCTGTCCCCAGTCAAACACATTTAAAGGGATCTGCACTGCATCAAAACCGGACTGAGCAAGCAGACCGTAATCATGGCGGGAATAAGCGGACAAAGCACTATATTTATAGAGTTTCTGAGACTTCATCTCCTCAAAAACCTTCCTTACTTGATCCGGATGCTGGCTGTAGTCCTCGAAGCCGTGGACCATAAGGCAGTCCAAAGTATCCATTCCCAGTTTCTGAAGGCACCCTTCTGTCTGACGCAGGATATCGTCTCTCAGCACATCATAGGAGTCCTGTTTGAATGGACCGATCTTGGTCACAACCCAGGGCAGGTCTTTCTTCTGTTCCCTGCGCTGCTTTAACCAGCGGCCGATCAAAGCCTCGGAATCCCCATAGTTATTCGCGGTATCCAGATTGTCTATGCCGTTCTCCATGGCCACATCCAGCATGTGAAAAGCAGTTTCCTCTGAAGGTTTTTCCCGGTCTGCCCCCAGCCCATAGGTCATCCCCAGCTGGACAGTACCCAGGGAAAACACGGACATCTTCTGTCCTTTTGCAGTAACATATTTCATTGCTCCCGATCCTCCTTTACCAAATGGTCCATCCGCCATCCATCACCAGTGTGGCACCGGTGATATAGGCTGCCGCATCAGATGCCAGAAAGGCTACGGGGCCCTTAATATCATCCTCGTTTGCCCCACGTCCCAAAGGACAATTTACGATATAGTTTTCATAAAACTCTCTCCGGTCCGGATCATTTGCCAGGCTTTCTATGTCAAATCCTCCCGGAGCGATACAGTTGACACGGATATTGTGTTTTCCGTAACGTCCTGCCATATACTTGGTCAGACCTACCATGGCCCACTTCTCCGTGGTGTAATTTACCGACTGGTCACCCCAAGTCTCAGGGTAGAAGGGGAAATGAGGGCAATCTATTCCACGCATGGAGCTGATATTGATGATATTACCCGTTTCCCTGGGAATCATGTGCTCCAGCACAGCCTGGGATAACAGGATCTGTCCGTTTAGATTGGTGCTGGCAGAATCCTGCAGTTTCTGCCGTGTTGCGCTGGATAAGGGCGTCATATTCCGACGGTCCACCGCATTGTTGACCAGAATATCGATCTTGCCATACCGGTCTATCACATTTTTTACCAGGTCTTTAATAGATTCATCCGAATCCAGATCCAGTGTCATACCAACCGCATCATATCCCTTTTCGCGAAGGGTAGCTGCGAATTCCTCACACTTTTCACCATTTCTGGAAGCCACCACCACACTGGCACCCATCTCACATAGTCCTGTGGAAATGGATGCTCCGTACAGTCCGCGGCCGCCCGTCACGATGGCAACCTTATCTTTTAAACTAAACAACTGCTTTGTATCTATCATAGTCTGTCCTCTCCTATATCCGAACCTTTCCAATGATTTTCTTTACAGCCGCCGGTCCCTCTGCATAACAGGCCGGCGCATGGGCATCCTGGGGAAATAAAACGATAAAGCACCCTGCCTCCAGGCGAACAGGAGTGGCATCCGCATCTGTCTCCCCCAAAAGAGCCTCAATGGAAGGATCATAGGGCTTTGTCACCTTCTGCATCCTGGATACCGGCTTTACATAGATGGTTTCTGTGCCTTCCACCATATACATCACATCTATATACTGCTGATGTGCTTCCGTCAATGCTCCCTCCGGCGAGTGGGTCTCATAATTACCAAAGAGCAAAAACAGGTTGTCTCCATCCAGAGAGAGCCTCTCTTTCGGATAATTGTCCGGTGTGAATTTTTGCATCTCTTCCAATACCCTGTCTATTCCGGGATGCACTCCACGGTACTGCCCGGCGTTGATTATTTCATCATAGATCATGTCTTTTACCTCATTATTCTGCAAGTTCTCCAATACGAACCAGTTCCCCACGAAGCGCTTCCCGGTATTCTTCTTTAAAATCTGACACATAATCCGGAGAAAAGTTTCCTTCGCATCCCAGCATGTTCATGGCAGCAGTAAAGGTAGGCCACAGATCATGGGCTGCAAAGAAATCACGAAGGGCCACAATATTGTTCAGATATACTGCTGCAGAAGCATAATCTCCCTCTGCCATGGCATCAAACAGCTTTTTGCTGTTTGCCGGTGTACAGCTCATCATGCCATCCAGACAGCAGTCCAGCCCCCACTTATATGCCACATCAAAGGTATCCAGACCTGAATATACCAAAATGAAATCCTCAGGCACTTCCGGGTTAAGCTTTAACTTGCGGAACATCTGCTGGTCGGCAGACTTGATACCGGCAAGATTGGGGATCTCCCGGATCAGTTCCAGTACCATGTCATAGGTGATCTTGGACTGGGTCACACCGGGCAGATCGTACAAAAGAACCTGATGCTTGGTGCAGGCTGCCACACCTTTAAAATAGTTCATGATCTGGTCTCTGGAGCAACCGTAATAAAAGGGGGTGGTGAAAACAAAGCCTGCCACATCCAAATCTTCCATGCTGGCCAGACGCTCTTTGGCACGGTTGATGCTCACATCCATGGCTCCTACATATACGGATACACGGCCGGCCACAGCTTCTACAGCAACCTTTGCCACTTTGGCACACTCGTCCTGACGAATGTAGGGCTGCTGTCCCATGGAGCCCATGACCAAAAGACCTGCCGCACCTGCCTGGATCTGCGCTTCGATTTCCTTCTTGTAACTTTCCACCATTAAGTTTCCATCTTTGTCCAGGGGAGTCCCCAGGGCTGTTACAAATCCTGCTTTCATAATTTTGTATTCTCCTTTATGTTTTGGTTTTTTTATGCAAATCTGGCAAGCAGCTCCTTGCCACCTGCAATGATGGCCTCTGCAACCCCGGATTTATAAGGTGAGGTGCGGGCCTCATATCCCCCCTCATCATAGGCGGATTTCATGGGGAAGTATCCCTCATTACCGTTGGTCAAAGCACAAGGCAGGATCATGGACCAGCCTTCTGTATCCTTGATCCCAACCCCGATATCCGTAAAAGGTTCTCCTGGGATCCCCACAAAAGCTACCGGACCGATCTTCACACCGGTAAGCCCCAGGTGAAACTCAGAAGGACCATGTTCCAGCTTGCACATGCGCAGGGCCTCTGCCACCACCGTGGTCAGCTCCATGGCAGTATAGGGAATCTCATCATCCCGGCCTGCCTCATGAAGCTTTCGGTACTCATGGGCCAGGGGCATCTGTTCCGGACTTGCCATGTTGGAGGGGACGGAAACCGTGTGATGCAGAATATCGATCTGATCCACATCCACATAGGCCGCTTTGTCATAGACCTGCAGCACCGTACCTGCCAGGGCACGGCCTACGAAGCGTGCCATGCCGGGACTCTTCATCTCATTGTCAAAACTGATCTCTGTATCATTCATATCTCCGGCCTTTGGATGTACATTAGTGCTTCCCACATCTCCCTGGGCACCCGCAAAGAACATACACTTCGTGCCGTCCAGAGCCTTCTCCACTGTCTTTCGCATAACGCCCGGCCAGTCTGCCGAGAGCAGCTCTCCATTTACCGTATCCGCATGAAGACCATAGTTCACCACCACCACGCTGGCGGCTCCTTCCCGGTCAAAACGAAGCACATTCACCCGCTGATCCAGTTTCCCAATGGGATGATCGATATTAGGATCATTGATAGGAGGACAGGTCATGGTGCTGCCATCCTTCATCTTATAACGGCGGATGTAAGCCACACGCTCCGGCGCCCAACCTACTATATAGCCCATTCTGGCAGGCTTTAAATCCGCCAGGGCCAGAGTTACCACATCTACAAGCCTGTGCTTTACAAACTGGGCATAGCGAAGCACAGGTTCCTCGGGTGCTTCAAAAAAATCGGTGACAGACAGCAGTGCAGCGGTATGGGAGTGGGTGGCAGAAAGAAAGATATTTTCTTTTGACACGCCTGTGGCCTGCTCGATGGCTGCACAGTACTCTTTTACGAGATCTAAATTGATCCCCAGATTATCCACACTGATCAGCAGGATCTGTTTTCCTGTACAGGATAAGGCCAGGGCACTAGCCTCCAGATCATCCAGAAACCCCTTTGCAAACCGGGGCACATAATACCCGTCAACTCCAATCCCCAGGGACGGATTGATATTTACCTGGGCATAGCCCACCCTAAAATCACTCATAAATTTCTCCTTCCAGGATCACCGTGTCTACCCCAAACATGTCATCCACAAACACCAGATTGGCCTTCTTACCTACAGCAATGGTACCGATCTCGTCCCCCAGGCCAATGGCACGGGCAGGATTGCGGGAGGCCATCAGAAATACCTGGGCAATACCACAGTTGGTGTGGGTCATCATGTTCCTGCAGGCTACATTCATGGTCAGCCTGCTTCCACACAGGTTTCCATTGTGGTCAAAGTTCAGATCTGTCACATGTTTCAGATCCTCCGGTGCCTGATCGTCACTGATATAACAATCTGTGATCAGTACGACCTTGTCTACACCTTTGTTCTTTAAGATCATCCGGATCAATGCAGGATTCACGTGGATCCCCTGGGAATCACAGATCACCTCTGCATACATTTCCGGATCTGTCATACAATGTTCATCCGGGCCGCAGGCACGGGTCCCCAGCCAGGTCTGCACACGTCCTGTGGCATCCATACAGTGGGTCTGCAGTCCCATACCATATTTCTTCAGCTTCTGGATCTGCTCCGGGCTGGCCTCGCTGTGTCCCACGGAAAAACGCACCTCAGGATTTACCTGCTTGGCATATTTCAGAAAAGGCTCTAAGCCTTCCCTCTCCGGTGCCACCACCCACACCTTGGTAAGCAGGCCCGATTCATCTACCAATTCCTTGTAATCCTCCGGCCGGATGTCTCCCCGCCACTGGTTTAAATCTGCATTGGCTCCGTACTTGGGATTTAAATAGGGGCCCTCCATATAGAATCCACCGATGGCTTTGCCGATCACTGGATGTTCCTTTGCTTTCTTTAAAAGCTCTATTCCATGTAAATACGCTTCTCTTGACAGGTTGTAGGACAAGCCGGATAAAATGGTGGTCGTACCATTCTTTAGAAAGAATTCTACTACCGTTTTCGGATCCTGATCAAAAACCGCATCTCCGCCACCATGTACATGAATGTCCACAAAGCCCGGTCCCACATACAAGCCCTTGGCATCGATCACTTCCCCATCTTCCGGAATCTCTATCTCACAGGCCCTGCCATAAGCTACGATCCGATCTCCGCCCATGGCCAGCACACCATCCCACAGGATGCCGGTCTCCAGCACCAGCTTTGCATTTGTTATGTAACGCATTCTTTTTACCTTCTTTCCAGATCAAATAGTCTTACTGCATTATTCCTTAAGATATCTTCTTTCTCCTGTCGGGAGATCAGCGCATACTCTATGCGCCCCCGCTGAAACCCGGCCGCATAGGTATCTGTTCCAAACAGGATATGACTGGCACCCACTCTGCTGACCGCATACTCTATGACAGAATTTTTTGAGCTTGCAATGCCGGAGGTATCTGCATACACGTTGCCATGTTTTGAGAACTCAATGGCATCCACATAGGACTCATCTCCCAGATGGGCCATGATGAAGGTGGTATCCGGATACTTGTCTGCCATAGGCAGTATATAAGAGGCCTCCTTTTCCGGATGGATCTGCACGATGGCTCCATACTCGGAAGAAAAAGAAAACAGCTTGTCCCCATACTCCTCCAGGGAGTACTGATGGCACACCGGATGCAGCTTGATCCCCACACATTTCCCATACTTCAGCATACGCCTTGCCTGAGCAAAAGTTTTGTCATTACGGGGATCGATCACCACCCATTGGTAAAGACATTCCATATCCCGGGCAAGCCTGAACATATACTCATTTTCTTCCTCCACATCTTCTGTGCTGAGTACCCCGGCAAAGGTAGAACAGAACATTTTTTCTATGTGGGCTACCTCATTCATCTGCAAAAGTTTTTCCAGATACGCCGTATAAACGTTTCCTTCATTGTGGGAATCCCACTTACTTCCATGATTGATGTGGGTATGGGAGTCCCACGCTTTTATTTTTGTTTCCACACTTCCAACCTCTTTACTTTTCGAAACGATAGGCTGAGGCACCGGTTTCTTCGTCATAGCTTTCCATGGTAAAACGGTATCCCCCCGCCTCTGCCAGGGTCTTCATAACGATCTCCGTGTTATAACGATACCAGGGAGAAACTGTGCGTCCGGTGGCACGCAGGTGCTTTACACCGGGACAGTATGCGATCTTCACCAAAAGACGATCAGGTTCCAAGGTCATGCTCAGGGCATCCTCTGCCTTTTCTTTACGATATGTATCACGGATCATATCCTCTATCGCAGAAAGCCCATCCCGTTTCACGGCTTCTATGGTGCGGCCATTCACATTCTGTGTGTATCGCTGCAGGAATGCTATTACCTCTTCCAGCCCAAACTTTGTAGCAAGGTATTGCAATCCATTGTTGGGACCGGTATGAAAATCCTTATGGAAATATTCATTGTCAGATGCTCTGCGGTCCATGATCATGGTATCCTCATCAATGATCACCCTGCCGTCGAACACCTTGTCATCATAGATCAAAATGGAACATGCCGCCTGCTCTATACCCTGGAAGTTATAGATGTACTTAAGCCCTATCTTCTCAATGGCCCTGCGGTAATAATCACAGTGCAGACAATAGAGGGGATAAGGTTTTAATCCGATCTCCTCCTCCAATGTAAGCAATCTTCCTTTGGATGGACACCGGTGCATCTTCAGCAGGTAAAAGCCTCTCTTTTCATTCAGATACATGGTAAAATCTGCTGCTTCTTCATTCAGACTGCCTGACCAATAGGACCAGCATCCGTGGATCCCCTCTTTTTTTATAAAGTTGATCAAAGGAATTCCATCTTCTGCAGGCTGAAATAAAAACTCCCAGAACTGTTCCACTTCTTCCCTGCCGTGCTTCTCCTCCAGATAAGAAAATAATTCGCTGTAATAGGGGATAAATTCCGTACACGATACCATAACTTTTTTCTCCTTTTGGTCTTTAATAGATTGCTACGCTCTCATCTACACATACCTTATCAAGACAGTACTTTCCTTCTACAATTGGCTCTCTGTTTAACCATTTTCCCTTGGTAAAATCAGGTACTGCCACAGGTGCTCCGCCTTGGGCGATGGAAGCCTCCGACAGGGAGCCAATGGACAACCAAAGGGCAGTATCGTAGGCATCAATAGGCGTGTTCGTGCCATTTTTTACACTTTCGATAAAAGCTCTCATAACCAGCCAGTCCATGCCACCATGGCCTTCCTTGGTTCCCTTTGCCTGATATTCTTTATGTAAGGGATGATCATACAGCTTAAACATTTCTTCTTCGTTATTTTTATTCTTCGCCCCTTCCGTAAATCCCTCATAATAAGGCAGGGGCATGTCGTCAAAGATCACGGTATTGCCTTCTTCACTGACCATGCCCTTGGTTCCCCTGACGGTAAAATTACGGCTGTAATAGGATCTGGGCAGGGTGGTATCCAGGCACAGATGGATGGTCACTCCATTTACACAGGTGATGATGGTATTGATGATATCGCCCTGCTTGTAATCCATGTTGGCATAAGGGCTGTCCTCTCCCAGATGGTCCTTGGCGTACTGCTTTAAACCGCAGCTTTTGGAGGCAAAGGAACTTAAGGTCAGCATCTTATTTCCACGGTTTAACCGCAGCAGCTTGGAGATAGGACCCAGCTCATGGGTGGGATACTGTTCACAGTTTCTATGGATATAGTGCTTAATGCGATAATGGCGGCCTTCCTCGATCTCATTGAACAGCTCTGCTTTGGGAAGCTCATGGCCATAGGCACCGTCACAGTGTACCACTTCTCCCAAAAGTCCCTGTTCATAGAGGTTATAGGCCATCATTTCTCTGCGGTCATAACAGCAGTTTTCCAGCATCATCACCGGAACCCCGGTCTCTTCATAGACCTCTATCAGGTCATAGCATTCCTTCAGATCCATGGCGCAGCCTACTTCTATACCTACATATTTGCCTGCACGCATGGCCTGTATTGCCATTTCCGCACGGCCTTCCCAGGGGGTCATGATCACGATGGCATCGATGTCCGGGTTATCCAGCACATCCTGATAATTGTTTGTAACAATGGGCTCCGGACAGCCCTTCTCCCGCAGGATCTCCAGCCCCCCCTCCACCGCAGGCTGATACTTGTCGCAAAGTACTGTGATTTCAACATCTCCAACTTGCGCACACATTTCTGCAACAACATTCTTCAACATTCCGGTGCCGCGTCGGCCCACACCGACCCATCCAATTTTAATTTTTTCTTTTTTCATAATAATTAGTCTCCTTTATTTTAGTGTGATTTCCACAACTGTATCAATTTCATCCGGTAGATAGGGAGTGGCAGAAATCTCCACAAATGCAACATCCGGATAATTATCCACTACACCATTGCTTTCTATCTTAAGTTCACTTCCGTCGCAAAGAAGGCGTACCTTTTGTACTTTGTCCTTGGGTATTCCATAAAGTGGAACGCTATCAATCGCCGGTTCCATCACATGGTAATATATCTTGTTGCCATTCTGGGTAATACGTCCATTCTCAGGCTTTGGAATCTCACTGCCCTTACAACCATAAATAGACGCCGAATTTTTCTTCATCCAGTTGCCGATCTCACGAAGGATCCGGTAAGACTCCTCCGGAATATTTCCTCTGGCATCCGGTCCCACGTTGAGAAGCATGTTTCCATTCTTGCTGACACATTCCACCAGTTTCTTTATAATCGTAGATGTGGGCTTAAAGTTTTTATCCTTTGCATTGTATCCCCAGTTATTGTTCATGGTGATGCATGCTTCCCATACAAGATCTCTGCCGGTTTCACTCTTTAAACCATTGGGCGGAATGATCTGCTCAGGGCTCACAAAATCTCCGGAGAAATCACTGGGATTTTCTGTTGCAATGGAGCCAAAACCTTCTTCCACTGCACCACTGGCCTCCAGACGGTCATCAATGATCACGTCCGGCTGATAGGTGCGGATCATTTTTACAAGCTCCGTTCCCCTCCATGCTTCTCCCTTCAGATCACCGTAGGAAAAGTCAAACCACATCAGATCCAACTTTCCATACTGAGTACACAGCTCCTTGATCTGACCATGCATATAGTCCAGATACCGATTGAAATCCCTTTCCACATCCTTCTCTGCCACACAGTTTCTCATGGGATGGTATTTGTCACCGTAATGAGGATAATCCGGGTGGTGCCAATCGATCAGGGAATAATACACTCCCACCTTTAATCCTTCCGCACGAAAGGCTTCCAGATATTCCGCGATCAGATCCTTCCCGGCCTTTGTATTGGTAGATTTAAAATCTGTCAGCTGACTGTCGAACAGGCAAAAACCGTCATGATGCTTGGCAGTCATGACCACATATTTCATACCTGCTTCTCTAGCAGCCCTTGCCCATTTCTTGGGCTCAAAATCAACAGGATCAAATTCCTCAAAGAAAGGCATATATTTCTCTTCCGGTATCTCCTCTATGTATCGAATCCACTCTCCTCTTGCCGGGATCGCATACAGCCCCCAGTGAATGAACATGCCAAACCTGGCTTCCTGAAACCATGCAACCCTTTTATTGTAAGCGTCTCTGTCAAACATACATATTTACTCCTTTTTATCTGTATTTATCCACATTATATCGCGGATAAATCTAAAAAACTATTTAAAAATCTTCCACTAATTCCCTACCCAGTATCAGATTTTTAAATAGAACTTCCCATTTAGCCATGCTATAATAAGAGTGTGATTTTATGCGGAAGGGAGTTGTCACATATGTATAAGGTTTTGATCGTCGATGATGCCATATCTGATGCGGAAAATATGCGCCGCTACATTCCTTGGAATCAATGGAACTGTCAAGTGGTGGCTACTGCAGACAATGGCTTTGACGGTTATCAAAAGGCTTTGCAACACAAACCTGATATTGTGATCTCCGATGTTTCCATGCCTGTCAAAAACGGTCTGGAAATGGCTGAAATGATCTATAACGCTCTGGAGGATACCTACTTTATTTTTATCAGCTGTTATCCTTCTTTTGAATATGCCCAGACCGCCTTGAAATTGAAGGCGTTTTCCTATATTTTAAAGCCTGTTAAATTGGCTGAACTGCGCAGCGCTATCTTAAATATTTCTAATCACATTGCTGCTAAGCAGGATCAATCACAAAAGAAGCAGGAATTGATCAATCTATTTGAACAAAACAAGGCCATCCTATTGGAAAATTACCTTGTCAGCCTGCTACTCACCGACAATCTGAACGCGCCTCCACACTTGGGGCTCAACATGAAAAGTCGGACACAATACAGCCTCCTCCTCGTCCGCATTGCTCTTCATAATCAGCCGGAAGAAAATCCTTATATCCTGCAGATGTACTTAAAAGAGCTTTGCGGACACTCCTTAAAAAACAGCTATATTATCCCTCTTTACCAGGATATTGTAGTGATACTGGCAGATGTACAGCAAAATCCCAATCTCATTGACAACATTATTGATATCCGTCAGAACTTTTATCAGGAATTCCCGAATCTTCTTACTGTATATTTGAGTGAAACTGAGGTTACCTTTACTCAGGCCTCCAGCCGCTTTCGTCATATTATCGAGATTATCGACAAAAATGTTTTTGAGGAGACCGGAACCATTATCTTTGTGAACGAAAATCTGGCAGAAGATTTTTCCTTCAATGTCTCCTCTGATATGAGTACGCTGATCGCGGACCTGTACGTTGTGCTTTCACAAAATACGGACATTACCAGTTTTGTAAATAAATATTATTCCCACTTTCCCCAAAGTGCAGTGTACCTAAAGACAATTACCTTTTCCATTGTCTGCTATATCAATACTTATTTGACAGAACAAAACCACTCCTTGAATTCTATTTTTGATGATTCTGCAGTGGTATGGAACAAGCTGTCCAATTTTGAATCCATATCCAACATACGACAGTGGATTTACAACATCTTAAAGTCCGCTCAGGAATTTTTGTGCTCTTCCAAATCCAAATCGGACACTAGCCAGATCGCAAATAAGATCAAACAATGTATCATATCCAATTACAGTGACTATGACGTGTTGCAAAAATGTGCCACAGAAAATCAGATCAGCTTAAATTATGCAAATATTCTTTTCAAAAAGTGCTTTGACCAGACCATGTTTGATTTTTTGGTATTTTATCGTTTATCTCAGGCAAAGAAACTTCTGACCGACACGGACTTCAAGATTGCCAGAATTGCGTCCATGGTGGGATATGCCAGTCATACTTACTTTTCTACCGCATTTAAGCAACACGTAGGAATGTCCCCTAATGAGTATCGTGACGCCAACAGATCCACGGAGGTTACAGATGAAAAGCAATAATCTAAATAAAAAGATCCATCGCATCATATGGTCCATTACAGTCACACTGATTGTGATGCTTCTTTTTATCGTCTGTCTTTTCTTCTCCTCCAATCAATGGAACCGTACCATTCACAAAGCAGAATCTTTTTTGCAATCGCGTACGAATCAAATAAACACCCAATTGGAAATTCTGGTCAAATACAATGAGATCATTGCAGAGAATCCTTTGGTTTACAAATATTTTTCTGATGATTACGAAAACACTCAGTCTGCAATCAATGCCACTTTTTATATCAATGATTATTTTCAGACATTTTATAATTCCTATGATGGCACAAACACCACTATCTACATCTATCATAATAACTATGCTCTGCCACCTTCTACCCACTCACGTTACATTGATACGCTGGATGAAGCTTTATGTGAAGAAATTCTAAATCTACGTCTAAACAGGTTTCTATGGAAAAACACAGCGGATTCCACTACTCTGTACGGCAACATGACCAAAAGAACAGGAACAAAAATGATCTTAGCAATCCCCCTTACCAGTGACTCAATCAATAATATCTTACAGCTCTATGATCAGTCCTATAACACACATATTACCGCCTATCAGCCCGAAGAAAACGGACATATCCATCTGGTAAACGAACTGATTAATGGCCAGTACATTTCCATCAGTATACCCAAAAGCGAAAAACACATCATTTACCTGCGAAATCTGACAACAACCCTCATGCTGACTGTGTTTTTATTTGCTATTATCTATATTACCTCCAAAAAGATTACTTCCAAGATCACCAAAAATCTATATGGATTCATTGATTATCTTATGTCAGATAACAAATACCTTCTGACACGCAATATGGATATTGACGCCGACAATGAATATAAAGATATGTTTCTGAAGATTGACCGCATGGTATCCGAGATCAACAAGGCCCATAACGATGCCGAAGAACTCAGACGTCGAAATACCAGCCTTATGTTATATCACATGCAATACCAGATCAATCCCCATTTGCTTTACAATGCACTCTCTGCCTTAAAGTGGGAAGCCATGCAATATGGAGAAGCCATTCCCGAAAAAATAGACGCTTTGGCTGATTATTACAGGCTGTCCCTGACCCAAACACCTGGTGACGGCTATACCTTTAGAGACGAAGCAGATATGATAGTGAAGTACATAACGCTCCTATCTCTAATCCATAATTTTGAATATCAATACACTATTGAGCTGGATGAAAAGCTTCTTTGCGCAGCCACAATCCCTCATATCCTACAGCCCTTTGTAGAAAATGCGATTCTTCACGGCATTAATAGACGTGAGAGTGGCTATATTAAGATTACCGGCCAGATCAAGACACAGGGAAACAAAAGTCAGGCAGAGATCACCCTGACAGACAACGGTTTTGGCATCAGCGCACAAAAACTGAAGCAATTACTAAATGTCAACTATACTTCTCAACACTCTGGTCTTGGCGTGAAGAATACTCTTTCCCGTATCCGACTGTACTATGGACAAGAAAGCACAGTAAATATCACCTCAAAAGAAAATGAGGGAACTACTGTGCTCCTTGTGTTTCCATATAAACCTTAAAACTCAAAATCCACATACACCGGAGAATGATCTGTGGCATTCAAAATATCCTGATCTTCCACGACTCTTTGCTCTTTTACCTTTAACTCGTCCTTAAAAAATACCACATGGTCAATAGACTTGGTCTTATCATTCGTCGTCTTTTTGCCCAAATACTTGCCATCTACCCCTCTTACAGGGTCTCCGTGATGGGAACTCACCTCTGAACAGACATCTGCAAGCTCATATGCAGAAAATACATTATTGGCATTTAAATATTTCATGGCCAATCCATCTGCAGTACTGTTAAAATCTCCAAAAGCAACCGTAGGAATGTTGCCGTACTTTGTTTTCATGGCTTTCATTTTATCAAGGAGCTCCATGGCATTGCTCTCACGCCTCTCCTCATCGTCGGAAATCATATTGCTCCAGAACATATGGGTGTTGAACACTGCTATTTTCTTGTGCTGGTCTCTGGTCTCCAGTACAGCCCAGGTAACCGACTTGGAAATGTCGAACGCCCTGGAATACCTCATCCACCCCATTTCCACAATATCAAAAAGATTCTTTCTGAAAAATAAAGGGGAATGATTACCGTCAAAGCAACCTACAAAGTTAAATCTATCTTTCAATCTTCCTGCCAGATCATTTCGATACCACTCAGGACACATTTCCTGGATTCCGATTACATCTGCATCGTACCGTCTTAATGTGGCTTCTATTGCATCTATTCTCTCGTCTGCGGGATTGCCAAAATAACAACCCCATATATTACTGGTCATTACTCTCATAAAAAAATCTCCTTTCTCTCCATCTAGTGCTCAATCTCTACTCCATAACATCCCAGCATAGGCATTCCAAACACATCATGGGGAATTGTAGAAGAGAGTCTCCTATTGCAAAGTGCATGGAATTTTGCCGGCAAACTGATATCCCTATCTAACGTCAGGAAAAATTCTCCGGGGCCACCCTGGGCAAAAATGACTTCAGCCATCCCCAGAGCATCCTCAACCTGAAAATCTTCCACTCTTCCGTCACCACAGGATTCTGTACAACTCATTTCAAAGGAATGATTAATAATCACTCGCACATGGGTAGCATCCACATATTCCACCCGCTCCACATCCGGGGCAAGTTGTCCGGCTCTGCCATAAATAGCGGTAAGCGCTGTGCGAGCGAGTCTCTCGCCAATGATCACGTTTCCGGTAGAGGAATTGTGACACCCGTCTGACTGAGGCACATCATGAGAAGGTACAACATACACCTGAGGTAATACCCTGGCCGCCTGTCTCTGGGCTTCCTTTACAATTGCCCATGCCTCGGTTCCCTTGCCTTCCACATTTAATGCCCGGCGATTCAGCTGTACTGTCAAAAATGGGACATCACCTAGTTTTTCCCGCCACAGCTCCACCATCCGGCTGAAACGCGCCAAATAGGTTACAGCTTTTTCATCCATGGATTCTGCACATCCCTGATACCACAGGACACCTTTTACCCTGCCCACAACATCCAGTCTGCGAAGCATCCCCCGGTAAAGCCTACCGTCTTCCTCGGGATGCCACATAGACAATGGAGAACTGCCCATAGATGTCTGTATCAAACCGATGGGAATCCCCAATTCCTGTTTCAACCGGCGTGCAAAGGACAGCACCGGCGAAGTACCAGTCATAGTTTCCGCATTTTCCGGATAAATGGTATCTACCGAATCGTTCAAGGGATGAGCTGCGATATCCCATTTTCCGTTATTACCATATAGATGCACGCCCAGACATGGAGGATCATAAGCCGTATCCCTGCCGTAACCCGCCATATTGCTCTGGCCGGTGATCATATACAGATCTCCCACTCCTACATGGCGCACACAGCTGATTCGGTCAGCCCAATCACAACGCATCCCATCCACCTGCCAGCAAGCCTCCAATCGATACAAGCCACCCTCCGGCAACTGTATCTGCCCCTTCCAGGCATCCTGTTCCACTTCTGCTTCCTGCCAGGGGCAGATCAAGAAATTGCTCTCTTCCTGGTAGGCGCATACAAATATTTTGTCGCCCTCCTTCATCTGTTCCGGGAGTTTTCCACTCATCCGGGCAATGGCAAATCCCTGATCATTTCTCTGAAGAATCTGATAATTACTTACATTCATTGCACTTCTCCTCAAATTCATAATGTCCCTCATGTAAAATCTGATCCTTATACACAACCTCCATAGAAGCAGGTACATCAATCTTTACAGCTATTGCTGTGTTTCGCCGCTCCCAGCAGACAGCCACTTTTCCGCTGACTGTATCTACGTGACCCATTGCATAATTCAGTCCGTCAAAGAAATTGGGGCAGATAACTACCTTGGAAAAAGCGACAGAATCCTCGGCCTGCCTGATTCCCAAAATGTATTTGGTCATCCAGGTCATCACATCGGAAAGCATATGATGATTCTGAGATTCCTTGCAATTCCAATACTCTAACATTGTAGTGGCACCGTGCTCCATCCAGCTGCGGTATGTAAGAGGTCCAAGGGCTGTAAGAATCTTAAATGCATAGTCGGAAAGACCGCATTTGCTCAGTGCATGATACAGGAATCTAATCCCAAGCATTCCGCAGTCATGATGAAAATCTGCATCCTCGATCATTTTCATCAGCTGCTTTTTCAGCGGCTGCAGATCGTCATACACATCAAAGTAGATCATCATAGCCACAGCCGTCTGTTTCTTTAAAGAACAGGTGCCTTCCGGGGTCAGGTATTTTTTCTTTGCATCGCAAAGTTCTTTTTCTATGGCTTTTTCTATTTCTTGGGTGCTGATTCCCAACCTTTCAGCTGACAGTTTTTGAATCCGCAAAAACTTGATCTTTAATATTTTGTTGGGGAACACAGAATCCACCTTATCCTCACTGGGCGCTGCCCAGTCCCCCAGACCATATTTCAGATCTCCGGATGCATCCGTGATACTGTTTAAATGCTTCAGGTATCGGACAAAGTAAGGATAGGCTTCCTTTAACAGACTGTCATCTCCTGTGTGCAGATACATCTGATAAGGAATTTCAAACAAGGCACCGTCTGCAACCGGGCCATTGTAATCCTCATAGCCCCATCCATGGGTGGGTATAATACCCGGGAGCGCTCCCGCATCATTCATGGCATCAAAAATATCCTGCATCCACTTGGTAAACAGTTTTTCCATCTCAAAATTGGTCAGCATCTGATCTGCCGAAGCCTGGGCATCGTTGGTCCAACCGTGCTTTTCCCTGGAAGGACAATCTGTGGGGGCATAGAACAAATTAGACCAGGTTGCCTTGATGCCGATATCAAACAGGAAATTCAACAGATCATCCGAACACTCAAAATGGGAACGTCTTTTAATATCCTGATGTGCAAACACTGCTGTCACGTTGGACATGGAGGGATCTTTCAGGCCTGTTACTTCCACATAACGGAATCCATGATAGGTGAACATGGGTGTATAAACAAATTCTTTGCCGCAGCAAATAAATTCATTCACCTGGAAAGGCGTATCCGGATAGAAAAACGGATTATCCATATTGTTATACTCCAGAGTCAGATCCTCATGAATGGACTCCACATAGCGCATCACAATTTTATCACCTGCAGGCTGATTAGTGCGTAGCCGAATATAACCGGACATATTCTGTCCAAAGTCATAGATCACCTTATCCTCAGAAACCCGATACATTTTCTTAGGGGCATACTGTTGGCATTCCCGGATAGGTTCGCACTCACATTTACGGAAAACGCCTGAAGGAGGATTGGTATCCACCTGCACCAATTCCCAGGAAGAATCGTCATACTCAAGGCGGTTCCAGTTTTCCTCATACAGTCTGGAATCATAATGCTCTCCGCAACGCAATTCATTGTATATCACAGGACAACGGAGGCTATACTTCCACTCGGCATCTGTATTCACTTCTACCTTGCCATTGATGGACAATTCCATTATTACTTTGGGCAGATCCCTCCATGTAGCCTCATTTTGTCCCCATATGGTCCGCATGTTCTCGTTATACCAGCCGTTGCCGCAGATCACTGCGATCACGTTTTCACCCTGGTGAAGGAGGTGGGTCACATCATAGGAAAGGTACCACAGGGTCTTACGGTAATCACTACAAGGCGCCGTAAACAGATCCTCCGACACCTTTCTTCCATTAATGTAAACATAGCCATATCCCAAAGCACAGACTGCCAGCCGGGCCGTTTCTACTTTTTTATCATATGTAAAAGTCCTTCGGAACATGGGTGCCAGAGAATCTTCCCGCTTAAAATCCACATTGGGCTTTATAAAATATGCATTCTGAAAAATCATGTGCATTCCCTCTTTTCAAAAGTCTTACTCCGGTTTTGTTTCAAGTTTCAGAGGGAAATCTCCCAACTTGTTTACTTTAAAACCATTTTTCTTGTATTCTTCATAGTCAAAAGCTTCCAGCTCATCAATGGCCAGCTTGTGGAACTCATAGAAATTGTACCACCATTCATAGCCGCTTCCCAGGTCTGCATTCAAATAGGCATCTGCAATATCACAGCCCATCTGAGGTGCCACGTAGAAGGCTCCCATTGCCAGAACATTCACACCGTTTCCGGTGATCGCACGCAGTGCTGCCGGAACGCTTTCTACCACACCTGCATGTACGTGAGGGCACTTGCTGGCTGCAATATGGATACCCATACCGGTTCCACAGAATAACAGGGCACGCTCAAATTCTCCCTCTGAGATCATGGAACCTACTCTTAAGCCCACGCGATGGAACATCAGATCTGTATCATCCGGATCAGAATCCTGACGCACACCTACATCAGTCACCTCCCAGCCTTTCTTCTGCAAATGAGCCACCACTGCTTCCTTCAGCGGAAAACCGGCAAAATCTGCTCCAACCAGAATTTTTTTCTCTTTTACTGTTTTCATTACACATCCTCCTTCATCATCATTTCAAATAAGGAAACTGCAAACATCCAATGCAGTTCTTCTATGGGGTGATTGATTCGATTAGATAACAGTCGAATCACATCCACACCATTGTTTTTTAGCATCTCCCATTTCCGGAAACAGTCACAAACAGGTACTCCTAATTCATGACAGACCGCTCTTGCCCCATCCATGTACACAGGCAGATCCGCGGCATAGGGCACCATTTGTGCATAAGCCTCTTTCATCACCTGATTGGTCACTTCAAAACTCACCTTGTCAGCCATCGCATTGGGCGTCATAAAAATGACTTCGGAACCGGCGTCCAATATTTTTTTCAACACTTGTTTCAGACTGGTTTTATACACCTCCAGCTGTTCTAAGCCCCGGCAGCAATCATTCAGACCAAAGCTGACAATGGTCAAATCCGGATGAAAGGGAATCACATCCCTATCTACCCGGGCCAGACCTGAAACAACATTGTCACCACTGATCCCTGCATGGATCATATTGACAGGCGCCGCAGGATAACATAGTTCCAGCAGATGACGTAATTTTGTGTGATAGCCGTCCGCCACACGAAATTCAGTTTCCAGACTTTGCTGGCCATTTTGATATACCTCAAAGCACCCCTGGGTCACACTATCCCCCAGGAAAGCAAGGGTAACCGGAGCACTCTCTATAGGATTTTCATGCTTTCTCCTAAGCTTTTCTATGAATGTCATTTCACCTGCACCTCCTACCCCATCCATGTAGGATTATAAAGTTCAATGCTTTTACCGCCTATCTGCAAAATACGGTATAAGTGAGCCGCATTATGAGTAAACCTGCCGCTTTTTAGCTCTTCGATATGTCCCAGACGGGAAGCGGTCTCCCATTCCGCCTTTACCTCTGCGCGAATGTCGCAATCCCAAAGGCTAAAGTTTTCCACACCCTGCTCCATCAATTCAAGGGCATCTGCCACATAATCCTCCGATGTTCTCAGACGGTCCAACAGATCCACATAGACCTTCACACCATATTTCTTACCCATTTCTACATACTCTTTTGCGGCCTCGGGCTTGATATGCCACAGATACTCCACATCCCGGTGGATGATCTTATGGAAGGATTCTCTGGACGCTTTGCGGTATTTCTCCAGATCGATCAGCTCCGGATGATCCTCCTGCATCAGTCCCTCCAGACGTTCTTGGATGGCCAGAGGATAAACGGAAATGCTGTCAACCAATCCTTCTTTAGTCCATTCTTCCACATCCAGACCAAACAGTCGGTTTTCCTGCAGGCTGCTTCCCACATAGGCATGGATTGCCAAAGGTCTGCGTCCCAGCCGCTTGCAAGTTTCCTGTAACCGACTGTACAGTTTTCTCATAAATTCTGTCATGATTTCACAGTGAAGTCCATGAACTCTCTCATCCGCCAAGGACAGTTCACAAGGATTTACACCGGGATACTTCTCCTGAAATCTTTCCAATACCGGCTCTTCAAACAACACATAGGGAATTCCTCTGGTGTAGACCAAAGTCACACCATCGCAATCCAGTTCTGCCATTCTTTCAAAACTTGAGATAACATACTCCTGCACTTGAGGGTACGCCAAAGACAAGGCATCTACCCATGCTCCGTCGCGATTTTTGCAGCGAAGCTCCGGATGGGCTTTTCCAAACTCCCGCCCGGGAAGCTCTGAATCATAAGGGAAAGAGGCTCCTGCTTTTGCACCCATACGTTTGGACAAATACATTTTCAGACCACTCTCGTGTCCCGCATCAATCAAATAGTCATAGAGTGCTCTGTCCTTTTTGAGCATTGCTAGTTCCAATTCTCTGGTTGCGTCTGACAAAAAGGAATATTTCGGACCAAACTTGGTATTCACATAATCATCCGGCACAATATCCTCGTCCAAGGAAAATATGTCTACATCCGAGTGTTTCATATTTTCAATGATAGACCGCCACTCCTCATGGGTTTGGGGCGCCTGGGTGGCAACCACAGAATACATATCACAGGTAGCAAAAAGTCTTTTGGTATCCTTGCGTTGTTCTTCTTTGATCCACTCCTGAACTTCTTCCTCGCTCATAGGAATGAAACGGAACCAGCCAATATAGCAACCCACCGTTGTAAGTCCTGTACGCCTGCTGATCTCTACGGATTGTCCGGTCATATCTGCACACTTCCAGAAGCTTTCTTGAAATCTCTCCCACTTCCACCAAGTCCAGGGAACTGTTTCATTACTGGGTACAAGCACTGACTGTGCCGGATCATCCGTCAGACGCAGGTAAGCACGGTTGGCCGGATTATCCATCATACCCACATAAATCTTATACCAGCCGGTTAAACCGGGCTGAAGAGATACGGTTTCAGGAGCTGCCGTTGCAAAAGCTGACAACATGGTGCCGGAAACCGCCGCCGTTTCATAAGAAACGCTGGTCCACTTATCACAAAGAAATTCCGTGGAAATATGTTCTGCCGGCTGACAAAGAGCAGCCAGATCACTGAAAATAATTCCCTCTGGAGTTTTTCCATAATTGATAATCTGCATATTTTTTCTCCATATTTTGTGAACAAAGCCCCCCTACGCATAGCTAAACATAGGGGGGCCTGTTTAAATTTTATTTAGTACAATGGAATGATTTTAGTTCTCCAAAGAAGCCTTTGCAGCATCGGTCATAGCCTTCTCCATTGCTTCTACATCACAAACGTCGTTCAGAACATCAACTGCATTCTGCCATTTCTTTTCGAAGTCATCAGCATCTTCAGCAGCAAGTGAAAGCTTGAATGCGTTCTCCCAAGACTCACGCTCTGCCCAGAAATCAATAACCTCAGGAATTTCAGCGTAGATGCTATCCCAACCATCATCCATAGGTCCTGCCTGGGTTACGATTGACTCATAACCAGCCTCAGGAATCCATACTGCGTTCTGCAGGGACATTGCTGCCACTCTGTTCTGGACAACGGGAGTATAGTTGTTTCTGTTACCTACGGTCATCTCAAGGAAGAATTCGCCGATCAGCTTACCGTTGTTACCGATACCCTTGGATTCTGCATCAGTCAGAGCACCAAGATTGTTGTTAACGAATCTATCCTGCATCTTATCATCTTTGTAAGTTCTGGTTCCGTCTGCAGCTTCTGTGTACAGACCGTCCTCAGGAGTGCCCCACCAATAAACCTCTGCGAACTCTTCTGTGGCCTGAACGTTAACCCAATTCAGCATCTGGATCAATTCATCCTCACTCAGTTGCTTTGTAAAGCAGATAGAATCGGTATAACTTCTTACACTCTTTGTTCCCTCATAACCCTCTCTAAGCGGAATCTGGGTGTAAAGAGGTCTGTAGCGGAAGTCAACGCCGGACTCTTCCAGCTGATCATTCAGAATTGTAACAGAAGTAATGTAACCCTGTGAACATACAGCATACTGACCATTGTAAACCTTCTCTTTATACATATCACTGGTCTGAACCAGAGACTCGGGATCAAATACCTTATCAATCACCAGCTGGTTCTGAATCTTAGCAGCTTCCTTCAATACATCGCTAGTTAAAAGGATCTCCATCTCTTCAGTTTTGCTGTTCCAGTTACCGGTGTAGTAATGATGGCCAAGACCCATCATCTCACCAGCCATGTAGCACAGAGGATCCCAGTTATCGCTACTGCCGTAGCCGTATGCATAAACAGCCTTGCCATTCACGGATTCAGCATCCAGTGCCTTGATGTCGCGGAAGAACTTTACCAGATCCTCCTTGGTCTTGATGGGAACATCACGCAACAGGTGTGCCATAGGCTTGCCTTCATATGCTTCTTCAATTTCTGCCCATGTCATGGCATCGGGATACAGCTCGGTCAGGATATCGTCTCTAACCAGCAGCTGCATATGCTCATTCTGGGTAACGCCTGCGATATAGGTATTGATGTGATCAATATCTTCCTGCGTTGCAAAAGGAACGGTCTCCGTGGTAGCATTAAAACCAAAGGGAACGCCCATATATCCGCCATCTACCTTGAAGGCTTCCAACGCATCCTTGTCAGCTCTTGCATAGTAGTCGGGTGCATACTCTTTCAGCATCTCCTCGCTGATGATCCAGATCTGATCAGCTTCAGCAAGCTTTGTGAACTGAGCTGCGCCCTGACCACCGCCCAAGTACATAACGTGAGGCATGTTATTACCGGCGATCAGTCTGGACAGCTTAACATCCCATGCGCCGCCATCGTTACCATACATATTGCCTACGGTAACCAAAGACTTATCATGAAGATAATCAGCTACAACGTTTTCCTCCAGTTTGTTCTGGAAAATAAACTCGGTTCCCTGTGCGTACCAGATGGTGATGTTCAATTCCTCTTCCGGAGCATACTCCTTGGGCTCCTCAGAACTGGGAGTTTCCTGAGAGCTGGGAGTCTGTGAGCTCACAGGTGTTTTGCTTTCCTCAGTGTCGCCGCCACAGCCTACCATCAAGGTACCAACCATGACTACAGACAGCAACAATGAAAGCATACGTTTTGTTGTTTTCTTTTTCATAATTCTCTTCCTTTCTTTTTTTATTTATAAGCCTAATGGCCTATAATACATGATTCATCATCCCTTAACTGCGCCTAAGGTAACACCTTTTACGAAGTATTTCTGCAGGAAGGGATATACACAAATAATGGGTACTGTGGTAACGATCAGCATAGCTGCTTGCGTAGAGGCACTGGTGGTGGTGGACATCTGTAACTGGCTTACATCCGCGCCCTCCTTCAAAGCATCTGAAATCATAGCCCGTATGGCCTCACCCTGCTTGATCATTCGCATCATCATATATTGTAGCGTAAACAGTTTTCTCTCCGTCACATAATATAAGGATGTGGTGTAATCATTCCACTGCCCTACTGCCACCCACAGCGCTACGGTAGCAAGCACCGGCTTAGACAGAGGAATAATAATTTTGTACATTACCTTGATCTCATTGGCACCGTCGATCAGAGCGGATTCCTCCAGGGATGCGGGAATCCCTTCAATAAAGGATCTCATGATCAGCATGTTGTACACCGACATGCCGAAGGGAATTACGTATACCCAAAAGCTGTTCATCAATCCCAAATGTCTGTACAATATGTAAGTGGGAATCATACCGGCTCCGATATACATGGTAACGATATAATACAGTGTAATAAATTTGTGTCCCTTCAGGTTTTTGCGAGTCAGCGCATATGCCGAGGAAAAGGTAATAATTAGTGAAAACACCACCGTTAGTACTGTTCTGGACACACTGACCAATGTTGCAGAAAGTACGTTGGGATCATTCAGCACAGCCACAAAGTTCTCCAAGGTAAATTTTCGGGGCCAAATGGAAATGCCGCCCTTTGCAGTATCTGTACCTTCGTTAAGGGCAATTGCCAGCTGATTCAAATAGGGAAACAGCATGGTAATGCACAGCAATGTCAAAATCAAAATATTGCAGGCACTGAAAATTTTGTATGATCTGGACCTCTTTATCATATTCTTCTCTCTCCTTTACCATAATCCATAACCGGCAATCTTCTTGGAAATGCGATTTCCCAAAGCCACCAGGGCAAAGGATATCACACCCTGCATCAATCCCAATGCCGTCGTAAGCGAATACTTACCACCCTGAATACCGCTGCGATATACAATAGTGGAGATGGTCTCTGTGTCCGCCTGTGTATATGCGTTCTGCAGTCCGTACATAGCTTCGAAGTTGGAATTAACCAGACCACCCAGACCCAGGATCAGCAACAGCACCATCGTTTCACGGATACAGGGGATTGTAATGTGCCAAGCCTGCTGAAGTCTGTTTGCACCATCAATCTCCGCCGCCTCATAAAGGGAAGCATCTACACCCGCAATGGCTGCCAGATAAATAATACAACTCCAACCCAGTTCCTTCCAAAGAGAACTGGTAAACAATATCCCCAGGAAGTTGTCGCTTTCCATTAAAATATTCGTGTTAACCCAACCATCACCCACAATGGATCCCATTAACTCATTGAAAGGCCCTTCCAATGCGAACAGGGAATACAGGATACCACACACTGCCGTCCAGGAAAGGAAATGAGGGAAGTAAGAGATGGTCTGTGTGATTCTCTTAAACTTCGTGCTTCTGACCTCGTTAAACAGTAAGGCGAGGATAATCGGGAAAGGGAACTTACCAAACAACATTACTACACTGTAAAACACCGTATTTGTAATGGAATCCACAAATCCGCGGGTAGACAACACTTTTGCAAAATTTTCCAGGCCAACCCAGGGGCTGTCAAAAAATCCTTTTAAAATATCAAAGTCCTGAAAAGCCATGATAAGGCCGGCCATGGGCAGATAACAAAAGATTCCTGTCAAAATCATGCCCGGTAACAGCAATATGTACATATATAAATTTTTAATATGTTTTTTCTCCTTGCCAAGCGCAACGGTTCCTTCTTTCACTTTACGCATGTATATTCCTCCAATCACTTTCATATAATTAGCATACTATACGCTTTTTTTTACTTCAATTTAAGAATCTTGGAATAAAACTATAAAAATCTGTGAATACTTTTCACTTTATCTGCAACGGCTTTTCCAAGCAGCATATGACTCGTTTTCTCCATATGACATCCATCTACCGCAGAGGGTACTGCAAACGCAGCTGCATTCAGCCAGGGAATCCGTAGTTCCTCTGCCAGACGGCTTGTATAGTCTGCAAATTTCAAAGACTCCTCATAATTTGGCATAGATGGGTGCAGGTGGATGGGCGATACCAATAAAAGCTCCGGCCTATCCCTAAAAACCTTTGAAGTGCCCGGATAACAGTCGTTAGCCATTAAAACTCTTTTGGCGATCATGGAAATACCTTCATAATATCCCTTGGCATCCGTATGATTCAGATCATTGGTTCCAAGCATCAAAATCACCAGATCCAATGGCTTTGCCCGATACAATGCATACCCCAACCCACTCAGGCCGTTGCGGCACTGATTTTCCGGATCATCCCAAACCGTACGTCTTCCGTTGATTCCATCCTCGATCACATAAAAATCCTCTCCCAATTCTTTGGCCATCACTCCGGGCCATCGAACCTCCCATGGATGTCTTGCCAGTGTTCCCGGAATAGCTCCCCAGGTATTGGAGTCACCATAACAAAGAATATTTTTCATAGTCTTCACTCCTTTTAACATCTAAGTGGATTATATCGTAATGGTCACGCCGTCTGCACTGGAAAAAGCAGGAATCTGTTCACAGCGCACATCTTGGCATACCACTTCCCCTGCTCCATGACCGCCAAACACGCTGTCCATCCCGGATCCACACTGCATGTTATAGAAGCGGATGTTCTTTACATTTGCACCGTTAAAGTAGACACAATGAAAACCATCCGAACGGGTATGGTTCCACTCGATCACAATATGCTCGTCACTTTTTAATGGTCTGCAGTCTTTGTCATAGCTGATATTGGTAAAACGTACATTCTCCATGACACCTTCACCAAAGTACGCAGCCATAAACCCGTTTCCGAACAAACGGATATTGTCAAAGGAAGAATCCTGCAACGCATTGTTGATCCAAATGGCATATCTTGCATGGGTCATCACATTGGATACGGAAATACCATAAGTATCTCCGGGCTGGGCCTTTGAGGTATTGTACCAGTAAGATTCACCGATAATGATGGCTGCCTCGCAGCGATAGCCTTCTTCCCCGGGGGTAAGATGTCTGGTCTGCACAATATTCCCCTGCTCATCAGATATGGTGATCAGGTCAGGGTTCTGGGCAACTGATGCATCCTTATCCGACCAGGGTGAAGTTTCGATCACATTGTCAATTCTTACATTATAGATTCTGTAACCATCGTGATTGAGCAGACGGATCAATGCAGCTCCACCCACACCGTAAACCATGATGTTACGGATCGTGATATTATACACATCCCCATCCCGGAGATTCTTTACCACTTGATGATAAATATTGTCATCCGTGGCAAGAAGTGCCACCACATTATCCCCAACGCAACCTGTGATATTCTCCACGATCACATCATGGCATCCTTTCAATAGATCCACTCCGTCCTGATTAGGAACGTTGGAGGAACTTTCAAAATGAATGTTGGAAACACGGCTATAAGTAGTGGTATACAGGCAGACCGCCCAATATCTCTGGTCCCGTATGGTAATATTATCAAGAACCAGATTGGTCACATTCTGGAAAAAGAGCATACAGTTCTCGGAAATTTGATGATCCGGATATTTAGAGACTGTTCTGGCGATTCCGTTCACTTCATACAAACCATTATGAATGCCGCCATCCAAAATGGCTTTGCCGATGCCACGGATGGTAATGTCGCTTTGTCTGCCTTCCTCCTCCAATGCAAGGGGCGTACCAGCATTCTTATTTGCAAACATATTGCAGATTGCACCGTCTGCAAGTCTCAAATGACAGTTCTGCAGGATCACTATGCTCTCACTATATAAAAAAATTGTCTTAGAAATATCCCATATAGCTTTTCCTGTACGCCTATTGATTTTAGGAATCACAACCGCCGCACCGGTCTGTCTGGCTTTATCCAAGGCCGCCTGAATCATATCACTGTCCGTGGAACTGTTCAGAAATTCATTTACATTAATATACATGTATCTTCTCCTTTCTCCTATATTTTCGGGTACTAAAAAAGATGCCCTAGGTTATCTCATTTAGTATAACCCGGGCATCTGTCCCCTTCAATTTAAGGATTCTGGAAAACAATTATCAAAATCTGTGAAACTACTTGTCAAAATACGCGTCCACTCCATTGGCAATACCGGTTACGATCTTCTCCTGATACGCAGCCGTCTGCATCAGTTCATCTTCTGCCGGATTGCTCATGTAGCCCATTTCTATGATGGTTACCGGGATGGTGCACCAGTTGATACCACTCATAGTGTCCGTCTCCCACACGCCGCGGTTCTTGGATTCCATCTGCTCCACCATATGCTCCAGCACCTCATCCGCAAGCAGTCTGCTCTCCTCATAAATCTCAGCATTATAGGGATTCTTTTTCGTATTGCATATAGTCAATGTACCATGCACCTGGCTGTTTTCGGAGCCGTTGGCATGGATCCGCAGAAAAATCTCCGCCCCGGAGGTGTTGGCCACCTCTGCTCGCTCTCTGTTGCTGATATCTACATCATGACTATCCCTGATCATGATAACCTGATAGCCTCGCCCTTCCAGTTCTTGCTGTAAGGCCTTGGCAATGACCAAATTTAACTCATATTCATAAACACCTGTGGACACACCTTTGGTACCAGAAGATACCTTGGCCTTCAGCGTCTCACTGCCCGGCCCTACCGGCTCCTTGTCCTTGTTTCCCTTGGCCTGATGGCCTGCATCTATGGCCACAATATGTGCCCGGGGCGCTTGGGACTGGGGTTCCACACTTTCCGGCTCTACACTTTCCGGTTGACTCTCCGGCACCTGCATACTTACTGTAGCCTCACTGCTTTGCGCCCGTTGGCTTTCCGACGGCGGTGTGCTAGCCGGTTGACTGTTCTGCTGAATACTTTCAGACTGGGCAGAAGTTTGTAGACTCTCTGAGCCTTTCTGCCCGGAAACTTCCGGTTTCCCACAACCCACCATCAAAACCACTGATATTAATAAACAACATCCAATTTTGAAGTAGTTCCTCATATTACACCATGCTTTCTTATCATCTAATCATCACCCAATTCCCATACAACACGCGATCCCATAGAGAATCAGCAGATGTACCGGGTAAAACCAGTAAAACACATATTTCATCCTCCACCCTCGTCTGCCATTATAGAAGGCTACCGGCAAAAAACCAAGGGGCGCCGGAAGTTCCCAACAAAAGGCCAGGGCACCTGCCAAGGCTTGCTGTGCACTGTTTTGGCGAAAAAGATAGATCACTATGATCCCGATGATTCCTTTCGCTCCATAATCTGTTCGCAAAAATTCAGCCAGCAGCATACCAAGGCCGATGCCGCCAATCCCCAGCAATACAGAACCGATTTTTGTCCCACATCTTTTCCAGACAAAATCCACAAATATCATTACCAGCAGTCCGATCAACAGTGTGAAAAAGATATTCTGATAATCCCCTGAAAACAAGGATCCGGAAATGGCCAGATTAAAGGGGATCTCTGACAAAAGGGCAAAACAAGCCAGTCGCACTGCATACCGAACCACACTTGAAGTATGCAAAAATCCTTCTGTCAACAAAAAACAGAAGATAGGAAAGGAAACCCTTCCTATGGACCTCAACACCTGATTCACCATCAAAACCTGCGGATCATACGAATATGTTCCCGAAGTAACCGCATTCCAAACCAGCCACCGCTCCAGGATCACAGCGCCAATATGATCGATCAACATCGTGACGATGGCGATCACCTTTAATGTACTTCCCGAGATCCCACTCCACAATCGTTCCATTCAGCAAGCACCTCTTACTTTTTTATTCAGGTTCTTTTTCTACTTCTAATAATTTCAAAAAGCCAGACGGTTCATATACCTTAAAAGAAGATTTCACATAGTCTTTCACATTTCTGGTGATAATACAATCCATCTCTGAGCGAATAGCTGTTTCTACCATAAGGGCATCTTCATAATCAGTAATTTCAGAAGATATTGCTTTTCGACAATCCAAAGAAGTAGTATCCAACAAATGAAACAAAGTGAAAAGCTTGCTTAAAATCTTGCGCGTTTCCGCGTCATTATGCGTGAAACGGTGTATCAGATAATAGATATCCGTAACTGACTTTGCTGTGATATATCCCTCAAAATGTTTGTTGGCAGAATATATAAAAATCTTTTCTGCCGCTTCTGCAAACGGCACACGAGATTGTAGGGCATCAATAATCACACAGGTATCCACCAAGACTCTCATATCGTATTCAGCCTTTCTTCTCGTGCTTCTTCCAATGTCATATCTGTAGAAAGAACGCCAAATAGTGATTTGGCAACATCCACTCTGTCCTGATATGGATTAGACAATTTTGCAACAACCTTTCCGTTGCGAGTTATATAAATATCCTCTGTTTCAGCAAGCATGAGATATTTACCAAGATTAATTTTTAATTCAGTTGCAGTGATAGACATATCTTCATCCCCTTTCTTAAAAACAGATAATTATCGATCCAATTATATTATACACAAATCGCACGATTTTATCAACAAAATCGTGCGATTAACTCATAAAAATTTATACAAAAATAAGGGCTTGAATTTCTTCAAACCCTTGATTTTCTTATGTTTCTCTTACTCAGCACTGATGATTTCTTTCTTATTGTAAGAACCACAAGCCTTGCAGACTCTGTGAGGCATCATAAGTGCGCCGCACTTGCTGCATTTTACCAACGTAGGAGCGCTCATTTTCCAGTTAGCTCTTCTCCTGTCTCTTCTACCTTTGGAAGATTTATTCTTGGGACAAATAGACATCGTTACACCTCCTTATTCGCGTTAAAGATATCTTGCAATACCGCCATACGCGGGTCAGGGACAAATGTATCACATCCGCACTCCCCGTCATTCAAGTCGTGTCCGCACACCTTGCAGATTCCCTTGCACTGTGGCTTACACAAAACTTTCTCCGGCTGGTTCATTAAAAGCTCGTTGTAAATCAGAACTTCTGTATCCAGGTGATATCCCTTCATCAGATCCAAATCGTCTTCTTCCGATATCTCTGTGCCTTCTTCTGTCTGGGGTGATACTTCCCGCTCAAAATCAAGCTTTATCTTCTGAAAAACCTGCTTCAGACACCGATCGCACTGCATATCCAGTACAATCTCCGCACTGCCACTGATCCTAGCCCTGTTAGCACTTATGCGTTCACAGATAAGGTGTATCTCACTCTTCTCTGTAATAGGGAAGTCTCCGTTACGACAGCCAAACACCTCCATCTCAATAGGGATGTCCACGCTGAGGATTTTTCCTTCGGATGTAAATACATCGGTCAAATTCAATAACATATCTGTCTCCTGACGAATCTCGCACACACTGAACACATACGATTTCGTATTCACACTCGATTTATTATACATATCAAAAGAATGTTTGTCAATAGCTTTTCTTACATCTGTTCAAAAGTTTCTCTGATCGCTTTGATAAAATCCAAACTATTCAGGATCACAGGATTCTCACAGGTGGAAATCAATGACAAACTCTTGGTCATCTTACCATCCTCCACGGTCTTGATGCAGGCCTTTTCCATCTTATCCGCATAATCCGCCAAAGCCTGATTGCCGTCCAGCTCGCCTCTCTTCTTCAGCGCACCGGTCCATGCAAAGATGGTTGCTATGGAATTGGTTGAGGTCTCCTCGCCCTTTAAGTGTTTATAATAGTGGCGCTGTACGGTACCGTGGGCTGCCTCATATTCATAGACGCCACTGGGAGATACCAGTACGGAGGTCATCATGGACAGATCGCCATAGGCAGTAGCTACCATGTCGGACATTACGTCACCATCATAATTCTTGCAGGCCCAGATAAAGCCACCTTCGGAACGGATCACTCTAGCCACAGCGTCATCGATCAGTGTATAGAAGTATTCAATTCCCAGTTCCTCAAATTTAGCCTTATACTCCTTATCATAAATCTCCTGGAAAATATCCTTAAAGGTGTGATCATACTTCTTGGAGATCGTATCCTTTGAGGAGAACCACAAGTCCTGTTTGGTATCAACTGCATAGTTAAAGCAGGCTCTGGCAAAACTGCTGATGGACTTCTCTGTGTTGTGGATACCCTGCAGGATACCTGCACCCTTGAAGGTATGTATTACCTCCCTGATCTCTGTTCCATCCTCCCCGGTGTATACCAGCTCTGCTTTTCCGGGGCCGGGAACCTTGATCTCCGTGTTTTTGTAAACATCACCGTAGGCATGTCTGGCAATGGTGATAGGCTTGGTCCAGTTCTTCACATAGGGAACAATCCCTTTCACCAAAATAGGCGCACGAAATACGGTTCCATCCAAAATGGCACGTATGGTACCGTTGGGACTCTTCCACATTTCCTTCAGATCATACTCTGTCATTCTGGCAGCATTTGGAGTAATGGTAGCACACTTCACTGCAACACCGTATTTCAAGGTTGCATTGGCGGAATCCACCGTCACCTGATCATTGGTGGCATTGCGGTACTCCAGCCCCAGATCATAGTACTCTGTCTTCAGATCCACATAGGGAAGGATCAGCTCATCTTTGATCATCTTCCACAGGATCCTGGTCATCTCATCTCCGTCCATCTCCACCAGAGGTGTTGTCATTTTTATCTTTTCCATGTCAGTCAAACTCTCCTCTATTTTTCTGTATTATGGTAAATCTCTGTCAAATTATTCTTTTCCATATTGCCATAGGCGTTGATCATATGTTGATTCGCCAATTGCTCAGCCAAATCAGCATTCCCGGCCTTAATAGCTTCCATGATCATCTCATGCTCATGATTGGAAGCAATGCCTCTTTCCACAGTAGCAAGTGCCCGTTTACGCACACGATATACATACTCATGAAAATCGTGCAGCTGATGCTCCAACATTTTACTGTTGCAGGCCTCATACATGATCTCGTGAAAACGGTTGTCCAAGGTTGTCAATTGCTCCAAGTGTCCTTTCTGAGCATGGAATTTGGCCAAATAGACGTTTTCCTCCATCTCTTCCATCTGTTCTTCCGTGATGTTCTCTGTAGCCCATCTGGCGCAGAGTCCCTCCAGAAGCGAACGGATCATATAGATGTCTCTCACATCCTTCTCCGTGATACCGGTAACATAGGCACCTTTGTTTGGAATGATCTGAATCAGTCCCTCCAGCTCCAACTGACGAAAGGCCTCTCTCACAGGAGTTCTGCTGACGCCCAGTTCTTCACCTATAGCCACTTCCTTCAGTTCATCATGCTCCTCGTATCTGCCGCTCAAAATATCACTTCTCAGCTTGTGAAAAACTCTTCCTCGCAGGGAATACTTGTCTATCACTTCCTGCTTCACATCATAATTTGACACTTTGCAACCTCTTACCTTTCCGCTGCGATCCAGGTCTATCCAAGAGTAATGTCAAGCTTTGTACAAATATCGCTTATTACTTTGATAAGCTCTTCGTCTGTCAGGACGGTTACCCGTCCTCCGGCATATTCCTCATCCACCCAGACTTTTACCTGCTTTACCAGTTCACTGGCCTTATCTACCTGTTTATCGCCCTTTAACTTATAATATGTATTGATCCAATGAGCAATCCCGGCCAGACCGGATGTGTTGGAAACTGCACAAAGCACCGGTCTGTTCAAGAACTTCTCTGTATCAAATATATTATAAATCTCCTCATTTTTCAAGAGCCCATCTGCATGAATTCCTGCTCTGGTCACATTAAAATTCTTCCCTACAAAAGGTGTTCTCTCAGGTATGGTGTATCCGATCTCTTTCTCGTAATACTCTGCCAGCTCTGTGATCACAGTGGTATCCATGCCATTTAAATGTCCCCGTAACTGAGCATACTCAAACACCATGGCCTCCAAAGGTGTGTTACCTGTTCTCTCGCCGATACCAAACAGAGAGGTGTTCACTCCGGAACAACCATAAAGCCATGCCGCTGTGGAATTTACAACCGCCTTGTAAAAATCATTGTGACCGTGCCACTCGATCAGCTCGTGGGGCACACCTGCATGCACGTGCAACGCATAAATGATTCCGGGTACACTTCTGGGGATAACTGCACCGGGGAAGTTTACACCATATCCCATGGTATCGCAGGCACGTACCTTGATAGGAATCTTGTATTCGTTCATCAACTTCATCAGTTCTAAGCAGAAAGGAACCACATAACCGTAAATATCCGCCCTGGTAATATCCTCCAGATGACATCTGGGACTGATCCCTTCCTCCAAGCACTCTCTGATCACGCTAAGATAATGATCCATTGCCTGCTTTCTGGTCATCTTCAGTTTCATAAATATATGATAATCAGAGCAACTTACAAGGATACCTGTTTCCTTCATGCCGATGTCTTTCACCAATTTAAAGTCTTCCTTGCTGGCGCGGATCCAGCTGGTGATCTCAGGAAATTGATATCCCCTCTCCATACACTTGTACACAGCATCCCTGTCCTTCTTACTATAAAGAAAGAACTCACTGGCCCGGATCATGCCGTTGGGACCACCCAGCTTATGCAGGTAATCATAGATCGTTACTATCTGCTCTGTGGTATAAGGTGCCCTGGACTGCTGCCCGTCACGAAATGTGGTATCTGTGATCCAGATATCCTTAGGCATATTGTGAGGCACTACCCTATCGTTAAAAGGAAGCTTGGGAACTTCCGAATAAGGAAACATATTCCGGAAAACGTTTGGCTTTTCCACATCATCCAAAATATACATATGCTCCTCGATCTCTAAAAGATTGTTCCTCTCGTTCATTGTAACCGGCCGATTCTGAAATGCTGTGTTGTCTCTCATGTCTCTTACATACCTTTCTTCTTTTATTCCGGATAATATTATCCAATTATTTCATTATTCTTGTATGATTGTATACAATTATACCCTTCGTGTCAATATGCAGATCGCTACTTTTTTATAAATTAGCAAAATATTCTACAACACAATAACCAAATCATTCCATCAGCCTACCTATATTGACCATTCCATACCCCTGTTTATACCATGGTTCTCCCAAATCTGTCGCACTGTACAGAAGCCTTTTTCTGGCCATGTCGTTATCACACTCCAAATGTGCAGACAAATAAAGTGCCAAGGCTCCGGAGACAATAGGTGTTGCCATGGAAGTTCCGCTCTTTTTGATATAAGCATTGATATATCTTCCCTTACGGCGGGTACATGCAGCATTGCAGGACATGATCTCCGTCCCGGGAGCCACCAGATCCGGTTTGCGCAGGCTGGACCTGATGCTGCCTCTTCCGGAATAGGTTTCACATCGGCCCGGCTTATCTTTAAAATACTCCCCGTCATGGCATCCCACCGTGATCACCCTTGCCCCTCTTCCAATGGGGGACAACGTATCCTGCTCCGGCCCTCTGTGTCCGGCTGCACATACCACTAAAATCCCGGCATCCCAAGCATTTCCAAGCCATTTTATCAAGGATTCCTGTCGGGTTTTATCCTGTATCTCACCAACCCCGATAGATACGTTTAAAATTCGAATCTGATAGGCCTTTCTTTTCTCTATGATCCACTTGATCCCTTCTATCATATTCTCAATATTGCCATTCCCTTCATGATCCAACACTTTTCCTACCACCAGCTTGGTGCCGGGTGCGATTCCCCGATATCTGCCATTTGACAGGGTACCGTTTCCGCAAGCTATTCCACACACATGGGTCCCATGTCCGCTGTCATCATATGCTTGCTGTCTTTGATTTACAAAATCTTTGAACGCTAAAATATTTGTAGCAAGATCAGGATGTGGCGCCACGCCGGTATCCAGCACTCCTATGCTGCATCCCATGTTCTGTCCTGACACAAGCCTATTGATTCCCTCACAACCGATTTGCTGCCTTACCCTAAACATAAAACGCCCTGTTTTCTTGATATCACTATCATGGTATGCCGGGACTTTACAAAATGTTTTTTTATTTTTTGTGCCTTTCATAGAAACCTTGACATGCCATACCACATAAGATAAAGCATAACAAATCTTGGAGGCAAATTAAAATGAGTGATTTGACTGCAAACAACTGTGGCTGCAATTCTGTTGCCAACAACTCCTGCGGCTGTGGCTGCGGAAACAACTTTATCTGGATCATCCTGCTGCTCTTCTGCTGTGGCGGTAACAACAACGACTGTGGCTGCGGCGGCATTCTGGGTGGCAACAATGGCTGTGGTTGTGGAAACAACAGCTGCGAATGGCTGATCTGGATCCTGCTGATCTCCTGCTTCTGCGGCAACAACAACGGCAACAATGGCTGTGGCTGCGGATGCTAATCCATCTTTCGGCATAGACCTTCATTGGTTTATGCTTCAAAAAACTCCGTAAGGAGTATCCCATAGGCTCCGCAAGGGGCCTATGTTTGCGTAAGTATACTTTTTCATAATCTATCATATGATGAAAAAGGCGGATGCATCCTGCATCCCGGAAAGGAAGCCGGAATGAGTCTAAGCGAGCATGACAAAATATTGGCATTCGACACTCTGTTCACGACCAATCATATTCAAATGCTGAAAATTATCATGCCTCTTTTTGATGTACCCGCACAGAGACATATGGCCGTGTATATCAAATACATGGAGCTGCAATACACTATATCTTACCTAAAAAAATATTCCTTTCCCGTATTTCCTAAATCTACCGACCCGCACTGTGTCTGCAAGGAGATTTTGCCCTACTGCTCCTGCGAAGAAAAAAAGAAGGTGGAGCAAATGGAACAATTATTTTCTTCCATGGAAAATTACCGTGAAATGATGGAAATGTTCAATATGATGAAAGAAATGTTCCCGGAAGGAGAAGGCGGAGGGATAAACCCGGATATGCTGTCCGGCCTTTTCGGCGGTGACAGTGCACAGATGTTTGAAATGTTTCAAAATATAAAATAAAGGAGACGTTCTATGTCAAAACATGCAAAATGGATGGAGGATGAATCAGTCGCCCATATTCCTCAGGAAAAACTGGAATTCCTTGGTGACCTGGTAGATGGAGGCCACGGAAAATCCCAAAAAGAAATGATGATGTATATGATGTCTGTAATGAAAAAAGCAAAGGCAAAAGGTCTCTCTTTTACCCCGATGGAAATCCAGACCATTATCGCTGCCATCAAAAAATACAGTTCCCCGGAAGAACAGGCGAAGATGGAAGAAATCATGAAAAAAGCAGGACATCATGGAATATAACATTAAAACCCTTGAGGAAAATCTCCCCAAGGGTTTCTGCTTTACGGTTTCACCACAATATTTACAATTCTGCCCGGAACGTAAATCTCTTTCACCACAGTTCCTGACAACTTGTCGCCCAAAGTCTCTTTTGCCTTGGTGATAACCACATCCTTCTCCTCATCCTTGGCGATCATCAGCTGAGCTCTGATCTTGCCGTTGATCTGCACCGCGATCTCAATGGTGTTTTCCACGGTCTTAGCCTCGTCATATTCCGGCCATTTTTCGTATGCAATCGTATGATCATGACCGAGACACTGCCATAATTCTTCGCCTACAAAAGGACAGATACAGGAAAACATCTTTACAAAGCCCTCTGCATATTCCTTGGGACAAGTACCTATCTTATAGAGATGATTGATAAAGATCATCATCTGGCTTATGGCTGTGTTAAAACCAAGCACCTCAAAATCATTTGTAACTTTTTTCACAGTCTGATGATAAACCTTGGTAATCTCATCTTTATTTGCATCGGAAATGTTTTCCTGGTTGGTAAGGAAGTTCCACACTCTTACAATAAATCTTCTTGCCCCCTCTACGCCGTTGGGATTCCAGGGCTTGGACACCTCAATCGGTCCCATAAACATTTCATAAAGCCTCAGCGTGTCGGCACCGTAATCCCTTACGATATCACTGGGATTGATGACAAATTCAGGGAATCTCTTACCCATTTTAATGCCGTTCGCTCCCAGGATCATGCCCTGATGAACCAGCTTTTTGAACGGCTCTTTTACAGGAGACAGGCCCTTGTCGTAAAGGTATCTGTTCCAGATTCTGGAATACATCAGATGTCCCACCGCATGCTCCGGTCCACCCACATAAAGATCAACAGGCATCCAATGCTTCAAAAGCTCCTGATTGGCAAATTCTTTGTCGTTATCCGGATCAATATATCTGAGGAAATACCAGCTGGAGCCAGCACTTCCGGGCATTGTGGAGGTTTCTCTCTTTCCCACAACACCATTGTGATTGTATGCTTTCCATTCTGTGGCATTTTCCAAAGGTGCTTTTCCGCCTTTTCCCTTGTAATCTTCCAACTCAGGAAGCACCAAAGGAAGTTCCTCGTCAGCAAGAACATGAATGCTCCCGTCTTCTAAATAAACAACGGGAACAGGCTCTCCCCAGTATCTCTGTCTTGCAAAAATCCACTCACGGAAATGATAATTTACTTTTCTTCTTGCTATACCCATTGCCTCAAGTTTCCGGGTAATCGCTTCTTTTGCTTCTTCTACCGTAAGGCCGGTAAACTCTTCGGAATTGATCAGTTTGCAGCCTTTGCCGAGATAATCGCCTTTTTCAAAAGCACATTCGCTTACATCTCTCCCATCTATTACCTGAATCATGGGAATATGATGTACAGTGGCGTATTCAAAGTCTCTCTGGTCATGGGAAGGAACCGCCATAACTGCACCCGTACCATAACTTGCCAGTACGAAGTCGCCGATAAATACAGGAACCTCTTTACCGTTAACAGGATTCACTGCATAGATACCCTCCAGCACACATCCGGACTTTGTCTTATTTAACTCTGTGCGATCCATATCATTTTTCTTAAGAGTTTCTGCGATGTAAGCTTCCACTTCTTCCTTATTTTTGATTCTGGGCATCAGGTCTTTTACAAGTTGTCCGTCGGGAGCGAGCACCATAAATGTGATACCGTAGATCGTCTCAATACAAGTGGTATAAATAGAGAACTGTCCGCCGCCCACAATGTTAAAATCAACTTCCACGCCGGTTGATCTGCCAATCCAGTGTCTCTGGATATCCTTTGTAGACTCAGGCCAGTCAATCTCTTCCAAACCTTCCAGAAGCTTTTCCGCGAAAGCCACCTGATCAATAACCCACTGCTTCATATTTTTGCGAACAACAGGATAACCGCCGCGCTCTGACTTGCCGTCAATCACTTCATCATTGGACAAAACGGTACCCAGCTCTTCACACCAGTTAACCGGCATATCAACCAATTTTGCATAACCGTCCAGATAGAGCTGCTTAAAAATCCACTGTGTCCATTTATAATATTTAGGATCACTGGTTGCAATTACCTTGGACCAGTCATAGTCGAAACCAAGGCCTTTGAGCTGCTCAGAAAATACGTCAATATTTTTTTCTGTAAATCCGTTGGGATGATTACCTGTAGTTACCGCATACTGCTCTGCCGGAAGACCAAAGGAGTCGTAGCCCATGGGATGAAGTACATTATAGCCCTGCATTCTCTTCATTCTGGACATAATGTCTGTTGCGGTGTACCCTTCCGGATGACCTGCATGAAGACCTACGCCTGAAGGATAGGGAAACATATCAAGGGCATAGTATTTCGGTTTCGAAAAATCCCATACATCTGTCTTGAAAGTGTTATTTTCTTCCCAATACTTTCTCCATTTTGCTTCCACTTCTCTGTGGTTATAAACTTCTGCCATGTCTTTTCCTCTCTTTTCTATGGAATGTTTTACAATTCCCTATAAAATGACTAGCCTTTATTGTAAAAGGCTAGTCACCAAATGTCAAGTATAACATGCCATACGCATGCTCTGCTTACTCTTCCACGTTGTTTTCAGCAACACTTGCTGCTCTTGCTGCAACTTCAGCTGCCTGAACATCGCTGGGTGCCTGCTCATATCTTGCAAACTCGTAAGCGTAATCGCCTCTTCCACCCGTCATGGAGCGCAGATCCGTACAATAACCATAGAGACTGCTCATGGGGATGTCTGCCTCGATCACCTGCTTGCCGCCCTGGATAGGATTCATGCCGAGCACACGACCGCGGCGTTTATTCAGATCACCCATAACATCACCTGTGTAGCTGTCAGGCACGGTAACTTTCAAAGAAGCGATAGGCTCCAAAAGGACAGGCCCTGCCTCCATAAAGCCCTTCTTAAATGCCTGAATGGTAGCCATCTTAAAGGCCATCTCAGAGGAGTCAACCGGATGATAGGATCCATCATAAAGCACAGCCTTTACACCAACTACGGGATATGCAGCCATAGGTCCTTTCACTACGGAATCCTGCAGACCTTTTTCTACTGCAGGGAAGAAGTTCTTGGGAACGGAACCACCCACAACTTCCTGCTCAAATACATAAGGTGTCTCCAGATCACCGGATGTTGAGAATCTCATCTTTACATGACCATACTGGCCGTGACCACCGGACTGTTTCTTATACTTGTACTCTACATCGGAAGTCTTCCTGATGGTCTCTTTGTAAGCAATCTTAGGACGAACCAGTTCCACGTCAACCTTATACTCATTCAGCAATCTGCTCACAACGATGTCCAGATGCTGATCACCCATACCATAAAGGAGAGTCTGACGATTTTCAGCATCATTTACCACTTTCAAAGTCAGATCTTCATGGGTCATCTTCTGCAATGCCTGGGAAATCTTATCTACATCTCCCTTATTCTTAGGCTTGTAGCGCAGATATGTATAAGGTGTGGAAATCTCGAATTTACCATACTTAATTGTAGTTGCTTTCGTGGACAAGCTGTTACCGGTTCTTGCAGCAGTCAATTTAGCCAACGCACCGATGTCACCTGCATGAAGTTCTTTCACTTCAATGGGCTTGTTGCCCTGCAGCACATAAATTTTACCAACCTTCTCCTCAATGTCCTTATCTACATTGTAAAGAACATCGTCTGTCTTCAGAACACCGGAATTCACCTTGATCAGGGAGTATTTGCCGATGAACGGATCCACAATGGTCTTCCAGATATATGCGGATTTTGCCTTTGCAAAGTCATAGTCTGCATGGAAGATCTCGTTGGTCTTCATATTGATACCAGCCACTTCACGGTTCTCAGGGCTGGGCATGTATTTAATAATATCATCCAGCAAAGTGTAAACACCCTGACACAGCGTATTGGAACCCATGCTGATGGGAACAATGTTGCAGTCACATACATTTGTGCGAAGTGCTGCACGGATCTCAGCCTCAGAGAAAGTATCTCCGCTGAAATATCTGTCCATGAACTCTTCACTTGTCTCTGCAACCGCTTCCATCAATGCATCACGGCAGATACCAAGATTTTCTTTATTATATTCCGGAATGTCACAAGCAACAACTTCCTTGCCCTGCCATCTGTTCGCAGTCTCGGAGATGACATTTACATAACCCACAAATTTCTCATTCTCACGAATAGGCAGATTAAAAGGAGCTATCTTTTTGCCGTACATTTCGGTCAGATCCTCAACAACCTGACGGAAAGACGCATTGTCCACGTCCATATTGGTCACATATACGAATCTGGGCAGTTTATATTTATCGCACAATTCCCATGCTCTCTGGGTACCTACTTCTACGCCGGCCTTACCATTGATAACAATGATAGCAGCACCTGCTGCACTGATCGCCTCTTCTACTTCTCCCACAAAATCGAAGTAGCCGGGGGCATCCAAAATATTGATCTTATGACCTTCCCACTCAATGGGGATCACAGATGTGGAAATTGAAAACTGTCTCTTCTGCTCTTCTTTACTATAATCGCTGAGGGTATTTCCATCCGGCACCTTACCCATTCTGGAAGTAATACCAGACAAATATGCCATAGCCTCTGCCAAACTGGTCTTGCCGCTGCCCCCATGCCCCAGCAGTACCACGTTACGAATTTTGTCAGTTGTGTAAACATTCATACTAGATGCCTCCAATTCTATGGTGCGTCTCTTCCCGCTCCATACGGTTATATTTGGTATGTCCTATAAATACCATGCGTATATTTTACTAAATTTTTTGTCATTTTACAAGATTTATTCGTTAATTTTCCTAAATTTTTATGATTTCAAAAAGAGTTTTGATTCCTGTTGACTTTAGCACTTCAACGTGCTATATTGTTTGTATCAAACTAACTATTACAGAAAGAAGGATTTTTCTATGATTATTGTAATGAAACCCGGCGCTGCCGAGCAAAATATCCGTTCCGTTGTGGACTATATTGAAAAGCATGGCCTCTTTGCCCATCTCTCCCGAGGTGAAGAAGTCACGATCATAGGCATTGTGGGTGATAAGACCAAACTTTCCACAGAAAACCTGAGCATATACAAAGACGTTGACCGTATCATGCCAGTCACTGAGAGCTATAAACTGGCCAACAAAAAATTTCATCCGGAGGCCACCGTTGTCAAAGTCGGCAGCACAAGCATCGGCACCGACAATCTGACTATCATGGCTGGTCCCTGCGCTGTAGAAACTGAGGAACAACTGATGACCATTGCCCGGGCAGTCAAAAAAAGTGGTGCAACCATCCTGCGCGGAGGCGCTTACAAGCCCCGCACTTCCCCTTATTCCTTCCAGGGCCTTGAGGAAGAAGGCCTGCGTTATATGCAGACTGCCAGCCGCGAGACAGGACTTGCAACCATCTGTGAAGTTGTAAGCTTGGATGCCATCGAGGCTGCTGTGAAATATGTAGACATGATTCAGATCGGCGCACGCAATATGCAGAACTTTATTCTTTTAAAGGAAGCAGGACGCTCGGGGCTACCTGTATTGTTGAAACGAGGCTTAAGTGCCACTATAGAAGAATGGCTCAATGCCGCAGAATACATTATGTCTGAGGGCAACGAAAATGTAGTGCTCTGCGAACGTGGCATCCGTACCTTTGAAACAGCCACCCGAAACACCTTAGATCTTAGCGCAGTGCCCGTTATGAAGGAAAAAACCCATCTGCCCATCATCGTGGATCCCTCTCACTCCACCGGCGCATCCAGATATGTTTCTTCCATGGCCAAGGCCGCTGTAGCCTGCGGTGCGGACGGACTTATGATAGAGGTGCACAATGATCCTGCTCACGCACTCTCTGACGGACCTCAATCACTGACCTTTGAACAGTTTGACGGCCTGACAAAAGAACTGCGTCCTTTCTGCAACGTAGTTGGACGCACCTTTTAACACAATAATTAACTATGAATGCGAGGATCCTATATGGCAACTTTAACCTGTGGTTTTATCGGCCTGGGGCTCATCGGCGGCTCCATCGCCAAAGCACTGAAGTCCTCTATGCCGGACTGCAAAATAATTGCTTATGACATCAACACAGAGGCTTTAGAATTGGCTGTTTCTGAGGGTATTGTCGACATAACAGCCGAAGAAATTGACCACTCATTTTCGACCTGCGACTATCTGTTATTGTGTGCTCCGGTAAGCCACAATGCTGAAAACTTGCATGCCGTAAAAAAGATCCTGTCTCCCACTTGCATACTTACCGATGTAGGAAGTGTAAAAAGTGATATTCATGAGCACATCACTGCCATCGGACTTGATTCGCAATTCATTGGCGGCCATCCCATGGCAGGCAGTGAACGTACCGGATATATTAATTCAAAAGCACTTCTTTTAGAAAATGCCTACTATATCCTGACACCCACAGAGGAGGTTTCCGCCGATAAGGTTGCTGCCTACCAGAACTTAGTGCGCAGAATGGGCGCAATCCCGGTTACTCTCTCCTGCGAGCAACACGACTACGCAACTGCTGCAGTCAGTCACCTTCCTCATATCATTGCTGCCGCCTTGGTCAATCTCGTACACGACAGTGACTCTCAAGATGGGCTGATGAAGATGATCGCCGCAGGAGGTTTTAAGGATATCACCCGTATTGCCTCCTCCTCTCCTGACATGTGGCAACAAATTTGCCTGACCAACACCGAAAATATTTTAACTCTCCTCGATGCTTACGTGTATTCTCTGGAGCGTATCCGAGAAGATCTGACATCTCATTCTTCCTCTGCACTGTATACTCTGTTTCAAGATGCCAGAACCTACCGGGATTCCTTTATCAATGCTCCCAGCGGCCCTATTAAACGAGTTTATGCCCTTTATGTAGACATTGCCGACGAACCCGGAGCACTGGCCGCCATTGCAACTCTTCTGGCTCTTCGTGCCATCAGCATCCAGAATATCGGTATCATCCACAACAGAGAATACGAGGATGGTGTACTACGCATTGAATTTTACGATGAAAGTTCCGTTTCTTCTGCCAAGGAAATCTTGTCCGCCAAAGGTTACCAGACACATGATCAAAAATTCTGATTTTTATGAGGCGTCTCGTTTGCGTGAGGCGCCTCTATTGTGTTATTCTAAGTGCCTCTTCCCTGCAAAGACCGCAGCACTCCATGAGTTTTTCCACGGTCTGTTCCCGGCTGCAGCCGAATTCCTTGCACAGTGTCAGCGTCGTTGAAAGATGCTTTTCATGTTCAGCCATAGTTCTCTTGCGTTCCTCTTCACGGCCTCGTCGTTCGCCGATTTGTTGCCCGATTTGTTGCCCGATCTCACGCTCTTCTGCCCGAATTAGTTCCAATTCTTTCTCTTCGTCATACTCGTATATACTCAGCATGGTTACCTCCGATCTCTGCTCCCGCAAAAAGTCTTTCAGTATGTTCTCCCGGATGCATTCTTCCACTGCCAGCTCCACCGCTTCCTCCGGTTCCATCTGCCCGGCATGGGTCCGCACCTTCTCCACAAAACTCACATATTCCTTTAAGATGGG
>SVFM01000022.1 GCA_015056865.1 Lachnospiraceae bacterium
AGAACTTGCCCCAACCTTCCCGAATATACATTGCCACCTTTTTGAAAGACGGCAACAACAACCGATACAAAATATACTGCATAATTGCCATAAGAATAACGGCGATTACGAGCTTTGATACCATACTGTCTACGGTGTTATCCAACATATTAAACAGTGTACTGAAACAGGTGTATGTTGTGGCGTAGCTGAAAAACAGAAATCCCTTTTCCACCGTGCGGCCTGTGGTAGTGATGAAGAATAGCACCAAATGTAGCACAAGGAAACAAAGTAGTTCAAAGGTGGTATTTCCGGCGGCAGCACCAAAAAGACAACGCCGTAAACAAGCCAAATTGCCACTGTTATGATCTTATTAAAACGGGGCTTGGCAAAAAACAAAGAGGCTCCAATGTGGGACAGCACGGTAAGTATTAAAAACAGAATTTGTTGCACTCATCCCACCTCCTAATTGAAATAATCAAAGAATGCCGAGCGCAAACCTGCCAGCACCGTATGGGGTAGGTTCAGCTGCATATCGTTTTTGAACACTGCACCGTCGGGTGTGACACGGCTAATATGGTTCAGATTGATAATATGCGCTCTGCCGCAGTGATACAAGGAGCCAAATTCCGAAAGCAGTTTATAAAGTTCCATGCCGCTAATGCGGACAAGCAGTCTTTCTCCGTTCTCCAAATATAAGCGCTGATATTTGTCCTCTGCTTCGCAGTATATCAATTTAGATACCAGGATGCTCCGGTAATCATTATCTACTTTCAAAATCACGCTATCGTTCTTGTGGGAAGCAATGCTCTGCATCGCTTTATCCATACCCACATAAAAACTATCTTTTGTATAGGGCTTAAGCAGATAGTGGGTAGCATCTACACCGAAGGCTTCCAGAGCGTGATCGGTGGAGGAGGTAAGAAAAATAATAGGGCTTTTTATATCACGGTTACGAAGCTCCGTGGCGATACTCATTCCCGTAACACCGGGCATATAGATATCCAAGAGATAAACGTCGTATATCGTGCCTTTCTCGGTCATATCAACAAGCTCCGAAGGAACGTTGAAAACATCCGCCTGGTACGGCACAGCCTTTTCTTCCATATAAAGTTTCAGCATACGCTCAGCCGAATCACAAAACTCTTTTTCATCGTCACATATAGCGATTTTAAGCACTACATCACCTTCTTTCCAACGCATTTGTGCGTGGGTATAATTTCGTAAATTACATTATATCATAAATTCTTTCAAATTTCTACGTGTTTTTATGACCTTGTAAAACTTTAGAAAAAAAGAGTAGAAATTTTATGATTGGAATACCAAATAGCAAACCGGATGAACATATGCATTCACCCGGTTTTTACTATTTCATCAGTCTTTGAAACTATACTCTACAAAAATATGCTTGTCTACATCTACTGTAACTTTTTCAACGAATGCATCTACAATTTCGGTAGTTAATACACTTGATTTTTGAAACACTCTCAAAAGGCGCGTCCACTCCTTGTACAGATCCATCTTTGCGTCCATAACATCCATTACTTGACGCTGTTCGCGCTCTTCCTTTTCCAACCTCTTCATATTCTCGCGGATCGGAATTGCATTCTCCGAAAACTGTTCTTTGGATATTTTACCGTCCATATAGTTTTCAAAATTTTCCGCAAATGCATCCTTCGCTTTTGATGCCTGAGCTCTGGTATCCAGCACTTGCTTTCTTATGACTACAAGCTCAGCTTTCAGAGGCTCAATAACATTTCTTGTAAACTCTTTACTGAGAACAGTTTCGGCAAAACTTAATATATGAGCTACGATTTCATTTGCAATGATCTCAGCCTTGATATAATGGCTTTTACAATTCCGTCTATCAGAATTCAAATACTGGCTGCATTCGTAATAAATGAAGCTTGCTGACTGTGAATTGGCACGGGCGGTATTCTTCTTACCGGGCATCGGTTCGCCGCAATCCGCACAGAAAATCTTTTCTTTGAAAAATTCTCTGTAATCGACATCCACATCCTGTCTTCTGCCCTGGTTTGCCTGCTTGTTGTTTTCTTCGTCATTGATTCCCTGGACTACGTAGAATAAGTCCGGTGGCACAATTCCCGGATGTGCGTTTTCAATAATAATCCATTTATCACTATCCGTTGCCTTTTTCGGCAAATGGAAGGTTTCTTTTTGTTTTCTGCCATGCACGCGGTGTCCGATATAGGCAATATCCGTCAGGATCTTCCGAACAGTGGATCGTGACCATTTACTGTCTTTCAGTTTTTCATCACTACTCATACCGCGCAGATACCGTAATTTGCCGGGACTTGAAACACCCTCATCATTCAAATAATTGGTTACAGCAGATATACTTGCGCGTTCAGACCTCATGGTATACATCTTCAGGACAACAGGCGCTGTCTCTTCATCCACTTTATAAGTGATGTTAACCGCATCTCGCAGGAAACCGTATGGGATACTGCCTGCAGCCGGTAAGAACTCACCGAGTTCCGTTTTGGCTCTGATGCTGGAAGATACCTTTTTGGAAATATCCTCCGAAAACTTCTGATCCAGTACCGTTTGCAGAATAACGCTCAGTTTAGGCAATCCATCTTCATCCTCGGCAGAATCGTATTCATCAAGGATACTGAAAAAGCGAACACCCATATCGCGGATCGTTTCACTCAAAAAAGTGCCAAGAGCTTTATAATTTCTGCCGGCTCTGGATACATCCTTCACCACGACGCAGTTAATCAAGCCTGTCCTAAGGTCGTCCATCATATTTTGAAAATCCGGACGGTCAAAATCCAAGCCTGAATAGCCATCATCAATATATGTTTTTACATGGATAAGTTCCGGGTTCAGTGCGAAAAATCCTGCGCCGATTGCCAACTGCGTAGCAATAGAATCACTGATTTCATCATCGCCGTCTTCCACAGACAATCTGGCATAAAGACCAACCCTAAGAATGACCGGATCATCAAAGACCAGTTTGTTCTCCAATATGTATCGACTCTTACGTGCCAAAGCCTCACTCCCCATTTCGGGATTTGTCGTTCTAACACTATTATAATCGATTTTAAAGTTAATTGTAGTCATTTTTTTGACCCCTTTCTAATTTTTAAGATTTTTATATAAAAAATGTTTCGGGATTCTGGTCTTTGAATCCCGACACACTCGTTACCTTATGATGCGTCTTTTTTTGCCTGTTCCTCAGCCACTTGATTTGCTGTTTCCAGCATGTTTTCAATGAAAATGGCATATCCCCTGGTAGGATCATTTACCAAAACATGGGTAACTGCACCTACTAATTTGCCATTTTGTATGACTGGCGACCCAGACATCCCCTGAACGATCCCCCCTGTGGTTGCCAGCAATTCCGGATCCGTTACCTCTAAAAGAATGCCACGATTTACATTGTTGTTTTGCAGATAGACTTCTTTTATTTCAACATCATAGTATTTTGCTTCTTTTCCCACGCAGCACAGGATCTGTGCAGCTCCCTTCTTGATCTCCTGTTTCAAGCCAATAGGCAAGGCCTCTCCTACACCATTTTCCCAAAGCTCATTGCTGCAGACACCATAGATTCCTTTTTCCGTATTCGCTGTGATTTCTCCCAGAATATACCGATCAGAATACTCGATCATTCCTGTGATCTCACCCGGGGTTCCATTGCTGCCTTTTTTGATGGCTATGATCTCAGTCTGATAAAGCGTGCCGCTTTTTAACATCATAAGGGCACTGGTATCCACATCGCTGATACCGTGTCCCAAGGCTCCAAAATTTCCCTGCTCGTCCACAAATGTGACAGTTCCCACACCCTGGGCATTGTCACGCACCCAAACTCCAAGCTTGTATTCTGCACTCTGGTTTAGCTCGGGCCGTATACTTAATTCAAACTCTTCCTCACCTCGACGTACGGTCAAAACCAATTTCTCTCCTTGACTCTCTTCTACCGTCTGTATGAACTGGTCCTTTCCCTCAACCTCTACGCCATCCACCTTTAAAATGTAATCCCCGCTTTTCAGCAGATATTTTGCCGGAGACTGCTGTTTCCCGTCCGGTCCTTCAAATTCGCCTACTCCGATGACCAATACACCATCCGTCTTCACATAGATTCCCACAGGTCTGCCCACAGGATAAAGCATCATATCCTGTATCACTTCTATATCCACCTGTTTAAAGGGAATAAAGCCAAACAACTTCAGATTCATTCGGTAGGCCTGTGTATCATTGGCCATCAAAGATACTGCGTTGTTCAGATTTATATAGATAGAGTCACTGGGGATATTGGACTCTCCTTGCTCACTGACTTCTACTGCTCTGTCACTGCCGATGGATTTCATAATCGTTCCTTCCACCGGTACATTGAGATCCAATATCTGCTCTACACCTGCTTTTAACCTGATGGTACTCGGAATACTGTCATAGATCTGCTTATAACTGATGCCAAGGATCGTCAATAGCGTGACCGTCAAAACTATCTTTAGAAATCGTCTGTATGCTTTCCACTTTCTGCTCTGCTTTTTTTTCAAATTTATCACCCCCTTCTTTCCTGTAAATCAAAAAGGTATCTTTTCAGATACCTTTTAGTCTGTTCATCTTTCGTAAGTGATAAACCTGTTTTCAATAATTGACTTTATTTTCCTTTTTGAGCTTGAAGCTTCATCTCTCTGGCATTGGTCAATGCCGCCTCTGTTGCTTGATCACTGCCAAGGAGGCGCGCCAGTTCTTCCAATGATTGCTTGTCTCCCAGCTCTCGTATTTCTGTGACTGTGCCGCCATCTTCCGCCGCCTTTTCAATTACAAAATGAGTGTCAGCCATTGCTGCTATCTGAGGCAGGTGGGTTATACAGATGACCTGATGAGCGCTGCCCAAAATCCCCAGCTTCTCCGCCACCTTCCATGCTGTCCTGCCACTGATGCCGGTATCAATTTCATCAAAGATCAATGTGTCTATATCGTCTTTTCCGGCCAAAACCGTTTTGATGGCCAGCATGATCCTGGAAAGTTCACCGCCGCTGGCTACCTGTACCAATGGCTTCAAATTCTCTCCCGGATTGGTCGAGATCAAAAATTCTATATCGTCTGCCCCAGTACTGCCCGGTTCCTTATCCTGTATGGATACTTGGAACTGCACAGAAAGAAAATTCAGATCCTCCAGTGCCTTGCAAAGGGTCTGGGACAATTGGTCTGCATACTCTCTGCGGATGGCACTGGCCTGTGCACATAGTTGCAGAAGTTCCTCTTGCTTCTTGGCCACTTCCCTGCGCAGCTTATTCATATAGTTCTCGTAATCTTCCAATTTTTCCAAAAGCACCTGTCTCTCCTGGGCATAAACCAATACCTGCTGCAGACTACCGCCGTATTTACCCTTTAGGTGATTCAATTCATTCAAGCGTGATTCCACTGCATGGAAATCACTCTCATCAAACTCCAGATCCTCTATGTATTCTGCCAGATCCCGGTTGAAATCATTGAGCAGACTGTCAATATCCAAGAGTTGCCCCAAAAGATCACTCAGACCATTATCGTAAGAAGAAGCTCCCTTCATCTCCCGAAAAGCTCTTCCGATCTGGCTTCCTGCGCCATCAGACTCTCGGTAGCCGGTCAGGCTATAAGCAGCAAAAACGGACTCTCCAATCTTTTTGCTGTTAACCATTTTCCGATATTGCTCCTCCAGGGTCTCATCCTCTCCCAAGGTGATATGAGCCTGCTTGATCTCCTCCAGTTCAAATTCCGCCAGTTGGGCCTCTCTCTTTCTGGCGCTTTCATCCAAATTCTCTTCCCGGAGCTGTTCCTCTAATCTTTTCTTCTCTGCATAGACCCCGGCGATTTTTTCAAGCAACGGTTTTATCGCCTGGCCCGCATATGCATCCAAAATCTCCTGATGCCGCTTTTTCTTCAAAAGTGACTGGTGTTCATGCTGCCCATGAATATCAATCAGCAACTCTGCCAGCTCACCAATCTGTCTGGCCGTAACCGTTTCCCCATTGATCCTGCTCACGCTTCTGGACTGCTGGATCCTACGGCTAATGAGGATGGTCCCATCTTCCTGAACCGGAAGATCCATCTCTTCCAGTTTGGCAGTAACCTGAGGCTGGTCTGACTGAAACGTCAGTTCCACCAGAGCATAGTCCGCCCCGCAGCGGATCAAGTCCCTATCTGCTTTGGCTCCCAAGGCCAGATTCACGGAACCGATCAATATAGATTTACCCGCACCTGTCTCACCGGTAAGGATATTAAGCTGCGGACCGAAAAAAACCTCTGCTTCCTCTATCAAGGCCAAATTTTTCACATGTAAACCAACTAACATTTATTACCCCTATCTCTGACTCTACTTCCCCAATATATCACAAAACCATGGCATGGATACGCTCCATGAGTCTGTCCGTATCCTCCACAGTTCTGACTGCCACCATAATCGTGTCATCTCCGGCAATACACCCCACAACCTCATGAAACTTTAAGGCATCGATGGCTGCCGCCACTGCCATTGCCATACCGGCAACTGTCTTGATCACCAGAATGTTCTGGGCTTTATCCATAGATACGAAACCGTCCCGCAGCACCCGGATATACTTATCCTCCATGTGAAGGTCATCCTGCCTTAGAGCAACATACTTTTGTCTTCCATCCCCCAAAGAAACCTTGGTCAGTTTCATTTCTCTGATGTCTCTGGAAACCGTTGCCTGCGTCACATCCAAACCCGCCTCTTTCAGGTACCCGGCCAGTTCCTCCTGGGTCCCTACTTCATAAGTCTCAATGATCTCAATGATTTTACCCTGCCTGCGCTTTTTCATTGCTCCCTCCTTGAGTTTTCACTCATCTTCCGGCGCAGCACCTCCAAAAAACTGGCCTTGCTTAACTTTAGGAACACTACATTTCTTTCACAACCGGTAATTGCAATACTATCACCTGTCCGTAGCCCGGTCCGGCTGCCGCCGTCAAAGCTTACCTCTACCTCCTGCTGTCCATTTCTCCCCTCAGGTATCTCTACTACGATCCGATCCTCAGAGGAAAGGATAATACTGCGCTGATTGAAAGTATGGGGACAGATAGGCGTGATCAACATCAGCCTGGTGCCCGGCTTCGCAATAGGCCCCCCTGCTGAAAGGTTATAGCCCGTAGATCCAGTGGGCGTACTGATGATAATACCGTCTGCGCTATATTTTTTTAAGAATTGTCCATTCACATAAATATTAAAATCATTGATCTGAAGGGGGCCACTTCTGGTAATAACCACGTCATTCAGTGCCCATTGTTCCTTTCCTTGCCCCTGGGGAGACTTGATCTGTGCACACAGGGTCATCCGCTCCTCCGGCTGGGCCTCACCGGCAAGCAACTGGGTCAAAGCACTGTCAATGTTATCAGGCTCCACTTCTGTCAGATATCCAAGGGTTCCCATATTGACTCCCAGAATAGGGATGTTTAACTCTCCCATCTGCCGCGCTGCCCGCAAAATGGTACCATCCCCACCCAATACCAGCATACAATCCGCTTGTTTGGAAATGACCTTCTCCTCACTGGTCTGAGATTCCGTGATCACGGATACCGTACATCCCTTTTGCTCCAAAAACTCCCGGATGTGCTCTGTAACAGCCAGATCCCTGTCCTTATGTAGATTGGTATAGATCAGAAAATGTTTCATAACAGGTATCCCCTTTCGTTATTACCCAACTCCTGACGAGCCCGCTTCGTTACATCTTGTATTCTTTGCCGCCACATCTCCTGCTGGGTCTGTGGTGTCAGCGGTTCTGTACCTTGTTTTTGCAGATGAACCAAATATTCAATATTTCCCTCCGGTCCTTTCACCGGGGAAAAGTCAAGGGCAAGCACCTGAAACCCCACCTCTGTGGCAAAATCAAGCACCTTATGAAGCACCTGGGAATGCACTGACGGTTCTTTCACAACACCCTTTTTTCCAATGTTTTCTCTGCCGGCCTCAAACTGTGGTTTGATCAGACACACCATCTGTCCTCCGTCTTTCAACAAGTTTCTGGCCGGGAGCAATATTTTCGTCAGGGAGATAAAGGACACATCCACTGACGCAAAATCCAGATCATCCTGAATGTCCGCGCGCACCATGTAGCGAAAATTGGTCTTTTCCAGATTGATCACTCGGGGATCTTTCCGTAGCTTCTCATCCAACTGGTCCCGTCCCACATCTACCGCGTAAACCTTGACTGCACCGTTTTGCAGCATACAATCCGTAAAACCGCCTGTGGAAGCACCGATATCCATGCACACTTTCCCCTCCAGTGTGAGCCGGAACTCCTGTACAGCCTTCTCCAGCTTCAAACCACCCCTGCTCACATATTTTAGGGTTTCACCTTTGATGTCAATCTTTATTTCCGATGCATCATAGGATGCACTGGCTTTATCCGCTCTCTGCCCATCCACAAAAACCAGACCCGCAACGATTAATGCTTTTGCCTTCTGTCTGGATGCGGCAAGCCCCTGCTGCACCAACAGCACATCCAACCGCTCTTTCATGATTGTTTCATACTCTCCATGATATTGATAATACCTTCTGCCACATTCTGAGCGTCAATACCGATTTCTTTTTTTAATAGTTCCACGTTACCGTGTTCCACATAAATGTCAGGTATGGTTATGGTCAACAATTCTACCGGGAGCTGCTCACGGGTGATCAGTTCCCGCACCTTTTCACCATATCCGCCACTGGCTACATTCTCCTCCATGGTTACGATCAGACAATGATCTGCAGCTGCTTTTTTAAGGGCTTCCTCATCGATAGGCTTTACAAATCTGGCATTGATGATACTGCATCCATAGCCTGCCTCTTTTACCAAGGTCCTCACCTTCTCCGCTTCTTTCACCATGCTTCCCACTGCAAAAATTGCCACCTGGCTCTCTTCATAAATCATCTCACTGACGCCAAGCTTCACAGGTGCCCGGAATTCCTCCAGGCCTGCATAGGCCTCACCACGGGGATAACGGACCGCTATGGGTGCACCGAAATCCACTGCAAACTTAACCATATCCGACAATTCCCACTTGTTTTTGGGCGCCATGATGTGCATATTGGGGATGCTGGAAAGATAGGACAGGTCAAAAATACCCTGATGGGTCTCACCGTCACTGCCAACCAGCCCCGCCCTGTCTATGGCAAATACCACGGGTAAATTCTGGATACATACATCGTGCAGTATTTGATCATAAGCACGCTGCAAGAAAGAAGAATAAATTGCAACAATGGGTTTCATGCCCCCGGCCGCAAGCCCTGCCGCAAAAGTCACTGCATGTTCCTCCGCAATCCCCACATCAAAGAATCGCTCCGGGTACATATTGCGAAACCGTTTCAACCCGGTTCCATCCGGCATGGCTGCTGTGATAGCCACCACCTTCTCATCCCGTTGGCCCAATTTGCACATAACTGTAGAAAAAATATCTGTATAATTGGGCGTAGTCCTGGGATTTGTGGGAATTCCCTTCTCAATATCAAAAGGCTCCGCCCCGTGAAATCTGGCCGGATGGCGTTCTGCCGGTCCATAGCCCTTTCCTTTTTGCGTTATGACATGAATGAGCACAGGCCCCTTTACTCGCTTTGCCTCGCCGATGACTTTCATAAGGGCCTTTACATTGTGACCGTCCACCGGTCCCAGATAAGTAATTCCCATATCCTCAAAAAACATGCCCGGGATTACCAGCTGCTTAAAGCTGTTTTTTGCTCTGCGAATTTTCCCCACAAGGTTATCTCCTTTGGGAATCGCCCTTAGGGTATTGTAAATACCCTCTTTCATCCCAAGATAGCTGTCCGCCGTACGGATATTATTTAGATATTTGGACACACCGCCCACATTTTCCGATATGGACATGTTGTTGTCATTCAAAATAATAATAAAATTTGTCTCCAGCCTGGAAGCATTATTCAACGCTTCATAGGCCATGCCGCCTGTCAGGGAACCGTCCCCTATGACAGAGATGATGGTATTTTTCTCCCCTTTGATATCTCTGGCCTTCACCAGGCCAAGGCCTGCTGATATGGAGGTGGAACTATGGCCTGTATCAAACGCATCACAGTCACTCTCCTTGCGCTTGGGAAAACCGCTCAGTCCGTGAAATTTGCGCAGAGTGTCAAAACCATCCCTGCGTCCGGTCAGCAGCTTATGGGTGTAAGACTGATGTCCCACATCCCAGATGATCTGATCTTCCGGCAACTTCAGGGAAAGATGCAGGGCCATGGTCAATTCCACTGCCCCCAGATTAGACCCCAGGTGCCCCCCTGTCTTACTGATCTTCTCGATCAGGAACTTTCTGATTTCCTCTGCCAATATGCCGTAATCTTCCGGTGCGATCTCTTTGATATCATTTGGTTTCTTTATCTGCTCTAACAGCATCTCTTATTTCTCCCGGTGAATTAGTTGTACGATCAGTTCCCTTAAAAACTCTTGTTCTCCCCCAAACTCATCCAATATGCCCAGTGCATCCCGGGATAATTTCTCCACATCAGCTGACGCTTTTTCTATCCCGTGTATGGTCACATAAGTGTTTTTTTCATTCTTGGCATCACTGCCCACTGCCTTCCCCAAGACCTCAGTACTGCCCACCACATCCAGGATATCATCCTGAATCTGAAAGGCAATCCCGATATCGTAGGCACACCGCTCCATTCCTGCAACCGCGCTTTCATCCGCTCCTGCCAGAATTGCACCGATCATCATAGACGCCTGTATCAGGGCTGCTGTCTTGTGTTCATGAATAAACAGTAACTGCTTTTCCTCCAAAGATTGACTGCCCTCCGCCTCAATATCCGCCGTCTGGCCGCCGATCATACCATAGATCCCGGCTTTTCGCCCTAAGACCTGCAAAGCCCTGGCCACCCTTTCACAGCTGACATTCTCGGCTTTTGCCAAATCAAAGGCCTGAAACGCTGTCTCAAATGCATAATTTAAAAGTCCATCTCCCGCCAGGATCGCCATGGCCTCACCATAAACCACATGCGTTGTCTTTCTGCCCCTGCGGTATTCATCATTATCCATAGCCGGCAGATCATCATGCACCAGGGAGTATGTATGGATCATCTCCATAGCTGCCATAAATGGTTCTGCCACTTTTCCCCGGCCCCCAAACATCCTATAGACTTCCTGCATCAGCATAGGTCTAAGCCGCTTCCCACCTGCCTGCACACTGTAATTCATGGCACTGATGACAGTCTTTTGGAATCCCTGCTCCGAGGGAAGGTATTGTTCTATGATCCTTTCTATTTCACCGGCTCTAGCCAATATTTTTTCCTGAATATCCACTTAAAATTCCTCCAACGTCCCATCTTCGCTGATTTTCAGCACCTGCTTCTCCACCTTGTCAATCTGTTCACTGCACTGTTTCAGAATCTGCATCCCCCGCAAGTAGGCAGCAAAAGATTCTTCCAGAGAAACATCCTCTTTTTCCAGTACTGCGATGGTTTCTTCCAATCTGGCAAAGTTATCTTCCAGTGACATCTCTCTCCTCCTTGTCTGTGACCCTGGCACGAATCTGTCCGTCTGATACTTGTATCCTGAGTTCCTGCCCAATCTCTACCTGCCTGACACTTCGGATATTTATTCCCTGCTCATCCGACAGATAAGAAAAGCCTTGATTTAATTTATCAAGCGGAGACAACGCCCGCATTTTCTCTATATAAATTTCCAACCTGTGTCTGGTTTGCTCCATCCTTCGTCTCATAAGGATCTGAAGCTTATCCTCCAATTTCAGGCTGTACATCCTTTTTTCCCGGATTCTCCCTACAGGACTTAAGTATCCCAGAGTATTGGTATACTGTTGAACCTGCTTTCTTTTTGCCCGGATCTGCCTTGCCATTTCACCGCTTAGCCTATCAGCCAAGCCGGATAACTGTTGCAAAAACAGTCGGTAATCATATACCGCCAACTCTGCAGCTGCTGAGGGTGTGGGAGCTCGCATATCTGCCACAAAATCTATGATCGTAGTGTCTGTCTCATGTCCTACCGCTGAGATAATGGGCACACTGCAGTCAAACACAGCCTGAGCTACGATCTCCTCATTAAAGGCCCACAGATCCTCTATGGATCCGCCGCCTCTGCCCACAATGATCACGTCCACATTCTGGCGCTCCATGGCACGGATACCATTTACAATGCTCCAGGCTGCCTCCTCCCCCTGCACAATAGCCGGGTACAGAATGATCTGCACATAGGGATTTCGCCTGGATGCAATATTGATGATATCCTGCACCGCTGCTCCCGTGGGTGCTGTGACTACACCCAGCCTTTTGATATACTTAGGGATCGGCTGCTTGTACTGAGGTGCAAACATGCCTCGCTGTTCCAGCTCCCGCTTCAGTCTTTCAAAACGCTCATGCAAAACACCCGTACCATCTGCCAGGATCTGTTTCGCATACAACTGATATTTGCCATCCCTTTCATAGACATCTATACTGCCGCCTACGATCACCTGCTGCCCTTCCTGCAGCCGGAATTTCAGCCCCGCTCTGTTGCCGGCAAACATCACACAAGCTATGGTTCCCTTTTCATCCTTTAACGTAAAATAAATATGTCCAGAAGAATGATATTTACAGTTGCTCACTTCGCCCTTTACCAGAACGGTCTGTAACATAAAATCCTGCGTGAACATATTTTTAATATACGAATTTACTTGCGATACGGTATATACACTTTGAATCTTAATCACCAAACCTTACACAAACTTAGCCAGTACGGCATTCACAAAACTGCCTGATGTATCCTGACCGAATTTCTTTGCCAGTTCCACTGCCTCATTAATGGCAACTCCCACCGGCACATCATCGTCATGATTCATCTCATAAAGAGCAAGACGCAGGATCGTCAGTTCCACTTTTCCCATGCGCTTTACATCCCAGCCCTCAGTTCTCTGATCCAGAAGGTTGTCCAATTCCTCCAACTTGGAGACAATCCTTTCATACTTCTGAGTAATATACTGGGTCTCTTTCTCCGAATACATTACCTCATCATCATCAAAAAACATCCGGATCTGCTCCGGCATCTCCTCCGGCGCGTTAAATTCCACCCTGAATAATAAGAGAAAGATTCTCTCTCTCAGCTCTCTTCTTCCCATGTTGTACCTTTCTATCGTGCAGTGTATCTTATTTGTTTTTCTGCATATTCACACCGGCAATACGGATATTTACTTCTGCAACTTCCAGCCCGGTCATATTTTCAATAGCAGCCTTTACCTTGCTCTGCACCTTCTGGCAGGTGGCCGGAATATTGTAGCCATATCCTACTCTGAGAGCCAGATCAACTTTCACCCGCTTATTGAAAATATCCACCTTTACACCCTTTGCAATACCTTTTGCACCGACTTTGCTGATCAACTCCGCGGTAAGGTTCCCATTTGCGGTGCTCACACCCTCTACCTCAGTGGCAGCCAGCCCTGCAATTGTCTCTACTACATCATCCGCAATCTGTACAACACCCATATCTTCGCCCTCCTGCAATAAATATGTGTTTCTATTTTCCTCTCTCTGCATAACGAGATTCCTCCTACTATCACTATTTTTTATTATAGCACATCCGGCTGCCCTTTGCCTAGGCTTTTCTTTCTTAATCTTCCACCAGCCAAAAAGTCAGGCTAAACAGCTTCTGATTCTCTGAGTAGGCCACTCTGCCATCTCCGGATTTTAACAGATCAAAAATACCGTGCTCTGTGATCAGCTTATCAAAAATCTCTTGATACACCTGCTCATCGGAGCATTTCAGTGCAATATCTTCCCGCCCTTGATCATACCCTTTTTTAAAAAGCCTGTTCAGCTGTTCCTGATCATAGGCGGTAAAATACGCCCCTTCCATCACATAGTAATTGGCCTCCATGGACGTACATTCCGGCAGGGGCACCACATTGTCAAGGGTATGGGTCTTAGCCAGCTGCAGGGATGTGTTGCACAGATAATCATAATTGACCGCAGGAAAGTCTCCCGACATAACCTCTGCATCCTGTTCTCTGACCTGATAGGACACATCTCCCCAGGTAACGTCCACATAATAATACCTGTCGTCCACACTGACCAGATTCCAGGCATGTCGCTCTCCGTTCTCCACAATACCGGTGACCAGCGTGCACTGCATTCCCAATCTGTTCAGTAAAAACTGCATGGCCTTGGCATAGCCCTGACACACCGATTGCCCACCCACGAACACAGAACAAATATTTTGATTCTCGGTTGCTTCCAGATTATATTCTGTGCGATCGATCAGGTATTCATATACATATTTGACCTTTTCATACTGGGTGGCCTGTTCTCCAAGACCGCTCAGACAAGCCGACACATAATTCTCTATCTGCTGCTGTCTGAGGGCAATCTCCTGCTCATCCATGGTATAATCTCCGGCAAAAGTGATCCTGGTAACCTTACTGCCCTCTTTATATTGGGTGTAATGATAACCGGTCACATAAAAAATCTCCGGGTGGTCGTTTAAGACACACTGAAAAATATCTTCAATTCTATCCGATGATATCTGGTTGATATAGGTAGGATCCAAGTCCCCTTCATTAATCTGTTGTATTAACATTTCGTAGATATCATCATACCAGCACTGCTCCGCTTCACTGAGCTGCTCCCGGGCATAAGACCAGGATAGATGTCCCTGACTCTCCGGCCAGAAAACCTGAGGTTCTATGATCTGCTCCGTGGCAGACTCACTCTCCTTGCCCTGCACAGTCTCTGAACTGCCTGTAATCAAATTCTCCGGCAGTTCCTGCAGCTTTTCATACAGTTCTGTGCAAGCTGTCAGCCCAAACAGACAGAGACCCAGCACTGCTGCCATCAGGAATTTACTTCTTGCCATCCCCTTCTCCTTTTAAAGACAGGCCTCTAATTTCTGCCAAACTCTGACAGGATCAGCCCTTTGTTTCTGTCCAGGGTCATACCTACGCTCCAGGAATTGATAAATAAAAGCAGCGGATTGCCCTTTAAGTCTTTGATCTTCTTCATATCGGAAGTTCCCATCAATCTTTCTACATTGACCTCATCTTTGTTTTCGATCCATCGGATGTGCTCATAGGGCAGAGGCTCTAAGCGGATTTCTACATTGTACTCGTTCTCAAGCCGATATTTCAGCACATCAAACTGCAGTACACCAACCACGCCCACAATGATCTCTTCCATACCCATACTCATTTCCTGGAAGATCTGGATCGCACCCTCCTGGGCGATCTGAGTGATTCCTTTCACAAACTGCTTACGCTTCATGGAATCCACCTGCCGCACTCTGGCAAAATGCTCCGGTGCAAAAGTAGGGATTCCTTCATAACATATTTTCTCCTTGGGCATACAGATGGTATCTCCGATGGAAAAAATGCCCGGATCAAACACACCGATGATATCCCCTGCATAAGCTTCCTCCAGGATCTTGCGCTCATCCGCCATGATCTGCTGGGGCTGTGACAGGCGCATTACCTTGTCCCCCTGCACATGCTTTACTTCCATGCTGGCATCAAATTTGCCGGAACAGATCCGCATAAAAGCAATACGGTCCCTGTGAGCCTTGTTCATATTAGCCTGTATCTTAAACACAAATGCTGAAAAATTATTTTCCACCGGATCGATCAGACCAATATCTGCCTTTCTGGGTAGCGGTGTAGTGGTCATCTCCAGAAAATATTTCAGAAATACCTCCACACCGAAGTTAGTCAAAGCAGAGCCAAAAAATACCGGGGTCAGCTCTCCGCTTCTGACAGCCTCCAGATCAAACTCCGCACTGGCACCGTCCAAAAGCTCAATCTCATCCAGCAGCTTGTCCGCCGCCTCCCCGCCGATACCCTGTGCCAGCACCGCTCTGTCGCCGGCAGGAATCTCAGTTGTCTCTCCTTCCTTGGTACCTTTCTGGGTATCAGAGAAGGTCAACACCACATCCTTATTTCTGTCATAAACGCCCTTAAAGCTTTTACCGGAACCGATGGGCCAGTTTACAGGACAGGTGGCGATCCCCAGCTCCTTTTCGATCTCGTCCAACAGTTCAAAGGTATCGTTTGCATCCCGGTCCATCTTGTTGATAAAGGTAAAGATGGGGATCTTTCTCATGACACAGACCTTAAATAATTTTCTGGTCTGGGCCTCCACGCCCTTGGATGCATCGATGACCATCACTGCTGAGTCAGCCGCCATCAGGGTTCTGTAGGTATCCTCAGAGAAATCCTGGTGTCCCGGCGTGTCCAAAATATTAATGCAGAAACCGCCGTATTCAAACTGCAGCACCGAGGAGGTAACGGAAATACCTCTTTCCTTCTCGATCTCCATCCAGTCCGATACAGCGTGTCTCGCCGTAGCCTTTCCTTTTACACTTCCCGCCAGATTGATGGCGCCGCCGTAGAGCAAAAATTTCTCCGTCAGTGTAGTCTTTCCCGCATCCGGGTGGGAAATAATCGCAAAAGTGCGTCTTCTGTTTATCTCATCTGCATAAGCTGCCACGTATTTTTCCTCCTGTTTTAAAGCATGCTCTCGCCCCGAACCAACCCATCGGGACAGATCTGAAAGTATTGTAACACGGTTGCCGCCACATCCGCAAAGGTTTTTCTTGTACCCAGATTCCGGGGTGTAAGGCTGCTGCCGTACATGAGAAAGGGCACATATTCTCTGGTGTGGTCTGTAGACACCGTATATCCGGGATCGCAGCCATGATCGGCTGTGATCATCAGGATATCCTCTTCCCTAAGTTTCTCCATGATTTTCGGCAGGCTACGGTCAAACTCCGCCAAGGCCTTGGCGTAGCCGTCCACATCATTGCGGTGTCCGTACTTGGAGTCAAAATCCACCAGATTCACAAAGCACAGGCCTTCAAACTCCCGGTCCATATACTCTAGTGTACGTGCTATGCCATCCGCATTATTCTGGGTATACACATACTCCGAAATACCCCTGCCGGCAAAAATATCCCGGATCTTTCCCACTCCTATGGTAGCATAACCGGCCTCCTGCATCACGTCAAGCATGGTTTTGCAGGGAGGAACCAGGGAATAGTCATGCCGCCTGGAGGTTCTCTCATAGTTTCCTTCCTTTCCCACAAAAGGACGGGCGATCACTCTGCCCACACCATGCTCTCCCTGCAGGATCTGTCTTGCGATCTGGCAGTACCGATACAGTTCCTCCACCGGCACCACTTCCTCGTGGGCCGCGATCTGAAAGACACTGTCCGCAGAGGTGTAGACGATCAACTTCCCTGTCTGTATATGCTCCTGTCCGTAATCCCGGATCACTTCCGTCCCGGAATAAGGACGATTGCACAGCACACCTCTGCCGGTCTGTCTTTCAAACGCTTCTATCACCTCCGCAGGGAAGCCCTCCGGATAGGTAGGCAGCGGTTTAGGAGAATAAATTCCGGCAATTTCCCAATGCCCGATGGTGGTATCTTTTCCTTTGGAAGCTTCCTGCAGCCTTGCGATTACCGCCCGGGGCTGACCGGAGCGCTCCGCACAGGTCACCCCATCCATATGAAACAATCCCAGTTTTGCCATATTGGGCATGGAAAAATAGGGGCTCTTTACAACACTTTCCAGCGTATTGGCACCGCTATCACCATAGTCCGATGCATTCTCCATGGCTCCGATGCCAAAACTGTCCAGCACGATCAAAAAAATTCTCTTCATGTGTACTTCCTTTCCATCAATATCCGTGAACATATTACCACATTTTGCCTTACTGCACAACCGTACTTATAATAATATTTGCAGCATCTACTTCCGTTTTTCTCTTCACAATATCTTCTATCTGAGCTCTCTGGGCCTCTGTCAGCTGAGCCATATTGACTACCACATCCACGCTTCCACCATTTACACTGACTACCACATCCCGGAAGCCCTTTGCCTCCAACAAGATTTCTGCAGCTGTCTCACACTCTGCGATGCGGGTCATTTCCACCATGGCATCCACCGCGTTCTGTTTCTGCGCATCTGTAAGCCCTGCGCTGTTTACTATCCCCAAAAGAGTTTCTTTATTTCTGGCTCTGGTCTGCTCCTTTAAAAGCTTGGCATCGGACAGTGTGGACAATCCGGTTCCGGATGTAAAGACCGCTTCTCCGGGTATCTCTCCATCTGCCGGTGTCTCATATTGTGCGTCCCCTGCCTGAGCAGTCTGCTTGTCACCGGATACCAGTTCCATGTCTGTATCCAGATAATTATCTACTGTAGTATTCACGTCACTATCCAGACTTCCAATATCCGCCGTCTGCTGGCCTGTCAGATCCTCCTCCGACAAGTCCAAAAGCCCGGACAAATCGTAGTTACCAATATCCTCGGATGTAAGATTCTCCGGTGTCACACCGTCTAAGATTTCTGCATTGCCGGAAGTAGGCAGATAGTCTTCCTCCTCCAGATTGGTGTCCGCAAACTGTAAATAACCTGCCACTGCCACCATAATTGCCAGTGCTGTAATCATAAGCTGGTTTTTTTTCAGTAAATTTTTCACTCTGCTTTCCCCTTTTCCGACGCTCTAGTGCGTCTCCATCTTTGCTATTGCTATTCTATTCTCTGTGTGCCTGTTTTATGTTTCATTTATCATAAGTGCAAAACAAATAGAAATATGGTATACCACAACTGCACTATACACCGTCAATATAAGGTAAGCCGCCTTCATCCCTTTGCGGTATCGTTTGATCATGTACCCCAGCAGCACAAACAAGACACCCACCACCAAAATTTTAAACACCCAGGCAAGATGATGTTCCAACATCCAGCGGCCAAACGGATTGCCTTCCATCTCAATGCCGTAGAGTTTCACCCAGTAAAGTGTAAAAATATAATCCACAATGTTTAAGATGTAAGAAATGATCAAAGGTATCATCCGGTCCTCTCCCCGCAGGAAAATTTACTTTTCCCATGAGTATGGGCCTGAACCCTGTCCTCTATACCGATTTGTCTTCCATCTTGACAATTGCTACTTTATGCGCCTCTATGCCAAACAGCACCTGAATCATCTCTGCTATGTCTTTACTCACGCTTCCCGTGCCGGCCCCTTGGGCCAATACCACCACCCCCTCTACCTCCGGCTGCAGTACCTGCACCAGATAAGGCTCCGACTTTCCACTGGCAGTGACAAACACCGTGCTTTCTCCGCTGTCTACGGTACTGACCTCCCGATTGCCTCCCTGACTGTCCTTTTCCTGGGTGCCTGACCTACTGACTGGATGATCCTTTTCCACCACCCGTTCTCCGGTACCTTTTACCGAGATGATCACCTGCACTTTACCGGCACCATCCACCTGGGAAAGAATCTTCTCTAATTTTTCCTCCATATACGCACAATAGGCCTCCGCTTCACTTTGCTCAGCCTCCCCACCTGCCGGATTACCCCCTGCACTATTTTGACTAGTTTGGTCATTCTCCTTGACCTTCTCTTTTTTGTCTACCGGAATGGCAATAACCAGCAACAATACTCCCAGCAAAACAATGACGATCAGGTTGTTTTTGTTCTTCAAAACGCCTTTTAATTTTTCTGTCACCTTGCCACTTCCACCTCCTCTACAACAATTGGTTCTACCGCCTCCACCTCTTTTAGTCTTTCATAAATCTCCTGCATCACATACTCCTGCTGTAAGTCCTCACCCAAACCGGAAGACTCGCCGATCCATTCCATGCTCCTATTCATTGCTGATTCATATTTTTGCATCAAGCCTGCAAATTCTTCTTCCACTCCCTTGCGAAAGATACCCAATATAGGAATCAAAAGCTGCACCATGACCATGGTACTGACCAATAGCCGCAAATATTTCTCATAGGATGCTTTGGGCCTGAAATGTGTGATTGTCTGGGCGCAGATAATAAAAATTCCAACTCTGCGGATCACTGCAAAAAATTCGTTCATCCTGCTAAAACCCCCTGTTTGTTGTAAATGCGGCCACGGATATGGTCAGTAAAAACAGGATCAAAGCTGTCCCGGCTGTCCGAAGCAGCAGTTCACTTCCTTCGCCTACCTTTACCGTGCAGGCCGTAATGCGTTTGTCGCTGATAATGCCCAAAAGAGCTGCCGCCAGCTTCAGTAAAACAGCAATCATGAAAATCTTTATCAAAGGAACTGCACAGATGACCAGCAGCAAGATTACCATCACAACCCCTATGCTGTTTTTGATCACCACTGCAGACCCCATTACCACCTCCACCGCCCCATCCGCCACATCCCCTATCCCCGGGATTGCCGACACAGTCTTTTGCAGGGCCACAGATTTTGCCGTGTCTATCACAGGCGTGATCATTGACTGGATCAGACTGATCCCGGTTACGGCTCCCAGAGAAAACTTCAGCATGAGACGTATCCCCTTCCCCATAAGCTCCGTAACCATTCCCAGTTTCTCTTCGATCCAGACACCATTGACAATGGATAAAAACACATAACTGTAGATACAGGGGATGACGATAATGAGCAGTACGTTCTGCACAAAATAGATCAGCATCAAAAGTAAACTGTAATATGCGGCAGCCGTGGTGGTCCCGGTGGCCACTCCCATGGATAAGATATAAGCAGGTACAAAGGTTTGAATAAAGGACACCAGATTTTTCACTGTCTGAACCGTTACGGAAGCACATTCCTGAAAACATCTGAGCAAAATTGTTGTAAGAAGCAGATACACAAAATAAAATGCAATGTCTGCCACCTGATGGCTGTCGAACATCTCCACAAAGTGTGTCAATAAAGCTGCTCCCACACCTAAAATCAAGATCCAGATCAGTGTTTCCTTGATCCCTCCCAATTGACTGCCCAAACCGCTGACCACACTGCCAAGTCCGTCCCTTAGGGCCCCTACCACATCCCCCTGGAGAATTCTGGAGAAAAGTGACCCAAAATCAAAGGAGAACTCAGGAAACAAAGTCTCAATCTCCCTCTCTAACCCGTCCAGGTCATACTCCGTCCATAATTGACCCATCCAGTCAGTCATCTCCAAAAGCCCTCCATCTGCTCTATCACCGCAAGCACAATAGGAAATCCTGCAGACATTACAGCCAACCTCCCCAGAATCTCAATCTGGGAAGATACAGACGGATACCCTGCATCCCGGCAGATGCCTGCACAGAACTCACAGATATAAGTGATCCCCACTGCCTTTAGCAGAAGGCTCAGATAGCCTTGTCCTGCATTGATATATTTGCCCAGCACCTGAATTTGACTGGCGATACCTGCCAACCCCTGAACCGCATAATAAAATACCAGCACACAAATCCCGATGCCCACATACAAAGCAACCTCCGGTTTTTGGGTTTTAAATTGGATGGCAATAAGCACCCCCACAATTCCTATCATTCCTATCTTGATGACTTCCATTTCTTTCCATTCTCCATCACAGTGCAAACAGCGTCTGAATCGTGATAAACAGCTCATATATGTAAGGCACAATCCAGGAAAGCACCAGGATCAGACCTGCAAGCCCGATGAGAAAGGCATGTTCTTCTCTGCCGCTGTGCTTCAGCACCTGACTTAGGATCGTGATCAATATTCCCACCGCCGCAATCTTAAATATCAGATTAATACTCATACATCCCCCTGTACCGCCTTGATTTAGATCAGTATAATCACCAAAAGCAAACCACTCATGATCCCCAGCCCGGCAGCCATCCTGCCCTGCTGATGAAGTTGTGCCTCCCGGGTTTTTACACGGCTTTCCAGCATGTCTCGATACTGTTCCATGGCCCGCAGCTGCATATCCGGATCACTAAACCCCTCGCATTCACCCACGCCAAACACCATGTCTCTCTCTTTTTCTGAGACAGGAAGCTTTTTCAGACACTTTTCCATGTTTTCCCGCCACCCTTCCCGAAAGCTTTTTCCGTTATGCTCCCGGAGCATATCATACAAACTTAGAAGTGCACTTCCATAAGGCTCCTGGGTCCTTTTCCCCACCTGTCTGCAGGCCTCCGGCAGGGTGGACTTGTGATATCGGATCTCACTCATGAGCATCTCCAACATGTGCTTCAGATTTCTCAGCTCCTGTAATCCCTGACAGAGATCCTGTCGGTACAAAAGCCCCAAACCGCTACAGCCTGCAATAATAAAAATGATTCCTACCACCCGTTGCATCCTTCAAACCTCTTTCCGTATACGCCTTGTACACAAGGCTGTCCGTTTTTCTTTCCCAGCACCACATACCGCTCAAACAAACGAGCCTGCAGCAGCCTGCTTGTCTCCTCCTTTTCCCGCAGTGCTGCCAAATCATCCCCGTGCACAGTAGCCAGCAACGCACAGCCACAGGAAGCAGCTCTTTTTAAGGCCTCCAGATCTCCATTCCCTCCCAGCTCATCCACAGCGATCACTCTGGGGCCCATGGAACGGATCAGCATCATCATGCCACAAACCTTTGGGCATCCATCCAATACATCCGTGCGCATACCCACATCATTTTGCGCCTTTCCCATAAAGCTTCCGGCGATCTCCGAACGCTCGTCCACAACTCCCACAGTAACTCCGGCTCCATAGGTATTCCCATCCGACACCTGCCTGACGATATCCCGCAAAAGTGTGGTCTTGCCGCATCCCGGGGGTGAAATGATCAAGGTGCTGCACAGTCTCCCCTGCTCATACAAGAACGGCAAAACCCTGTCCGCCGCACCCTTTATCTGGTGCGCTACCCGGATATTCATATAGGAAATATGTTTCATATTTTTGATGGTATCCGCAGATTCCAAAACAGCCTGTCCGGTCACCCCTACCCGGTGTCCTCCCGGCATGGTCAGATAACCCTTTTTGATTTCATCCTCAAATGCATAAATGGAATAATGACACATGTAGCTCAATATTTCTTCCAGATCGCAGGATGCCATCACATAAGCCTCCTGTATCTTCCGTGTCATAAGTCCGTTGGAGCGCAAAAAAAATTCTCCTTCCTGAGTCAATATGACCACAGGCCTCTCCCCTCTCAGTCGAATTTCCTGTACACGGTCACTGATGCCTGCCACCTGCTTCCACTTTTCCCGCATATTCATAGGGAAAAGATATAATAACCCCTTATCCTGTTCCATCTTATCGCCTCCGTCTTTACTCTAATATATGTGCATGTCCCCTGTTTATGACCTTGTTTTCTGAATTTGATGTACACAAAAAAATACATAGATTCTTCAAAAATCTATGTACATTTTTTAGCTGTTATGATATTATACTATTAGAAATAATAATCATTATCATTTCTATATTGAGAAGGAGGTAGTAACTATGTCATCAGTAAATCAAGCGCAGGTAGATAATTTAGTAAATTTGTTAGATGGGTATTCCGCTAAGGGAGGTCATCATCTGAATGTCAATGTACTGAACAGAGATACTCTGTTAGATGCACAGAAGCATCCGGAAAAATATCCCCAGTTAACCATCCGTGTTTCCGGCTACGCCGTAAACTTTATCAAGCTGACTCCCGAACAGCAGGCAGACGTGATCAGCAGAACTTTCCATGAAGGAATCTGAGCTGCATAGGGAAATTGCATTCAGGGCCTGCCAGTTAAATTTCGCACTAACTGGCAGGCCCTGAGTTAGATTGGTACAAAAAACTGCTGTCGGAATACTCTCCGTAAGCTAAAACAGGATCAACTGCACCCCCAATAAAACCACAGCCTCTCCTGTTTTCCTTTTCATTCTTCTGTTATCACATTCATTTGCTCCAAAAAGGTCTCAAACACTTCCTCTTCGGCTCTCTTTCGCGCTTTCACCGCATCCTCAAAGTTTGCATAGGACCCTAATCGCATAAGCTTGCCTTGAAACTTCAGATACGCGCACCATTTCTTTTGCTTTTTGTGGAAATAGACACCACGACATCCGCTGGTATTAGCCGCACTTGGTGTCATGTCACTGATCTTGGATAGCTGGGTTCCCTGTGTAAATCCGGCAGCTTCAAAAGCCTTGCCCACACTGCTTTTTCTGGCACAGTCAGCACACATGCACTCCTTTGACTTATGCAGGGAGTCACTGGTCCTGATAATCAGCCTTCCGCAGTTACACTCACATTCCCAGGTGACAAGCTGGCGGCTGCCCCGAGAAATCTTCTCTTCACAGCGCCTGAGCACCCGCAATCTTCCGAACATCTTCCCTGTCAGATCCGGGGACTTATTGCAGCCGCAACTCGTAGCATGTCCGCTGCTTAAATTACCGGTTCGCGCTTCATACATCTTGCCACAGTCACAGCGACACAGCCACCTTCTGTGTCCGCTCCCGTCTGACGGGAGCAATTTCTCCACCACAAGCTTTCCGTATCGTTTTCCCACCAAGCTCTCATACTCACGCAACGTCAATTCCTACTCTCTTTGGTGTTCTTTCACAGCGCCTACACTAAGGGCAGAATCACAACAAGCGCAGCCACGATCGCTACAGTCAATGCACCGCCAAAGACACCCCAGCTTACAACAGGGTTTAAATACTTTGAAGTATCCTTCTTGCTATTCTTTACTTCCTTGTCCATCGTATTTTCCATCTCGTCTACCTTACCTTTCCTTCTACTTTGATCTATTCCATATTCAACGTCATCAGTTCCTGCATGCTTGTAATTCCCTTTTCTACCAGACTTTTGCAGGAGCTCCACAGGGTTACCATGCCGTTCTCCTTTGCTGCTTCACGCAGCACTTCCAGATTTTTTTCTCTTGATACAACACTTCGCATGTTCTCGTTCATATACATCATTTCGTGAACTGCGATTCTTCCCTTGTAGCCGGTCCCGTTACAGAACTGACACCCCTGGGGACGGAAGATGCTGATAGGCTCGTCTATGCCCAGGATCTCCATCTCCTTGGCATTGGTCTTGCCTCGCTTTTTGCAGGCAGGACACAGCTGCTTGACCAGTCTCTGGGCGATCACGCCCACCAGAGCATCGGACACCAGATAGTCCGCCACGCCCATATTCTCCAGTCGCAGGATGGCGCCGGGGGCATCATTGGTATGTAAGGTACTAAATACAAGATGTCCCGTGATAGCTGCACGCACGGCAATCTCTGCTGTCTCCTCGTCACGCATCTCTCCGATCATGATAATGTCCGGATCTTGTCGAAGAATGGAACGCAAGGCAGCGGAGAAGGTCATGTTCGCCTTGGGATTGACCTGGGTCTGGTTAATCCCCGGCATCACATACTCAATGGGATCTTCCACCGTGACGATATTGACTTCCGCCTTGTTTACTTCCTTCAAGAAAGAATACAGGGTTGTGGACTTACCGCACCCCGTAGGCCCTGTCAGCAGGATGATGCCGTGAGGCTTTTGTAGCATCTTATCCAGCACAGCGTTCTCCTCCTCGGTAAAGCCCAGATCATCTCTCGTAAACCGGAAGGAGGTTTTATCCAGCACACGGATTACAAACTTTTCGCCAAATGCTGTGGGAAGGGAGGAAACACGAAAATCGTAGGGCTTGCCTCCCACCACCAGATTGATCCTTCCGTCCTGAGGCACTCTTCTTTCGGCAATATTCATATTGGCCATGATCTTAATGCGGGCACTGATGGCCGCGTAGGAATTGATGGGAAACTCCGCACGCTCCTGCAGATCGCCATCGATGCGGTATCGTACCTTTACATTCTTCTCGAAGGGCTCGATATGAATATCACTGGCCCGGTAAGGCACAGCCTCCTTGATGATCGAATCCACCAAACGCACGGAAGGATTGTTTACAACGTCACCTTCCAGAAAAGCACCCTCTCCCTCTCCTTTCTTACCGGAAAAGAGCGCATTATCTCCCTCGGTATTCAAGTCATCCAATGCCGCCGAAGTGGAGAGCACCGCCGCTATAGAGTCAATGTACCGATCAATCTGCCCCGGCGGTACCAGCACATAATCCACAGGACAGATCAGTTGCGACGATATGGAGGACATAGCAAAGCAATCCAAAGGCCTTCCGGTGGCAATCAACAAAGTCCCATCAAAATTCATCCACACGGGAATCACCTTGTTTCGCTTCATAAAATCAAAGGAAAACAGATCAAACAGAGATTTGTCGATGTCCAGCATGTCGATCTCCACATAGGGCATACAGTAAAAGCCGCCCAGAACCGGCAATTCTCTGGATTCTGTGGTGTATTCCTTGGCCAGCATATACTCCCGCACAGAAACATTCAGCCTCTCACAATCCTCCAGGATTTTTTCTGCCTGCTTCTTTTTAATGATCTTCTTGTAAATATAAAACTGCAGTAATTCTTGATTGATATTCATCCGGTCACTCCCCTCGCTTTAAGCAAGTTGATTCATAATAGAAAGCATCGGCGCGTATACCGCCAGGAACAAGGATCCGATCACAAGCCCCATGATCACCAGCATGATCGGCTGGATCTTTGATGTTAAGGAATTCAAAGTTGCCTCCACCTGCTCGTCAAAAAATCTGCAGGAACGGCCCAACACATCATCCAGTGAATTGGTTTTTTCTGCCACGGAAAGCATCTGTGTCATCATATCCGGAAACAATCCGTATTTAGTAAATGCATTGGTAAGCGTAATCCCATGACGAACCTCTTCCGAGGCATCCTTAAATCTGGCTTCCATGTAACTGTTGCCCAGGATCAGGGCCGTGGAATCCAAGGCGGAAACCAGATCCATACCACTGGAGAGCAGAATACTGAAGGCTCTTGCAAAACGAGCCGTGATCAGCTCCACAGTTACTTTTTTGATCATGGGACACTTTATCTTGAACACATCAAAAGCTCTCTTACCTGTTTTCGTCTGCAAAAACAAAAACACAGAGCCCACAAGCAGAATCACCCCCACTAATATCCACTGCCAATAAGCCACCAAAAAATCTGAGATTCCATAGATGACCGCTGTATATCCTTCCGGTTTTACCTCAAGATCTGCCAGCACATCCTTAAAAGTAGGAACTACAAAAGCCAACATCAAAATGGTAATTGCCACCGTCATACCCGCCAGCATCAAAGGATAGGCAAGTGCTCCCCTGGCTTTACGCCTGATAGCCGCGTCAGACTCATAGTAGTTGGCCAGAGAAAGAAACACGCTCTCCAGTCTGCCGCTGGCCTCTCCCACATGTACCATGCTGACAAAGAAATCCGGGAAGACCTTTTTATGCTTATCCAGCGCTGTGGACAGCATATCCCCACCCTTTACGTCTTCAGCGATCACATACAATATAGCCTTGAAGTAGGAACTAAAAGACTGCATCTTGAGCACCTCCAGGCAATCCATCACCTGGATACCTGAAGTGATCATGATGGCAAACTGCCTGCAGAAAGTGGTTAGCTCGGTCAGACTGACCTTACCGGTTCCCAGAGTAAAAAAAGCCGAGGGTGTCCCGCCTTTATATTCAGAGGAAGACACAAGATACAGATTCTGTCTGGCCAGCTGAACAGCCAGATCCTTCTCATCCTCCGCAATGAACTTTCCTTTGAATTTTTGCTTTTGCAAATTAACCGCTACATATTTATAGGTTGGCAAGGTGGTATTCTCCCTTCATATATTTCATGTCATTGGCTTCAAACTCCCAGCAGAGATAAGTATGCTGTTATTAGATCAGAGCCCCAAAACAGGGCGATAACAAAGGCGCTGGTCAAGAAAGGGGCAAAAGGGTACTCAGCACTTTCTCCTTCCTCCTCTTTCGCTCCTGCCCTTCTGGACAAGATGACCAGGACGATGCTTGCCGCCACAGTGGCCAGCAGAATGGACAGTAATAAACGCTGCCACCCCAGCAAGAGTCCGCAGGCTGCCGTCAGCTTGATATCTCCTCCACCCAGACCTTCTTTTCCTCTGACCTTGGTATAGAGCAGTGCAATACCGTAAAAAAAAGCAAAGCCAGCAATGCCGCCGATCAGATGGGAGCACCAGCCATAGTGGGGATCCGTAAACATTGCCCCCATGCCCAAACCGCCCAGCAGCAGCACAAATCGATCAAACACCAGCTTGTGATCCAGATCAATAAAGAACACACAGATCAGCAAAGAGGAAGCCAGGGCTGCAATGTATGCAAAGGGAATGCTCCTTTTCCAGAACATCACCACAGCCAGCAGCCACAGTAGCATGTTGGACAATTCCACCGCCGTATAGCGAAAGGAAATCTTCTCCTTACAGCTTCTGCACCTGCCTCTCAGACACAGGTAGGAAATCACGGGAATATTGTCATACCACTTCAAAACATATCTGCACTTGGGGCAATGAGAAGCCGGCGCCGCCAGACTCATACCAGCCGGTGTGCGATAGATTACCACGTTCAGAAAGCTGCCCACGCAAAGCCCAAGCAGTCCCGCCAGTATATAGGTAACAATTTCAAAATACAATTCCATAAGAGCACCTCAAAACTTGTTGGCTGCATGAATTGCCTTGGGGAAAAGCCCTCCGTACAATTCCAGATTAGCCAGTACCGTAGGGTCATAGTCATATCCGATCAGCCCAAACTCCACACCGCTCTCTTCTGCCTCTTCGTTGGCAGCATCCAGCACGTACGCCAGACTCTCCGGAATGTTCACAAAGACCGCTTCGGGCATGCCGAACTGTGTGATCTTTTCGTTGCCTGAAAGCAGAGAAAGGGCCCATTTTACAAACACCCGGAAATTCTCACAGGCGATTGCCTCCTCCGTCTCGGGATTGGGTCTTTGCATGAATTTGGGCAGCTTGCGGGGCGTTTTTCTCGCCATGTATTTGGGGGTGACAATGCGCTGTCCCGGGGTCATGGTAAAGGGCTGTTCAAGAACATCCTCTGACTCTACAGCCTCCAAATCACCTGTAATTTCCTCCGCTTCTTTTGTTTCCTGCACCGACTGCACAGGCTGAGAAATCTCCTGCACTTCGCTTTCTTCCTCGTCCGAGGTCTCCCCAGCCAGCATACTTAGTTTTTTCGCCTTGGCCTTTTCCCGGGCATTCAGCACAGTCAGTTCCGCCATGGTATGATCAAACAACATATCCTCCTGCACGTATTTAGGGCGGCTCAAAAATTCCAGTCCAAAGGGCAAGGGATAAAATCCCGCAGGTCTGCCGTTTTCCACAAAAACAAAGCGGGAATAGGTATCCTTCAGATCCAAAAATAAATAGGTGGCATTTTTCAGCTTAGGGTTCAAAATGGCCACCGCCCCGATGGCAGCGCTGGAGGCATAGGTGGTGGTATCCACCAGAAGCTTATTCTCTGAACAGGCTGAATAGAGTCCGGTCAAAATACGCTTCTGTATCGCCGCCGTGCTGAAGGTGGTGTACTGTCTGTTCTGAGCACAGGCATGGAACTGCACCTTCAGATCCGTCATATTGCGGTAGTTCTTCCCCAGTGCCAGGTTCAATGCATTCTTAGTAAGAAGCCGGTTTCTCATGGTGGGCACATTTATGGTATCCAGAGCCACGCAGTTGTCCGGCACCACCAGAGAAATCTTTTGCACGGTCTGGGAAGGTGTCTCCTTTGCAAACTCCGTAATCACTTCCTTGAACCGGGCAAAAAATGCATCATCAAAATGCGCGCCCGAATAGTGTTTGATGCGGTGATCGATGGATGACACATCATTCCCCAGCATGGAGAAGTAATGAATGGTGTAACGCCGGGTATCAATTGCTATTGTTGTGAAATAACTTAATTTCGCCATATCTTGTATCCTTTATGTCTCATCTGTTCCAGGCAGATTTGGCAGCCATGAAAGCAGAGTTACCTGCCCCTGCGCCGTTTTCTCGGCTTTCATGTAGAGGATTACTGCCGTATCCTCTGCGCCCACACGGCTTACAATCAGTTGGTACTGAGTTTTATTTGTACCTTGTGTCTTAATTTCTTCACAAGTATAGTTTTTGTAATAAATTCCGCTATTCTTTAGGAATGTATCAAAATCCTTGGGAGCCGCTTTTTCCTGATTCAGATAGGCAAGAAAATTCTCACCAATCTGCTCTCTTGTGAGATATAACTCCATCTGCTTCTCTTCGATTTTCACTTGATAATGTCCGCAAAGGGCAAGGGAGGACAGTAAGAAGCAGAAGGAAAATATGATGGTCATAAACAGGACTGCACTTTCCAGTGCAATTCCTTTTTTGTTCTTAAAAATAGGTATGAGTTTCATTACGAATCTCCCTTTAGAAAAAAATGCTGTGCTACCACCCGGCCCTCATGATCCGTCACAGCCACAGTGAAGCTGGGGCGTTCCTTGTCCGGATAGTTCAGGGTCACCACGGCGCTGTAGCCGCTGTCTGCCAATTGGTAGGTATATTGGTATTGACTTTCCTTTTCGGGGTCCACCGCACTAGGCTCACAGAGGGTATAGCCACCGCGAAAAGTCATGGCAGTTTCGAACTGCTCCGCATCCTTCGCCGCACGGAAGCACTCCACCGCATCAGCGGCAAAGTATTGGGCTGCGGTCGTATACGCCGCCTTCTGGGTACTGCGGGTGGAGGTAAATACAATGGACAGGGATGTGACCGTCACAATGGTTACCACCGCCATGGCGATGACCACCTCTGCAATGGAAATACCCTTTTTGTTCAAAATCTTTTTATTCATAGGCACCTCCTTCTTCGGCAAAGCTGCCGCAGCGAAGGGTCAGAAGAAAGGCCTGGGTCATCATGTTGGAACGCGCATCAGAACCAGTCACGATACACTTGAGAATGGATGTGGTTGCGGATAATTGTTCTAAGCTGTAGGAGATGCCATCCACTGTTTTGGTGCCAATGTCTTTTACGGTGCCGTCCGGATGCACCAGAAACAGGCTCCTGCTGATTGCATCAAAAACCACTCTGCTCTCCGTTTGTTGGAGTGAAATCTGCTGATCAGTTACCGTAACGATATTTCCTGCCTCGTCCAGGGCGAAAAGCCAGTGGGACATAGCCTGCTTGATCCGTGAGGACTCCTCAATAAAGGCATATTGTCTTTGATTCTGCTTGACGTATTTGCCAATGATCGCAGAGAAGGTAACGATCATGGTGGACACGATGGCAAGAAGCGCCATAACGATGCACAATTCCACTAATGTGGATCCGCGCCTGCTGCGATAAGTGATATGGTGGGGTTTTCTAGCCATCGGCTCGCCTCCTTTCCGGACTGGTTGGTGGAAAAGTTATGTAAAGGTCATGCAAAAGTTATACAAAAGCGCAGAGCACTCGCACCCGCAAGGAGTGCAGAGTGCTCTGCGTTGTGGATATTTGATGGACATAATTAATTAGGGGGTTGCAACAGCTGCAGTGTACTTATAAATCTTTACATCATCATCAACATCGGTGGGATTGGTAATCTTTTCGTAATCTTCATCATTGGTTGATGTTTCATTAAGGGTAACACCTGCGGGATCAGTCTTACCAAGGTCTTCCAGTTTACCATCATCGATAGAGAAATAGTAACCGTCAATTAATACATAGTAATCAACTTTGTCAGCAACAGAAATATCTGCATCATCATCAGCAATCAGAAGTGATGTGTAAGCATTCTTAGCAGTAGACAGTGCATTAGAAGCTTTTGCTTTCTCGATGATTCCGCTGAAAGTAGGGATCAGCACAGATGCCAGGATCGCGATAACAGCGATGACGATTACGAGTTCAACGATTGTGAAACCCTTTTTGTTCATTTTCTTCATTTTTTGTCTCCTTTGAGTTTAGTTTTTTTATTGAATACAGCTGGGCTGTTATTCACGTGGAAGTTAATTGACTGTAGCATTACATCGGTTGGATAAAAATTAATCGCCTTAAAAATTAGTCTATTGTTTTTGTTTCGCCGTTGACGATAATAGAGCCGAACCATCCTTTAACCATTTCATATAATGTTACATCTCCAACATTTGAGTCCTCTCCGTATGACAATGTAACATTTTTGCCATACCTTGCCCCAAGAAGAACATTGGGAATTTCAGTAATATTAGAAGACTTGAATGCAACATTCTGGAGTTCACAATCAACATCTCCAGGATAATTTGTAACTTTATTAGAATAATCACCAAGTACCAATACTCCACCAGGAACACGGTTACCCTCACCCCAAGAAAGAATAGTTACTCCTTCAACAGGAACCCCTTCTATATCTGGCGTCCTAACATATCCCCCTTTGAAATCAGTGTACAAAAATCCGTCTGCTGTTTTAGCTATAGTTTCAAGAGTAGAATCTATTACCTCTGCATGGCCAGCGCGCATAATTAGCGCATGGCACGAACCGATAATATCAGAGTCCTTAATATGAACATTTGAATCACAATTAACAAGGATGCCAATTCCGCCACCATTAACTGTATTTTTGATTGTTGAATCGTTGATAACCAGACGAACTGCATCTGAAGTCAATCCATTAGTCATAATTCCATAGTAAGCGTCTATAGAAATATCACATCCACTTATGATAACCTCGCTAGCATTCCCAAGGGGCGCAATACCTGTATTTGCCTGTAAATTCATTTTCATATCGCGCAATATTAGCGAACTACCAACTTGCACTTCAAATACAGAATCATAGTAATTCTCTTGATCACCATAATTATACGTACCATTGATTAATTCCAAAGTAGCACCATCCGGAATATCAATTCCGTATACGCTAAGAACATTAAGAGAACTACCGTTCATGTCAATACTGATATTTTTACCAACACCTGCCGCTGTAGCAAGCGCATTTGAGAAAACAATATTTTGGTTTTGACTAAGACTCAATTCGGAGTTTGCAGGCAAGGTAAAGAATATCTCTTCCCCAGTGTCCGCATCGGCAAGTGCTGCTAAAAGAGCTTCTTCAAGAGTTTGTCCCTCAGCTGGAACAATTACCTCAGCACTATAATCATCAGCAAGATCTGACCAATCTACAGACGGCTCCGTTACACCTTCATGCTTTTTAGCTTGCTCTTTCGGATATGTAACCTTTGTTTCCTCAGTATTCCACAGCAGAACGCGGTTTTCAGAACCCACCCAGTAATATACATTGGTTGCATCTGTAGGTGTAAAATCATCACACCCGTTTGCAGCAAGAATATCTTTAGCTGTAACAACCGTTGCCGGCTTTCCATCAACTATCTCTTCCGCCTGCAGCACAGTATTCATCTGCTTTACAATCTGCATATCAACAGACTCATTAGCCTTCTCAATCAAACTTGCGAACGTCGGAATCAGCACCGCTGCCAGAATAGCAACAACTGCAATGACGATCACGAGCTCAACAATCGTAAAGCCTTTTTTCTTTGTTTGCTTTATCATCTTTTCCTTTCCCTCCTTGAATTTAAGCCCATCTACTTCATTGAATAAATTTCATTCATCTGCAGCACAATTATGTTGTATAATAACTGTACCTAAAGGAATGTGTAATGAAGTATTGGACTTTATTACATGACGGGATTTCTTCTTAATATGCACATTGAAAAGTTGACTACATATTTGACGGCGAATAGGGACAAGGATTCAGCTTTTCCATTTGTGCTCTCTTTTGTTCTATGGATGGATGGACGTAAATTGCGAGTGTTGTAGATATATTGGAATGACCAAGAATTTCGGATAATGATTTTGTATCAAAGCCCTCTTCTACGCAGCGGGTAGCAAAAGTGTGACGCAAGGCGTGGAAGGTATATTCGTCAATGTTGTGGCTCTTCAAAAAATTTTTGTAGCGGATATAAAAGCAATGCGGTTCTATGGGTGTGTTTCTGCCTGTAATAAGATAACGACCGGGATGATAGTCAAACTTCTTCAGATATTCCACCAAAAAGCTGGGCAGTGGAATCACACGAATGGAAGTTTCTGTCTTAGGCTCGCTGATGATAACCTTTGTTTTTCTGCTTGATGAGGGGTCAAGGTCGGCTATTCTTTCCACGGTCCTGCATATGGAGACGGTTCGTGCCCCGTAGTCGATATCTTTCCATTGCAGGCCGCATAATTCACCGATGCGAATCCCGGTATATAATGAAAAAAGGATTCCGAGACTTGTAGTATCATCGGAATCCATCAAGATTTTTTCAAGTGCTGTCCGCTTATCTGTATTTAGTATCTCGATGTTCTTACTATTTTTTTGAGGAAATCGGATACCGTCTGTATTGCTGAAATGATAACCGTTACTTTTGCCAAACTTGATAATTGATTTTATGACACATAGAAGATCCGAAACCGTTTTGGCGGAGAGGGAAGCACCTCGCAGGCCGCCGGAAGATAGCAGGCATTCGGTAAAGCTGTTGATCACGAAACTGTCAATTTTATCTACCGCTCGCGTGCCCAGGCGAGGGATGATATATTTGTGAACGGCTCGATAATATCTGGTGTAGGTGGATTCCTTTACAGATATGCGGACATCAGCCAGCCACATGCAGGACAACTGCTTTAGCGTGATATGAGATGCGGGCACCGGCTTCTTTTCTGGCGCCGCGATTGATAACGCTGCCAACTTTTTTGCTTTTGCTTCCCCATAAGTGTGCCCATATACAAATCCATATTTTGCCTTGCCGTTTTCATAATGGTGAATATAGCGCGCTTCCCAACGCCCATCTTTTCTCTTAAAAATGTTTTCTCCTCTACGTGACATTTTGCTCCTCCTTGACTGCGAATCATTCTAAATGAGTTTATTTGAACGAACAGACTGTGCAAATTCCATACAAATATCTTGCTTTTTTCTGCAATATTAGTCGAAATATGCCTTGACAAACGCTAAGAAAAAGTGTATGTTTATTACGCAATGGTTGATTTATGCTTTTTAATTCAACCAATAAAGTCCAATACTTCATTACATGATACCAAAATTAAGAACTCCCACAAAAAACAATGCTTTTATACATTGCTTTTTGTGGGATATTTTTTGACAACAAATCTTAAACCTTGATTCAGCCCGCCTTTTATCGTGATTTTCGTTGTTCCAACGCCAACCCGATCAATCTATCTGCCTGACCTGCCATAAACAGGGGGATATTAAGTACATCATCATCCAACTTCAAATTATTCAGAGAAAATCTCACACGAAGTTTCACTTTATCCGTAAACAGGTCCTTGAATTTCTTAAGGCTCTTGCTTGTCGTGTTAGTTTCAGATTTGACCTCTACAGGGAAAATATCATTCTCACGCTGAATCAGGAAATCCACCTCATAGGGAGGGTTATTCTGGCTCCAATACCGAGGCAGAACTTCAAACTGTGTAACCAAAGACTGTAACACAAAGTTTTCGCTCAACGCACCTTTGAATTCAGTGAACAGACGATTCCCTTCGCCAAACGCCGTGGGCGCCAGCTGCGCCAAACGGCGAAGAAGACCAACATCTACCAGATAAATCTTAAATGCAGACAGATCATCATAGGCAGCCACAGGAAGACCAGGTGCGGTGCTGCGATAGATTTTATGCACCAATCGGGCATCTACCAGCCACTGTAGGGCGTCCTCATACTCACGGGCTCTTGCACCCTCCTTGACAACCTTGTAGATAAACTTTTTATTTTCCCTGGCCAACTGAGACGGCACGGACTTCCAGATCATAGAGATTTTCGGGAACTCGTTGATATTGGGATGCTTGCCAAAATCACGCTCATAGGCATCAATAATGGCGGACAAAGCTTCCTGCATGGCAGAAACATCGCGAGCTTCTGTCCACATCAACACGGATTCAGGCATGCCGCCAGTGACATAGTACATCTTCAGCTTTTCATATAAAGGATTAAAGAACGCATCAGGGATAGGCTCAAGCGTATCCCAGCTTTCCAAAAATGCCAGTAGATTATCATCACCATTGGCAACCAGAAATTCCTCAAAGGTCATAGGATCAATCTGCATGAAATTGACCTTGCCCACAGGGAAAGAAGACGGCTTTGCCAGAGCAATACCCAGCAGAGAACCGGCACAGGCAATATGATACTGTGGTGCATTCTCACAGAAATATTTCATGGAATTGATAACCTTCGGACAATCTTGAACTTCATCAAAAATGATCAGCGTCTTTTCAGGAATAATCTTCTGACCACTGGCCAGCATTAAGTTCTGTAAAATGCGCTCAACATCCTTTGTGGTTTCAAAGAACTGCTTATATTCTTCATTTTCGTCAAAATTAAAGTATGCTGTGTTTTCATAATATCGTTTGCCGAATTCTTTTAAAATCCATGTCTTACCAACCTGACGAACGCCTTTCAAAATCAGAGGTTTGCGATAAGGGGAATCCTTCCAGTCCAGCAATTTTTTTAAAATAAATCGTTCCACAGAAACTCTCCTTCACATTATTATTAAGATTTTCGTGTTGAAAATCACACTTTTATTATACAATGTGTTTGAAAATATTACAATAGTATTTTCTCTTTTGCCAGTTCACAGGATTGCACTGTAAAATGGAATCTCGCGAAAAGAAAAAATTGTATAGACCTACGAACCGGGGTCTAAGGACTCCACTTTTCCCTATCCGATCCCAAAAGCTAGGTAAATTGTGCTCCCAGGCGTACCTTCCTAGCTCTCAGACCCCTCAACCGGGGTCTGGGAGGATCTATTTTCTCATGCAGATCCCTTCGCCTGAAATCAAAAGGCAAAAAAACAGTTTGCCTCACTCAAAAGTAAAGCAAACTGCAAATAGTACTGTATTATAATCTTACAGCTGTGCCTCTACGAAGATATCATAGATGGCCTTGATAGCTGCTTCAAAATCCTCTTCCTTCACACCGATGATAATGTTCCACTCGGAGGATCCCTGGTCGATCATCTTGACATTGATGTTGGCATGGGCCAATGCTGCAAAAACTCTGCCGGCTGTACCTCTGGTTGCCCGCATACCACGTCCTACGACTGCGATCAGTGCCAGATTGGTCTCGATATCAATGGTGTCGGGTTTGGCCAGTCTGTGCAGGCCGGAAACCACTTTTTGCTCCTTGGGCATGAACATATCCTGGTGTACAAAGACGGTCAAGGTATCAATACCGGTAGGCATATGCTCAAAGGAAATGCCGTTTTCTTCGAAACATTGCAGTACCTTGCGTCCGAAACCGACCTCGGAGTTCATCTTGTCTTTCTCTATGTTGATGGCGCAAAAGCCCTTTTTACCTGCAATACCTGTGATGATGTACTTGGACTTCTGGCCGGTACTGCCTACGATCCAGGTGCCCTCATCCTCCGGACGGTTGGTGTTGCGGATGTTGATGGGGATACCCATCTGGCGAACCGGGAAGATGGCGTCCTCGTGCAATACGCCCGCGCCCATGTAGGCCAGCTCTCTCAGCTCTTTATAAGTGATCACGTCGATCACCTGAGGATTGTCGATGATCCTGGGATCTGCGATGAGAAAACCGGATACGTCTGTCCAGTTCTCATACACATCTGCTCTGGCTGCCTTGGCTACGATGGAGCCGGTGATGTCAGAACCGCCGCGGGAAAAGGTCTTGATCCGGCCATCCGCATAGGCACCGTAAAATCCGGGAACCACCGCATTGGGGCATTTTTCAAGCCTGTCAGAAAGCACCTTATCTGTCAGGTCAGCATCAAATTCACCCTTCTCGTCAAAGAAGATCACCTCTGCTGCGTCAATGAATTCAAAGCCCAGATAATTTGCCATAATGATACCGTTTAAGTATTCTCCGCGGGAAGCCGCATAGTTACTTCCGGCCTTTTCTTTAAAATTCTTTTCAATCATCTGGAACTCCTGCTCCAGACTTAACTCCAGACCAAGGCCGTCAATGATCTCCTGATATCTCTCCTTGATGGCCTGCAGCTCTTTTGCAAAATCCTGGCCTGCTTCTGCAAGGGCATAACAGCCATAAAGCATATCCGTTACCTTGGTATCTGCGCTGTATCGCTTACCGGGAGCGGAAGGAACCACATAGGCTCTCTCCTTATCTGCGCGGATGATATTTGCGACTTTGATAAACTGTTGTGCACTGGCAAGTGAACTACCGCCAAATTTCACTACTTTTTTCATGTTTTCTCTCCCTCTTAGCTCTCAAACAGACGGTCGATCAATTTGTGGCCCTGGGCCTGCCTGATTCCGCTCTGCCTGCATTCTTTCTCATTGTATTTCCAATTTTCTGCTTTGGGTGCAGTACTGTCGTACAGAAGATAAGGAACCTCATCTGCAGTGTGTGTCCTGATCCTTATGGGTGTAGGATGATCCGGTAAAACCAACAGCCGGAACGCCTCGCCTGCTGCCTGCAGCTGCTCGACCAGAGGACCGATGACCCTGCCATCCAGATATTCGATAGCCTTAACTTTGCGCTCTGCGCTTCCCTGGTGGCCCATTTCATCCGGCGCTTCCACATGGATATAGGCAAAGTCATACCCATCCTGAGTCAATGCTTTTACTGCCGCTGCTGTCTTACCTTCATAGTTGGTGTGAAGACCGCCATTGGCACCTTCCACCTGAGCAACACTCATACCGGCGCCCACTGCAATCCCTTTCAGCAGATCTACAGCGGATATCATCATGCCTTTTTTGCCTGTTTTCTCCTCAAAAGAAGACAATGCAGGCTTGGTTCCGGCACCCCAGAACCAACAGCAGTTTGCAGGATTTAAGCCCTGCTCCCTACGCTTTTGATTGATGGGATGGTTGACCAATATCTCATAACTTTTTTTCATCATCTCATAAAACTTTTCATTTTCCGGAAGATATTGCCCGATCACCTGGCCCAGCACATCATGGGGCTGTGTCAGTTCGATCACCTGGCCCTGATTCCAGATCAGACAATGTCTGTAGCTGGTTCCCACATAAAACTGGAATTCCTCCGACTGCAGCTGCTCTGTCACTGCCTGCAGCAGAATACTGCTTTCCTCAGTGGGAATCTCCGAAGAACTGTGGTCGATGATGATCTTTTCCTCAAAGGGTACATCATCCTCTGAAATGGTAACGATATTACACCGAAGTGCCACGTCCGTTTCCTTCATAGGTACCCCGATACTCAGCGCCTCCAGTGGAGATCTGCCGGAATAATATTTCTTGGGATCATAACCGATCACCGAAAGATTGGCCGTATCCGACCCGGGCTTCATCCCTTCCGGGATGGTATGTACCATTCCAATCTCTGACTGCCCGCTCAGCTGATCCAAAACCGGGGTCTGGGCATATTCCAAGGGTGTTTTTCCACCCAGCTGTTCTATGGGTTCATCGGCCATGCCGTCCCCCAACACGATCACATATTTCATAGTCTCTTAGTCCTCTACACGAATGCGTCCCAAAGCGTATTCGCCCAACTGCGCATATTTTTCTGCAAATGCTTTTTCTGTCAGCTGCTCTGTAAGGAAGGCAAATCCTTCCGCACCATCTGCGCGCACCGGCTCCAGGTCTCCAAACAGCTCTTTGGCCTGGCTCTCGCCTGCATCACTGACGCGCACAAAGAATCTGCGGCTGATCTCATCAATGCTCACAAGGTCTGCCTCTTTAGCATCCCAAAAGCATATATTGGATTTTCCCTGAGTTCTGGCACATTCGATCACATCGCCAACCACTGCACTGGCTGTGGGCAGCTTCCCTGCGCCTCTGCCATAAAACATAGAATCACCCAGCATGTTGCCGCGCACGAATACCGCATTAAACACGCCATTTACCATATGCAAAGGATGCTCCCGGCTGATCAGACAAGGAGATACCATGGCCATGGCTTTGCCCTCTCCCACTTCCTTGCTCATAGCAAGCAGTTTGATAGACATTCCCATCTTTCCGGCCAGAGCAAAGTCCTGGGCGGTAATCTTTGTAATACCTTCGGTATAGATCTTGCTGTAATCCACATGCTTTCCAAGCATCAGTGAGGACAAGATGGCAATCTTACGGCAGGCATCGTAGCCTTCCACATCTGCCTCAGGATTTTGCTCTGCATAGCCCTTCTCCTGCGCCTTCTTCAGTACGGCCGCAAAATCTGCGCCCTCGTTCTCCATCTTGGATAATATATAGTTGGTGGTACCGTTTAAGATACCTGTAATAGTTTCAATACGCTCTGCCGTCAGGCAATCGTTCAGCGGACGGATAATGGGAATACCGCCACCCACACTGGCCTCAAACAGATAATGACAGTGATTCTCCCTGGCTAAAGCAAGCAGCTCCGGACCATGGGCTGCAACCAGTTCCTTGTTGGAGGTACATACACTCTTTCCTGCAGACAGTGCCCGCTTGGTGAAAGCATATGCTGCACCTACGCCGCCCATTACCTCACACACAATCTTGACTTCGGGATCACTGACAATGACCTCAAAATCATGGATCACCTTGTGCTCATAGGGATCCCCGGGGAAATCCCACAGATCCAGGATGTATTTTACATTTAATTCCTGACCTGATTTTTTATTTACCAGTTCCTTATTTCTTTCAATGACTTCTACCACACCGCTGCCTACGGTGCCGTACCCTAATACTGCTACCTGAATCATAATTGCTTCCTCATTGCTCCTTTTATTCTTTTGCCAATATTTTGACGTGATGCACACCTTTTTGCCTCTCCATGGATGTAAACATCTCCGATACATCCCCTGTGGTCTCCAGGATCTGTATGCTCAGGCTCAAAGATGCCACTCCGCTTATGGGAATACTCTGGTGAATGGTCAGGATGTTCGCCCCAAAATCAGCAATGATCTTCAATACATCCGATAAAAGTCCCGGCTCATCATCCATCTGAAAGGTCAACGTGATGGTAGTTCCCTGGGCATTGTCATGAAAAGGAAAGATATCGTCCTTATACTTATAAAAGGAACCTCGGCTGATGCCTACCTTTTCTGCTGCTTCCTGCACCGTCAGGGCTTTTCCCATCTCCAGAAGTTTCTTTGCCTCCACCACTTTCAGCAGTACTTCCGGGATTGCCTTCTGTTTTACCACAAAATATACGGTTGACTCTCCCATGCTTAACCTCACACTGTTTTCACAATAAATACATTTGTGCACCGTTGAAAGACATTTTAGCATATCATTTTGATAAAGGCAATCATAAAATTGTATAAATTTTCAGTGATTTTCTTTGGTTTATGTGTGAATTATATCAAAGGATACTTGTCCGTCAATGTCTGCACGATAGCTCTGGCCTGAGAGACCTTCTCCTCGCCACCCTTGATCACCATGGCAATGGCCTCTGCGATCTGATCCATATCCTCAGGCTTCATACCTCTGGAAGTAACCGCAGGAGTACCCAGTCTGACACCGCTGGTTACAAAGGGTGACTGAGGATCGTTGGGAATGGTATTCTTATTGCAGGTAATATGTGCCGCATCCAAAAGCTTCTCTACTGCCTTGCCTGTGAGTCCGAAATTGGTCAGATCCACCAGCATCAGGTGGTTATCCGTACCTCCGGAAACAATCTTGATGCCTCTGTCCATAAGGCCTTTGCAAAGTGCCTGAGCGTTATCCATGATGCCCTTCTGATAGGCCTTAAACTCCTCAGAAAGTGCCTCCTTAAAGCATACTGCCTTGGCTGCGATCACATGCATCAAAGGACCACCCTGAATGCCGGGGAAGATTGCCTTATTAAAGTTAAACTTCTCGGCTGCTTCCTTATTGCAAAGGATCAAACCGCCCCTGGGACCACGCAGGGTCTTGTGGGTCGTGGTGGTAACCACGTCCGCATAGGGAATGGGGCTGGGATGAAGGCCTGCGGCCACCAAGCCTGCAATGTGAGCCATATCTACCATGAGCACAGCACCGACTTCATCTGCCACCTCGCGGAATTTCTTAAAATCAATGGTTCTTGCATAAGCGGAAGCACCTGCAATGATCATCTTCGGCTTTGCCTCAAGGGCGATCTCTCTCAGTTTGTCATAATCGATGAAACCATCATCATTTACACCATAGGGAACAATATTGAAATACTTACCGGACATATTTACCGGGCTGCCATGGGTCAGATGTCCGCCATGATCCAGATTCATACCCATGATCGTATCCCCGGGCTTACACACCGCGAACTGCACTGCCATATTGGCCTGTGCACCGGAATGAGGCTGTACATTTGCATAATCACAGCCGAACAGCTCCTTGGCCCGCTCAATGGCCAGAGTCTCTACCACGTCCACGCACTCACAGCCTCCGTAATATCTCTTCCCCGGATAACCTTCTGCATATTTATTCGTCAGCGGGCTTCCCATAGCCGCCATAACGGCCTTGCTCACCCAGTTCTCTGACGCGATCAACTCAATATGACTGTTCTGTCTCGCCTGCTCATCCTCAATCGCCTGAGCCACTTCCATATCAACTGCCTTTACTTCGTCCAATGAATACATATCCTATACTCCTTTTCATTAATTTATGCTTTGGAAAACAGTATACCATATTTTTCAACTATTGCAAGTATCTCATTTTGTGGTAAAATAAGTACATAATTGTCAATATTCACAGGGGAGTTACCTAAGGAGAAAGAAAGGAGGGCTGGGGGTGTGCGGGCCGGCGTTTTGCACCATGCTCGGACACATTTTCATTCCGTGAAAAACGTAACAGTACATATGGATTTTCTGCGCGACCCCGCTTGAAAATCCAAGTGCTGACGTTTTTCAAGGGTCCTGTGCATGGTGCAAAACGCCGGCCCGCACATCCCCAGCCCTCCTTTCTTTCTCCTTAACCCAATCCTCTCTGACTTGCAACAATGATATCATACAACAGGAGAAAATTTATGTACTATTTTATCGTGAATCCTGCCTCCAGATCCGGGAAAGGGCAAATTCTTTGGGATAAGACCATACAGCCTGCCCTCAAAAAGAGAAATGTGGAATACGAGGTTTACTTTTCCAAAAAGCCTGGGGATCTGACCAGGCTTGCCAGGGAGATAGGTTCCAAGATCACGGATAAAAACTCCCATCTGGTTATTGTGGGAGGCGATGGTACGGTCAATGAAACTCTGCAGGGGCTTGCTGACCTGCCTGGTGTTTCTCTCAGCTACATTCCCACCGGCTCCAGCAACGATCTGGCCCGGGATCTTGGTTTCTCCAAAAAGCCGGAGCAGATCCTGAATCATCTGTTGGATCATGCAGAGATAAAGAAAATGGATGTAGGTGTATTAAAGAGTGCCCACGGCACCCGCATGTTCGCCGTCAGCTGTGGCATCGGCTATGATGCAGCGGTTTGCCAGGAGGCAAATCTGTCCAAGGTTAAGAAAGCCTTTAACAGGATCGGTCTGGGAAAGCTGACCTATCTGGGGATTGCCATCAAGCAGCTTTTTGCCACCAAACTGGAGGCATGCGACATTTATTTGGACGATAAAGCTCCTATCCATATCAAAAAGCTTTATTTTGTGGCTGTCATGAACCATCGCTATGAGGGCGGCGGATTTCAGTTCTGCCCCGATGCAAATGCCCAGGATGGAATCTTGAATTTGTGCGTAATCAGAAACTTGCCCAAGCTGTTGGTTTTATTGGCACTTCCCACAGGCTTTTTCGGAAAACATTATATTTTTCCCGGAGTAGACTCCTACAAGGCCTCCTGCGTCAGGATTGTCACCGGGAAACCCCTTTGGGTACATACCGATGGTGAGATCATCGAAAAAAGTTCGGATATTACCGTGACCTGCGCTCCCGGTAAAATAAACTTCCGCTACTAGAAACGCACTTTATAAAAATTAAGATTCTCTAAATGTTTACAAAAAACTATTTTCAAACGATGAAAGTTGGTTTATACTTGCTGTGTTACTTAGGTGATTTTTAGGGGGAGACCATTTTGAAAAGAATATTTAGTTTTTGTCGGAAGTACTCTCATGCCCTACCGCTTCTTTTGTACGGCATTGTATATTTGACATGGTTCTATTTACTGGAACAGAAGGTTACCAAGCATTATACCGTGATCCACATGGATATTGATAACTATATTCCCTTCTGTGAAATATTTGTGATTCCATATTTTATGTGGTTTGCCTACATTGCAGTTGTAGTCTGCTACTTCCTCTTTAAGGATAAGGATGATTACTATCGCATGTGCATTTTTCTGGGCTCAGGTATGACAGTATTTCTGCTTGTCTCCACCTTTTGGCCCAACGGACACCATTTGAGACTGGCCGTTATGCCCAGAGAAAATATTTTTACAAAACTGGTGGAATATCTCTGGAGCATTGACACCGCTACCAACTTGTGGCCAAGCATCCATGTTTATAATTCCATCGGTGTACATCTGGCCATTGCCAAGAGCAAGCATTTTGCCACCCGCAGGGGAATCCGCATTGCTTCTCTGGTGCTTTGTACCGCCATCATCCTCTCCACCGTCTTCATCAAACAGCACTCCGTGTTTGATGTGATCACAGCCTTTATGATGGCCGGAGGCATGTATGTATTGGTGTATCGCAAGGATGTGTATGTGACTATGAAGCAAAGAATGCGCGCCAAGACCAAGCATAGAAAAAGACCCCAGATTGGGTAAATTGTTGATTGTAAGTAAAAGAGAGCGATTGTGCTCTCTTTTTTCATACCCGTAAACAAAGTAGGACCGGGACATGTGCGTCTAACGGCGTAGTAGATACTGCGCGAGTACCAAGGCGCGCCTGAAGCTGATTCCTAAGCTTTCCCGGGCTCCGGCAGCCGCCTTTTTCTCTCCTAGATCCACTTACCAGGGTCTGGCGGCCGCCTTCCATTTCCTGCGATCCATTTTAAGCCTTCCGCAAGGCTTTATTGGGAACCGGCGGCCGCCTCTTCCTCTCCTGGATCCACTTACCAGGGTCTGGCGGCCGCCTTCCATTTCCTGCGATCCATTTTAAGCCTTCCGCAAGGCTTTATTGGGCGCTGGCGGCCGCCTCTTCCTCTCCTGGATCCACTTACCGGGGTCTGGCGGCCGCCTTCCGCTTCCTGCGATCCATTTTAAGCCTTCCGCAAGGCTTTATTGGGCGCTGGCGGCCGCCTCTTGCTCTCTGCGATCCACTTACCAGGGTCTGGCGGCCGCCTTTCATTTCCTGCGATCCATTTTGCGCCTTCCGCAAGGCTTTATTGGGAACCGGCGGCCGCCTCTTGCTCTCTGCGATCCACTTACCAGGGTCTGGCGGCCGCCTTCCTCTCCCTGCGATCCATTTTAAGCCTTCCGCAAGGCTTTATTGGGCTCCGGCGGCCGCCTTTTTCTCTCCTAGATCCACTTACCGGGGTCTGGCGGCCGCCTTCCGCTTCCTGCGATCCATTTTAAGCCTTGCGCAAGGCTTTATTGGGAACCGGCGGCCGCCTTTTCCTCTCCTGGATCCACTTCCGGGGGTCTAGCGGCCGCCTTCCGCTTCCTGCGATCCATTTTAAGCCTTGCGCCAAAACGGTTGCCTAGCTTCCATCCACCTGAGATTGGAACGCTTCCTGTAAACATTTGGCCACATCATCCACCTTGACAAATCCCGCACAGAAATTGTCTTCATAATCCTCTTCATAATGGACGCACTCCCTCTGTTTACTACTATCCTTCCTCTGCTTACAAAAGGTACATAATTCCAATTCTACACTTTGTCCCTGCGCACAAAAAACTACCGCATGTTTCTTCTTCATCTTTCCTCCACCCGATCACAAAACGCCACCACCCTATTTTCCCCACCCAAGGTGCAGGTGTACAGCACCAGAGCATATCCACTGTCATA
>SVFM01000023.1 GCA_015056865.1 Lachnospiraceae bacterium
AGGCAATTGTAATCATTGATCTGAATGCCTTTTTTCATGGATTTTACTCCTTTTTTGGAAAGATCATCATTATGGCTCGATTATATCCATGTATTGAAAAAAAAACAAGACGCAAAATTAGAAAAATCATTTTTTTAACCCAAAAAGTTAAAATTCATATTTGAATAATGGTTTTTGCACAAGAAATACAACATTAGCACAAGTTTTCCCAAAGAAAAACAATTGTACCGGCTACAGCTTTTTGGTATAATCACGTTGCTTTATATTGTGGCACGGTCATGAAAATCAAAAGGATGGGAGGATTAGTAGTTCCCGTCATCTCCATAACACCGATCCATATTTTGTATTACGGAAGCGAACAAAAACAAAGAAAACGAACAATTTCATATATTCTGAGCAACACCTCAAGGAGGATAATTACATGATAACGTATGAGTTTCATCCATGTCCGGGATACCGGAATAGATATTCGGGCAAAGCTTTAGAATTGAAAAAGTTTGTATTTTGTCTAAAATCCGAACAAATTCATAGAAAAACGAACATTATCCTCTATTTTTAATAGAGACGACAGTGTAATATTTGATATGTCCTTAATTTATATCCTACATAGATAGAAGGAGGAAAAAGTATGATATTGTATAACAAAGAAGACAAGATTCTTGCCAACATCGCAAGAGCATTCGAGAAGCGGATGAAGGTGAAAGCCGACGTTGAGCTGAAGATTGATCCCAGCCTTGGTGAGTATTGCGGTAAAATCTGCAATGGAGTCATCAGTGCCGGTTCCCATTCCCAGCTGCTTGATACGGCCGGCCGCTATCTGAGAAATCCTAAGACTGAGGGAACTTTCCAGTCCTACAAGGAATTTTGTGGTATGTACTTTACTACCCATCACCAGAACTATCTGGATGCAGCTCCACTGGAAGAACTGTACGAGTACATGGATGATCTGGCCTTCTGGGGCATGAACGTGCTCCATGTGTGGTTTGATCTGCATCATTTCGACAGTATGGAAGATGAATATGCAAAAGTGGTAAGCGGCAGACTGCTGGGACTTTTAAAACATGCCAAGTCTATGGGCATCAAGACCTATATGGCAGGTCCTGCCAATGAGGCCTTTAACAACAGCCCGGAGGAGCTTCGTGCAGACTGGACCAGAGGGCATGACGGATATATTCATACCCTGAACAGCCATTATCACCTGGAGCTGTGCCCTAACAAAGAGGGCGCTATTGAGAAGCTGATCGAGTATAAGCGCCAGGTTCTGGAGGTGTTTAAGGAGGCAGATCTGGACTACTGGGGATTTGGCCCCTACGATGAGGGCGGATGTACCTGTCCTAAGTGCAGGCCTTGGGGTTCCAACGGTTACCTGAAGACCGTGGAAGCTTTGATCCCAGTTACCAAGGAATATATGCCTGATGTACAGTTTATTTTGGGCCTGTGGCAGTTTGATCACTTTACCACAGATAACGAGTCCGCAGGGGTACAGCAGGCACTGGCGGAAGGCAGACTTCCGGAGATTAAATATGTAAATCCCCAGCATGGATCCTACGGCTACAGCCACGACATGCATCGCCCCAGACTTAGTTTCCCTGAGATCAGTATGACAGATACCGCGCCCTGGGGTGCTTATGGCACCAATGTCCTGCCCGGACGTTTCCAAAAGCTTTGGGAGGAGCATAGAGATCTGGAGGACGGAGGAGATCCTTATCTGGAGGGTATCTATGCAGACCTGAATGCAGTGATCATGCTCAGATGCTATAGAGACAACCAGTCCGCGGTAGACACCGTAAAGGAGTATCTGGCCTATGAGTTCGGCCTGGAGGGCGAGATGAATGAGAAGGTTTGCAAGGCTATCTGTGATATGGAAGAAACCCTGTTCAGAGATCTGTACTCTCAGGCCCACAGATATGTGATCCACAATCCTGAAAAGGTATTTGATATTGAAAAGACTATTGTGGAGGCCCATGAGACTTTGCCTGAGGAGATCAGGGAAGGCGTAAAGTGGCAGATGATCTATCTGCGTGCAGTGATCGATGGCGAACTGAAGCGCAACGACTATTACAGAACAGAGACTACAAGAGAGTACTTTAAGAAGATCGTGAAGCTTTGCCATCTGGAGAAGACAGATGCATGTACATTACCGGATATTTATGATGAGCCCCATCCTTGGCCCGGTATACCGGAATAAGCTTTAGGGATACGGGATGTCTGAAGATACATATTTTGAGAGGAAGTTCATTATGACAAAATCTAAAATAACAGCGATTGAAAATGCTCAGATCGTTTTGGAAAACGGTATCTTATGGGACGGCGTGCTCCTGCTTGAGGGGGAGAGGATCCTGTCCTACGGCAGCGCCAGAGAGATGAAGGGGCAGATTCCTGCGGATGCGGTGCGGATCGATGCGCAGGGCGCCTATGTGGGCCCCGGCTTTGTGGATATCCATGTACACGGCGGAGGCGGTTATTCTACCTGCTTTGAAGCCGTGGAGGCTTCGGATTTTTTTCTGCGTCATGGTACCACTACCCTTTTGGCCACTCCGGATTACAGTATGCCCTTTGAGACGTTTCTGGCGGCTATACGTGCCGTGAAGGAAGCTATAGGGAAGGCAAAGACCATACGGGGTTTTTATATGGAAGGCCCCTATATGAACCCTGAGTACGGCGCCAACAAACATAGAAATCCCTGGAGAGCGCCCATGGATCCCCAGCAGTACAAGGCACTGGTGGACGAAGCCGGCAGTCTGGCAAAGGTCTGGGCCATTGCACCGGAGCGAGAGGGATTATTACCTTTTCTGGAGTATGCCCGTCAGGTGAATCCGGATGTGGTGTTTGCATTGGGACACAGTGAGGCTACGCCTGCACAGGTGCGAAGCCTTGGCAAGTACCGTCCTACACTGCAGACCCATTCCATGGACGCCACGGGACGTCTTCCCGTATTTGGCGGTACCAGAAGCTTTGGACCGGACGAATACTGCATGAAGGAGCCGGATATGTACGCAGAGATGATCAGTGATTCCTGTTGCATCCATGTGCATGCCGAGATGCAGCAGCTACTGCTGCACAATAAGGGGGTTCATCGGATGGTGCTGATCACCGACAGTACCAACGATTGGGGGCAGGCTCCCCCGGAACTGGCTCATGTGACAGATTTAAATTTTGATGAAAAAGGCGGTATTTCCGGCAGTAAGCTGACCATGGATCAGGCCTGCCGTAATGTGATGACCCATACCAACTGCGGTATTGCCCAGGCCTTCCTTATGGCTTCCCGCAATCCAGCCAGAGCTGTGGGATTGGATCAAGAGGTGGGCACCATAGAGCCGGGCAAGCGGGCAGATCTGGTGTTCGTGGATGATAAGTTCCGGGTACAGCAGGTGGTGCTGGGCGGAGAACTTTGCGAATTTTAATTGTGCAATATTGGTACATTGGTTGGCCGCCCAAGGATTGGGCGGCCGGTCATGTCCTGAAAGGAAGAGGAAAAACATATGAGTGATTTTAAAGTAGGTTATGCTCAGGTCAATATCAATCCACCTTTGGGCATCGGTATCTGCGGTTATTATGTCCCAAGATTCGCCAAGGGGATTCTAGACGACTTGGAGGCCGGGGCCCTGGCACTGTCCTGCGCAGGGAAACAGATCCTGATGATCAGCGTGGATTGCTGCGGCATTGACGGCGGTTTGGTAAAACGTTACTGCGCTGCCATTGCCCAGAACACAGGGGTGCCGGAAGAAAATATCTTTCTGGCAGCCACCCATTCCCACACCGGCGGTCTGCTGGTACCCACAAACGCTTTTGATGCAGACGAAGAGGTGATTCACCGGTATGCAGATTTCGTTGGAGAGCGACTGGTGGATGCAGCCAAGCTAGCCTTGGCGGACTTAAAGCCCGGCAAGATGGGCTATATCGTAGGCTGGGCTCCGGAGCGAGTGGCCTATATCCGCCGCTATAAGATGAAGGACGGCAGCACCATGACCTGTCCGCCCATCAATGATCCTAATATCGATCACCCTATCGGGGAATTGGATCAGAGGGTGAATGTACTGCGCTTTGACAGAGAGGGAGCTCCCAGTGTGGTACTGGTCAACTATGGCCTTCATGCGGACACCGTAAACGGCGAACTGCTTTCTGCCGACTGGCCGGGGGTGATGCGCAGAATGGTGGAGAAGGCGCTGGATGGCACCAAATGTATTTTCTTTGCCGGTGCGGAAGGAGATGTGGGAAGTACCCATGTATATCCGGAAGGCGGAGATCTGAATGATACAGAGATCAGCTTTGATAATGAGATGAAGAGTCCCGGTATGGCAAGGTTTGTGGGACGGGCCCTGGCAGGCACCGTGCTGCAGGTCTATGATAAGGCGGCCTATGTAGATGTGGATCAGATCGGTATTCTGCGCAAAGTGGTTACAGTTCCGGCCAATATGCCAACGCCGGAGCAGCTGCCTTTGGCTCACAAGTACAAGGAACTTCACGATGCCGGCCATGACGAGGAAATCCCTTACACCGCTATGGAACTGACTACCGTGGTGGCAGAGGCTCTGCGCATGTGCCGTATGGAAAATGGTCCCGAGGAATTCCATCTGGGACTGACCGGCGTACAGATCGGACCGGTAGCCTTTGTAGGAATTCCGGGAGAGCCTTTTACGGATATCGGTGTGGGCATCAAGGACACAGAAGGCTGGTCCATGATCCTGCCCTGCGCCCTGGTAAATGGGGATGCAGGATATTTCCCTGTGCAGTCAGCCTATGATGAAGGAGGCTACGAGGCACGCACTTCTTCCTATAAAGCCGGTGTGGCCGAGGCCATTATTGCGGGGGGCAAGGAGTTGCTGGGAGAACTCAAAGCATACTAGGAACAGGAGGAAAAAGTATGATTACGTACAACAAAGAAGACAAGATCCTTGCCAACATTGCAAAGGTTGTGGAAAAAAGGATGAAAGTAGCGGACGACATTGAGCTGGAGATAGATCCCAGCCTTGGCGAGTACTGCGGAAAGATCTGTGGCAAAAAGATCAGTGCAGGTTCCCATGCACAGCTTCTGGAGGCAGCAGGTCGTTATTTGAGGAATCCCAAGGTGGAAGGGACTTTCCGGTCTCATAAAGAGTTTTCCGGTATGTATTTTACGACCCATTTCGAGAACTATCTGGATGCTGCCCCTCTGGACGAACTGTATGTTTACATGGAGGATCTGGCTCTTTGGGGAATGAATGTAGTTCACGTTTGGTTTGATTTACACCACTTCCCTAACATGGAGGATGAAAAAGCAAAAGCAAAGAGTGCCAGGCTGCTTGCAATCCTGAAGTATGCCAAATCTCTGGGTATTAAGACTATGATGGCAGGGCCTGTCAATGAAGCCTTTTATACAAGCCCTGAGGAACTGCGTGCGGACTGGACCAGAGGGCATGACGGATATGTGCGCACTTTGAATGACCATTACCACATGGAGATATGTCCTAACAAGGAAGGCGGATTGGAGAAACTTATAGAGTATAGACGTCAGATGCTGGAGGTCTTTAAGGACGCGGATCTGGATTACTGGTCCTTTGGCCCTTACGATGAAGGCGGGTGCACCTGTTCTAAATGCGCACCTTGGGGATCTAACGGTTATTTGAAAACATATGAAGCAATGATTCCTGTGATAAAAGAGTATATGCCCAATGTGCAGTTTATCTTGGGTATGTGGTTACTTGACTGGTTTACCACCGAAAATGAATCGGCAGGAATTCAGCAGGCGCTGGCTGAGGGGCGGTTCCCGGAAATCAAATATGTAAATCCTCAGCACGGCTCTTACGGGTATACTCATGATATGCATCGCCCCAGGATCAGCTTCCCGGAGATCAGTATGACAGATACAGCCCCCTGGGGCGGCTATGGAGCCAATCCCCTGCCGGGAAAATTCTGGAAGTTGTGGCAGGAACATGGGGATTTAGAGGAAGGAGGAGATCCTTACTTGGAGGGCATCTATGCGGACGTCAATGCGGTGATCATGCTCAGATGCTTCCGGGAAAATCAGCCTGCAGTGGACACTGTAAAAGAGTATCTGGCCTATGAGTTTGGCTTGGAAGGTGAGATGAATGAGAAGGTTTGCAAGGCCATCTGTGACATGGAAGAGACCCTTTACAGAGATCTGGATGTGCATGCTCACAGATATGTGATCAACAATCCTGACAAGGTCTTTGAAATTGAAGAAGCCTTTGCCCAGGCTCACGCGACCCTTCCGGAAGATGTCAGGGAAAGCATCAAGTGGCAGGTGCTCTATCTGCGAGCCATGATCGATGGGGAACTGAAACGCAACGACTATTACAGAAACGATAAGGTAAAAGAATATTTCCAAAAGATTATCACCATCAGTCATTTGGAAAAAACCGGCCCTTATACCCTGCCTGATATCTGTGAAGGAAGGCATCCTTGGCCCGGTATACCGGATTAAACACATTGACTGGTCGCCTAATTTGTAGGCGGCCAGTGGTGCCTAAAAGGAGAAAGGAAAAATAGATGAGTGATTTTAAAGTAGGATATGCCCGGGTAAATATCAATCCGCCTCTGGGGATTGGTATCTGCGGCTACTATGTTCCCAGATTTGCCCAGGGAATTTTGGATGATCTGGAAGCCAGTGCATTGGCCTTGACCTATGGGGACAAGCGGATAGTGCTGGTAAGTGTGGATAGTTGTGAAATATACACAGAGTTGGCGGATCAATATCGCTTAGCCATCGAACAGGAATGTGGTTTGCCAAAGGAAGCTGTTTTTCTGACGGCAACCCACACCCATACAGGCCCGTTGCTGGTACCAGTGGATGCCTTCGAGGCAGATGAAACAGTGATAAAGAAATATGCCGAATTTTTAGGTGAACGCCTTGTAGATGTGGTGAAGTTGGCACTGGCAGATTTAAAACCTGCGAAAATGGGATATATTGTCGGTCAGGCGCCGGAGCGAGTGGCCTATATCAGGCGCTACAAAATGAAGGATGGAAGTACTTGGACGTGTCCTCCTGTGGGTGACCCTAACATTGATCATCCCATTGGGGAAGTGGATCAGAGAATCAACATGCTGCGCTTTGACAGAGAGGGTGGGCACAGCGTGGTTCTGGTAAACTTTGGTATCCATTCGGATACTGTGAATGGAGATTTTTTGTCTGCAGATTTTCCGGGATGGATGCGAAAGACTGTGGAAAAGGCTTTGGATGGCACGAAATGCATGTTCTTCCCTGGTGCCCAAGGAGATGTGGGCAGTACCAATGTGCATCCTTCCGGAGGGGATCTGAACGATACAGAGATTAGCTTTGATAATGAGATGAAGAGCCCCGGTATGGCACGTTTTGTAGGCCGGGCCCTGGCAGGTACTGTGTTGCAGGTGTATGATAAAGTTGCTTATGTAGATGTGGATGATATCCATGTTTTGCCGAAAGAGATTATGCTTCCGGCCAATGTTCCGGCACCGGAGGATTTGCCGCTGGCCCATAAATATAAGGAACTTCATGACGCCGGCCGGGATGCAGAAATTCCTTATACTGCCATGGAACTTACCACGGTAGTGGCAGAGGCCCTTCGCATGTGCAGGCTGGAACATGGTCCCATGGAATTTAAAATGGAACTCACTGGTATTCAGATTGGTCCCGTTGCACTTTTGGGCGTTCCGGGTGAACTATTTTCTGAAACCGGTATGGAACTGAAGAAAAACGATGATTGGGCCATGGTTTTGCCTTGCGTGCTTACCAATGGCAGTGAAGGTTATTTTCCTCCCAAGTCTGCCTATGAGGAAGGGGGCTATGAGGCTCGTACTTCACAATATAAATCCGGGGTGGCAGAAGTGCTTGTTTCCGGTGGAAAGGAACTGCTTGATGATTTGAAACGGGTTACTGAGGAGCGTTGATTCCTCCCAGCTGCCAAAAAGCAATAGCGCTGGCAGCGGCTACATTTAAAGAATCCACACCGTGGGACATAGGGATGCGTACGGTGTAATCACAGAGGGTGATGGTCTGGTCAGACAGGCCATCACCCTCTGTGCCTAAAAAGATGGCTAGTTTTTCTTCTGCAGCCAGTCTGGGATCCTTGATGTCGAGGGAATCCTCCTTTAGCGCCATGGCGACTGTACGAAAGCCCATGGATTTTAACAGTCCCGGGCTAAGAGGAGCCTGGGTCCAGGGAATCTGAAATACAGTCCCCATGCTGACGCGGCTGGCCCGGCGATACAGAGGGTCACTGCAGCCCGGTGTCAACACCACGGCATCCATGTTCAGCGCAGCGGCACTACGAAAGATGGCACCTACGTTGGTGGGATTCATGACATTTTCCAAAACAACGATCCGGCGGGCACCGGTGCAGACCTTTTCTATTGTGGGCAGGACGGGCCGGTGCATGGCACACAAAAGCCCTCTGGTCAGCTGAAAACCAGTGAGCTGGGTCAGTACCTCCAGTTCGGCGGTGTACACAGGGATGTCCGGGCATCGGGCGATGATCGGACGGGCAGAACTTTCTATGTGCCTTCGCTCTGTCAGCAGGGACACGGGCTCATAACCTGCATCCAGGGCCCGCAGAATCACATTGGGACTTTCTGCAATAAAAAGCCCCTGCCCGGGTTCGTATAAGTGAAAGAGCTGTGTTTCTGAAAGCCGGGCATAGATGTCCAGTTCCGGCGCAGTGAAATCAGTGATCTCAATAATATTTGCCATAAAAATGTCCTCGTGTGTTAATTAATAATTCTATTTTACTGTATTTAACAAAACATTGCAAGAAACATACTTGTATAATATACACGTAGTATGGTACAATAAGAAAAAATACATTATTGCAAAAAAGGAGGGAAGAAACAGTATGTTTATCGATATTCATGCGCATGCGTACCGCAAGCCGGTGCCCTTTGTTGTTCGGTTTTGCACGGCGGAGGAACTGATTGCCAGATATGATGAGTTAGGGATTGAGCGGGGGGCACTTTTACCCATCGTAAGCCCGGAAATCTATTTTCCCCAGACCAATGAGGATATCTTGGATATGGCAGAAAAATATCCGGATCGATTCATTCCTTTTTGCAATATTGACCCCAGGGTCATGACCAATTCGCCGGATGCACCTTTGGATAAAGTGCTTGCCTACTACAAAGACAGGGGATGTAAGGGGCTGGGAGAGGTCATGCCCAATCTTCCTGTGATGCATCCCATGGTACAAAATTTGTTTTATCATGCCCAGAAGGTGGGCTTGCCGGTGACCTATGACGGTTCCGATCAGCTGACTGGAGATTTTGGACTGTATGATGACCCGGGGCTGCCGCAGTTGGAGCACACCCTGCAGCGCTTTCCTAATTTAAAAATTTTTGGTCACGGACCTATCTTTTGGTCGGAGATAGCGAAGCTGGAGACGCCGGGAGAGAGAGGATTTATTTTTGAAGTGAAGAGTGAGTGCCAGGTTGGCAGGCTGCCTCAGGGCCCCGTTAAGGAGGAGGGTGTGGTGCCCAAACTTCTGCGTCGCTATCCAAACCTGTATGGGGATCTTTCTGACGGCACGGCCTATAATGCCCTGGCCAGGGATGAGGAGTATGGCCCCAAGTTTATGGAGGAATTCCAAGACAGGTTGATGTTTGGCACGGATATGGTGATGCCGGATATGCCGGTGGAGTTGCCTGAACTGATGCTGCGTTGGCGCAGAGAGGGAAAGATCAGTGAGACAGTATTCCAAAAGATTGCCAGAGAGAATGCCATACGGATCTTAGAACTATAAGAAACGGGATTTTTTAACCTAACACAGTCATTTTGGATATCGAAAATAAGTAAAAAGTGTGGTACATTTACCCTGTATTGTGCTGTGAAGGGAGGAAGTACATTGTTAAAGAAAGAACAGCGGTATGAATTTAGAAAAAGAATGTTGACCATACATAAGCCCGGCCTTCGAGATGTGGCCCTGGTGCCGGCAGAAGCGGATTATGTGATCCGGGATGGTTTTACTATCTGCGTTCCGGAAGGGGCTGCGGATGTGGCCTGGACTGCCGCCAGGGATTTTGCAGACTATCTGCTGACATCCATGGATGTATCCGCCAAGGTAAAGAAAGGCCAGACCAAGGGCCCGAACACGTTGACTTATGAGCTGAATGCAGCTATGGAGAAGGGATATTCTATTACCGTGGAGGAGGGCGTTCATATCGTCAGCAACGATGAGAGAAGCTATGCCCAGGCACTGTATGCTCTGGAAGATCGGATGAGTTGTAAAAGAGCGCCCTTCTTGCGAAAAGGGACCACAAATCATAAGATCCTGTTTTCCCCCAGAATGTTACATTCCGGGTATGAACTGGATAAATTTCCTAATGAGCATCTGGCAGCCATTGCTCATGCGGGACGTGATGCCATCATGGTGTTTACCAAGGGCGTGAACCTGACCCCCTGTGGTTTTGTGGATTTTAACGAATTGATCTACCGTGCTTCCAAGTACGGTATCGATGTATATGCCTATAGTTATTTGGTAAGCCACAAGCACCCGGACGAGCCGGATGCCCAGGCTTATTATGAAGCCTCCTATGGGGAGCTCTTTAAAAATTGTCCAGGTCTTAAGGGTGTGGTGTTGGTGGGAGAATCCGTAGAGTTTCCCAGCAAGGATCCCAATGTGTCCGGAACCTTCTATTATAATAATACGGTGGACGGAGTGCCCACGGGTAAGGTCTCTGCGGGCTGGTGGCCCTGCATTGATTATCCCAGATGGCTGGAAGTGGTCATGGGAGCCATCAAAAAATATAAAGAGGATGCAGATATTGTATTCTGGAGCTACAACTGGGGCTGGGCGCCCAAGGAAGAGCGGATACGTCTGATCCGTTCCCTGCCTGCAGGCATTAGCTTGAACGTGACTTACGAAACGGACGAGATGTTGCCCCTGGAGGACAATACGGTACATGTGGATGATTATACCTTGGCTTTTGCAGGTCCCGGAAAGTATTTTATATCGGAAGCTGAGGCTGCTAAGGAGAGAGGTATCCGCTTGTATTCTATGACGAATACCGGTGGACTTTCCTGGGACATGGGTGTCATTCCTTATCAGCCCATGCCTTATCAGTGGATGAAACGATATGAGGGCATGTTGGAGGCTCACGAAAAATGGGGCCTGTGCGGCCTGATGGAATCTCATCACTATGGGTTCTGGCCTTCCTTTATCGGAAACCTTTCCAATCATGCTTTGGTTCGGGAGACGCTGGCAGACGGTACGGAAATTTCCATGGAGCAAAAATTGCGGGATAGTTTGGAAATGTATTTCGGTAAGGAGTACATAGAGACGGTGGATCGGGCTCTGGCTCTTTGGAGCGAAGCGATCACACATTACGTTCCCTCCAACAGCAACCAGTATGGTGCTTTCCGTATCGGTCCCTCATATCCCTTTAATCTGTACCAGAGGTTGAAACCTATCAGTGCAGATCATGCACACTTTGGCAATGGGATCGTGATCGTGAATTATCACGATTATGCAGGAACCCGCAGAAGTATGTCCTATGTGAGTCTGGATGCAGAGCGTCGTTCTCTGGAAAGGATGTTGGATCTGCTTCGGCAGGGCGTGGATCTTCTGAAGACAATTCCTCAGGAGAGTGCCAACGAAGAACTGTTATATCTGATCAACCAGGGAGAATATATGTGTTGTATGGCAGTTACTGGCATACACATGATGAAATGGTATGATCTGATCATTCGTCTGCATTCGGAGAAAGACCGGGTTAAGATCGGACAGGTGCTGGATGAGATGGAGGAAGTAGGCCGCCTGGAAATTGCCAATGCAGAGAGTGCCATACCTTTTGTGGAATTGGATTCCCGCCTGGGCTGGGAGCCCAGCATGGAGTATCTGGGCGATGCAGACCATATCCGCTGGAAGATCAGACAGTTAAAATATGTACTGGAGCGAGAAGTCGCTGATTATAGAACAGCATCAAAATTATAAGGTGACGAGGAGAATAAGATCATGTTAAAGACAGAAAAAAAGTATGAATTCAGAAAACGCATGCTGACCATTCACAAGGCGGATCTTCGGGATGAGGCTTTGGTACCCGCAGCAGATGAACTGGTGATCGAGGATGATTTTGTCCTCTATGTGCCGGAAGGAGCCGCGGACGTGGCCTGGACTGCAGCCAGAGATTTCGTGGATTATATGCTGATCTCCATGAACGTATCCGTACGTGTGAAAAAAGGTCAGACCAAGGGAGCAGGCTGCCTGTCCTATGAAATGGACCCTGCCATGGAAAAAGGTTATACTATCCAGGTGGAGGATGGTATCCATATCCTCTGCGATGATGAGAGAAGCTATGCTCAGGCTATCTATGCCCTGGAGAAAAAGATGAGCTGGAGAAAGGCTCCCTACCTGAAGAAAGAAACCACAGAGCATAAGATCCTGTTCTCCCCCAGAATGCTGCATTCCGGATATGAACTGGATAAATTCCCCAACGAGCATTTGTCAGCCATTGCCCATTCCGGCCGTGACGCCATCATGGTGTTTACCAAAGGCGTGAATCTGACACCCTGCGGATTTGTGGATTTCAATGAATTGATCTACCGTGCTTCCAAGTACGGTATTGACGTATATGCTTACAGCTATTTAAAGAGTCCCAAGCACCCGGATGATCCGGACGCCCAGGCTTATTATGATTCTACCTACGGCGAACTCTTTAAGAATTGTCCGGGCCTGAAGGGCGTGGTACTGGTGGGTGAATCTGTGGAATTCCCCAGCAAGGATCCCAATGTATCCGGAACCACCTGGCGTGAGAATAATGTGGAAAACATCCCTACCGGTAAGCGTTCACCCGGCTGGTGGCCCTGCATCGACTATCCCAGATGGCTGGAGGTAGTGATGAAGTCCATCAAGAAATACAGAGAGGATGCAGATATTGTATTTTGGACCTACAACTGGGGATGGGCGCCCGCAGAGGAGCGCATCCGCCTGATCAAGTCCCTGCCCGAAGGTGTGAGCCTGAATGTGACTTACGAGATGATGGAAAACATTCCTTTGAATGAGCACAGCGTACGTTGTGACGATTATACTTTGGCCTTTGCAGGCCCCGGTCAGTATTTTGTATCAGAGGCTATTGCAGCCAAGGAGAGAGGCATCCGGCTGTATGCCATGTCTAATACCGGCGGTATGAGCTGGGACTTTGGCGTGACTCCTTACCAGCCCATGCCTTATCAGTGGATGAAACGATTGAAAGGTATCATGGAAGCCAATGAGAAATGGGGCCTGTGCGGTCTGATGGAATCCCATCACTACGGCTTTTGGCCTTCCTTTATCAGTGAGTTTACCGGCAAGGCTTTGGAGGCAGATGGGCTGACCATGGAAGAGAAGTTGGCTGCAGTATTGGAGCAGTTTTATGGAGCTGAGAACCGGGAGACGGTAGATCAGGCGCTGAAGCTGTGGAGTGAGGCCATTACCCATTACATACCCTCCAACGGAGACCAGTATTGCGCTTTCCGTGTAGGACCTTCTTATCCCTTCAACCTGTTTACGGAGATTAAAATGATTGCGGCAGATCATGCGCACTTTGGTGCCGGTATCATGTTCCCCAAATACTATGACTATGTAAACGGCCAGAGATCTTTGAGTGCAGTCAGCCGCAAGGCGGAGATTGCTTCCCTGAAGCAGATGAAGGAACTGATGGAGCAGGGACTGGCGCTCTTAAAGAGCATTCCTGCAGAGCAGGTGAATGAGGAATTGGAATACCTGATCAATCTGGGTGAGTTCATCAGCTGTATGGTAACCACCGGCATTCACTCCAAGCAGTGGTTTACCATGGCGCAGAATATGAATGCCAATGAGGACAAAGAGGCGGTTAAGAAGATGCTGGATGAGATGGAAGTGCTTTTGAAGGCAGAGATCGCCAATGCTGAAAAGGCTATCCCTCTGGTAGAGAGAGACTCCCGTCTTGGTTGGGAGCCCAGCATGGAATATCTGGGAGATGCAGAACACATCCGCTGGAAGATCAGACAGGTGAACTATGTGCTGGAGCATGAGATACCTGCTTATAGAAAGGCTGCAGAGTTTTAAATAAGGGAATGCTTTGAGGCATGCTTTTCCGGCAAACACGGAAGGCATGCCTTTTTGTCTCTGTGTCGATTGTGTACTAAATTATACATTTGGGGTAATAAATCACATTTACTCTTGCTCGGTGATATTTTATATTAAAAAACAAAAGACAATACGCAAATCAGGGAGGAGAAAAAGATGAGTATTTTCAAGGAAAATGTCAGTAGTATTGTTTTTGAAAATAAACACTTACAGGTTGTAATCAGTAAGGCTTCAGGTAAGGTGGAAAAGGCAGTGTATCTTCCGGAGCAGCGAGATGTGCTTGCATCAGAGGATGTGGATCTTGCGGAGGAGAAAGATGTGTATGTGGGGAAGGGCGCCCCGCCTTTTGGCGCTTATTTTTCTTACCTGATCACAGAGGGTGGGGAACGTATCATTCCGCCTGTTAAGGTGGAGGTCAGAGAGGATGTGCTTCGCTTTACTTATGAAAATGGTATCTTTGCAGATGTATTGGTGGAAGTTTTCGATAATTTTTTTACGGCTGAACTTGTATCCGGTCTTTCAAAGGATATCAATGGAATTGTGTTTTTTAATATACAGTTCAACTATACCCCTTCCTATGATCCTGAATCCTTCCGGGCATCGGGAGTGTCTATGGATGCAAAGGTCAACAACAACTTTATCCCCGGCGGATGGTGTCCCGTGGTGCGAGCAAGCGCAAGAACCTCCATCGGGAGGGATCTTGCAGGGGCAAAGATAGGTGTTGTGTTCTCCAAGGAAAAAGAGCACAGAGCGTTTCTGAAGGAAGTGATCAATGCTATCGATCCGAGGCGGTCTATTGTGTCTTCTCATGGAGGGCCTTTTGCCCTTGATAATGATGATATTTTTGGAGATTATGTGATTCTCTTTGATAACATTACCCCTGAAAATGTGGAGGAAACCGCAAAGCTTGCCGCCAAGTATTCCATCGACCAGGTGGATATTCATCACGGACCCGACACATTTATACAAGGGGACTTTAACTTTGTTTGCGCGGCAACTGAAGAGGAGAAGAAAAACAATACCTTTATTTCCGGGACAGTTTTCAAGGAGCGCATTGCAGACAAATTTTTGGCAGAGGGGCTGCAGCTGGGGCTTCACACTTATTCCAGTACCATTTCGGCTCTTGCCACCACCATAACTTCAGATCCAAAATGGCAAAAAAATTTTGTATATAATGATGTAACCTTTTCCTTGCGACAAGACATTAATAATATAGAAGAGCATATTCCCACAAACGAAGATGCCTCTGAATTCAGGGGCGAAGAACAGGGGATTACTTATTATACGAAGTATACCGGCTATGTGCTGATTGATGAAGAAATTGTACTTGTTCCCGGAAATGGTGTGACAGAGGGCCTTCAGAATGTGAAAAGAGGTCAGCTGGGAACAAAGGCTGTACCACATAAGAAAGGGGCTGTGATCAGGCAGTTCCTTGGCAAGTATGGGTGTCTTCAGTCAGTGCCCGGTTCAGATCTATTCTACCATGTAGCAAGAGAGACGGCCAGAGCCTGCAATGAAGGTGGATTTGACATGATCTACTTTGATGGCTATGAGTCCATGTACTGGTTGCTGGAGCCGGAGAATCTTTACTACTATTATACGGAGTTTGTGCGGGAAGTACTGCTCCACTGTAAGAAAAAGCCCATCATTGAATTTTCTACTTATGCCCCCTGTCTTTGGGGAGCCAGAGGCAGAGGCAGCGCTATTGACCATGGCAGACGTGCCTATAAAAGGTTTAATGAAATGCACTATGAACGCTGCATGACACAAAAAACCTTCTATTATACCGCAACTCTGGGTTGGTTTCATTACGCACCGGATTCCATATTTGAACTGAAAAATACCATAAATAAGTCCATTTTCCGGGATGACCTAGACCATATGGGTTCCCTCGCCATAGAATCGGACTTTTCAACGGTTTGTATGCCTTTTTCTGTGCCTCATTTTACCCCGGAGACCAGACTGGGGGATAACTTTATGTATTACGGAGTTTATTCCAGGCTTCGGAAGGCAAAGTATTTTGCCCGGGAGGTAAAACAGGCCATCAAAACCAGCCCCTATGAGCACAGAGCGGTAAAATGTGCTGACGGAAGCTTTGGCATGCAGGAAATGTTTTATGTCCAGAACAAGGTCCAGGGATCCCTTGAGGATTCCTATGCCACAGGAAGGGCAAACAATCCGTTTGAGGAACAAGTGCCCTTTATCAGAATTGAGCAAAGATATTCTGCGTCCGGAGATATAGAAAAAACGTTGGTTGATTTTGAAAAGAAGGAACTAGAGGAGCTTCAGGGAAAACACGAATTTGCGGAAACAGATCTGTCCGACTACAGAGCCTTCAAGATAACGGTAAAAGGTAACGGAAGTAAGAGCGGAGCGGTACTCCTGCGGCTGGAAGGAAACGGAGATGCCAGCGGATGGACTGATTATCTCCTGCCCCTTTGTCATGAAGGGGAGAAGGAGTTTATCCTCATCGATGCAGATAATGCAGATTATGATGGCTACGACTTTGCAATTGCCGGATATGAAAATCATGGGGAGGCTTACAGGTGGTTTACCAATCTGTCAAGGGTTTGCAGCGTAACTGTCAGTCTGACCGGCGATACCAAGGGGGCAAAGATCGGAAAATTCAAAGCCTGCAAAATTGTAGATGCACCTGTAAAAGATCCTTCGGTGATCATTGGTGACAAGAAAATCACTTTCCATGCCACAGTTCATTCGGGAGAATATGTGGAATACTATCCTGAAAAGAAAAAGGCGTATCTTTACAGCTACGAAAAACTCTATGAGGGTAATTCGGCTTTGAAACAGGGAGAAACCCGAAGGACAGGGATAGCCTTTGCAGGAGATGTGGACACGGCAGAGGGGAAGTGGATCAAGGATATCGCCCATACTTGTGAAATCCCTTTTAGCGGAGAAGTGACGGTGCCGGCTGGAGAATACGCTTTTACCTACGATACAGAGGCGCTTACGGCGGTTCCTGCAAGGGCCTTGGTGAAGATTGGCGTGGCAGGCAGAATACTGAAAAATCCGGAAGGCTTTGTGGCACCGGAGGTTGATATGCCTGATGACATTCTTGAAATTTCTATAAAATAAATTGTAGATACATGGGAAAAGTTTGATGAATCGATGCCTCCTGCCGTTTGGCAGGGGGCGTTGTTGCATGAGATAGAAAAACAGAACTTGTGTCCAAGGAAAAATAATAGTATACTAAGGAAGGATTTTTAGAAAACACCTGAAAGAAAAGGATATAGATCATGTGGATTGCAGACTGTTGGAAAGATTATGAAGTACTTGATACCTCCGCAGGAGAGAAATTGGAGCGATGGGGAGATTATATATTGGTAAGGCCCGACCCTCAGGTGATCTGGAATACCCCCCGCCTTCATAAAGGATGGAGACAAAAAAACGGACACTATCACCGCAGTGCCAAGGGTGGCGGTGAATGGGAGTTTTTCCGGCTGCCGGATGAGTGGTCTATCCATTATCGGGAACTTACTTTCCATTTAAAGCCCTTTAGTTTCAAACATACCGGACTCTTTCCGGAACAGGCTGTGAACTGGGATTGGTTTTCAGAGCTGATCCGAAATGCCGGCAGACCTGTGAAGGTGTTAAATCTTTTTGCCTACACCGGAGGAGCTACCTTGTCCGCTGCCGCCGCCGGTGCCAGCGTGACACATGTGGATGCCTCCAAAGGTATGGTGGGTTGGGCCAAGGAGAATGCGGCTGCCTCTGGGTTGGGGGATGCACCGATCCGTTGGCTGGTGGATGACTGTACCAAATTCGTGGAACGGGAGCTGCGCAGGGGCAATACCTACGACGGTATCATCATGGATCCTCCGTCCTATGGCAGGGGGCCCAAGGGGGAGATCTGGAAGATTGAGGAGAGTCTTTGGACTTTTGTAGAATTGACGGCCGGTCTGCTTTCCAAGGATCCGCTGTTTTTCCTGATCAATTCCTATACTACCGGATTGCAGCCTGCAGTACTGTCTTATATGATAAACACTTCTATTAATAAGAAGTATGGCGGCACCACGCAGGCAGATGAGATCGGATTACCTGTTACCCAGAGTGGTTTGGTGCTTCCCTGTGGAGCATCCGGCAGGTGGCATAAAAAATAATGGGGATTGTATTGAAAAAAATACAATTTTTATTAAAAAATACTTGCAATCCCGATAAATACCATGTATACTAATTCTTGCTGTGGCATGATAGCGATGAAGCGTGAGGTTGCTGCCTAAGGCAACGCCGGCTGGCAGGTTTTCCGTGGAGCGAATGTCAAGTTAGGAAACTGACGACAAGTCACTGTACAAACAATAATGTCTGTCCCAGGGCAGAAACGACGTGTAAGAGAATAAACCGAGTGAAATGTGCAAAGGTTTAGGACACACACGGGAGAGTGTACAGTCACCGCTTGTCGTACTATCAAAAGTGCGAAAAGGAGGCGACTTTTTTTATGGCAAGTCAAGTAATGAGAATCACACTCAAGGCATATGATCATCAGCTGGTTGATTCATCTGCCAAAAAAATCATCGAAACAGTGAAAAAGAACGGATCTCAGGTGAGCGGACCTGTGCCCCTTCCTACTAAAAAGGAAGTTGTAACCATCATCAGAGCGGTGCACAAGTACAAAGACTCCAGAGAACAGTTCGAGCAGAGAACTCACAAGAGACTGATCGATATCATTACCCCGACCCAGAAGACAGTTGATGCGCTGCAGAGACTGGAAATGCCGGCGGGCGTGTACATTGACATCAAGATGAAAACAAAATAAGTTTCCGGTTTTCATTTGATCAAAATAAGTAACAATTTAAAAACTTCCTACAATCGCGTATGAACACCCGAAGATCGTTGGTGTTCCGCTATGTAGAGAAACAGGAGGAAAGAATGAAGAAAGCAATTTTGGCAACAAAAGTCGGAATGACTCAAATCTTCAACGAAGACGGCGTACTGGTTCCGGTTACCGTACTTCAGGCCGGACCCTGCGTAGTCACTCAGGTTAAAACCGTTGAGAATGATGGCTACAGCGCAGTACAGGTTGGTTTTGTAGATAAGAAGGAAAAGATCGTTAACAAGGATGCAAGTGGTAAGAAAGAAGTGATCCACAGACACGGCGTTAACAAAGCACTGGCAGGTCATTTTAAGAAGGCCGGTGTATCCAGCAAGAGATATGTAAGAGAGTTCAAGTTTGACAACGCACAGGATTATACACTGGGCGGCGAGATCAAGGCTGACATCTTTGCTGCAGGAGATAAGGTTGATGCAACTGCAATTTCCAAAGGTAAAGGATTCCAGGGCGCGATCAAGAGACATGGTCAGCATAGAGGACCCATGGCTCACGGTTCCAAGTTCCATCGTCATCAGGGTTCCAACGGTGCATGTTCCTCACCTAGCCGTGTTTTCAAGGGCAAAGGAATGCCTGGCCACATGGGTTGCGTAAAGGTTACTGTTCAGAACCTGGAAGTTGTAAGAGTGGATGCTGAAAAGAACCTGCTGTTGGTAAAGGGCGCTGTACCCGGACCGAAGAAAGCATTGGTAACCATTAAAGAAACCGTTAAGGCGGAAGCATAAATCGGGTGAAAGGAGGACCATTCAGATGGCAAAAGTATCTGTTTATAATATGGAAGGCAAAGAAGTTGACACAATGGAATTAAGCGATGCTGTGTTTGGTGTGGAAGTGAACGAGCACCTGGTACACATGGCAGTTGTGCAGCAGCTTGCAAACAATCGTCAGGGAACTCAGAAGGCTAAAACCCGTGCTGAAGTTTCCGGCGGCGGCAGAAAACCTTGGAGACAGAAGGGAACCGGTCATGCAAGACAGGGTTCAACCAGAGCTCCTCAGTGGACAGGCGGCGGTGTGGTATTCGCTCCAGTTCCCAGAGATTACTCTTTCAAGATGAATAAGAAAGAGAAGAGAGCTGCTCTTAAGAGCGCGCTGACAAGTAAAGTTCAGGGAAGCAACCTGATCGTAGTTGATGAGCTGAAGTTCGACGAGATCAAGACAAAGAACTTCCAGAACGTAATGAACAACCTGAATGTAAACAAGGGACTTGTAGTTCTGGCAGAGAACGATGAGAAAGTTGTTATGTCTGCAAAGAACATCCCTACCGTTCAGACAACATTAACCAATACCTTGAACGTTTATGACGTTATGAAGGCAGGCAAAGTGGTTCTGACAAAGGACGCTGCCAAGAAGATTGAGGAGGTATACGCATAATGGCTGATATCAAATACTATGACGTAATCCTCAAACCGGTCATCACTGAGAAGAGCATGGCTGGTATGGGAGAAAAGAAATACACTTTCCTGGTTCATCCCGAAGCAAATAAGTCTCAGATCAAAGAAGCAGTAGAGAAGATGTTTGAAGGCACCAAGGTTGCAAAGGTAAACACCATGAACTGCGACGGCAAGAATAAGAGACGCGGTATGGTGGTTGGTAAGACTGCCAAGACCAAGAAAGCCATTGTACAGCTCACAGCGGACAGCAAGGACATCGAGATCTTTGCAGGTCTGTAATATCCCAAGAGAGTGAGCCAATATGTGCAGTAAAGCACGATAGTAAAACAAAGCAAAGGAGATTTAATCATGGGAATTAAGAAATACAATCCCTATACACCTTCCAGAAGAAACATGACCGGATCTGATTTCTCCGAGATCACAAAGAGCACTCCTGAGAAATCCCTGTGTGTTTCCCTGAAGAAGAACTCTGGACGTAACAACCAGGGTAAGATCACAGTAAGACATCGCGGCGGCGGAGTAAGAAGACAGTACAGACTGGTTGATTTCAAGAGAAATAAAGATGGTATCCCCGCAACCGTAATCGGTATCGAGTACGATCCCAACAGAACAGCAAACATCGCTCTGATCTGCTACGCAGACGGCGAAAAGGCATACATCATCGCTCCCGAGGGCTTGACCGACGGCATGAAGGTTATGAACGGTGCTGAGGCCGAGGTTAGAGTAGGTAACTGCCTGCCTCTGTCCGAGATCCCTGTTGGTACTCAGGTACACAACATTGAGCTGTATCCCGGCAAGGGCGGCCAGATGGTTCGTAGCGCAGGTAACAGCGCACAGCTGATGGCAAAAGAAGGTAAGTATGCAACCCTGCGTCTTCCTTCCGGCGAGATGAGAATGGTTCCTCTGGTATGCAGAGCAACAGTAGGTGTTGTAGGCAACGTTGATCACAACCTTATCAATATCGGTAAAGCAGGACGTAAGCGTCACATGGGCATTCGTCCCACAGTTCGCGGTTCTGTAATGAACCCCAACGACCATCCTCACGGTGGTGGTGAAGGTAAAACTGGTATCGGTCGTCCCGGCCCGAGCACTCCTTGGGGCAAGCCTGCACTCGGCTTAAAGACACGTAAGAAGAAAAAAGCGTCTAACAAGCTGATTGTAAGAAGAAGAGACGGCAGAGCAATCAAATAATTGAGGAGGAAAGACAATGGCTAGATCACTGAAAAAAGGACCTTTCGCAGATGGAAGCTTACTGAAAAAGGTAGATGCAATGAACGCTGCAGGACAGAAGCAGGTTATCAAGACCTGGTCCCGCCGTTCCACAATTTTCCCTTCTTTCGTGGGACATACGATCGCTGTTCATGACGGCAGAAAGCACGTTCCGGTATATGTTACAGAAGATATGGTTGGCCACAAACTCGGTGAATTTGTTGCAACCAGAACCTTCAGAGGACATGGAAAAGACGAGAAGAAGTCCAAAGTAAGATAATCATTAAAATATGAAACATCGATAACGTACAATTCCCGGAGAGGGGATTGCGTGGGCAAAACAGCCCCGTGTCTGTCTGTAGCGCGTCCCTGCGCTATAGCAGATGCGTTAGATTGAAAGGAGGAACAATTCTATGGCTAAAGGACATAGAAGTCAAATTAAAAGAGAGAGAAATGCGCAGAAAGACACAAGACCTTCAGCAAAGCTGTCTTACGCTAGAGTGTCTGTTCAGAAAGCATGTTTCGTATTAGATGCCATCAGAGGCAAAGACGTGCAGACCGCACTTGGTATTCTGGCTTACAATCCCAGATACGCATCCAGCATCATCAAGAAGCTGCTTGAGTCAGCTATCGCAAACGCTGAGAACAACAATGGTATGAACAAAGACAATCTTTACGTTGCTGAGTGCTATGCCAACAAGGGGCCCACAATGAAGAGAGTGCAGCCTCGTGCACAGGGCAGAGCATACAGAATCGAAAAGAGAATGAGCCACATTACTGTTGTGCTTGATGAAAGATAAGGGAAAGGAGCAATTAGAATATGGGACAGAAAGTTAATCCTCACGGCCTTAGAGTCGGTGTTATCAAAGATTGGGATTCCAGATGGTACGCTGATGCTGAGTTCTCTGAGTATCTGGTAGAAGATTATAATATCAGAAAATATCTGAAAGAAAAATTGCATGCAGCAGGTGTTTCCAAGATTGAAATCGAGAGAGCATCTGACAGAGTAAAAGTTATTGTTTTCACAGCTAAGCCCGGTGTGATCATCGGTAAGGGCGGTGCTGAGATCGAGAATACCAAGAATGAACTGGCCAAGATGACAGACAAGAAGGTTCTGATCGACATCCATGAGATCAAGAGACCCGACAAAGATGCACAGCTGGTAGCTGAGAACATTGCACAGCAGCTGGAGAATCGTGTGTCCTTCAGACGTGCCATGAAGTCCTGCATGGGCAGAAGTATGAAGGCCGGCGCACTTGGTATCAAGGCAGCATGTGCAGGTCGTCTGGGCGGCGCTGACATTGCACGTACCGAGTTCTACAGTGAGGGAACCATTCCCCTTCAGACACTGAGAGCAGATATCGATTATGGCTTTGCGGAAGCAGACACCACCTATGGAAAGATCGGCGTAAAGGTATGGATCTACAAGGGCGAAGTGCTTCCCACAAAAGGAAATAAGGAAGGGAGCGAGAAATAACCATGTTAATGCCAAAGAGAGTTAAACGTCGTAAACAGTTCCGCGGTTCTATGGCTGGTAAGGCTTCAAGAGGTAACACCCTGACTTACGGTGAATACGGTCTTGTGGCAACCGAACCCTGCTGGATCAAATCCAACCAGATCGAGGCAGCCAGAGTAGCGCTCACACGTTATACAAAACGTACCGGTAAAGTTTGGATCAAGATTTTCCCGGATAAACCTGTAACAACGAAACCAGCAGAAACACGTATGGGTTCCGGTAAAGGTACCCTGGAATACTGGGTAGCAGTTGTGAAACCCGGACGTGTAATGTTTGAAATTGCGGGCGTTCCCGAGGAAGCCGCAAAGGAAGCATTACGTCTTGCTATGCACAAACTCCCTTGTAAATGTAAGATTGTTTCTAAAGCAGACTTGGAAGGCGGTGTATCAAATGAAAACGAATAAGTATGTAGAAGATTTGAAAAATAAATCAGAAGCAGAACTGGCACAAGAATTAGTCGCTGCTAAAAAAGAACTTTTCAATTTGAGATTCCAGAACGCAACCAACCAGCTTGACAATACAGCAAGAATCAAAGAAGTAAGAAGAAATATTGCTCGTATCCAGACCGTGATCACCCAGAAGGCTAACGCTTAAGGTCAGATGGTAAATGCGGAATTTCAGAAAGGAGATTATACCGTGGAAAGAAATCTTAGAAAAACACGTGTTGGTAAAGTAACCAGCAACAAAATGGATAAAACAATTGTTGTTGCAATCGAAGAGCATGTAAAACATCCTCTGTACGGCAAGGTAGTAAAAGAGACCTACAAGCTGAAAGCCCATGATGAGAACAATGAGTGCGGCATCGGCGATACCGTAAAGGTTATGGAGACAAGGCCCCTGTCCAAGGACAAGAGATGGAGACTTGTTGAGATTGTTGAGAAGGCAAAATAATATAATAAAAAATTACATTATTTGGAAGGAGAATTAGCATGATTCAGCAGGAAAGCAGACTGAAAGTTGCTGATAACACTGGCGCGAAGGAACTGCTCTGTATCAGAGTTTCAGGCGGATCCACCAGAAGATACGCACAGATAGGTGATATCATCGTTGCTTCTGTTAAAGATGCAACACCCGGTGGGGTTGTAAAAAAAGGTGACGTTGTAAAAGCCGTTGTTGTACGTACTGTAAAAGGCGCACGTCGTAAAGACGGTTCTTATATCAAATTTGACGAAAATGCTGCAGTTATTATCAAAGATGACAAGACTCCTAAGGGAACCCGTATCTTTGGTCCTGTGGCAAGAGAGCTTCGTGAAAAACAGTTTATGAAAATTGTTTCTCTGGCTCCCGAAGTATTATAAGGAGGTGCCGTATGTCTACATGTAAAATTAAGAAAGGCGATACTGTTAAGGTTATTGCCGGCAAAGATAATGGCAAAGAAGGCAAGGTTGTTTCTGTAGATCAGAAGAACCACAAGGTAGTAGTAGAAGGCGTAAACATGATCACAAAGCATGCAAAACCTTCTCAGGCAAATCCCGAAGGCGGAATTGTTCATAAAGAGGCTCCTATTGATATTTCTAACGTAATGTATGTCTACAAGGGCAAAGCAACCAGAGTCGGATTCAAGATGGAAAACGACAAGAAGGTACGTTACGCGAAGTCAACTGGTGACGTAATTGATTAATTCACAGGAAGGAGGCAATAGAATATGAGCAGACTGAAAGACTTATATAAAGATCAGATCGTTGATGCGATGACAAAAAAGTTTGGCTACAAGAACATCATGGAAGTTCCCAAGCTTGACAAAATCGTTCTGAATATGGGTGTCGGCGAAGCGAAAGAGAACGCAAAGGTTCTGGAGGGCGCTGTAAAGGATATGGAGGCCATTACCGGCCAGAAGGCTGTTATCACCAAGGCTAAGAATTCCGTGGCAAACTTCAAGATCAGAGAAGGTATGGCTATTGGATGCAAGACCACTCTTCGCGGCGAAAAAATGTATGAATTCCTTGATCGTCTGGTTAACCTTGCACTTCCTCGTGTGCGTGACTTTAGAGGTGTAAACCCTAACGCATTCGATGGCAGAGGTAACTACGCACTTGGTATCAAAGAGCAGATCATCTTCCCTGAGATCGAGTACGATAAGGTGGATAAGGTGAGAGGTATGGATATCATTTTCGTAACAACCGCAAAGACTGACGAAGAGGCACGTGAACTGTTAAAACTGTTTAACATGCCGTTCGCGAAATAATAGGAGGTAAATTCATGGCTAAGTTATCTATGAAGCTTAAGCAGCAGCGTAAGCAGAAGTTTTCCACAAGAGAATACACACGTTGCAAAATTTGTGGACGTCCCCATTCAGTCCTGAGAAAATATGGAATTTGCAGAATTTGCTTCCGTGAACTGGCTTACAAAGGACAGATCCCGGGCGTGAAAAAGGCAAGTTGGTAAGGAGGAGAGAAAATCATGACAATGAGCGATCCTATTGCAGATATGCTTACAAGAATCCGTAATGCGAACACTGCAAAACATGATACAGTAGATGTTCCCGCTTCCAAGATGAAGCTGGCTATCGCCCAGATTCTGTTGGATGAAGGTTATATCAAAAACTTTGAAGTAATTGAAGACGGAAAATTCCAGACCATTCATATCACCTTAAAGTATGGTGCTACCAAGAATGATAAGATTATTTCCGGTATCAAGAGAATCTCCAAGCCTGGTCTGCGTATATACGCCGGCAAGGACGAACTGCCCAGAGTACTTGGTGGACTTGGTATTGCGATCCTGTCCACAAACCAGGGCGTGATCACCGACAAGAAGGCAAGAGAGCTGAAGGTCGGCGGCGAAGTATTAGCTTTTGTGTGGTAACATTAAATTTTCTATAAAAAATAGGAGGTACGGGCATGTCACGTATAGGTAGAATGCCAATCGCAATTCCTGCAGGCGTAACTGTGGATGTTGCAGAAAATAACAAAGTGACCGTAAAAGGTCCTAAGGGAACTCTTGAGAGAGTATTACCCGTTGAGATGGAAATTAAAGTAGAAGGTGCAGCGGTTGTAGTTAGCAGACCTAACGATCTGAAGAAAATGAAGTCCCTGCACGGTCTGACCAGAACACTGATCAACAATATGGTTGTTGGTGTTACAGAAGGTTTCCAGAAGAAACTGGAAGTAAACGGTGTGGGTTACAGAGCAGCAAAGGCCGGAAAAGTTTTAACCTTAAGCTTGGGTTATTCCCATCCGGTAGAGATGACCGATCCTGAAGGTGTTGAGAGCGTACTGGAAGGCCAGAACGTGATCATCGTTAAGGGTATCGACAAAGAAAAAGTTGGCCAATACGCAGCTGAGATCAGAGATAAGAGAAGACCTGAGCCTTACAAGGGTAAGGGTATCAAATATGCTGATGAGACGATCAGACGTAAAGTTGGTAAGACTGGTAAGAAATAATAGATAAGGAGAGTATGAAGATGGTTAGTAAAGAATCTAGACAGGCAGTACGTGTGAAAAAGCACATGAAAATTCGTAACCGCTTCAGTGGTACAGCTGAAAGACCCCGTCTTGCTGTATTCAGAAGCAATAATCATATGTATGCTCAAATTATCGACGATACAGTTGGGAATACATTAGTTTCTGCTTCCACTCTTGAAAAAGAGGTTTCTCAGGAACTGGAAAAGACCAATAACGTTGAAGCAGCAGCATATTTGGGAACCGTAATCGCTAAGAGAGCAATGGAAAAAGGTATCACACAGGTAGTCTTTGACAGAGGCGGCTTCATATACCAGGGTAAAGTTGCAGCATTAGCTGAGGCAGCCAGGGAAGCTGGCTTAGAATTCTAGGAAAGGAAGAAGACACATGAAACATACAATCATAGATGCAAGTCAGATGGAATTAACAGATAAAGTTGTTGCCATCAAACGTGTTGCAAAGACTGTAAAGGGTGGCCGTAACATGCGTTTTACCGCACTGGTAGTAGTTGGTGACGGTAATGGTCATGTAGGCGCCGGCCTGGGTAAAGCTGTGGAAATTCCTGAGGCTATCCGCAAAGGTAAAGAAGATGCCATGAAGCATCTGGTAGAGATTGCTATCGATGAGAACAAATCTATCACACATGATTTTATCGGTAAATTTGGTTCTGCAAATGTTCTTCTGAAGAAGGCTCCCGAAGGTACCGGTATCATCGCAGGTGGTCCCGCACGTGTGGTTTGTGAACTTGCAGGTATTAAGAATATCCGTACCAAATCTCTTGGCTCCAACAATAAGCAGAACGTTGTTCTTGCAACCATTACCGGTTTGAGCCAGGTAAAATCTCCTGAACAGGTAGCTAAGAACCGTGGCAAATCTGTAGAAGAGATTATGGCGTAAGCGAAAGGAGAAAGACAATGGCAGAGAATAATGGTAAGATGTTAAAGATTACATTGGTTAAGTCTCCTATCGGAGCTGTTCCGAAGCACAGAGCAACTGTTGAGGCAATGGGTCTTCGCAAACTGAATAAGACCATCATTTTGCCCGACAATGCAAGCACAAGAGGACAGATTCAGCAGATTAGTCATATGGTTAAAGTAGAAGAAGTATAACTGAGACAAGGAGGTGTCAGAATGGAATTATCAAATTTAAGACCTGCAGAAGGTTCCAAGCATAGTGATAATTTTAGAAGAGGTCGTGGACACGGCTCAGGCAACGGTAAGACAGCTGGTAAAGGCCATAAAGGTCAGAAGGCTCGTTCTGGAGCTCCCAGACCCGGTTTCGAAGGCGGTCAGATGCCTTTATACAGACGTATTCCTAAGAGAGGTTTCACAAACAGAAACACAAAGGACATCGTTGCAATCAATATCAGTGCTCTGGAAGGTTTTGAGAATGACAGCGTAGTGGATGTGGAAGCATTGATGGCAGCTGGTATCATCAAGAACCCCAGGGATGGCGTAAAGATCCTTGGCAATGGCGAATTAACCAAGAAGCTTAGCGTAAAGGTAGATGCATGCAGTGCATCAGCAAAAGAGAAAATCGAGGCACTTGGTGGAACTGTTGAGGTGATCTAATGCTCACAACACTGAAAAATGCATTTAAAATCGAACAAATAAGATCGAAACTTTTTTACACATTCCTGATGCTGGTTGTGATCCGTATTGGATCACAGCTGCCAGTGCCGGGAGTGGACAGAAGTTATTTCGCAAATTGGTTTGCCAGCCAGACAAACAATGCATTTGGATTTTTTGACGCAATTACGGGTGGCTCTTTTGAGAGCATGTCCCTGCTGGCGCTGGGTATCAGCCCGTATATTACATCATCTATCGTTATGCAGCTTTTGACCATCGCTATTCCTAAACTGGAGGAGATGCAGAAGGATGGCGAAGATGGCAAAAAGAAGATTGCTGCTATCAGCAGATATCTGTCAGTGGGCTTAGCGCTTTTCCAGTCTTCTTTCATGGCTATTGGGTTGGGAAATCAAGGATTGCTTGTTGAGTATAATGCGATTAACATCATCACTGCGATCGTAGCCCTTACAGCAGGAAGTGCATTCCTGATGTGGATTGGCGAGCGGATCACAGAGAAGGGCGTAGGAAATGGTATCTCCATTGTTTTGGTGATCAATATCCTTTCCCGCATACCTCAGGATCTGGCAAGATTGTTTGAACAGTTTGTTGTAGGCAAACCTTTTGCTACAGCAGCGTTGGCTGCAGTTGTGATTATTGCTGTGATCATACTTATGGTAGTATTGGTTATCCTTTTAAACGGAGGCGTGCGCAAGATTCCTGTGCAGTACGCAAAGAAAATGCAGGGTAGCAGACAAATGGTAGGCGGCCAGATGAGCAGTATACCGCTGAAGGTAAATACTGCCGGCGTTATTCCCATCATCTTTGCATCCTCCATCATGCAGCTTCCTATCATCATTTGCTCTTTCATCAAGACAAGTGATACAGGTGTGTGGGCAGAGATCTTAAAAGGACTGGACTCCAATAACTGGTGCAAACCCAGCGCCCCGATTTATTCCATCGGATTATTGGTATATATCTTGCTGGTTGTCTTCTTTGCTTATTTCTATACATCTGTTACCTTCAATCCGCTTATGGTGGCAGATAATATGAAAAAGCAAGGCGGTTTTATCCCTGGTGTAAGACCTGGTAAACCGACCAGCGATTATCTGCAGAAGGTGCTGAATTATATTATTTTCATCGGTGCCATTGGCCTTACGGTTATCGGTATTTTGCCGTTTATATTTAATGGCATCTTCGGTGCTACCATTTCCTTTGGTGGAACCAGCCTGATCATCATCGTAAGCGTAATCCTTGAGACCATCAAGCAGATTGAAGCACAGATGAAGGTTCGCAATTACAAAGGCTTTCTGAACGAGTAAGATAAAATGGGTTTAGACAGAAAAATCTGTTTAAACCCATTTTAGATATTGCAAAGCGATTGAAATGACGGTAAAATATAAATGTTACTCACTAAATTTGTTGGAGGAATCGTGAATGAAGATTATTATGTTGGGTGCTCCCGGTGCGGGAAAAGGAACACAGGCAAAAATGCTTGCCAAAGAATATGGGATCCCTCATATCTCTACCGGAGATATATTTAGAGCAAACATTAAAAATGGTACGCAGCTTGGTATGGAAGCCAAGAAGTATATGGATCAGGGGCTTTTAGTGCCTGATGAATTAACAGTTAAGATTCTGCTTGACAGAGTGGCACAGGAGGATTGCAAGAACGGTTATGTGTTGGACGGCTTTCCCAGAACCATTCCTCAGGCAGAGGTGCTGGATCAGGCGCTGAACAATCTGGGAGATCAGATTGACTATGCCATCGATGTGGATGTGCCTGACGAGAATATTATTAACAGAATGTCCGGCAGACGCGCATGTCTTTCCTGTGGCGCTACTTATCATGTTGTACATATTCCTCCTAAGGCAGAGGGTGTATGTGATACCTGCGGTCAGGCGCTGGTACTCAGAGATGATGACAAGCCGGAGACAGTAAAGAGTCGTCTGGAAGTATATCACAAACAGACACAGCCGCTGATTGAGTTTTACAGTAAGAAGGGTGTGTTAAGGAGCGTTGACGGCACAGTTGATATGCAGGATGTATTTGCTGCGATTAAAGCAATCTTAAGCTGAGGGGAAGAAAATGGCTGTAACGATCAAATCCTCCGGAGAAATTGAACTGATGCGGGAGTCCTGCAGGCTGCTTGCTACGGTGCATCAGGAGTTGGAACAGGCTATCAGACCCGGGATGAGTACCAAAGAAATTGATATTTTAGGTGATACACTGATCCGCAAGCTAGGCTGCATACCTAATTTCAAAAACTATAACGGATATCCGGCATCCATCTGTGTATCGGTGAATGATGAGGTGGTGCATGGAATTCCCAACAAACACCGTATTCTGCAGGAAGGTGATATTGTCAGTCTGGATGCAGGGCTTATTTATAAGGGCTTTCATTCTGATGCTGCCAGAACCCATGGGGTGGGGAAAATCTCATCAGAGGCCCAGCAATTGATCGATGTCACTAGGCAGAGCTTCTTTGAAGGAATAAAAATGGCAAAAGCCGGTAATCATTTACATGACATTTCTAATGCCATAGATGCATTTATCAAGCCTTATGGATACGGTATTGTTCGTGATCTGGTGGGACACGGCATTGGAAGAGCTCTTCATGAGGATCCCCAGATTCCTAATTTTAAACAGGTGCGCAGAGGGATCAAGCTTCAGGCGGGTATGACACTTGCTGTGGAGCCTATGATCAACATGGGCAGAGCGGACGTGGCGTGGTTGGATGATGACTGGACAGTTGTGTCTGAGGATGGTTCCTTGTCGGCTCATTATGAAAATACGATCTTGATCACGGACGGTGAGCCGGAGATTCTTACCTTGTACTAGGAGGATGGTCACATGACGGGAAGGTTGGCAATTTCAAAAGCCGGGCATGACACAGGGGAGATCTATGTAATTGTTGGAGAGGATGAAAAATACGTTTATCTGTGCGACGGTAGATTAAAGCCCCTGGAAAATCCCAAAAAGAAGAGTAAGAAACATATCCAGATCATAAAAGAGGGAATAGATGAGCAACTGCGTATGCGCCTGAAAAGTGGCACAAACGTATATAATGAAGAAATCAAGCGGGCGATCAAAGAGTTTAGCCATAAAAAAGAGGAGGAAGAAAATGTCTAAATCGGATGTCATTGAAATCGAAGGAACGGTTGTTGAAAAACTGCCTAACACCATGTTCCAGGTAGAGTTGGAGAACGGTCACAAGGTTTTGGCTCACATCAGCGGAAAACTGAGACAGAATTTTATCCGTATCCTTCCCGGTGATAAAGTAACCTTGGAACTGTCTCCTTATGACCTGACCAAGGGACGTATCATTTGGCGTGATAAATAAGAATATGAAGATTGCAAGAGACAAGATCGTCTCAAGGATACTTTTTTGGGGTGCCATCCTGATATTGATCCTTTATCCCTTGCGGCATGTAGGGGTTGGGGTGGATCTGTGGGATGCGGGATACAATTATGCCAATTTCCGTTACCCCGGATCGGAATATATGGATTCCATGTGGTATTATGCCACATGGTTGGCAAACCAGGTGGGGACGTTTCTCACCCGGCTGCCTTTTGCCGGCACCATGCTCGGGATGAATATTTATACCGGGCTGATCGTCAGTTTGATGGCGGTTATTTCCTGGTTGTTTGCGGTGAAAAAAATAGGAGTGCCCGGCTGGGTGGCTTTTATTGGAGAGATTATGGCAATCAGCCTTTGCTGGGCACCTACAGCCGTGTTATATAATTATCTCACCTATCTGCTGTTGCTGGTGGGAACTATTTTCTTATATCAAGGACTGGTAAAGGAAAAAAGAAGCTATCTTATTGTTGCCGGTGCGGTGCTTGGCTGTAATGTTGCAGTTAGATTTTCTAATCTGCCCCAGATGGCATTGATCATTGCGGTCTGGTCCAATGGGTTGATCCATCGAAAGAAATTCTCCGTTGTATTAAAACAAACCGGTTTCTGTGTATTGGGATATGTGGCAGCCGTGGCGGCGTATTTGTTGCTTGTGACAGGCTTGTACGGTACGTCTGATTATATCGAAGGTATCCGCAGATTGTTTGGCATGACAGAGACGGCCGAGGATTATGCTCCCACGTATATGCTAAAGACGCTTTTTGATACATATTACGAGAGCACTTATTGGCTGAAGCGATATGCCCTTGCAGTGGTGGGAGAGTTTGCGTTACTTTTGGTCCTGCCGGGGAAGTTTGAGAAGATCAAAAAGGGCTTGATCATTGTTCTTACGCTTACAGTCACCGGATGGTTGATAGAAAAGGGATTCTTTTATCCTGATTATCATACCTATCAGGCAATCTTTCATCCCTGTGTTACTGTTTTTATACTGCTGCTCTTGTTGGCAGGATGGCAGCTGGTCAGCAGATCTGCGACTCGGGAAGAGAAGCTGATGGCGGTGATCATGATGGTAACCCTGCTGATCACGTCACTTGGCAGTAACAACGCGGTATATTCCAGCATCAACAATCTATTTTTGGTATTTCCCTGGTTTATGGGAGTCTTGTGGAAGTTTCTTAAGGAAAAGAAGATATGGTATTTTCCTTTCCAGGTGCTTATGTCAGTGACAGTATTGCTTTTGCTGGTGCTGAGCCTTCGTTTTGGAAGAACTTTTGTATATGAGCAGGCTACAGGCGGAAGAAACATGGATACGGTGGTAGAAGATGTGGCGGTGCTGAAGGGGATCAAGACTTCAAAACAGAAGGCTATGGAACTAACTGATCTGTACCGATATCTGAAAGAACATGATCTGATCGGGCGGGAATGCTTATTATATGGAGAGATTCCTGCAGTGGCGTATTATATGGAGCTGCCTCCTGCGATCAACGTATGGTCGGATCTTAGATCTTATACCTATGAAACTATGCGGGAGGACTTGGAACAGTTAAGTGTACAAACGGCAGCCGGAAAGCGGCCGGTCATTATATTAGAAGCGGCAGTGCAGGACTATCTGGAGGGGAGTGCATCCGCCCAGGAAGTGTTCCTGGATGGGACTGCGGCGGACAAAATGGGACTTATTACGGAATTTATGAAAGAACATTCCTATCAATTGGCTTACAGCAACGAAAAATATGTGGTATATTTTTGAAAAACGCTTGCAAGCCCTGATAGCTTATGTTATAATGTAAAACGGTCTTTTTTGAAAGGAGGGTTTAACGTGAAGGTTAGATCATCAGTAAAACCAATTTGCGAAAAGTGCAAAATCATTAAAAGAAAAGGACGCATCAGAGTAATCTGCGAGAATCCGAAGCACAAACAGAGACAGGGATAATCACCAATCTGAGAGATTTTTATCGAATCAGATGTGAGTTCTTGTCCCATGGTTATGTGCGGCTGAAATAGCAGAGATTCTGTGTGTTGTATTATATATAGAAGAAATGTTATTTAACATAAGAGTTTTGGGAAGAGCTTACGGGAGATTACTTGTTGATACCACGGTATGATTACCGGTGGAAAGATCGGATGGTGTCCGATTGGGTGAAAGCCCCAATCAACTTAGTAACAAGAGCACACGAAAAAAACAGACCAAATCATGTGTGCAAAATGCCAAAAAATGGAGGAAACGTAAATGGCTCGTATTGCAGGTGTTGATTTACCGAGAGAAAAACGTATTGAGATCGGCCTGACCTATATCTATGGTATCGGCAGAACGACTGCTACAAAATTGTGTGAGCAGGCAGGTGTAAATCCTGATACCCGTGTCAGAGATATTACTGACGATGAGGTAAAGAAGATTACAGAAGCAATCGAAACTCTCGGTGTAACCGTAGAAGGTGACTTGAGAAGAGAGATCGCTCTGAACATCAAGAGACTTCAGGAAATTGGATGCTATCGTGGTATCCGTCATCGTAAGGGACTTCCTGTGCGTGGTCAGAAGACAAAGACCAATGCAAGAACACGCAAGGGACCCAAGCGTACAGTAGCAAACAAGAAGAAATAATCGTAACTATTAACAAATTTGAGAAAGTAGGTTAGTTTATCATGGCTAAAAAAGTTGCAACGAAAAAGGTGACAAAAAAGCGCGTAAAGAAAAACGTTGAACGCGGACAGGCACATATTCAGTCTTCTTTCAATAACACGATCGTTACTCTGACAGATGCTGAAGGTAATGCTCTTAGCTGGGCAAGTGCCGGTGGTCTTGGTTTTAGAGGTTCAAGGAAATCTACTCCCTATGCTGCACAGATGGCGGCTGAAACAGCAACAAAGGCTGCTTTGGTTCACGGCTTAAAGACAGTAGATGTATTCGTTAAGGGACCCGGTTCAGGACGTGAGGCTGCAATCCGTGCATTGCAGGCATGTGGTTTGGAGGTAGTATCCATCCGCGACGTAACTCCCGTTCCTCACAATGGATGTCGTCCTCCTAAGAGACGTCGTGTTTAATTGTAACAAGTTGGAAGAAAGCATGGGTGTAAGCCACTTCGTGCTGTAAACAATAGTCAGAGGCTGCGTGGCCTCGCAGAAAGGAAATAACAAAAATGGCAGTTAATAGAGTACCGGTATTAAAGAGATGCAGAGCTCTGGGTTTGGAGCCTATGTATCTTGGTTATGACAAGAAATCCAACAGAACAAACGCAAGAGCAGGCAAGAAGATGAGTGAGTACGGCCTTCAGCTTCGTGAGAAGCAGAAAGCAAAATTCATCTACGGCGTTCTGGAGAAGCCCTTCAGAAATTACTATGACAAGGCTGACAGAATGAAAGGTATGACCGGTGAGAACCTTCTTGTAATGCTGGAGAGCAGACTGGACAGCGTAGTGTTTAGAATGGGTTTTGCAAGAACCAGAAGAGAAGCAAGACAGGTTGTTGGTCATAAGCATATTCTGGTAAACGGTAAGAAAGTAAACATTCCTTCTTACCTGATCAAGGCCGGTGATGTGATCGAGATCACTGAGAAGGCAAAATCTCTGCAGAGATACAAAGATATCGCAGAGGTTACTGCAGGCAGATTAGTACCTGAATGGATGGACGTTGATAGCGAAAACATGAAAGGAACCATCAAAGCACTTCCCACCAGAGAACAGATTGATGTTCCCGTTAATGAGATGCTTATCGTCGAGTTGTACTCAAGATAATTCGTGAATCAAAAATGTTCGTAAAGGAGGGTATTTGCAGTGTTTGATTTTGAGAGACCCAATATTGAGGTCGTTGAGATCTCTGAGGACAAGAAGTACGGCAGATTCGTGGTAGAGCCTCTGGAAAGAGGTTATGGTATTACTCTGGGCAATTCCCTGAGAAGAATCATGCTTTCTTCCTTGCCGGGTGCAGCAGTCAGCCAGGTGAAAATTGAAGGCGTATTACACGAGTTCAGTTCTATCCCGGGCGTCAAAGAAGATGTGACTGAAATCATCATGAACATCAAGAGTCTTGCGATCAGAAACAACAGCGAGACAAATGAACCCAAGACTGCATACATCGAGTATGACGGTGAGGGAATTGTGAGAGCATCCGACATACAGGTTGACCAGGATATCGAGATCCTGAATCCCGATCTTGTCATTGCTACGTTAAGTGGCGGCAAAGATGCCAAATTGTACATGGAACTTACCATTACAAAAGGCAGAGGTTATATCAGCGCTGACAAGAATAAACATGATGATTTACCGATCGGTGTTATAGCAGTAGATTCCATTTATACCCCGGTTGAGAGAGTTAATGTTACAGTAGAAAATACCCGTGTAGGTCAGATTACAGACTTTGACAAGCTTACGCTTGATGTATACACTAACGGAACCTTGGTTCCTGATGAAGCAGTAAGTTTGGCTGCAAAAGTACTCAGCGAACACTTGAGCCTGTTCATCGATCTTTCCGAAAATGCCAAGACTGCAGAAGTTATGGTAGAGAAAGAGAATGATGAAAAAGAGAAAGTTTTAGAAATGAGTATCGACGAACTGGAATTGTCTGTTCGTTCCTACAACTGCTTAAAGAGAGCAGGTATCAATACAGTAGAAGAATTAACCAACAAAACATCCGAAGATATGATGAAAGTGCGTAACCTCGGACGTAAGTCGCTGGAAGAAGTGCTGGCTAAGCTGAAAGAGCTGGGTCTGCAGCTTAACCCCAGTGAGGAAGGCTGACTTGCACAGTAAAGCCAAAGAGTGTGTGTGAGTTTGACTCATAAGTGGCATAGTAACAACATTCGGTAAGTAAGACCAAAGAGCGTGGCCGAATGTACCATGAAATGATGAAAGGAAATTAGAAAAATGGCAATGTACAGAAAACTTGGAAGAACATCTTCCCAGAGAAAAGCATTACTTAGAAATCAGGTAACAGCACTGGTTGCTAACGGCAGAATCATTACTACTCAGGCTAAGGCTAAAGAAGTGCAGAAGATCGTTGAAGGTCTGGTTGCAATGGCTGTAAGAGAAAAAGATAACTTTGAAATGGTTACTGTTTCCGCAAAGGTTCCTGTAAAGGACAAGGACGGCAAGAGAGTAAAAGAAGTGGTTGACGGCAAAAAGGTTACCAAGTTTGAGACCGTTGAGAAAGAGATCAAGAAGGATCTGCCCAGCAGACTGCACGTTAGACGTCAGATGCTGAAAGTTCTCTACACCGTAAAGGATGTGCCCGCTGAGAATGCCGGCAAGAAGAGAAACACCAAAGAAGTTGACCTGGTTGCAAAGTTGTTTGATGAGTATGCTCCTAAGTATGCAGATCGTAAGGGTGGTTACACCAGAATCATCAAGATCGGTCAGCGTAAAGGTGATGCTGCAATGGAAGTTGTTTTGGAGTTCGTGTAAGCTGATATTCCAGTAACAAGAAATGCGTGAAAGCAGAAGCATTGAATCTTCACAGATGCTTCTGCTTTTTTGATTTTACTGTATTGAAACCACACTTTATTATGTGATATGATAATGAGTATTCAGAACGAATATTGATAGGTTAGAAACGGACAATTTTCCGGGCAGGGTATGTGGCAATGACACACCCTTGAAAGACGTCGCGCTTGATGAGGTTAGGCATAAGCGTATAACGCTATGCCTCGAATCTAGCGTCCGTTACGTCTTTCACGGAGTGAGAGCGAGTGTGCCGTTGCCACATACCCTGCCCGGAAGATTGCCCGTTTCTAACCTGCCGGTATTTGTTCTGAATACGATATCCTTTATCTGGAGCTTGTAAATAATGAGTATTGTAAAAACTGAAAAGTTAACATATGAATATATCAGACGGGATGAGGATGGCAATGTAGAGGGAAGTATTCTTGCTGTGGATGATGTGTCTTTGGATATTCAGCAGGGAGATTTTATTGCTGTTTTGGGACATAACGGCTCCGGCAAGTCTACACTGGCTAAGCATATCAATGCCATTTTATATCCCACGGGTGGGACGATCTGGGTAGATGGCAGGGATACCAAGGATGATAAGGAACTGTGGAATATCCGTCAGACGGCAGGCATGGTATTTCAAAATCCGGACAACCAGATCATTGGACAAGTAGTGGAGGAGGACGTAGGCTTTGGACCGGAAAATATGGGTGTGCCTACGCCGGAGATCTGGCAGCGGGTTGAAGAAAGCCTGAAGGCCGTGGGCATGTATGAGTATCGTAAACATTCCCCCAACAAACTTTCCGGCGGACAAAAGCAAAGAGTTTCTATCGCCGGAGTTTTGGCTATGCATCCGAAATGTATTGTTTTGGATGAACCCACTGCAATGTTGGATCCCAGCGGACGCAAGGAAGTGATCCGTGCGGTCCGTGGGCTGAATGATGTGGAGAATATGACAGTTATTTTGATCACACACTACATGGAAGAGATTATTCATGCAGACAAAGTTTTTGTGATGGACAATGGCAGGATCGCCATGGAGGGAACGCCCCGGGAGATTTTTTCTCAGGTGGAAAAGCTGAAAGAATTGCGTCTGGATGTTCCCCAGGTTACGTTGCTGGCCTACGAATTGCAACAAAGAGGCGTAAAACTGCCGGATGGTATTCTGACCCATGATGAATTCGTGGAAGAACTTTTGAAAGTGCGTGTGGGAGGTTAAAGATGCCTATTGTTTTGGAGCATGTGAATTATATATATGGTCAAGATACTTCACTTCCGGTATATGCTCTGCAGGATATCAATCTGGTCATACCTGACGGTCAGTTTATAGGTATCATAGGCCACACAGGATCCGGCAAATCCACATTGGTGCAGCATTTAAATGGACTGATCAGGGCCACCAGTGGACGGGTGTTGTTTAATGATCAGGATATCTATGCAAAAGATTATAACATGAGACAGCTTCGCAGCAATGTAGGGTTGGTGTTTCAATATCCCGAGCACCAGTTGTTTGAAACAGATGTGTTTACAGACGTTTGCTTTGGGCCCAAGAATCTGGGCCTTGATAAGCAGGAGGTGGAGCTTCGGGCCATAGATGCACTGCGGAAGGTTGGAATCTCAGAGGAATATTTTAAGCAGTCTCCCTTTGAACTTTCCGGAGGTCAAAAGCGGCGGGTAGCCATTGCAGGTGTTCTTGCCATGAAGCCCCAGGTTCTGGTGCTGGATGAGCCCACGGCAGGCTTGGACCCCAGAGGGCGGGAAGAAATACTGAACCAGATAGCAGTATTGCAGAAAGAGACCGGTATGACTGTGATCCTGGTCTCACATAGTATGGAGGATGTGGCTGCATATGTAGACCGGATCATCGTGATGAACCATGGTAAGGTTATGTATGATGACGTTCCGGCTAAGGTTTTCAGTCATTATCAGGAATTAGAGCAGGTGGGATTGGCAGCACCCCAGGTTACTTATATTATGCATAAGCTGCGCGAAAAGGGACTTTTCGTGCGGGATGATGTGACTACCATCAGCGAGGCGGCAGAGGAGATCGCAAGATGCTTAGAGATATCACCATAGGACAATATTATCAGGCAGAATCCATAATCCACAAGCTGGATCCCAGAGTAAAGCTTGCGGGCACGATCGTATTTATTGTGTCCTTGTTTTTATATGACAATCTATTTGGATATCTTTGGGCAGCAGCCTTTTTGGGATTTGTGATCAAAGCTTCGAAGGTGCCGTTTAAGTTTATGGTAAAAGGGATGAAGGCTATTCTTTTTCTGCTGTTGCTTACCGTAATATTCAATCTCTTTTTGACTCCCGGAGAACCACTGTTTACGCTCTGGAAGCTGACTGTGACCAAGGAGGGCGTGAAGACAGCGGTGCTTTTGGTAATCCGGCTGGTGTTCTTGATCATTGGCTCTTCTGTGATGACTCTGACCACCACACCGAACAATCTGACAGACGGTATGGAAAAGGCTATGGGTCCTTTGAAAATACTGCACTTACCGGTGCATGAGGTGGCGATGATGATGTCCATTGCGCTGCGATTCATTCCTATTTTGTTGGAGGAAGCTGACAAAATCATGAAGGCCCAGATTGCCAGAGGGGCAGACTTTGAAAGCGGGAATTTGATCAAAAAAGCCAGGGCCATGGTGCCCCTTTTGGTGCCACTGTTTATTTCAGCCTTTCGCAGGGCCAATGATCTGGCAATGGCCATGGAAGCCAGATGTTATAGAGGCGGAGCTGGCAGGACCAAGATGAAACCTTTGATCTACCAAAAACGGGATGGCATGGCTTATCTTATATTGTTATTTTACCTGGCAGCAGGGATCCTAGTGGGGAAAGTGTTGTTATAATGAAACGAGTGAAATTGATTGTTGCCTATGACGGCAGTGCCTACTGTGGATTCCAGGTACAGCCCAAGGCGCCCACCATTGAAGGGGAACTGAATAAACATTTGAGCAGCCTATTGGGTGAGGACATCAAAGTCATTGGGGCCAGCAGAACCGATGCGGGTGTGCATGCCCTGTGCAACGTGGCAGTGTTTGACACGGAAAGCGGGATTCCGGGGGAGAAATTTTCCTATGCCTTGAATCAGAGACTGCCGGAGGATATTCGGATCATGGGCGCAGAAGAAGTGGCGCTGGATTTTCATCCCAGGCACTGCGACAGTGAAAAAACTTATGAATATCGGATCACGGTAGGACAATTTCCAGTTCCAACCAAGCGCCTGTATTCTTATTTTATCTATCATAGCCTGGATGTGGAAAAAATGCAGCAGGCAGCAGAGTATTTGATAGGGGAGCACGATTTTAAAAGTTTTTGCTCCGTAAAGACAGATGCGGAGAGTACTGTGCGTACTATTTATGATTTGAAGGTTGAAAAGCAGGGAGAAGATATAGTGGTGCGTGTGCGAGGCAACGGATTTTTATACAATATGGTCCGCATTATTGCAGGAACGTTGATGGAAGTAGGTAAAGGCAAGATAAAACCGGAGAAAATGCAAGAAATATTGCAGTCTCAGGAACGCCAACAAGCTGGCCCCACAGCGCCGCCCCAGGGACTTATGTTGGTGAAATACGAAATAAAAAATAGATAGTCCGATACAGAGATTTTGCCTTATTTTAGGAAAAAACATAACAAAAGATATTGACACGCTCGGGAGAGTGTAATATAATATATCACTGTGGCGACAATTCGTTTGTGGAGTCAAAGCCCCGATGACACAGGCGATTACGCATAGAGATACTGTCCGAATAGATTTTTAACTGTGGCCCGGACATCCGCAGATTAAGATTGTATTGGGACAAGCGAAACAGTCCAACGGACTTCAAATTGTAATGGAGGAAATATCATGAAAACATTTATGGCTAGCCCGGCTACAATCGATAGAAAATGGTATGTAGTAGATGCAGCAGGCATGACCCTTGGTCGTCTGGCATCCGAAGTTGCCAAAGTACTGAGAGGTAAGAACAAGGCAATCTTCACACCTCATATTGACACCGGCGACTATGTGATCGTTATCAACGCAGAGAAAATCAAAGTAACCGGTAAGAAACTGGAGCAGAAGATTTACTACCGTCATTCCGATTACGTAGGTGGTATGAAAGAAACCACTCTGAAAGAGAAGCTTGCTAAGAAACCTGAAGAGGTGATTGAACTGGCAGTTAAGGGTATGCTTCCCAAGGGACCTTTAGGCAGAGAGATGTACAAGAAACTTCATGTATATGCAGGACCTGAGCACAATCACGCAGCTCAGAAACCTGAAGTACTGACATTCTAATGCTAGGGTCGAAAGGAGGAAAAAATAATGGCTAAAGCAGCAAGATACTACGGAACAGGTAGAAGAAAAAAATCAATTGCAAGAGTTTACTTGATGCCTGGTACAGGTAAAGTAACGATCAATAAAAGAGACATGGACGAGTACTTCGGACTGGAGACTCTGAAGGTTATCGTTCGTCAGCCCCTGGTTGCTACCGAGAACGTTGACAAGTTTGATGTTTTGGTAAATGTACGTGGTGGTGGTACCACAGGTCAGGCCGGCGCTATCAGACATGGTATTGCAAGAGCACTCTGCCAGGCAGATGCAGACTTCAGACCCGTTCTGAAGAAAGAGGGCTTCCTGACTCGTGATCCTCGTATGAAAGAGCGTAAGAAATACGGTCTCAAGGCAGCACGTCGTGCTCCTCAGTTCAGCAAGCGCTAAACTGTACTTTTTATACCGCAAAAGCACTCAAAACCCCGGAATTATCGCAATTCCGGGGTTTTTCCTTTGATATGGTTTAACGCAATCTGACCTAACCTATCCTCGTTTATATGGGTTAAATAGGGGTTAAAATCCCCTAATGGGTTAATGGATGGGTTAAATTATGGGCTAAAAATGGGCTGTATTTCAGCCTCTTCCGAAGCCCTCAAAGGGATGTGATCGGCAGCTAAAATGCTGACTGGTTTTGATATCGTTTGTCTGATTTTGACCTCAATAAAATAATCCTAAATCCGAGCGCTCAGTGATCTTATTCGCTGGGCGCTCTTTGCATTTACGGAGGTAATCATGGAAAACAACGATACTTTAGAAGTCATTCAGCGCATCCCTTTGGACAAGCTGCGGCCATACCCCGACCATCCTTTCGGCGTTCGTGAT
>SVFM01000005.1 GCA_015056865.1 Lachnospiraceae bacterium
GATACATGCCTTACCGTGTTCCACCCAGAATTTTCTGGTCTCCTCATCGGGGCTGGTCAAGGTCAGTCCGTCTTTTACCTTAGGATGGGAGAAGAAGGTGGGATTAAAGTCAATACCCATGTTTCGCGCCTTGGCAAACTCCACCCATTTTGCAAAGTGCTTGGGCTCAATCTTATCCCGGTCTACATGCTCACCCTCTTCGAAAATGGCGTAGCAGGCGTGTACGTTCAGCTTTTTCTTGCCGGGCATCAGGCGGATGGCTTGTTCCATATCCGCCATCAATTCCTCAGGTGTTCTGGCCTTGCCGGGATAGTTGCCGGTGGTCTGGATACCGCCGGTCAAAGGGCCGTCGTGATCAAAGCCGATCACATCATCTCCCTGCCAGCAGTGGAGGGAGACCGGGATTTCTTTTAATTTTGCAATGGCCGCATCTGTGTCCACACCGATGGCGGCGTACAGTTCCTTTGCAGCCAAATATCTTTCTCTGGTTGTCATAGGATTCTCCTTTCTTTTACAATCTTGCTGCAGCTTTCCAGTCTGCGATTTCAGTATTTAATACATATTCCGCGTGACGGAGCTTCCAACGAATATGCCATTCATCGCCCAGATACTCCATGGAGGGTTCGTATCCAAGTCTGGAGTCACGATTCACATAGGGGATCGTGCTTTCTGCATTTTGGATTTCTTCTTTGATCAGTGCTTCAATGTCATCCACGATTTGGATCAGCTGCTGACGATCCCGGGTTGCTTTGGCATTACATTTCAGGCAATACAGCTGTTTTGCATGGATGCCGGTGATGATAGCGTGAAGCATGAAATGGCCCTGATTGATAAGATACAACAGCTTCTCATTCTTATCCGGAATTTCTTCCAGAACGGCAAGCCCCTGTGCGAAGAGTTCCTTCATTTTCTCCAAGCTCTTGATTTCTTCCGGTACTCGCAGGGAGGGGAAGGAAGCAGTGTTGGGGCTTTGCACGTTATCTATATAACCGGTGTAGCAGATGCCTTTACATACTGCCTCGGGAGCCGGTTGCATACCGATGGTAACATTCACACACAAAGGGTAGGAGGGGCCTACGCGGAAGGCACCGTACTGATCAGCGTCACTGGGAATATACCAGGTCAGTGCCTCGCTCCAAAGTGCAAGGCCCTTCTCGATCGTTTTCACATGCTTTGCCCCGTATTCACTGGCCAATACCCCTTCCAGCAGCTGGTCATAGGGAATTCTGGGCTCACTGAAGGTCCATTTGGACAGCTTGGTAATAAAGGAAGGATACATGCCATAGTGATGACATTCCATGATACCGGAAAGTCCCCACTGGTCATGAGCCTTCTCCATCTCTTTATAACGCTTTTGCCAGGACTGGGCCATGGGTTCATAGGGAACCACGCCGAAATCCCAGGTCATACCGGCGGTGTTGGTCATGGAGTAAAGCTTGATATTTCGCTTTTTGGCGGCTATGGCTTCACTGGTAAAATATTTGCCGGGACCGGTGAAGGAGAGGGTGTAATCTGCACAGTAATTCTGCAGATCGCCTGTGAGGATTCCCTCGCCCATCTCAAAGGTTGCCTGCAGGGTAATGCCTTCGGGAAGGTTCTCGATGAGCTTTACCCGGTCTTCTTCAGGAGCACGGCACCAGTTGTAGGACCAGAAGACGATATCCACATCCTGCTTGTGTCTGTAGATGATCTTTTGCAGCAGGCGCAGCCACTCCGGATAATCATAGCAGGGAAACCAGCCGGGGCTGGGCTTGCCGGTGGGAATACCGTCTATCCGGTTGTTGTAATAATGTAGATTGCTCACATGGGGATCCTTGCTGGGAAATTCTACGGATTCCCCGCAGAGAATGAGTCCTTTAAAGCCGGGACATTCTGCAAACAGTCTTCCGTAGCTTGCTTCATAGTGTGCCTCAGCGTCCGGATCGGAAGGGTGTCTTTCACTGTGCATGTTGCTGTAGGCATACACATCAATACCGTATTTGGCAGCACGTTGGATCACATCATTGAAATCCAGGAAACCATGGGGCGTCTTATTGACGTCTTTGACAAAGATCATGATGGTATCGCGGCCGTTTCGTGCAACCTCCCGCAGGTATTCATCTGGATATTGGTCAAATCCGTAGCCGGAGTGGATCATCATGGGGGCATACATGGGTTTCCAATAATGGTCCCCCTTTTTCAGGTAGGGTGCACGTCTGTAGACCATAATGTCTTCCAGATTGTAAAGAGCCTGCGCCAAACCTCTTTCATCATAGCCGGTGATCAGGATCTGTTCACCCACATGAACCTGATAGCCCTTGTAGGTGCTGTATTCGCCCAGATCCTTGGAAATCTGCAGTACAATATCTGCATCTTCTCTGCAGGTCTCTTGTACAGAAATTCCCATGGAAATGGAAAGAAACTGTCTAAAATCCTCCGCGGCGTGCTGTACTACAATGCCAAATTCCTTTTCACCGTAAATTTTTACACACTCCGGGAGTGCATATTCATCTGCCTGCGGAGCCAGCGCTTGGTCCCGAAGGTCGGGGACATGGGGATTGATGATCCGTTTTCGAAAATCATAACGTTCTTCTTTGGGCAGTTGTAACATGGGATACACCTCCTCTTTTTTATTCACAGATTAGGATGACAGGGATACACATGGTTTCACCCGTCAGGTTGCTGGATAGTTCAAGGATAGATACGTTTTTGGCACGGCTAATGGTTTCGGCACTCAGGGTGAAGTCCATATAGGCACCATAGCCCTGATCGTCAGGGATGCATTCCATGTAAACAGACTTAACAGGAACATCCACGGTAAAGTCCTCGGCCAGATGCCATTTTGCAGTGATCCACTGAGGGCGTTGATAAAATTTTGCGAAGCTTAAGGTGATCTTCTTGCTCTCGCCAAACTTGAAGGTTTGACCATTTTCATAGGTCACATCCACGTTGAACAGAGGGAATTTGTACTGTACGGAGTAGGGCTGTTTTGCAAGGATCTGGGAGAAGTTGTACTTCACCTCCATATACTCGCCGGGGATTTTGCGGATGTTGATGGTCCTATTATGTAATTCGGTCATAGGGTTGATGATCAGTTCGTCCCCATCAATGTCCAGATGTTTACGCATAAAGGTGGGCATCAGACAAACCACACGCTGGGTGAGAGCGGAGATGGTGGTAGGAATGGGGACAGCGTGTTCGTCGGTAATATCCAAGGACAGAGTCTTAATCTCATCACCGATGGGGTCGGTCCATTTTTTATCAAAGAAACCGTCTCCGTACATGATCCCGTAGAGAGCGCCGGCAGTGGCAGCTGCACAGTCGGTATCTTCCCCGCAGTTCACAGCCAGACAGATGGTCTTGTCGAAGTCACCTTCGCCGTAAACAAGACCCAGCACTGCGAATGCCACACTGGCAGGAGCATCATATCCTTCGATTCCTTCAGGAATATCTTCCTCCACCGGACGATCTTCGTATCCAATAAAAGTGCCAAAGCAGGTGGGAACCAGGTTCATAACCTTTTTACGGCACACCTTGAAATCCTCACCGGCCTTGTAGCAGTCAAGTACGGTCTGAACGGCTCTTGCAACGCCGCAGTCTGCAGGGATATAGGACAGGCCGATATCGATCAGTTTGTCAATATCATTTTCTACAAAGGCAGCACTTTCCATGGCAGCACAGAAAATAGCGCCATAAACGCCTTCCTCACTGTGATCCACAATACTGTCCTCGTAGGCATATTTTACTGCCATCTGGGGGTTGCCGGGCATCAGGCAGGCCCAGATCTCAGTGCGGATATAAGCGCCGTTACTGTTTCTAAAATCATTGTGATACCAACCGCTGACAGGGGGGATCATACCCATGCGGATATTGCTTTTTCCGGCACCGTATTCCAGCCAATGGGCAACAATATGGGTCTGCCAGTAAGAAGCCAGGATCTTGGCATCCACCTCTGTGCCATAGCGCTCCGCAGCGTTTAACCATACCAACTGCAGATCCAGATCGTCATTGGGCAGTACACCTTTGGTTAGGTCGTGGGTGTAGTAGGTCACATCAAATACACCGCGTTTGTTCTCGAAAGGCGCGCCCAGGGTTCCACCAATGTTTTTACCCAGCCAACAGCCTCTCACTTTTTCCTTGTATTGCGAAAGTTTCATGAAAAAATCCTCCTTTGATCTATTATAATTGCATTATAAATCTCAGGGAGGATTAGGTCTGTAGAGTATTTTTGGTTTTCTGTTGAATAAATTAAGGAATTGTTCCGATTATTGGTTATTCATGTGGGTATGGAAACAACTGTTTCGAAAAGCAGTGGGACTGATCTTTTCATGGTACATAAAAAACTTGATAAAGGCGCCGGAACTTTGGAAGTTCAGCTCACATGCGATCTGCTTGACAGTAAGCCTTGTGTTTAAGAGAAGATCTCTGGCAACCTTGATCCGCAGAGAGGCAAGATATTCGCCAAACCCCATGTGGAACTGTTTTTTAAAAAGACGGGTAATATAGTCCGGGTGGTAGCCAAAATGCGCTGCAACGTCTGATACACTGATATTTTGTGATGCATGGATACGGGCATATTCGCTGATCCGGTGAATCAGTGAGGTGTCATCCATGGTCTGCTTACTGCACCTACAAAGTTCCTCGAACACAAGAAGGCCGGCGCTGTCAGCAGCATATTCCGGCGTAGAAATGGTGTTGGTAATGTGAAGGAGAAGCTTTAACAGATATTTGATACTATAAACATCCCCTTGGCTGCAATATTTAAATGGCATGGCAAGATCTGTATAAAAATGAAACCAGTAGAAGGAGGTTTGTGAAAGACTTTCCTGATAGCCATAATGTTCTTTGTCAGGATCTAACAAAAGCATGTGGTTTTCTTTCAGCTCATAGAAATGATCTTCTTCAGCAATGTATGCACATCCCTCCAACATCAGGATCAGTTCATAGCTCTTGATGCGTCTGCGGGGATGGATCCAGGGACCTTCAGAATGAAATTCCCCTACCATATCATAGGAAAAATAGTTGCACCCATTGATCTGTAACATGTCGGATTTCCTCACTTTATTACGGGATTCTGGTATTGATGCCAGGATGTATCAAAATTATAATAAAAGAGACAGATCATGTCAATAAGAAGAATGAGAGGTAAGAACATGATAAAAAATATTCCTTTTTCAAGCATTACCATCAATGACGGATTTTGGAAACAAAAGCAGAAGATGGTGAGAGAGAACACGGTATATGCAGTGTATGATAGATTCCAGGATACCGGCAGATTTGCCGCTCTGGAATGTAAATGGAAGGAAGGGGATCCGGATACGGCTCCGCATATTTACTGGGATTCGGATGTGGCCAAGTGGATAGAAGGCGTTGCCTATCTCACTGCGCTTGAAAAGTGTGAGGAACTGGAAAAGATTGCAGATGAGGCAATAGAGAATATTATTAAAAACAGTGATGAACACGGTTATTTTAACAGCCACTATCTGGTGACGGAACAGGATAAGCGCTTTACCAACCGAATGTGTCATGAGCTGTATTGTGCAGGACATTTGATCGAAGCAGCGGTTGCATATTATGACGCTACAGGAAAGGATGCTTTCTTAAAGGCCATGTGTCGTTTCGCAGATTACATTGAGCAGGTGTTCAAGGTGGAAAACAGTGCGGCTTTTACCACGCCCGGACATCCTGAACTGGAACTGGCGCTGGTAAGGCTGTATCATGCCACAGGTGAAAAAAGATATTTGGAGCTTTCCAAGTACTTTATCGATGAGCATGGCACCAATGATAAGGACATCACGCCGGAGCAAAAACTGCAGAAGGATTTTCCTTCTTACAACCAGGATGAAATGCCCTTACGGGAGCGCGTTGAGGTGAAAGGACATTGCGTTCGAGCTTTGTACCTGCTGTGTGGCATGGCGGATCTTGCGCTGGAGTATGAGGATAAGGAGCTTGCAGCTGCCTGTGAAAGATGTTTTGACAATATTGTATATAAGAGGATGTATATCACAGGCGGCGTGGGATCCACCCATGCCGGGGAGACTTTTACGGTGGATTACCACTTGCCTAATCGCACTGCTTATGCGGAGACCTGTGCAGCCATTTCTTTGGCCATGTTTGCAGGGCGTATGCAATGCCTCAGGACGGATGGTCGTTTTGGCGATATTGTGGAGCGGGTATTATATAATGGAATGTTATCGGGTATCTCCATGGACGGAAGGAGTTTCTTCTATGAAAATCCTCTGGAGATCGATCCGGACTTTAATGATGTTACAAATCCATACTGGGGTAAGGAACATTATCCCATCACACAGCGAAAGGAAGTATTTGATTGTTCCTGCTGTCCTCCCAATCTGCTGCGTTTTATTTCTTCTGTGGCAGGTTATTTGTATTCCTGTGACGAGGACACGGTATATATTCATCAGTTCATGGATTCTGAGACGGACTACCAGGGTATGAGGATCACGCAGAAGACTAAATACCCTTCCGAAGGAGAGATTCAGATCCATTTATATGGGGATAAAAAGTATGTAGCCATCAGAATTCCCGGTTGGTGCAAGGATTTCTCACTTGATCAACCATATGAATTGAAGGATGGATACGCCTACATTAGCCTTCACGGAGAAACGCAGATCACACTCAACCTTCAGATGCCTGTAACCATGCTGGCTGCCAATCGTCGGGTGCATGACAACGCAGGCAGGATCGCGGTAATGAGAGGACCTGTGGTCTACTGTCTGGAAGGTGTAGATAATGGGGAGGATTTAAGGAGTATCCATATCCCTGAAGATGCAGAATTTGTTCTGACAGACAATGAATTTATGGTTCCCTCCTTACAGACCAAGGGATATCGACCGGCCGGATCTGAGCAGCTGTATCTGCCGGCAAAGCAGTGTTATGAGGAGATTTCACTGAGGTTGATCCCGTATTATGCCTTTGCCAATCGGGGTGCCAGTGAAATGTTGGTGTGGATCTTACAGAAATAAAATAAAAGTAATACGGAAGAAAGGCACTTTCTTTATATAGGAGAGGGCCTTTTTTGCTGAAAATTTGCAAAATATTTTTGTGGCTTTGATTTACACGGCTGTAAACTTGTGTTAAAATGACCTCGTAATGTACCAAAAAAACTCTAAAAAAGATTGGAGCAAAAGGTTATGGAAAAACTAACGAGAAAGTATGGTTTGGTTACGGCTATCTGTATGGTGGTCGGTACGGTTATCGGTTCCGGTGTGTTCTTCAAGGCGCAGAACGTATTGAGCGCAACCGGCGGCAATATGCCTCTTGGTATTGCGGCATGGGTGATCACCGGTCTTTTGATGATCGTTTGTTCGGCACAGTTTGCGGTTATGGCGACCCGGTATGAGAAGGTCAACGGTGTGATCGACTATGCGGAGGCTACCTGTGGCAAGGGATATGCTTATTATCTGGCATGGTTCTTGGTGAATATTTATTATCCCGGTATGACCTCTGTATTGGCATGGGTATCTGCCAGATATTTTGGCGCGCTGTTTGGATGGAATCTGGCTGGTCCGGAAGTATTGGCGTTGTCCGGCTTCTTCCTGATCGCATCCTACACACTCAATGCACTTTCCCCCAAGCTTGCCGGTAAGTTCCAGGTGAGTGCAACGGTGATCAAATTGATCCCGATCTGTCTGATGGCAGTGATCGGAACGATTGTTGGCTTTGCCAACGGCACCCTTACCAATAACTTTACAACAGTAGTCAGTGAGGCTGTGGGCGGTACCAGCGGCGGTCTGTTTGCGGCAATTGTTGCAACTGTCTTTGCATATGAAGGCTGGATCGTAGCAACCTCTATCAATGCAGAACTGAAGAATCCTAAGCGGAATCTGCCTCTGGCGCTGGTGATCGGTTCTTTCATTGTAGTAGCGGCTTATGTATTGTACTACATCGGTGTTGCAGGCGGCGCAACCAATACGGTGTTGATCGAAGAGGGGGCTACCACCGCATTTACCAATATTTTTGGAACAGTGGGCGGTACTTTCCTGAATATTTGTATCGTTATCTCTTGTATGGGCACATTAAATGGTCTGATGGTTGCTGCCACTCGTGGTATGTATGCCATTGCAGCCCGTGAAGAGGGGCCTGCACCTCAATTGTTTGGACAGATTGATAAGTCCACCAATATGACAACCAATTCCTCTATCTGGGGTTTGTTTGTTTGCGCTGCATGGTTGGTTTATTTCTACGGTGCAAATTTGTCCGGTGGCTGGTTTGGCATTTTCAATTTTGATTCTTCAGAGTTACCTATCGTTACAATCTATGCATTGTACATACCTATTTTCATTATTTGGATGAAGAAGGAGAAAGAATTAGGTGTTATGAAACGTTTCGTATTGCCCATCGCGGCCAGCATTTGCTGTGCATTCATGGTATTTGCAGCTGTCTATGCCCATGGCATTACACCTTTCCTTAGCGCAAAGGAAAATGGACAATTTTCCTTCCCGGTACTCTTTTACCTGATCGTTTTTGCGGTGATCATGCTGATCGGTGGGATCTGCAGAAAGCCGTCTAAATCGAATAAAAAGGAATCATAATGGAATTTTAGGAGGAGACATCATGTTTAGAGCAGGTTTTGCAAGGGTTGACGTAACTCCGCCTCTGGGATCGATTCTCACTGGCTATTTTGCACCCAGAATTTCTGACGGCGTTCTGGATCCGGTTGAACTGAACGCCCTGGCCATCGGCAATGAGGAGGATAGTATTCTGATCATTACCGGAGACTTTATGTATGGTCATGAAGCAGCGTTGACCCGTTTCCGCAAGCTGATCGCGGAGCAGACAAAGGTACCGGAGGATCATATTTTGATCCAGTCTATTCATCAGCACACTTCAACATCTGTAGGGTATCCCGGGGTTACAGATGAGCATTATCAGCATGTTTTGGAATGTAAGTTCTGTGATGTTGCCCGTATGGCGGTCAATGATATGGCAGAGGCAAAGGTTTCTATTGCCCAGCAGGAAACTGCAGAGCAGGTTTCCTTTATCCGTCGTTATCGTATGAAGGATGGTAGCACCCAGACCAATCCGGTAGGCAATCCTGATCGTGTTGCACCCATAGGAAAGGCAGACAATACGGTTCGTCTGGTAAAATTTGAAAGAGAGGGTGCAAAGGACATTGCACTTGTAAACTTCCAGACCCATCCGGATGTAATTGGTGGTAATAAGTATTCTGCGGACTGGCCTGGCTTTGTGCGCAGGATGACAGAAAGGGATATTCCTGATGTACATTGTATTTTGGTCAATGGCTGTCAGGGAGATACCAACCACTATAATTTGGATGCGGAAAAACTGCCCGGAGGCTATGAGCACAGCCGTCATATGGGTAGAGTCATCACAGATACGGTTGTTAAGATTTGGGATCAGACCAAGGAAGTTGCCCCCGGAAAGATCAGCGGCAAGGTGGTTATGAAGCGCACTCCTACCAACATGGTGGGCCTTGACAGAGTTGAGGAGTCTATTGCAGCATTGAAGGCTTTGAATGAGGGTACTTATGATAAACCTGTGACGATGGGTGATCGAGGGGAATTCCGTCGTATTGCAAACATGGAGAAGACTACGCTGGTTCAGGTGGTACCTGTTTCCATGGTAGCATTTGGCAATATTGCTTTGATCGGTTACGGCGGCGAGCCTTTTACCGAGTATGCAGATATTCCCAGAAATGCGGTTCCTGAGTTGCTTGTGTTGTCTGCTTGTCTGGCAAACGGAGCGTTGGGATACCTTCCTTCCAAGAGTGCCTTTGAAGAGGGCGGTTATGAGTCACGTACCACCAATCTGACAGCAGATGTAGCACCTGCTTTGCAAAATGAGGCGATTGCTATGCTGCGTGAACATGTTGCAAATAATAAGTAATATTTTCTTGAAGGGCTTTTCAGTATTTCTGGAAAGCCCTTTCTGGAATGGGAGTATATTATGGCTTTGATTGATTTGAAACTTTATAGTGAAACCCTTAGAATGCAGACCCGTGTTTATGTGGTGTTGCCCCAGCCCCAAACCCAAGGAGAGATTGGAGTGGAGAGGGCCAGAACAGAAGGAAAGCACAAGTGTCTTTATCTGTTACATGGTCTTAGCGATGATGAATCCATCTGGCTGCGCAGAACCTCTATTGAGAGATATGCGGATGAATACGGCATTTGCGTTGTGATGCCTTGCGGAGATACCTCTTTTTATACAGACATGAAGTACGGTAAAAAATACTATACTTATATTGCCAAAGAATTACCCCGGTTGATCTGTCAATTTTTCAATGTATCTGAAAAGAGAGAAGATACCTACATAGCCGGTATCTCCATGGGTGGATACGGTGCACTAAAGATTGGACTCAGGGAATGTGACCGTTTTTGTATGGCAGCCGGACTTTCCAGTGTTACAGATCCGGTGATCCCTGTGTTTAGTGTAGATAACAAGGATGTGATGACGGCTGTTTTCGGTGAGGAGATGGTAGTTCCCGAGATGGATGATCTGTTCTGTCTGCTTGAACAAAGAGCCAAACATCCTTTGAGGCCGCGTATTTTTATGGGTGTAGGTACTGAGGATTTTCTGTACGAGGATAATATCCGGCTAAAAAACAGGTTGCAGGAGTTGGAATATGACTATATATACAAGGAATCTTCCGGACTGCATTGCTGGACGTTTTGGGATGAATATATTATTCACGTGTTGAATTGGATGTTTCGTGGCAAAGTGTAGATTGTTGCCACATAACACCTTGACAATCATTGAAAAAAGGGGTTATATTGATAAAAAGATATTTTACGTTTGAGGAGGTAAAGTAATGAACAAAAAAGTAACAGGTATCGTTGCCTATATTACAATCATCGGTTGGCTGATCGCATTTTTGGCAGGCGATAAGGAAAAAGCAAAATTTCACTTGAATCAGGCACTGGTGCTTGAAATTACACAGATCATACTGAGTCTTATCAGCACTGTATTTGGATTTATTCCTCTGATCAACATATTGGTTGGCCTTGTATGCTCTATTCTTGGCATTCTGGTATTTGTTCTCTGGATCCTCGGTCTGATAGGTGCAATCCAGGAGACCGAGAAACCGGTTCCTGTACTGGGCGGAATTCGTATTTTGAAGTAAGATTAAAGGAGAATACATAATGTTTTGTAAAAATTGCGGTCAACAGTATGTAACAGATGAAGCAGTGATTTGCGTAAAATGCGGAGCGCAGAAAGGACAGGGCAATAATTTCTGCCATTTTTGCGGGAAACCGGTCAACCCCATGGCAGAGGTTTGTATGAATTGCGGTGTTGCACTGAGAAATATAGTGCAGTTTCAGCCAAAGTCTAAATTGGCTGCCGGTCTTTTGGGGATATTCCTTGGAGCGTTTGGAGTACATAACTTCTATCTGGGATACACTACCAAGGCCGTAATACAGCTGGTATGTTCGGCTGTTGGTGTTCTTTTAAGCTGTCTGATCCTTCCGGCTTTTGTTGTCTTGGGCATCGAGATATGGGGGCTTGTAGAAGGTATTATGATTTTAACCGGCAGGATTGATAGAGATGCAAAAGGGATGCCCTTGGGCGAATAATGTATTGAGTTTTCCAAAATAAAGAACATACAGAACAAGCCTGGCATTATTGCCAGGCTTGTTTTCATCAAAGGATATTAGTCTGCAGTACTCGTCACAGAGATCTCAACATCTTCCTCATCGTAAATGATAACACCGTCACTCTCGGGTACGTCACCATGTAATAATGTAATGATATAAGTCAGCCGTTTAAATGCACGCTTGTAATATTCGCTGGCATAGTCAAAGGTATATTCATTAAAGGAATTGTTGCTGAAAGAGTCATGATATAAGGTGACAGCCTGTGTCATATCCTCACTTGCCTTATCTGCAAGCTCTTCTATGTACGCAAATTCTTCGGGAACAGAAAGGTTTGCCAATTTTTTAAAGTTGTCATCTGCACGATCCAGATAGTCAAGCAAATCTTCCTTGGCTGTTTCAGATGAGGCATCAATATTATTCATACCTGCGTCAATCTCTTCAATTTGACTGCAGAAATTATCCAATTCTTTTTTAAACTTGGTTAGTTCAGGATCCTCTCCGCAGGCAGTCAGCGACAAGCAAAGTATAATAGATAATAAAAGTGTTAAAAATCTATGTTTCAATGTTTTTTCCTCCCAAATATCATCTATTATTAGAATTTAACACATTCTGACATTTAAATCAACCCAAAAAGCGAAACAGTATTTGCCAGAGGACAAAAACCGTGATATTATGATAAAGATTTGGAAGGAAGGGTAGGGTGTTTCTATGACAAAACAAGAATTTTCGATATGGACGAAAGACAATCTTATTTATTTGGACGGAGCCACAGGTTCCAATTTGATCCGTGCAGGAATGCCCACCGGTGTCTGTCCGGAAGCTGGATCCTGGAACATCCGGATGTTTTGATAGAGTTGCAGACGGCATATGTGAAGGCGGGGAGCAATATCGTTTATGCGCCCACATTTTCTGCAAACAGAATCAAGCTGCAGGAGTATGGTTTTGCCGACCAGATGGAGAGCATGACGCAGGAGTTGGTGGCATTATCAAAAAAGGCTGTAGGAGACAAGGCACTTGTTGCAGGGGATATTACCATGACAGGAAGACAATTAAAACCTGTAGGTAATATGGATTTTGAGGAATTGGTTGATATCTATAAAGAGCAGATCAATTTTTTGGTACAAGCCGGCGTTGATCTTTTGGTTGTGGAAACTATGATGAGCTTGCAGGAGACTAGGGCTGCAGTGATCGCAGCGAAAGAAGTCTGTGAGCTTCCTGTGATGGTTACCATGACCTTTGAGGAAAGTGGGAAAACCTTGTTTGGTACAGATCCTGTGACTGCGGCAGTAGTGCTGGAGGCGTTGGGTGTAGATGCAGTGGGCGTAAACTGTTCTGCCGGCCCGGATCGTATGGTTGATATTGTTCGTAGTATGGCAGAGGTTACGAATATTCCTCTGATTGCAAAGCCCAATGCAGGCATACCACGGATAGATGCCCAGGGAAACACTTGTTATGATATGACTGCAGAAGAGTTTGCCACGGAGATGCAAAAGCTTATAGAGGCAGGGGCGTCTGTTTTAGGAGGTTGTTGCGGCACTGATCCGGAATATATTTGTGCCCTGAAGCAAGTGGCAGGGACGAAGCGTAAGCCGGTAGCCCACAAGGGAATTGGGAAAAGCGGAATGCGTTATCTTGCTTCGGAGCGGCAGGCCGTTTCTTTTGGGCTTGATGGCAGCTTTCTGGTAATTGGCGAGCGGATCAATCCTACCGGAAAAAAGAAACTTCAGGCATCTTTGAAGGAAGGTTCCATGGACATGGTGGTTCAATATGCCCAAGAGCAGGAAGAGAGCGGAGCACGGATACTGGATGTGAATATGGGGATGGGAGGCATTGACGAAAAGGAGATGCTATTGCAGGCATTAGATGCCATATCCATGGTCAGCAATCTTCCTTTGTCTATTGACTCCAGCCATGTGGAAGTGATCGAGGCCGCCCTTCGTCGATATCCCGGTAGAGCATTGGTGAATTCCATTTCTTATGAAAAGGAAAAATTTGAAAAGCTTCTGCCCATAGCAAAGAAATATGGGGCCATGTTTATTTTACTGCCTCTGTCGGATGCGGGTCTTCCGGCTGATATAGAAGAAAAAAAGCAGATCATTGAAAAAATATATGGACGTGCTTTGGAACTTGGTTTTACCAAAGAGGATATCATTGTAGACGGCTTGGTGAATACAGTAGGAGCAAACAATCAGGCTGCGTTACAGGCTTTGGAAACCATTTCCTACTGTAGGCAGGAAGGGTTTGCAACGGTGTGCGGCCTGTCAAATGTATCCTTTGGATTACCGGAACGCAGTTTTGTAAATACTGCTTTTTTGACTCTTGCTATCGGAAAAGGACTTACTATGGCCATAGCAAATCCTTGCCAGGAATTATTGATGGGATGTGCTTATGCATCAGATTTATTATTAGGTAAGACAGATGCAGATATGAAATATATTGAGGTGGCCGGGCAGCTCAAGGAGCGGCGTGAAATACAGCCGGCCCCTGTCGTTCAAAGGCCCGTTGCAGGTGTGACGGCCGCAAGGGAATCTACCTCCCTGGAGCAGCCTTGCGAAGGAATCAGAGGGGAACTCTACGAGGCGGTTTTAAAAGGAAATAAAAAGAAATGCGTGGAAAGTGTGACTCAGGCCCTGGAACAGGGAACAACTGCAGAAACACTGTTAAATGAAGTTCTTATGTCAGCTATAGGCAGGGTTGGGGAGCTGTTTGAAACAGGGAAATATTTCCTGCCCCAGCTGATCGGAAGTGCAGAGGCTATGAAAGCCGGTATTGAAGTGTTAGAGCCCCATTTGTCAAAAGATAGCAATACAGAGAAAATGCCCGCCATCGTCATTGCTACAGTGGAGGGGGATATTCATGATATCGGCAAGAATCTGGTTGCCCTGATGCTGAAAAACTGTGGCTTTGAAGTGGTGGATCTGGGAAAGGATGTGCCTGCAGAAAAGATTCTGGAAGCTGCTTGTCAATATGATGCGGCAATCATCGCCTTATCAGCCCTGATGACTACCACTATGATAAAAATGAAACAGGTGATCCAAATGGCCCGGGAGCGAAAGATAAAGGCAAAGATTATGGTAGGTGGAGCGGCCACTACCAGAGACTATGCCCTGGAGATTGGAGCGGATGGATATGCTAAGGATGCTTCTGAGGCTGTGAAGGAGGCAAAAAGGCTGTTGAAACAAACAGAATAATATGTTATTATAACTTGATAGCGTAAAATAAAGCTTGCAAGTGTCTGAAAGAGACATAGAAACGGAGGAAATATGAACGGAGCAGATGCTATGATCAAATGTCTGGAAGCAGAGGGCGTAGATACGGTCTATGGCTATCCCGGCGTTGCAATCTGTCCTTTTTATAATAGTATTTTACAGTCCGATATCCGTACTGTTTTGATACGTACGGAGCAGAATGCCGCACATGCGGCCAGTGGACAGGCTCGTATCACTGGCAGACCCGGTGTGTGTGCAGTTACATCCGGCCCCGGTGCTACCAATGTGATCACCGGTATTGCAACTGCTTTTGCAGACAGTATTCCCTTGGTGTGTATCACCGGTCAGGTAAACAGTGAACTGTTAGGCAGTGATGTGTTTCAGGAGGCGGATATTACAGGTGCAGTGGAATCCTTTGTAAAATACAGTTATCTTGTGAAGGATGTGGCAGAGATTCCCAGAATCTTTAAAGAGGCATTTTACCTTGCTAATACCGGTCGAAAGGGTCCTGTATTGATCGATGTGCCCATTGACATTCAGAATGCGGTGATCAATAAGTTTAAATATCCGGAAGAAGTCAGCATGCGCACCTACAAGCCCACTGTAAAGGGCAATATTGTCCAGATCAAGAAGGTGATCAAAGAGCTGGAGCAGGATAAGAAACCGATCATCTGTGTGGGTGGCGGAGTGCTGCTCAGTGATGCCAAGGAGGAACTTCGTACCTTTGCAGAAAAATACAGAATCCCTGTGGTATCTACGATGATGGGGATTGGCGTCATGCCTACCAAGCATCCGCTCTATTTTGGTATGGTGGGTAATAACGGAAAAGCTTATGCCAACCGGGCTATGAACGAGTCAGATCTGCTGATCATGGTAGGGGCTCGTGTGGCAGACCGTGCAGTAAGCCAGCCCGGACTGATCACGCGGGATAAAGTGTTGGTACATATCGATGTGGATCCGGCTGAGATCGGTAAAAATGCAGGACCTACCATTCCTCTGGTAGGAGATGCCAAGCATATTTTTGAGGAATTTTTAAATCAGGAATTTACCTGTGAACACGAAGAGTGGCTACAGACATTAAATCATTATCGTGAATCTATGGGGATCAAGCGCAGCCCTGATCCTGCCTATGTGGATCCGGCTGAATTTATCAGGATTCTTTCCGAAAAGCTTCCGGAAGATGCGATCTATGTAGCTGACGTTGGACAGAACCAGATATGGTCCTGTGCCCATCATATCGTGAAGAATGGAACCTTCCTTACTTCAGGTGGTATGGGAACTATGGGATATTCCATTCCGGCAGCTATGGGTGCCAAAGTGGCTGCACCGGAGCGCACAGTTGTAGCTGTTTGCGGCGATGGCTCCTTCCAGATGTCTATGATGGAGCTTGCTACTATGCGGCAGCATGATATACCTATTAAGATTATTGTGCTAAATAACGGATATCTGGGCATGGTGCGTGAATACCAGCACTATACATACAAGGATAATTATTCTGTGGTAGATCTGTCCGGCAGCCCGGACTTGGAAAAGTTATCAGCAGCATATGACATGCCTTTCCTGCGCCTTACTAACATGCAGGAGGCCAGGGAGAACATTGACAAGTTTCTGGCCCAGGAAGGCAGTGCGCTGATGGAATGTATGATTGACCCTATGGATCTGGTTAAGTAGGCGAGGGAGGTTTGTGACATGAAAAAAATATATTCCGTACTGGTGGAAAACCGCTCCGGTGTACTTTGCAAGGTGGCCGGCCTATTTTCCAGAAGGTGCTTTAACATTGATTCCTTGGCCGTAGGTGAGACTGATGACCCCAACGTATCCTGTATGACTATTGTATCCAGTGGTACAGAGCATACTATGGAGCAGGTGGAAAAGCAGCTGAACAAGAAGATCGATGTGATCAAAGTAAAAACTTTTACAGAGACTGCCAGTATCAGCAGAGAACTTATGCTGGTGAAGGTCAAGTATAACAAGGGCAATCGCCGGGATATTTTGGAAATTGCGGATTTGATGAAAGCGGATATTGTTGATATGTCCAAAAGCTTGATGATCCTTCAGATCTGTGATGTGCCGGAACGCACAAAGATTTTGATCGATATGCTGAAATCTATCAGCATAGTGGAAGTGGCACGAACTGGAACACTGGCATTGCAGAAATGCTGTGAAAGCGAATAATTATACGTTGACAAGCTCAGGTGATGTTGCTAAACTATGTATGATTAGACAATACATATGCTTAGAAAAGGATGAATGACAAATGCAGCAAAAAGTATTTCAGCTTCTGGTAGATAATACATCCGGTGTGCTCAGCCGTATTTCCGGTTTGTTTTCCAGAAGAGGTTACAATATTGAGAGTATTACAGCCGGGGTGACAGCAGACCCCAGAATCACCCGTATCACAATCGTTACGTCCGGTGATGACGATATTTTGGAACAGATTGAGAAGCAGGTAGCCAAGCTTATTGATATCAGGGATATCCGTGAGTTGAAACCGGAGGAGAGCGTATACCGGGAATTGGCATTGATCAAGGTGCGTGCTACTGCGGAGCAGCGTCAGAGTGTGATCTCCGTGGTGGATATTTTCCGGGCAAAGATCGTAGATGTAGCTCCGGACAGTTTGATCATCGAACTTACCGGTAATCAATCGAAAATCGAGGCGTTTTTGCATCTGCTGGATGGATATGAGATTTTGGAACTGGCCAGAACCGGTATCGCGGGACTTTCCAGAGGTTCTAAAAACGTTATTAATTTTGATTAAATGTTAGCTCCAGGTCTAACCTGTCAGTTATAAACAATTTCAATGCCGCAAGGCGAAACGGAGGAAAAGAAATGGCAAATATTTATTATCAGGAGGATTGTAATATTTCCTTACTGGAAGGCAAGACAATTGCTGTGATCGGCTATGGCAGCCAGGGTCACGCACACGCACTGAACGCAAAAGAGTCCGGTTGCAATGTTATCATCGGTCTGTACGAAGGCTCCAAGTCTTGGGATAAGGCTGTAAAACAGGGCTTTGAAGTATACACCGCTGCTGAGGCTGCAAAGAAGGCCGACATCATCATGATCCTGATCAATGATGAACTGCAGGCTTCCATGTATAAGAAGGATGTTGAGCCCAATCTGGAAGAGGGTAATATGCTCATGTTTGCACATGGCTTTAATATTCATTTTAATCAGATCGTACCGCCCAAGTATGTTGATGTAACCATGATCGCACCTAAGGGTCCCGGACACACTGTAAGAAGTGAGTATCAGGCCGGTAAGGGTGTTCCCTGTCTGGTTGCAGTTCATCAGGATGCTACCGGTAAGGCACTGGATAAGGCTCTGGCTTATGCGGCAGCTATCGGTGGTGCAAGAGCAGGTGTTCTTGAGACCACTTTCAGAACAGAGACCGAAACCGACCTGTTTGGTGAGCAGGCAGTTCTGTGTGGCGGCGTTTGTGCTCTGATGCAGGCTGGTTACGAGACTCTGACTGAGGCCGGATATGATCCCAGAAATGCATACTTTGAGTGTATCCACGAGATGAAGCTGATCGTAGACCTGATCTACCAGTCCGGTTTCGAAGGCATGAGATATTCCATCTCCAACACCGCTGAGTACGGTGACTACATCACAGGTCCCAAGATTATTACCGAGGAGACCAAGAAGACCATGAAGAAGATCCTGAAAGACATCCAGGACGGTACTTTTGCAAAGGACTTCCTGCTGGATATGTCTGCTGCCGGTGGTCAGGCTCACTTCAAGGCTATGAGAAAGCTTGCTGCTGAGCATCCTTCAGAGGTAGTTGGTAAGGATATCCGTAAGCTGTACAGCTGGAACAACGAGGAAGATAAATTCATCAATAACTAAGATCATAATTATTCTCATGGAGAGGAGGCGTTATAACAATGTTGCAGACAGGATTTGCAAGAGTTGATATCACGCCTCCGCTTGGCATTACGGTATCAGGCTATTTTGCTACCCGTTATGCTGACGGAGTGCGGGATCCCCTTTATGCCACAGCAGTGGCTTTTGATGACGGTGAAAAGAGAACAGTAGTAATGAGCCTTGACCTGATTGGTTTCAATCAGTCTTTGATGGACGAGTATAGACCCGAAATTGCCAGAACCATCGGTACAGATGCGGAAGGTGTGTTTATTGCCTGCACCCACACCCATTTGGGACCTTGTACAGCGAATGCCAGAGGTGTTCGGGAGAATCCGGAATACATACAGTGGCTGGGCAAGCGGCTTTGTGATGCGGCCACCTTGGCAGTGAAGGATATGGCACCTACCAAAATGCTCTATACCAGAGGAGAAGCAAAGGATGTGGCTTTCATACGCAGATTCCGTATGAAGGATGGCAGTGTGCGCACCAATCCGGGCTGGCAGAATCCTGACATTGATCATGCACTGGGAACTCCGGATGAAAATTCTTCCCTTCTTATCCTGAAGCGTGAGAACAAGCCGGAGATTGGTATCGTAAACTTCCAGGTGCATCCCGATGTGATCGGCGGCTGCAGTTTGTCTGCCGATTTCCCCAAGTTTGTACGTGACACCTATGAAAAGATGATCGACAATTCTCTTTGCATGTATCTAAATGGTGCCCAGGGAGATACCAATCATATTGATGTTCGTAGAAGTGGCGGGCCCGAGGCGCACGGTTATCTTCGCGCAAAGTATATGGGTAAGAAGATCGCTTTGTCTGTTATCGCAAACTATGAATTGGCAGAAGAACTGTCAGGGGAAAAGGTTGCCTATGCGCAGAAGAATATTACTGTAAAGTATAATAAAGGACGTCCTGATCAGGTGGAAGAGTCCATTCGTATCAGCGATATTTATAAGCGGGAAGGCATTGAGGCAGCCGTACCCGGGGAAAGTGGTATGCGCAGGACAGAGATCGTTGCAGAGGCAACTAGGATTGTAGAGTTAATGTCCCTTCCCGATGAGAAGGTACTTTATATTACAGCAGTATCGGTGGGAGATGTGGCGTTTGCGGGATTTCCCGGAGAACCCTTTACCGAGATTGGACGTCAGGTAAAAGCAAATTCCAAATTCACGCTTACCATGACTGCCTGTGCGGCCAACGGATATGAGGGATATTATCCTGTACAATCTGCCTTTGATGAGGGCGGTTATGAGGCCCTGACTGCCAGATACGCAGCAGGTACGGCGGAAGCCATTATAGCGGCCTCCACCGAGATCATCAACAAACTTTAAATTTTTGGAGGAGAAAGCATAATGGGAATGACAATGACACAAAAGATCCTGGCTGCCCATGCAGGTCTTGCGGAGGTAACCGCAGGCCAGCTGATCGAGGCGGATCTTGACCTGGTACTGGGCAATGACATTACCAGCCCGGTGGCCATCAAGGAAATGGAGAAAATGAAGGTGGAGGGTGTGTTCCACAAGGATAAGATTGCCTTGGTGCCGGATCATTTCGTGCCGAATAAAGATATCAAATCTGCCGAGCATTGTAAATGTGTAAGAGAGTTTGCAAGAAAGAATGAGATTACCAATTATTTTGAAGTGGGAGAGATGGGTATTGAACATGCGCTTTTGCCCGAGAAAGGTCTGACCGTGGCCGGTGACGTGATCATCGGCGCAGACTCCCATACCTGTACTTATGGAGCTTTGGGAGCCTTTTCCACAGGTGTGGGAAGCACCGATATGGCAGCCGGAATGGCTACCGGTAAGGCCTGGTTCAAGGTGCCCAGTGCCATCAAGTTTAACCTCACCGGCAAACCCTCTAAATGGGTCAGTGGTAAGGATGTGATTTTACATATCATTGGCATGATCGGTGTGGATGGCGCTCTGTACAAATCCATGGAATTTGTGGGAGATGGAATTGCAAACCTGTCTATGGATGATCGTTTCACGATTGCTAACATGGCAATTGAGGCTGGTGGCAAGAATGGTATTTTCCCTGTGGATGACCTGGCAAAGGCTTACATGGAAGAACATTCCAACAGACCTTATACAGTATATGAGGCAGACGAGGATGCGGTTTATGACGAAGAATATACCATTGATCTGAGTACCTTAAGGCCCACCATAGCCTTCCCTCATTTGCCTGAAAACACCAAGACCATTGATGAGATCACCGAGGACGTTGTGATCGATCAGGTTGTGATCGGATCTTGTACCAACGGCAGACTGGATGACCTGAGGGTTGCTGCAGAGGTGTTAAAAGGCAGACATGTAGCCAAGGGTATGCGCTGTATCGTAATCCCTGCCACCCAGAAGATTTATATGGATGCCATGGAGGAAGGTCTGTTAAAGATCTTTATCGAGGCCGGCGCTGTTGTCAGCACCCCTACCTGTGGTCCCTGCCTGGGCGGATATATGGGTATCTTGGCAGAGGGTGAGAGATGTGTCTCCACCACCAACCGCAACTTTGTAGGCCGTATGGGACATGTGAAATCAGAAGTTTATCTGGCCAGCCCCGCTGTGGCAGCTGCAAGTGCAGTGACCGGTAAGATATCCTGTCCCTGTCAATTGGATTGAGGGAGGTAGAGTGACATGAAAGCAAACGGAAGCGTTTTTAAATATGGAGACAATGTTGATACAGATGTTATCATTCCTGCAAGATATCTGAATTCTTCAGATCCTGCAGAACTGGCAACTCATTGTATGGAAGATATTGACAAGGATTTTGTGAAAAATGTACACAAAGGTGATATTATTGTTGCCAATAAGAACTTTGGATGTGGCTCTTCCAGAGAGCACGCTCCTATTGCCATTAAGGCGGCAGGTGTCAGCTGTGTAATCGCAGAGACCTTTGCACGTATCTTTTACCGCAATGCCATCAATATCGGACTGCCGATCATCGAGTGCCCTGAAGCTGCTCAGAATATTGGTGCAGGAGATGAGGTAGAGATCGACTTTGATTCCGGAATGATCTATAATAAAACCAAAGGCACCCAGTTCCAGGGACAGGCTTTCCCGGAATTCATGCAGAAGATCATTGCTGCAGAGGGTCTTATTAACTATATCAACAATAAATAATGATAGAATAGAAAGGCAAGATTATGAGGACCTCAGGGAAAAAATATGAAATAGACATGTGTAATGGGCCGCTTCTTAGTAAAATTTTACTTTTTTCTTTACCCTTGATGGCATCCGGTATTTTACAGCTACTTTTTAATGCTGCTGATATGATCGTAGTCGGCAGATGGGTGGGAAGTGATGCCTTGGCCGCTGTGGGATCCACAGGATCCTTGGTTAATTTAATTGTCAATCTTTTTATTGGTTTATCTGTTGGTGTCAATGTGCTGGTGTCCAGGTATTATGGAGCCGGACAGGACAAAGAATTGTCCGAGACGGTACATACGGCGATTCTGACTGCACTTGTGGGAGGGACATTGCTGATCTTTGTAGGCTGTATTATTGCGCCCTATGCTTTGGAGTGGATGGATTCGCCGGAGAATGTCATTGGTCAGTCTAATATTTATCTGAGAATCTATTTTGTAGGTATGCCGGCCATGATGGTATACAACTACGGCAGTGCGATCCTTCGTGCGGTAGGAGATACCAGGAGGCCATTATACTTTTTGGCGATTGCCGGTGTGATCAATGTACTTTTAAATCTGTTTTTCGTAATTGTCTGCGGGATTGGGGTTGCGGGAGTAGCCCTGGCAACTACCATATCTCAGGTGGTCTCTGCTGCTTTGGTAGTAATCTGTCTGGCGCGGTCGGACGCAGTGTATAAACTTTGTCTCAAAGAATTGCGGTTTTATAAACATAAGCTGTTTATGATGATCCGGATTGGGATCCCGGCGGGACTGCAGGGAATGCTCTTTTCCATATCCAACGTGCTGATACAGTCCTCTGTTAATTCCTTTGATTCTATTGCTATGGCAGGGAATTCAGCGGCTCAGAATCTGGAAGGCTTTGTTTATACCTCTATAAACACCTTTTATCAGACAGCGGTGAGCTTTACAGGACAGAATCACGGTGCCAGAAACTATCAAAGGATCAAGAAAATATTGTTCTATTGTCTGGCCTGCGCGGCAGTTGTGGGGTTCGTTATGGGTAATGGAGTCTATCTGCTGGGAACGCCGCTTTTACATCTCTATGCACCGGAGGCGGAAGTGGTCGCATTTGGACTGACCCGACTAAGTATTATTTCCTGCACGTATTTCCTTTGTGGACTCATGGATGTTACAGTGGGTGTTCTGCGAGGAATGGGCTACGCTGTTATGCCCATGCTGGTTTCTCTTACAGGGGCCTGTTTGCTCCGTATCGTGTGGATATATACGATTTTTGCCAAGTATCACACCCTGGAGGTGCTTTATTATTCCTACCCCTTTACCTGGATCGTGACGGGGTTGACACATTTGATTTGTTTTACGATCATTTATCGAAGAATGACCCGTAACAAAAGAGGTTAAAAATGATAGCTTATGTAAAAGGAACGGTTGCCGAGCTTACGGAGGATAACGTAGTGATCGATGTAGGCGGGATCGGCTATAACATAAAAATATCTTCTTCCACCGCGGAAAAGATGCCCGGTATCGGCCGGGAGATCAAGATATACACCTATACTCTGGTGCGGGAAGATGCTTTTTGGCTTTATGGTTTTCTGACCAGGGATGACCTGGATATATTTAAAAAATGTATCACAGTAAACGGGATCGGTCCTAAGGGAGCATTGGCCATCCTGTCTGTGATGGATGCGGATACTTTGCGGTTTGCTATCATGTCCGGAGATGCCAAGGCAATCTCCAGGGCGCCCGGGATCGGCAGTAAAACGGCAGAACGCTTGATCCTGGATCTGAAGGATAAAGTATCCTTGGAAGATTCACTTCTTTCCAGAGAGGCTGTCAACTATCAAGAATCTGTGAACGGGGCTATTGGAGCGGCACATCAGGAAGCTATTGAAGCATTGGTGGCCTTAGGATATGGCCATGCAGAGGCAGCAAAGGCTGTAAGAAGCATACCGACGGCTGAGGATATGGATGCAGGAGCATTGTTAAAAGCGGCATTAAAAAACTTGTTTTAGACAAAGGGTGGTAAAATGGCGAGAACCATAGAGACGAATCTGACCGAAGAAGATATCAAAATTGAAGGCTCACTGCGGCCACAGTATTTGAAGGATTATATCGGTCAGGAAAAGATTAAAGAAATATTGCGTATTTATATAGATGCTGCAAAGCAGCGGGGAGAGGCTTTGGATCATGCTCTCTTTTATGGACCGCCCGGTCTGGGCAAGACCACCCTGGCAGGGATCATTGCCAATGAAATGGGTGTGAATCTAAAGATCACCAGTGGCCCGGCTATTGAGAAACCGGGAGAAATGGCGGCAGTACTGAACAACTTGCAGGAAGGTGATATTTTGTTTGTGGACGAGATCCACAGACTGAACAGGCAGGTGGAAGAGGTACTTTATCCGGCTATGGAGGATTTTGCCATTGATATTATGATCGGCAAGGGATCTTCTGCCCGGTCCATTCGTCTTGATCTGCCTCATTTCACACTGGTTGGAGCCACTACAAGAGCAGGTATGCTGACCGCACCCTTAAGGGACCGTTTTGGTATGCTGCATCGATTGGAATTCTACAGTGTAGCAGAACTGCACCTGATCATATTGCATTCAGCCAGGATCCTGGGTGTGGAGATTGAACCTGCGGGAGCAGAAGAGTTGGCTAGACGCAGTAGGGGAACGCCCAGACTGGCCAATCGAATTTTAAAACGTGTAAGGGATTTTGCCCAGGTGCGTTTTGATGGAATTATCACAGAAGACGTGGCCAGGACGGCTTTGGATCTGATGGATGTGGACAGATTAGGCCTGGATCATATAGACAGAAACATTTTAAATACTATGATCTTAAAGTTTAGCGGTGGACCGGTGGGACTTGATACCCTTGCAGCAGCTGTGGGAGAAGATGCAGGCACCATTGAGGATGTATATGAGCCCTATTTGATCAAGAATGGTCTGATCAATCGCACGCCCAGAGGCAGAGTGGTAACCGAATTGGCGTATAAACACCTGAATCTGACCCGTGAAGACGGACAATACGCTCTGGATCTGTCCGGTTTATAAAACTATTGTTAAAACCCTTGATTGTAAGACAAATATACGATATAATATATTCAGTATTTTACAATTATTGATAGGGCATATTTAGTATATGTCTCCTCGAGAGGACAAAGAGATGGCATCTAAAACAGAAACCGAAGTAATTATCGGCGGAAAGATTTTTACCCTGAGCGGGTATGAAAGTGAAGAGTATTTGCAGAGAGTTGCATCCTACATCAGTAATAAAATTGATGAGTACAACAAGATTGACAGCTTTCGCAGGCAACCCATAGACACACAGAATGTGCTCTTGCAGTTGAATATTGCTGATGATTATTTTAAGGCTAAGAAACAGATTACCATGCTTGAGGAAGACCTTCAGACGAAGGAAAAAGAGCTGTACGACTTGAAGCATGAGCTGATCACTGCACAGATCAAGTTGGAAAGCACAGAGAAGAATGTAAAAGAGTTGCAGCTGGAAATCAATGAAAATGCGAAAAAGATTGTCCGGCTTGAAACAGAGTTGAGGGAACATAATCGATGACAAGTCGCCGCCTTTTCGGGCGGCGCTTTTTATCCGAACAAGATCGATGCTTTGGTGTGGAGGAAGAAGGATGAAGAAGGTAGAGTTGTTGGCTCCCGCGGGGAATTATGAAAGTTTCTTAGGGGCCATACATGCCGGTGCAGATGCAGTATATCTGGGAGGCAGTAAGTTCGGAGCAAGGGCATTTGCAGAGAATTTCAGTACAGAGGAATTGTGCAGTGCCATACGCTATGCACATATTTTTGGTCGAAAAGTTTATTTGACCCTTAATACATTGATCAAAGACATAGAATTTGGCGAGTTGTATGGGTATGTCAATCCTTTCTACGAAGCGGGGCTTGATGGAATCATTGTGCAGGATATGGGTGTTTTTTCTTTTATAAAAAACCATTTTCCTATGCTTCCACTGCATGTAAGTACCCAGATGACGGTAACGGGGTCCCATGCTGCCGGCTTTTTGAAGGAGCATGGAGCGGTGCGTATTGTTCCGGCCAGAGAATTGTCCTTAGACGAAATCAGAGAGATGAAAGAGCAGACCGGACTGGAACTGGAAACATTTATTCATGGGGCCATGTGTTATTGTTATTCCGGGCAATGTCTGTTTAGCAGTATCCTAGGCGGAAGGAGTGGCAATCGGGGAAGGTGCGCCCAGCCCTGCAGGTTACCCTATCAGACACTGCAAAACGGCAAGGAAGTGGGGAGAGGTTATCCTTTAAGTCTAAAAGATATGTGCACCATTGATTTCCTGCCCCGATTGATTGAGGCCGGTATTGACTCCTTCAAGATTGAAGGTCGTATGAAAAAACCGGAATATGCTGCAGGAGTAACCGCGGTTTATCGTAAATACATTGACCTGTATTATGAAAAAGGCAAAGAGGGTTATAAGGTTTTGGATCAGGATAGGAAAATGCTGGAATCCTTGTATATTCGATCTGAGATTGAAAACGGTTACTATTTTCGTAAAAACGGCGCAGAGATGATCACTCTTGATACACCGGGGTACAGTGGCAGTGACGAGAAGGTGCTGCAGCAAGTACGCGAGCGTTATCTTAATGAAAAACTCCGTTTGCCCATAGAGATGAAAGCAACCTTTCGCAAAGGCCAGGCCGCTCAGCTTCAGCTGACAGGTGGGGGGCAGTGTGTCTGTGTGAAAGGGCAGGAAGTGCAGAAGGCTTTAAAGCAGCCTGTTACAGAGCAAAATATCAGGGACGGCCTATCGGCCCTTGGAGATACAGACTTTTGCCTTTCCAAACTGGTGATAGACATGGAAGAGAATATTTTTTATTCTTTAAAAGGTGTAAAGGAGTTACGCAGAGAAGGGACAGCTCGGTTAATGGATCTGTTGGCAGGGGACTATTCTAAAAGACGAGTTGTGTCTCAAGCACCAGTATCACCAGATTCATATACCGGGATAACAGGGAAAGAAAAGGAAACTGAGAAAGGCCTACATGTGCTGATCACCCGCAGAGAGCAATTAGATGCCCTTTTAAAAAGTGATTTATCGATACAGCGGCTTTATGTGGACAGCGATATGGAGCCTGATGAAAGAGTATTTGGAGCTGCAGCAGAGGTGTATTTTGTATTGCCCCATATTATCAGAAAAGGGGACAATGAATATTTGGAGAAACTATTTCCCAAACTTATGGCTGCAGATGGGTGTATGGTACGGGGGATGGAAGGTTATGCCTGGTTAAAAAGTAAAAATTATGAGAAATCAATCTGCAGTGATGCGGGGCTTTATATGTGGAATGCAGAGACGGTGGCGTTTTGGCAGGATAAGCTGGATGGCTTTTGCCTGCCCTATGAATTAAGTGAGCGTGGACAGGCTGATTTGTTGAAGACAGGCGATTTTGAAAAGGTTATCTACGGGCATCTTCCCATGATGATCACCTCCAATTGCGTGGCAAAAACATTTGAAAAGTGTATGGCAGGCACTAAAGAAGATCGTTTTTCCTTTTCTATAAAGGATCGTTATGGGAAAAAGTTTCCTGTATATACCAATTGCAGACACTGTTATAATGTGATTTATAATACAGTCCCCCTTTCCCTGCATGCCAGGGCAGGACAACTTTTTCGTGAAAATAAAGTGGCTTTGCGATTGGATTTTACAGTGGAGGATTATAAACAGACGCTCAGTGTTCTTCAGGCGTTTGATCACTATTTAAAAGGACAGGTGGACTATCCGCTGCCTTATGCAGAGTACACCACCGGTCATGAAAAGCGGGGAGTAGAATAGTTTTGCAAAAATTGTCATTGCAATAAAGACAATTTTGGACTATACTGTAATCAGGTCAGTATCATATTGACACACCAATACGGGAGGTATTGCAATGATTGAAGCAACCAGTTGTGGCGGTGTGGTTATTTTCCGGGGTAAGATCCTTCTGCTCTATAAGAATTTTAAGAATAAATATGAGGGGTGGGTTTTGCCTAAGGGTACAGTGGAAGAAGGAGAAGCATATAAGGAAACAGCGCTTCGTGAGGTGATGGAAGAGGCGGGTGCGCAGGCATCCATCATTAAGTATGTCGGGAAAAGTGAATACACATTTCATGTACCGGAAAACACCGTCGAGAAGGAAGTGCACTGGTATCTGATGATGGCAGACAGCTATTACAGCAAACCACAAAAAGAGGAGTTTTTTACGGATTCGGGATTTTACAAGTATCATGAAGCTTACCATCTGCTGAAATTTCCTAACGAGAGGCAGATTTTGGAAAAAGCATACAGCTTGTATCTTGAATTGAAAAAGAATAACCTCTGGCACTGTCCGGGTAATTGTCAAAAGAGAACATCCTAATACTCTATGTTATTAGGATGTTCTGTTTTAAAAACAGGTCCATGTTCCAGAAAGGATACCGCATGATTTTTTATTCGCAGCTATATATAGGAGAGAATGTGCGTCATTCTAAAAGAATCCTGCATCGGCTGAAAAAAGGGATTCCGCAAAAAGATACATATATTATTACACTGGCTGCCGGTAAAGATCTTTTGGAAATTTACGATATGAAAGTGCTTTGCCAGAAACAATATCGTGATTTTGACAGGCCTGTAATAGGTCTGGCGTCCAGCTATGATGAAGCAGTATCCCTGATCATTCAAATCACGCAGGAATGTTTTGCGTATAAGGGTGACTGTGATCTGAAATCCTATTTATTGGAGAGAGAGACGAAAAAGTGAGGTTATTATGATCCAAATTATTTTACAGGTATTAGCTGTTATCGGGATCATACTGCTGTGTCTGTTAGGACTGGTCCTGATCGTCACATCGGTTATCATGTTTGTGCCTGTCAGATATCAATTCTCCGGGCGTATGGAGGAGAATTTGGAATGCAGGGCGAAGGCAACCTGGCTTGCACATCTGCTGTCTATATCCTATGTCTATCCTGAGCCTGGGCAGATTATCATAAAGTTTTTAGGTATCAAAGTCAGAAGAATCAGTTTTGGAAATGAAGAACCTAAGGAGCAGGCTGAAACAAAGCCTCAGAGCGTTTCAAAGGATCCGAAGCCCTGTATGGAAAGTAAACCGGACGTAAAGACGAAAGAAAAGACGAAAAGAAAGACAGATTCTTTATCTAAAATAGAAAAAAAGTGTACAATCAGCAACGTCTGTGATAAAATAAAGTATTATTGGGAAGTTTTAAGGGATCAGGACAACAGAAGGTTGTTTATAAGGTGCAGGAAACGTATTGTAAAAGTATTGCGTCATGTTTTTCCCAGAACTTTACATGGGGAACTATTGATAGGAACCGGCCAGCCGGATACAACCGGTTATGTATTGGCTGTCTATGGTATGTTGTTTCCTATTTTGGGCAATCATATAAACATTACCCCTGATTTTGAAAACAAAGTATTTCAGGGAAATTGGTCTGTAAAAGGCAGGATCCGGGCTGTTGTGTTTTTTAAAAATGTACTGGGGGTTGTTTTTGACAGACAGCTTCGGGCGTTTATCAGGCAATTAAAGAAGGAGGGTAAATAAATGGCAGAAAATCAATTTCAAAATGTTGTGGAATCTCTGATGAAGGGAATGGAATCCATTTTGACCACAAAAACAGTTGTGGGAGAACCTACCCAGATTGGTGATACTATCATTCTGCCCCTTGTAGATGTAAGTTTTGGCGTTGGCGCCGGTGCCGGACTGAACGTAGATAAAGATAAAAAGGGAAACAAAGGCGGTGGTGGTCTGGGCGGAAAGATGACACCCAGTGCGGTTCTTGTGATCAAAAACGGTTCCACCAAGCTTGTGAATATCCGTAATCAGGATGCTGTAACCAAGATATTGGATATGATCCCTGATATTCTTGATAAGTTCACCTCTAAAAAAGAAGAAATAATGCCTGACAGTGATGCAGTGAATATTGCTTTCCCACAGGATGAGGAAAAAGTTGTGGTAGAAGTGGAGACAAAGACCCAGGCGTAACATCCGGAAGCGACTTCGCATATGCTGATAAGGAAGAGACATTTGCGGAGTGTGCATAACATGGATACGAAAAATCTGATCGGTTTATTGGCTTTTGCAGTGGCGGCAGGTATGCTAATTATGATGTTCCTGCACAGCATACTGGTTGGATTTATTATTATTGCGCTTTTGGCGTTTATAGGTTATATTTGTTGTTGTGAATAAAATTTGTTTCACGGCGACTTTCAATTTTTATCATAAAGGAGTACAAGCATATGAGCAGTGACTATACTAAGATGGCCATCGGCATTTTTGAGTTGGATAATGAATGTGCCTGTTTTGTGGCTTTGGATGCAGCAGCAAAGGCTGCAGCAGTGAAAATACAGGCTGTGGAGAGAAATCGTCTCAAAGCAGGCGCCTGTGTGAAAATGAGGGGTACTATTTCCGACGTGAAGGCAGCCATGGAGGTGGCTCTAAGAACAGCAGAGCCTATCGCTCAAATTGTGTCTCACACCATCATTGCCGCACCTACGGAAGGCACTGAGGCGGCAATGGCAATGACCATCAACAAGTAGAGGAGGGAGGAATACATATGTTATCATATAGTGCATTCGGATTGGTAAATGTGGAAGGCGCAGCCAATGCGGTGATTGTAACGGATCAGATGTTGAAAATAGCGGATGTATCTTACGTCACCAAAGATACAAAGTGCGGAGGAAACTGTTTGGTGTTTGTGTCCGGAAGTGTGGCTGCTGTGACTGCAGCAGTGGAACATGTTCGGGAGAATCCGCTCTGCAAGATTAAGGCTTCGGCAGTTGTGTCGAACCCTTCAGAAGAAATGATCTCTATCGTGGAGCAATTTAAGGCGAGGAATGCAAAATAAGACGATAAAAAGGTTCGATGAATGATTTCATCGAACCTCTTTTTGCATCATTTTAAACAGTAGATTAAGCTCTTTCTACTTTGCCAGATTTTAAGCAGCTTGTGCAAACATGCATTTTCTTGGAACCGCCGTTAACTTTGCACTTTACGCTCTTAACGTTAGAATGCCATATTGCACTAGTCTTTCTATTAGAATGGCTCACATTGTTACCGAAATGAATGCCCTTACCGCAAATATCACACTTAGCCATCTTGACACCTCCTCAATTTGAGTTATACTCGCAACATTGATATCTTACCAGATATGAGGAAATAATGCAAGTAAAATTTACAAAAAATGTTGTGTTTTACATACTGAAACGATTCCCATGCTTTGGTCCTATATTGTGAAGGGAAAAAATTGTCTGTGAAATATAAAAAAGTCGGCAATACGTAAGTTTTTTTTATTTGAAATGCCTTATAATGATAGTTATCAATCATTAAGGAGGATTTTTTATGTTGTTTGAAAAGAATGATAGGATATTATTTACTGGGGACTCTGTAACGGATTTTGGGCGTAAAAGACCTGTGGGAGAAGGCCTCGGAGAAGGAGTCGGTCCAGGTTATGTGCGGACAGTGGAAAGTTTTATCAATGTGTTTTATCCGGAATTAAATCTTCGTATATCCAATACAGGAAACAGTGGAGATACCAGTAAAGATTTGCTTGCAAGGTATGAGCAGGATGTGATCAATTTAAAACCTCAATGGCTGAGCATTTTAATAGGTGTCAATGATGTTTGGAGACAATTTGATACGCCAGCTATTACAGAAGATCATGTATTGCCAGAGGCATTTTATGCCAATATGGAGGAGATGGTTACCAGAGCAAAGCCTGTTGTAAAGGGAATTTTCCTTATGACTCCTGTTTATATGGAGATCAACCGGGAAGATGCGATGAGGAAAAGACTGGATGAATACGGAAAAATTATAAAGGAAATCAGTCATAAGAACGGTTGTATTCTTGTTGATCTTCAAAGTGCATTTGATCAATTTTTTACGATCAGACATTCCAGTTTTGTTGCATGGGATCGTGTACATCCCAATCAAACAGGAGCGATGATCATAGCAAATGAGTTTTTAAAATATGCAGGTTTTGATAAAAATCGTCTTTTTTAAAGGAGAAAAGAGGAAAAGTGCATGAAGAAAGTTAGTGGAATTCAGCTACCTCAAATAAAAGGAAGAGCAGTTAAAATAGAATATTTTCCTACAAGAATGCAGGCTTTTATCTTTAGAAATTGGGATATAGTACCCAAAGAACGGTTGGCACTGGTTTTACAGACAAATGTAGAAAATGTGGAAAAGCAGGCTGAAAAAATGGGTTTGCCAAAGCAAAAGGATGTTTCGGCATGGTTACGGTTGGGGTACATATCTATTATTCGGGCCAACTGGCATTTGCTTTCTTATGATCAGTTGTTATGTCTTCTTGGATGGAATGAGGACAGACTGGCACTTGTTTTGAAAGAGGAGGATTTTCTGGATAATAAACTGGGATTCGTGAAGCCGGAGTGCGATCAGCTAGTGTATAGAGAGCTTACGGAAATGGAAGAAGAACGGACCCGATTGCTAAAAAAATCCATGGAAAAACATTTGATAAAGTGTGACAATGAAAGGGAACCCTTTGATTTTTACTCAGCACATTTGGAAGATACTTTTATACATCCATGTGAAGAATATGATTTTATCATTGATTCTTCCTGGGGGATTGAAGATATAACAGAGGATGATGTTGTTCCTGATATGGTTGCGCGTTTTTGTAAGAATATTTATAGTAGGTGGCAGGTTTCTTTAAAAGGAAAGGGCGATCAAAAAATTGTATTGCGTTTGATTGAGGAGGAAGAAGAATATCACAGGATTTTCTTAGAACGTGATAAAATTGTTATAGAAGCGGCGGACAGTGCAGGAATTTTGCGTGCACTGATGTTTTTGGAGGATATGAGTCTGCAAAATGGAGGCATGTATTTTCGCTGTGGAGATATAAGGAGACGCCCTTCTTTTCGCACTCGTTTTATCTATGCTTTCAGTGGTTTATACAATGATGCGTTGGATGTTCCCAGTACTGTGTTTTGTCCGGATTCCTTGTTGGAAAGTTATGCAAGGACGGGAATTAATGGTATTTGGATTCAGGCAGTCTTATACAGATTGACTGTGTTTCCTTTTCTTCCTTCTCTGTCGGAGGGGTGGGAGTTGCGCCTGAACCATTTAAAGGATTTTGTCAGTCGGGCAAAGCGTTTTGGTATAAAAATATATCTCTATATAAATGAACCCAGAGCCATGCCCTTGCAATTTTTTGATCAATATCCGGAATTGCTGGGAAATTCCAGAGATGGATACGGTTGCCTATGTACATCTCAACCTGATATTCAAAACTATTTGGCAGAGGGGATAGCGAAAGTATGTGAATGTGTCCCGGATTTGGGAGGCTTCTTTACCATAACTCGTTCTGAGAATATTACAAACTGCTATTCTCTCAACACAAAAATGACATGTCCCAGATGCAGGAGCAGAAAGCAATATGAGGTGATCGCTGAAGTAAACAGGATTATTGCAGAAAGTGCACATAAAATCAATTCCAATATAAAAGTGATTGCATGGGATTGGTCCTGGAGAATGGGCGACTTTATGAACGCACAGGAAGTAGATAAGTGTATTTCATTGATGCCTAAGGATGTGATTTTAATGTCCAACCGTGAGACCGAATTGCCTACAAATGTAGGTGGTATAGAGGGAAAGGTAAATGACTATTCAATTTCTGCCTGTGGAATTGGTGATATTGCAAGAAGAGAATGGAAACACGCCAGAAATACAGGACATGCCTGTGCGGCAAAGCTGCAGATCAATAACAGTTGGGAGTGTTCTACCATACCTTACCTTCCTGTATATTCACTTTTGACTGAAAATATGAAAGAGTTAAAAAAGGAAGGCGTAGAGCATTTGATGCTCAGTTGGACGCTAGGCGGTTATCCCTCCCCTAATATAAGAATTGTTTCAGAACTCTTTTTTGATACGGAAGGAACAGAGGACAGTTGCATTGACATTTATAAAACCCTATACGGACAATATTCCAAGAATGTCAGAGAAGCAACGGATATCTTCAGTGATGCTTTTCGTGAGTTTCCTTTTGACATTGATACCCTATATTTTGGGCCTCAAAATGGTGGTGTTTCTAATCCCTTATTTTTGCAGCCCACCGGATTTTCCTCTACAATGACTTGTTACGCTTATGATGATTTAAAACGTTGGAGGTCCATATATCCGGAGGAGATTTTCGAAAATCAATTTAAAGTCCTAAGCGAGAAGTGGGCGGTGGGACTGCAGAAGTTACAGCCACTACCGGAATGTGAACTGAAGGATATCGCTTATTGTACCTATGCACAGTTTAAATCATCTTGGAATCAAATCAGATTTATTCGTACGCGAGAAAGGTATGTGACAAATCCAGATGGGTCAGATCAAAAATTGCTATTAGAAATTCTTGAAGATGAGATTAAACTGGCAACAGCTGTTTGTGCCATCATGAAGAGAAATCCTAGCATCGGTTATGAGGCCGCCAATCATTATTACTATACCCAGGGAATGTTAATGGAGAAAGTAATAAATTGTTGTTGGCTACATGAGATGTTGAAGAAATAAAGTAAAAGGAGGCATATTATGGAACAACTTAAAATTGGCATAGTTGGCTTGGGTTGCCGAGGAATGGATCTGCTGAGCACAATTCTGAAAATGAATGATGTTGAGGTTGTGGCTGTCTGTGATGAATATCAGGACAGGATGCAGGATGCAGCGAAGCTGATAGAAAAGAACAGGGGAAACATTCCTTTGACTACAAAGGATTATAAGGAGTTGGTCAATTTAAATCAGATCCAGGCCGTGGTTATCAGTTGCGCTTGGGAATCCCATGTAGAGGTGGCATGTGCCGCCATGGAGGCCGGGAAATATGCAGGAATGGAAGTTGGCGGTGCATATTCCGTAGAGGATTGCTGGGAGTTGGTTCGAACCAGCGAACGGACAGGAGTGCCTTGTATGCTACTGGAAAATTGCTGCTATACAAAGAGAGAACTGATGTGTTTGAACATGGTAAAACTTGGTTTGTTTGGGGAGATTGTACATTGTGACGGTGGATACCATCATGATATCCGTTATGAGATTGGTTATGGAAAAGAAAACAGACATTATCGTCTGCGAAATTATCTCATGCGTAACTGCGATAATTATCCTACTCATGAGTTAGGACCTATTGCAAAAATTCTCAATATTAACGAAGGAAACCGCATGGTATCGCTGGTATCGATAGCCTCAAAAGCAAGCGGGATGAACGACTATATGTTGCGAAGAGAGGGAGCACAACATTGTCTTGCGTCTGAAAAATTTGCGCAGGGAGACTTTATTACCACTATTATTCGCTGTGCAGGTGGAGAGACGATCACCCTGACTTTGGATACCACCCTTCCAAGAATTTATTCCAGGGGATTTACCGTGCGTGGAACCAGAGGATATTATGAAGAGACAACGGATGCTGTGCATCTGGATATTGCAATGGACTTCGAAGGGGATATTGACTGGGGAAAGTTTGACTGGGCGCACTGCAAGGACAATGCAGAAGAATATGCAAAAGATTATAGTCATCCATTGTGGAAAAAGTTTGCGTCACAGAAGATAGAAGGAGGTCATGACGGCGGAGATTGGCTTGTACTTCGGGCCTTTTTTGAAAGCGCAGCGAAAAAAGTTGATGTACCAATTGATGTTTATGATGCAGCTGCATGGATGTCAATTACGACATTAAGTGAGGATTCTGTGGCAATGGGAGGTTTACCAGTACCGATTCCGGACTTTACAAGAGGGAAATGGTTGAAAGGTAGAAAAAGGAATCAGGTAGAGGATTATCGCTTGGATCAAATTCCTCAAATATGAAATATCAAGTGACTTTTATAAAGAAAAGTGTGGCGTTTTGCCGCACTTTTTATTTTATGTATACTGATATCGTATAAAATCAAAAAGAAGTCGTTAAAATGTAAGAATGTCGGAAATAAGAAATTGTTGATCGACACAATGTTTCATATAATGATACTAGGGGAGGAAAAGCATGTTATATGATTTAGTAATTGTAGAAGATGAGTTCAATGTGAGGCATGGATTAGAGAGATGCGTAGATTGGGAAGAACTTGGATTTCAAATCGCAGGTTCTTTTGAAGAAGGCAGACAGGCCCTAAATTATATTCAGGAGAATTCTTGCGATGTTGTACTTACAGATATTGTAATGAGTGGAATGGATGGACTTGAGCTTGCCATGGAGCTGCGCAAGGACTTTCCCAATATCAAAATTGTGATTATAAGTGGATACAATAATTTTGAATATGCAAAACAAGCAATACAATATCAGGTGATTGATTATCTGTTAAAGCCGGTAGATGAAGATGATCTGGAAGATACTTTAAAAAAAATAAAAACACAGCTTGACAGTGAGACAGAAATAAAGAAAAAACGTGGTTTTGTCGATGATGAAATATTGTATATTCTTCAGAAAAATTTTTTGAAAAGTTTGTTGGCCGGTCAAATCAGTTCAATAAATGAATTGTATCTTTACTTTAAAATATTTGATATCGATAAAAGTATTGCTGATTCACCGCTGTTTGTCTTTAAAATTAGTGTTACATTGCCGGATGTTGCAGAAGATGAATTAAAAAACATTGATTGTGTACTACGAACATTATTGGTTTCTAAAAGCAGAAATTTTCTTTATTTCGTGATAAATGACGGTGGGCCGTATTGGAGTGTGATGGCAATCTCACTTGATCAACAGGAGAGCATCATAAGGCTGAAAGATCATTGTAGTAAAAAGTTTCAAGAGTTACTTTGTGGATTGGAAGGTCATGTTAAGTTGGAAAACATTTCATGCGAGGTATTACATGTTGTAGAAAAAGTCAGTGATCTAGTAACAGGAGATTTCTTGCTAATAAAAAAGGACGAACAATACCTGGGTGAAATCAATGAGATCCAATATCAGCACATTGTCTCAAAATATACACTGTTTGTAGCAGAACTGGATATGGGAAATACCATGCAACTGATGATAGAAATTGACAAGATGAAAGGAGAATTGAAAGCGTTATCCTGTGCGGATATAAAGTTTATTATTAAAAATCTATTCTTTATGATTGAACGTGAATATGGATACAGAAATATTGACATACGCGAGATTACGCATGGCAAATTTGATTATAGCAATATCCATGAAAAAGAAAGTTTTGAAGAAATCACAAATGAGGTGGTGACGGAGTTTAAGGTCCTTGATATGCATCTTAAGGAAATAAGGGCAAGTTACAGGACTGATGTTATTGAACTGTTGCAAAAATATATAGAAAATAATTTGTCAGGTGACCTGGGGAATGATGCTCTGGCTGGAGTGTGCTACCTTCATGCCGATTATATTGGACGTATGTTCAGAGTGGCTACAGGTGAAAATCTTTCTGATTATATCAGACGTACAAGAATGCAGAAGGCAATTGAATTACTGAAAAATAGTCGGCTTGGAGTATCTGAGATCGGGCAAAGGGTAGGCTTCCCCTCGCCGCCTCATTTTTCTCACGCCTTTAAAAAGTTTACTGGTTGTTCTCCTGCGGAATACCGCCGCAGTGTACTGTCATGATGAAAACAAGAAAATCTACATTATCCTATATAAAAAGCTATAATTTCAGAAGTCAGCTGTTTCGGAATTTTTTGTGTGTAATGATTGGTCTCATGTTGCCTATTACTATTGTGATTGCTTTTAATTACAACAATATTAATGATGAGATGGATCATAGAATGATGGAAATGAATGAAGAGCTGCTACAAAAAAGTGTGAGTGTAACAGACAATATTATGCAGAGCATTTTTGATGTATTAGATCAACTGTTGTTGCAAGAAGATGTGATATCGGTAATTTACAGGGAAGAGATTGATGAGGAATATCATGATAAGGCCAGGCAAGTGCAAAATACATTACAGCAATATATCCAGTTGAATCAGTATATTAAAGCGATTTACCTTTATTCCGGAGTAAATCAACAGATTTTGGATGCAAATCTCGTTATGAACAGCAAGGAGTATGAGAATAAGGGTAAATGGTACTATGTTTATAAAGAAATTCCCTTTGATCCTCAATGGATACTTGTGGATGATGAGAATAGTATCCTGTTGTGTAAGACCGTGTTTTCTGAAAAAGGTGAAAGTCTTGGTGTTGTAGCATTTGATATAGGGCTGCAGGCACTCAGAGAAATGATGGAGAATGAAAACATAGAGCAAGGAGGCAGATTCTTTATTGTGGATATCAGCGGTCGCATTATGTACTGCAGTCAGCTGGATTATTTCACGGAAGAAGAAGCTCTTAGGGAAAAGTATAGGAACGCGGTCAACCGTGTAAAAACCAATTCTACGGAGATTTTTACAGACCAGGGAGCCTGGGTTGTCTCTACAGAAGAATCTGAACAAAAAGTTTGGAAATATGCATTGGTTACTGACGTGTCAGCCTATGCTGAGGATGTGGGATTCTTGTGGAATACAATGTTTTACACGATTCTTATTGGTGTGATAACGAGTATTCTGGTTTCCTTTGTTATCGCATATATTACATATTTGCCTGTAAAAAAAATAGTGGACGTTGTGTTGAAACCACAAATGTATCTGGAAAATGCTGAAAATACAAAGCAGTCTGGGGAAGTGTTGTTTGTAGCAAGCAACATTTTGAATACTTTGCACACAAATAAGCAAATGCATGAGGAGCTTGTGGAGAGAATGCAGGCTTTGAAGTGGGCCCAGTCTATGGCTCTGCAGTTTCAGATGAATCCACATTTTTTGTACAATACATTGGAGCTTATCAAGTGGAATTCTATAGAGGAAATCGGGAAAAAGAACAGAACAAGCAAGTTGATCAGTAAGACTGCCCGATTATATCGTTTTATATTGGAAACAAACAATATTATTCTTCCATTAAGTGAGGAGTTAGAATATTCAAAGCTTTATACAGATATTTTGAAAATACGTTATGGAGAAAAGCTTGTATTTCACTGGGACATTGATGAAAGTCTATATACGTGCAATGTGATCAAACTATCCATTCAGCCGCTAGTGGAAAATGCTGTAAATCATGGTCTTAAGCTGAAAGGATATAACGGGAATGTTAATGTTGTTGCCTGCCAGAAAGAGGATAGGTTGTATATTTCGGTGGAAGATGACGGAACCGGGATTGATATTATGGAAATGAATGCTTTGAATTGTACACTGCAATCTATAGAAGGAATAAATCATACCAATGTCGGTTTGAGTAACATTAATGAAAGAATCAAATTGATATTTGGAAGTGAATATGGAGTTACTGTACAAAGACGTGATCAAGAAGGAATCTGTGGTACGCGTGTTGTGATAACCTTTCCTTATAAACAATAATCAGGAGGAAAAATATGTCTAGTAAAAAAAATAAAATCATTTTGTTTGTTTTAACATTTTCGCTCCTCATCTGGATGCCGGATGTCCAGTCAAGTGCCGGAGAGAGAAAATCATTTTATGATTTTACACAGGAGCATGAAAACACAAAAAGGCCTGAAGAAGAGTTTGTTGTTGATGTAACAAAATTTAAACAGAATGATGCCGGAAGTGCCATGATTTATCACAATAAAGAGGGCTCAAAGAAAGGGCTTCGTATTGGAGAAAGTTATACAGAAGTAACTTTTCAGGCCAATATACCGGTAAGCGGATTATATAACATTGAGTTAACCTATTGTCCAATCATAACACACAATGCGCAGATTATTTTCGGTATTCTGATCGATGGTGAATCCCCTTATGTTGAGGCAAATAGTTGTGTTTTAAGTCGTGTGTATGAAAATGAAGAAATCCGTCAGGATGAATTTGGAAATGATCTTCGTCCGAATGCCGTTCAATTGTCAGAATGGAGAACACAATTTTTATATGATCAGACCGGTATAGGTGGAAATTTACCATTTTATTTTGAGGAAGGAGAGCACGAGATTACTTTGTGCTTTGAAGGAACACCGCTGTTATTGGAAAGCATGTGCATTAAGCAGGAACCTTATAAGTTTGATTACCAAGATTATGTATCACTCTACAAACAAAGAGGCTATATAGAGCCGAAGGATGTTTTGAAGATTTTTCAAGCTGAGAATTATTATCAGCAATCCGCTTCTGTTTTATGGCCTGACAGTGATAGAACCAGTCCCTTGACACAACCTATGGATTATTCTCTGATCAAGATCAATTATGGAGGCGGTAGTCAGTGGAGTGCGCCTGGGCAATGGATCAGTTGGGAGATAGACGTGCCTACGGATGGTTTTTATAATTTGGGAGTCAAGTACAGACAGAGTTATTTGGACGGTTTGTTCAGCTCAAGAAAGATAAGCATAGATGGAGAAGTTCCTTTTAAGGAGCTGGATGCCGTGAGGTTTAATCATACTGATTCCTGGAAGAATCTTGTGATTGGAAATGAATATGAACCATATAGTATCTATCTGACTGCCGGAAAACATGTTATTACCATGGAAAATGTCATCGGTGATATGAGCACAACTATGGAAACGTTACAGACTGTTATCACAAATCTGAATGAGATGTATCTGGATGTTGTCATGATTACCAGTAGTGATCCGGATCCATACAGGGATTATTATGTTGAAAGACAGCTGCCTGGCTTGTCTGGTCAATTTCTTGAAAATGCTGAGCTGTTGTTCCAGGTGGCAGATTATATGATAGAGGTTGTTGGAGGTAAGGGCAGTGAGACAGCTTTCTTTGAGGATATTGCATATAATCTGGAAAGCTATGCGGATGACGTGGAAAGTCTAACGTATAAGGGACGTATTGAATTTTTTAAAAATGATATCAACAGCTTAAGTTCCAAACTGACGCAATATCAGAACCAGGCATTGGACATAGATTATATTGTTCTTTTATCCACGGATATGGAGATGCCCAGAGCAAAGGAAAATTTGTGGGAGTGGATGTCTTTTCAGGCAGGGACTTTCATAGCATCTTTTTCAAAGCAGGAGAAAAAGTTCCAGGATGAAGATAAAGTAATTAAGGTATGGTTTAATACCGGTAATGACCAGTATGAGATTCTACAGTCTATGATTACAGATATTTTTACACCCATGACAGGTATTGAAGTGGATCTAGAGCTGGTACAGGGTACATTGATCGAGGCTACGGTGGCTGGAAATGGTCCAGACGTGGCACTTGGTATTGATGCTTCAACCGTAGTAAATCTGGCCTTGAGAGGCGCTTTGGAAGAATTGGATGGATATGACGGTTTTGATCAATTGATCGATCAGTACATAGAGGGAGCAGATATTCCGTTTACCTTAGAGAACAGAACCTACGGTATACCTAATTCCAGTGCGTTCAGTGTCATGTTTGTGCGTACAGATATTTTTGAGCAGCTTGGGCTTGAGGTGCCGACCACTTGGGATGAGATGTATGACGTGACTCAGGTACTACAGAGAAATAATATGACACTTGCTACAGTTCCCGGATTTGCAACTTTGCTATATCAGAAAGGCGGCAGTTACTATAACGAGGAAAAGACAAAGGTTTTGTTTGATGAAAATGTAGCTGTTGAGGCATTTACGCAATATACAGAATTTTATACCAAGTATGACTTTCCGGTAACTTTTGATTTCTTAAGTAGATTCAGGACCGGCGAAATGCCTATTGGTATTGCATCTTATGCCACATATAACAGCCTAAAATATTCGGCTCCGGAAATTAATGGACTATGGGAGATGTATCCGATTCCCGGAACAGTCAGGGCAGATGGCAGTGTGGATTATACGCAGGCAGTCAGCGGTGGAATTGGTTGTGTGATGTTCAGTCACAGTGACAATACAGATGCCGCCTGGGAGTTTATAAAATGGTGGTCCAGCGCGGAAACGCAGCAAAGATATGCCAATGATCTGGAAGCGGTAATGGGATATGCTGCAAGATATGACACTACAAATCTGCAGACCTTGGATAATATTGGTTGGACCAACAGGGAACTGAAAGTTTTAAAGGAGCAATTACAGTATTTGGAGTATATTCCTATTGTTCCCGGAGATTATTACGTGACGCGTGGTATTGATAACACCTACAGAGGTGTAATCAACGATGGAGCTAATGTAAGAGAGCTTCTAACCAACTGGACAGTAAAGATCAATGAGGAAATTGAACGTAAACGAAAAGAATTTTATGAAAATAATTGATCGGAGGATATGTCAATAAATGAATCGAGTAAAAAAATTGACAAGGAAACTATATAGGGATCGTATCATTTATTTCATGATCGCACCGTTCATAATATTTTTCTTTGTCTTTGTGGTTATTCCTGTGGTTGCAGCCATTGTACTGAGTTTTACAGATTTCAATATGCTGCAAACTCCGAATTTTATCGGACTTGATAATTACAGGAGCATGTTTCTGAATGATGATGTTTTTATGATTGCGGTTAAAAACACGTTGATATTTGCATTTTTGACAGGCCCACTCAGTTATATAGCCTGTTTTATGTTTGCATGGTTTATCAATGAATTACCTAAAAAAGTCAGAGCTTTTATGACTTTGGTGTTTTATGCTCCATCCATTACATCCAGTATTTATGTGATTTGGCAGTTTATATTAAGTGGAGATCGTTATGGAGTGTTAAATGGTGCCCTGATGAAATTGGGATTGATTAATGAGCCTATTCAATGGCTAATTGATCCGGATTACATGATGGCCGCATGTATCGTGGTACAGCTTTGGCTTAGTTTGGGTACCAGCTTTCTCTCATTTATGGCCGGTTTTAAGACTGTGGATGAGACTCTTTATGAAGCAGGAGCTATAGATGGTATCCGAAACAGGTTTCAGGAGGTTTGGCATTTGACCTTGCCCCAAATGAAACCCCAACTGCTCTTTGGTGCAGTGATGCAGATTGCAAGTTCCTTTGCAGTAGGAGCTGTACCCATGGCATTGAATGGATTTCCGTCTACAGATTATGCTACACATACGATTATAAGTCATATCCATGATTATGGCAATGTGAGATATGAACTGGGATATGCCTGTGCTGTTTCCACTATATTATTGCTTGCTATGATGTTGACTAACCATGTGATCACAAAGTTGCTGGTAGACGATTAAAGCTCGAGAGGAGAATGAATATGAAAAGGTTACATATCAGAAAGAAACTGAATCGTTCTCACGGTGGAAATTTTTTGATTTTTCTATTGTTGGCAATATTTGCTGTGTTTATGGGCTTACCGCTATGGTATAACATTGTATCTGCATTTAAGCCTCCGGAAGAGATTTTTCTGTTCCCGCCCAGACTATATGTTACCAACCCCACGGAAAGAAATTTCACCCAGCTGTTTCAATTGGTTACCAATCTGACCATACCATTTAACAGGTATTTGTTTAACAGTGTATTTATAAGTGTTGTATCTACAACGCTTTGTGTGATGATTGGCGCAATGGCTGCCTATCCCTTTGCAAAAAAAGAATTTGCAGGGAAAAAGATATTATGGAAGTTAATTATGACCACTCTGCTGTTTTCAGGTGGGGTAACAGCAATACCATCTTATATTATAAAAGCGAAACTGGGACTGATCAATACATATTGGGTGTTGATTCTGCCTTCCATTGCCTCTCCGCTTCAAATGTTTCTCATGCGTCAATTTATGCTACAGGTGCCGGATGAAATACTGGAATCTGCCAGAATAGACGGAGCAAGTGAGTTTAGAATTTTTCTGCATATAGTAATGCCGAACGTGAAGCCGGCGTTACTTACTGTGGTAGTATTGGCTTTTACCAGTATTTGGAATACAGGATCTAACGGAGTTGTCTATGATGAGGCGCTGAAGCTTTTACCTTCTGCATTGGGGCAGATTAGTGCAGGAGGAATTGCCAGAACCGGGGTGACAGCCGCTGCAACCTTGTTACTTTTGATACCTCCTATTCTTGCATTTATTGTGACCCAGAGCAAAATGCTACAGACGATGGCACACTCAGGGATTAAATCATAGGGGAGGGATGTTATATGAAGTACAGGAGATGGGTACTGTTGTCAGCTTTGTTATATTTGCTGTTTTCTTTTCCCAGTTATTCATATGCCTCCGGTAACAGTGGAACATATACGTATAATGTGAACAGAGATGCGGTTCCTTCCGCACAAGCTTATAGGGTCAGTCTTGTTGTGGATGAAGAGATTATGGGATGTGCAGGCCTTAGCAGTCCTCAGGATATTTTTGTAGACAGCAAAGATATTACTTATATTTTGGACAGTGGTAATGCAAGGGTGGTGATTCTGGATAAAAATTTCAAATGTATAAAGGAAATTAGAGAGTTTTCTTATCAGGGAGAGATATTAACCTTGGCTAAAGGAGCGGAGGGTATATTTTTTAGAGAGTCCAATGCATCTTTATACATTGCAGATACAGAAAATAATCGAATTATTGTGGCAGATCTGGATGGAAATGTCAGTCACATTTATGAAAAACCAGTGGGAGAATTGTTAGATCCCACAGTTGCATATAAGCCACAAAAAATAGTTGTTGATAATATGGGTATCATGTATGTTACATCCGGCAATGTAAATACCGGTGCACTTATGATCGATAGCAACAATGAGTTTAAAGGGTTTTATGGAGCAAACAGTGTCAGTGCGACTTGGGAAGTAATTGTAGAATATATGTGGCGCAGTATTATGACCAAAGAACAAAGGGCACAGTCTGAGTATAGTTTTCAGCCTACGGAATTCAACAATATATTCTGGTCAGAAGATCGTTTTATTTATGCAGTTTCACCTATAAGCGCAACCATTGAATCACCGGTGGTTAAATTGAATGCGGTTGGCAACAATGTGCTGAACGAAACAGAGTTTGGTGATATGAAGTCTAATTCATGGACGGTAAATAGCAATGCCATTTTTTCGGATATAACAGCAGATGAAGATAACGTCTTTACTATTCTGGATACAACAAGTGGAAAGTTATATCAGTATGATGAAGAATGCAATTTATTGACCATCTTTGGGGGGATAGGTTATCAAAATGGCTTGTTTGTAATGCCTGTATCGGTAGAAACAAACAGTACTCATGATATTTTGGTACTTGATGCGAGCAAAAATACTATAACAGTTATGGAACAGACCTATTATGGAGAAATGATCAGAAAGGCTGTGTTCTTACATAATGAAGGATTGTATGTGGAGGCGGTAGAGCCCTGGGAGGAAGTCATACGGATGAATCCAAACTATTACCTTGCATACAAAGGAATGGGAAAGGCTTACGTGGCATTTGGCGACTATAAAACCGCTATGCGGTATTTTGAGCTCGGCATGGATAAGGTTGGATATTCAGATGCAAAGGGTAAATTACGCAATGAGATCATCAAAGAAAACTTTACTTTGATAGTTGTTTGTGTAGTAGGAGCATTGATCTTGATCATGGGATTTGATTCCATAAAAAAGATTCTGAAAAAGATAAAAACCAAGGAAAGGAAGAGTAGAAAATGAAGCGTACAGGATTCGATACCATGAGTTCTTTTGCATATCCATTCTATACAATTTTACATCCAAAGGATGGATTTCAGGAGATGAAATTTAATAAAAAGGATTCACTTGTGGTAAATTTTGTCATTGTAGCTGCATGGTTGTTTGTAGAAGTGTTTTATCGTGTGGCAATGGATTTTGACATGAATCCTTTTGTATATACAGATGTTAGTTTACTTCGAGTGGCTGTCATTACAGTTATGGTTTATGGAATGCTTTGCGTATCAAACTGGTGCTTTTGTACCTTGTTGGATGGAAAGGGCAAATTGAAAGAAATTTTTATGGTGACGGCCTACGCGCTGGTGCCGTATATCATAGTTCGATTTGTCACGGTATTATTGAGTATGGTCATGTTAAATGATGAGCAGATCCTGCTTAACTATTGTGTTTTACTGGCACAACTGTGGGGATTTGTTATGGCTTTTACAGGACTTTCGGAAATCCATGAATATGGCTTTAAAAAAACCTTATTATCCCTTGTACTGACAGCTATAGGAGTGATTATTATGCTGTTTATTTCTCTTATGCTGATCATGCTGTTTCAACAAGTCTATAAATTTGTAACTACGGTAGCAATAGAGTTGGCATATTGATATTGGCAGGATTGGAGAACGTGATGAATAAGAAAGAGAGAAGAGAAAAAATTGCAAAAAATATCAGCAGGGTGCTGACAGTTCTTTTTCTGGGGTTTATAGCATATCTGGCTTTTCAAATCGCCATGTCGGATATAGAGAAAGCCAAGGCAGCTAATGATATAGGAAAATCACCGATTGCAATAGACAGAGGACGTGACTATGGAGAAGCCGGATATAGGAAAGTTGCAGAAAATGATAAGTATATTCTGCGTGCAGATTTAACAAGCGGTGCCATTCAGATTGAGGAGAAGAAAACGGATAAAATCTGGTATAGTAACCCGCCGGACTATGAAGAGGATCAAATAGCCGTACTGAAACAAAAGCTACAGGCACAGGTGATGATCAGTTGCCTAAATATAGAAACGCGTATGACCACGGAGTGTAATAATTATAGTGACAGTGTCAAATTAGGCGGAATGGATTATGAGATTCTAGAAAATGGGATACAATTTAATTTCTCATATCCTGTCCAAGGTATCATTGTACCGGTATGCTATACATTAAATGAAGATGGTTTTACGGCAAGTATCGTAACATCTCAGATTCAAGAATTGTGGAGCGAAAAATACTTATTGATGAATGTAAGTCTTTTGCCGTTGTTTGGGGCAGGCGGACTAACTGATGAGGGGTATTTATTTGTTCCGGATGGTTCTGGTGCATTGATACAATTTAATAACAATAAGCAAAGATATATGAGTTATCAGGGGCAGGTCTATGGTGAGGACCTGGGTATTGTGAAAAATAGTAAGATAACCAGCAACCAGGCGGTTCGTATGCCTGTGTTTGGCATAAAGTGTAACGATAATGGATTTTTGGCCATTATCTCTTCGGGTGACGGAAGCAGTAATTTGTTTGCATCTGTCAGCCAGAAGACCAATTCGTACAATTATGTATACAGTCAAGCTACGATAAGAAATTCTTCTTATCAACACAGCAGTGGCAATTCGACAGGTGGTCTGGATTACACTGAGAATTTGCTAAAAGAAGAGGATTATTCGGTTAAATATATCTTCCTGGACCCGGATCAGGCAGATTATGTGGGTATGAGTCAGAAATATAAAGAATATCTACAAAAAGAAAATAAACTGAAAAACTCTGCTTTGGCAAAAAATAAATATCTGATCTTAGATCTATACGGAGCAGTAAGCATAGAACAATATGTGATGGGAATAAAGACAAAAGTTGAGACACCCCTTACCACTTATGATGACGTTCGAAATATTGTTCAGGATTTAAAGCAAATGGGAGTTGAAAATCTGATCATCAATTATATTGGTGCGTTGGATGATGGATTTGAGGGAGAAGTATCCAATAAGCTTCGGACCGCCTCCAGTTTAGGCAGTAAGAAGGATTTTCAAGAAATGCTTCAATATCTTGAGGAGGAAAATGTTCTGCTCTTTTTAGAGAATGACCCTATCAATCTTTATGAGAGTGGCAATGGATATTCTGTTTGGTCAGATAGTTCCAAAACCTATTTCAATGGTTACGCCTATCAATATAAATATGGATTGGAAAATGGAAATAGAGTCAAAGGAGAACATTGGTACCTTTTGCAGCCTCGTTTGGTACCAGGTTTGATTGAAAAGTTTACGGACTCCTTAGTTACAGAGGATGTAAGAAATTTATCCTTGGCTGGAATTGGCGAATATCTTTATACAAATTATGCACAAAATGGTTTTTCCGGCAGGCCTGACACCATGAAGATTTGGAGTCAGACAATGGAAAAATTCACAGCGAGTGCAGATTATTTGATGGTACATGGGGGAAATGCCTATAGCCTACCGTATGCGGATGTGATCACTGATTGTACGGTCAGTTCTACAGGCTATGATATGGCTGATCAAAGCATTCCATTTTATCAGATGATACTACAGGGAAGTACTGTGCTTGGTACTGTGGCGGTTAACAGCGAATCAGATTATCACAATCTCTTTTTAAAAGCTGTTGAGACAGGAAGTAGCCTTAAATATGCGATGATAAGCACTGATCCTACTGTACTCATCGGAACAGAGTATGATTCTTTGGTTTATACATCCTATGAACGTTGGAGAGATACTGCAGTTGCTCAATATCTGGAGTTGCAGAATGCATTGGGAGAGGTGTCTGATGAGCAAATCTTATCTCATAATCGATTACAGGATGATGTGACTATAACAATTTATGAGTCGGGTACAGGGATAATTGTAAACTATGGCGAGGAATCTTATAGCTATAACGGCAAGAAAGTAGAAGGTGGTGGATACCTTGTAGTAAAGGGGGCAGACCTATGAAAAAAAGAAAGATAAAGTTTTTTACAAGAGAAGATAAAGTTGGATTTTTGTTTGTTCTGCCTTTTATTATAGGAGGAGTATTTTTCTTTTTAAAACCTATGATAGACTCTATTAAATATTCCTTTCATAAAATCTCTTTTGGTGAAAGTGGGATCCAGCTTACAGCTGTTGGCATGGAAAATTACAAAACAGCGTTGTTTGGAGATGCGGATTTTTTTAAGAGTCTGACCACATTTGGATGGACGGTGGCTCTTGAAGTGGTAGTCATTATGTTTTTCAGTATGTTTGTAGCAGTACTGTTGAACCAGAAGTTTTTAGGAAGATTGTTTTTTAGGACTACTATGTTTTTGCCGGTGATTTTTGGTGCGGATGTAATCCTGGAATATTATTTACTGCACTCAGCAGATCAAAGCAGTTCATTGAAAAATGTGGAAAGTATTTTTGGCGCAACGGTGATAAAAACACCGGAATTTCTAAGTGAATTGATTGATGGATTCGGAGTCTTGTCTCCTGCTATTTTGGAAGTGACCCAGTATGCAAGTAATATCTTTGACTTGGTCTGGGAAGTTGGGCTACAGATTGTGTTGTTTACAATAGGGTTGCAGGCTATTCCAAGTTATCTTTATGAAGTATGTGTTTTGGAGGGTGCAACCAAATGGGAAACTTTTTGGAAAATTACTTTTCCGATCTTGTCTCCTACGATTTTATTATGCTTGATATATACACTTATTGATAAGTTTAACTCTGACAATGAAATAATGCGTATGATTGGCGGAAATATGAGAACTTTGATTCATTATGCCTGTGCCCAAACCTGGCTGTATACGTTGCTAATATTAATCATTGTCCTAATTGTGTATAGAATTGTAGCAAAACATGTAGTGTATTTGGATTAGGCGTAGCAGAAAGGAGGAAAGCGAAATGTTAAATTGCAAGATGATACAGGCAAAGAGAGTGGGCGCTGTTCTGATATTCTGGTTGTACAAAGGGTTTCGGTTGTTTATATTACTTGGTTTAAGCTATTTGATGCTTCATCCCATCCTGACCATGATTTCTCTGGCACTGACGCCTCCAAAGGAACTTTTTGTGGCTAGTAGAGCCTGGATTCCCATGGAACCTACATTTACAAATTTTGTGAACAGCATGAAGTATTTTGATTTTTTTGAGCATGCTTGGAATTCAGTTCAAATATCTGTGATCTGTACCTTACTTCAACTTGTATCCTGTTCGCTGACAGGGTATGGGTTAGCCAGATTTCGATTTAAAGGAAGCTCTGTGGTGTTTTTTTTGATGCTTATGACGATCATTGTTCCTTTGTCAACAGCAGCTATTCCTTTATATTTGGACTGGCAGAATTTTGATTTCTTTGGTGTTGGCAGTTTGATTGGGGTTATTACGGGCAAGCCAATCACAATGAATCTACTGGATACGCACTGGGTGTTATATATTCCTGCAGCGTTGGGAGTTGGGTTGAATTCCGGTTTATACATTTTTTTGTTCCGCCAATTTTTCAAGGGAATGCCTAGAGATTTGGAGGATGCCGGAAAGGTGGACGGATGTAATGCATTTAAGCTATATTTAAAGATCATGCTGCCAAATACAAAGCCGGTTTTTGCAACGGTTGCCCTTTTATCCGTTATTTCTTACTGGAATGATACTGCATACACCGGCATGTTCATTCACTCGGCCGCCAGAAAAACCCTTATGATGATGGTCGGACAGATTCAGTCACTGGCGTACAGTGTGGCAGGAACACAGGCGTATGATGTGATAAAGGTTGAATTTTTTGCGATAGTTCTTTTGATCATTGCACCACTTGTTTTGATTTTTATTGTGTGCCAGCGTTTTTTTGTGGAGTGCATGGACCGCTCAGGCATCAAAGGTTAAGAAAAGATGTCGGTAAAGTGTAAGAATGTCGGAAATATGAAATTGTTCTATCAAGAAAATATATATAAAATTTAATTAGCAACTAATTACAACTATCAAATAAAGAGCGGAGGAGAAGAAAATGAAAAGAGTAAAAAAATGGGTTGCATTATTGCTAACAGCAGTCATGGTAATGAGCATGGCAGGATGCGGTCAGACAAGCGGCAATGAAGGAAGTAGCAAGTCGGGGTTGCAGAGCAGCACACCGGATTCAAGTGTTGCACAGCCTAGCAGCTCAGATACGGAAGATGAAAAACCTTACAAAGGACTTCATCTGAAAATATGGGGCTTCTACGACTTTGCAACAACAGTTGAGTCTGATATTGCTGTATATAGAGCCGAAGAGCCTTTGTTCCATGCTATCAATGAGTGGTGTCTGGAGAATGAGTGTACCTGGGAATGGGTTAAGTACGATATTCCCGACACCAATTTACTGCTCTCAGCAGTAGCATCAGGAAATGGCCCGGATCTGCTGTACACTTATAATCACTTCCCTTGGGGCGTAACCACAGGCATGTTAGAGCCTTTGGATGAGTACTATGATGATTTTGCAGAAACTTTCAGTAGTTTTAATTGGGAAGATTATGCGCTTGTATCAGACGGCAGTTTCTATGGGACAATCATTCCTTGGGGCGCACACAGAGTAATTCAATATGACAGAACTTTGTTTGAAGAGCTTGGAGTAAAAACACCTATGGAGTATTTCATGGAAGGTAATTGGAATTGGGAAACTTTCCAGACTACTTTACAGGATATTACAAAAGATACAAATGGAGATGGCGTGCTGGATACCAGAGGAATCAGCCTTGCACGTCTGAGCAGTACATTCTTGAACGAAGTAAAGTTAGAAGAAGATGGTTCCATAAGCTCCACACTGAATTCTGAGAGAAGCCGTGCATTTTATAATATGATTTATGAGGAGTACAGTGTGACAGGCTCTATCATCCCCGGATGGGAGCAGATTGGAAACGGAAATGCATATTATGCCACCGGAGCAGTTCCCTGTTATACTGCTATGTATACATCTAATATTATGCACTATGATGTTTCTCAGCTGCTTTATGCGGATGCCAATGGAAGAGTATTGGAAACTGTACCTGTTCCGGAGTGGAAGAGCGGTGATGATCCTGAATACTTTGGATGTACAAACGAGTGTGCACTGCATGTAGGTAAGAATGCTCAGAACGTAGAAGCTTCTATGGACCTTTTAAAGTACATTATCGAATGTGTGATGGTAGAGGTTGAAAAGGAAAGTGGCGGATTAGTAGATGCCGGAGATTTAACCGGACTGAAAGGAACAACGGATTCCAGTGCTGAATATTTGACAAGAGAAGCAAAATATCGTGAAGAAAAGGTTGCTGCTACAAAAGCGTTGCCGGAGTATGATCAAAAGAATATTGATGCTGTGATTTCCTTCTTTGCAAAGAATCGTAAACAGGCATGTGCAGCCTATGACGGAGTATCCACCGCGCTGACTCAAAATGATGCCTGGAATACTCTTTGGACAACACCTGCTGCAACATCTATCGCGGAAGCATATGAGAGACATAAATCTGAATGTGAGCAGTATAATACCAAATTCGTTCGTTAGTCAGTCTTCGAAACTTCATAACCTGTAATTAAAGTTGCTGAAAGATTGCGGCCGTTGAACTTTTGACGGCCGCGTTTTTTGTCAGTAAATGTTTTGCAATTATTTTTTATTTTATGGTTTCTTTTTTTCAAAAAAACAGTTATAATAGAATTTGTATGTATTATCCTAAAGGAGGTTTGGCATGAAAGGTTCATCTTTGGATACTCATCTTGGGAACATTGTGATTGATAAAGAAGTGATTGCTCAGTATGCCGGCAGTGTTGCTGTGGAATGTTTCGGTATTGTCGGTATGGCCGGAGTTTCTATGAAAGACGGTTTCGTCCGGATGCTAAAAAAAGACAGCTTGACCAGAGGAATCGCGGTCTCTCGTGTAAACGGTGGGCTGATTCTGGATTTTCATGTGATAGTAGCTTACGGTGTAAGCATTATGGCTGTTGCTGACAATCTGATCAGCAATGTGAAATATAAGGTGGAAGAATTCACCGGAATGGAAATTAAAAAGATCAACATCTTTGTGGAAGGTGTTAGAGTGATTGATTAAGGAGGATTTGGCTGTGTCTTTGGCTACAATCGACGCTAAGATGCTTGCAAAGATGTTCTTAGCCGGTGCAAAAAGTTTGGAATCCAAAAAAGAATGGATCAATGAATTAAATGTTTTTCCTGTTCCTGACGGGGATACAGGTACCAATATGACCATGACGATCATGGCAGCCGCCAAGGAAGTGGTATCTTTGGGGGCAGAGCCTGATATCGCGTCCCTGTGTAAAGCGATTTCCAGTGGTTCTCTCAGGGGAGCAAGAGGAAATTCCGGCGTGATCTTATCTCAGCTGTTCAGAGGATTTACCAAGGGGATCCGGGAAGTTTCTGTTATCGATATTCCGGTTTTGGCAGCTGCTGCAGAGCGCGCTGTTGAAACCGCGTACAAGGCTGTAATGAAGCCGAAGGAGGGTACCATACTGACCGTGGCCAAGGGATGTGCTGACAAGGCACGTTTACTTGCCGATGAAGGCATGACTGACATGGCCGAGTTTTTGAAGCAGGTCGTATCCCATGCAGAGTATGTATTGAGCCAGACACCGGAAATGTTGCCTGTGTTGAAACAAGCCGGTGTGGTGGATTCCGGTGGCCAGGGCCTGGTAGAGGTGCTGAAGGGGGCCTATGATGCCTTTTGCGGCAGGACAGTGGATTACACTATTGAAACCACAACATCTGCAGGAAGTGTAAGAAATACAGAGACTCAAGTGGAGGCGGATATTAAGTTTGGCTATTGTACAGAGTTTATTATTTTGTTGAACAAAACCTTTAATATCAAGCATGAGATGGATTTTAAAGCTTATCTGGAGTCTATCGGTGATTCTATTGTATGTGTAGCTGATGATGATGTGGTGAAGGTGCATGTGCATACCAACGATCCCGGACTTGCAATCCAGAAAGCATTGAAATATGGTGCTCTGTCCAATATGAAAATTGACAATATGAGACTGGAGCACGAAGAAAAACTTTTCAAGGCAGCCCAGAAGGAACAGGCACAATCTGCAGATCCTATTCAGGAAACACCTGTGGAGGAAACGCCCATGGAGCATAAGGAAGTGGGATTTGTGGCAGTTTCCATCGGAGAAGGAATCAATGAGATCTTCAAAAGCCTTGGTGTGGACTATCTGATCGAGGGCGGTCAGACCATGAATCCAAGTACAGCGGATATGCTGGATGCTATTGAAAAAGTGAATGCAGATACGATTTTCATCCTGCCCAACAATAAAAATATCATCCTTGCGGCAAACCAGGCGGCAGCATTGACCAAGGATAAGAGAATCGTGGTATTGCCTACCAAAACGATTCCACAGGGTATCAATGCAGTGATCAATTATGTGCCGGATGCTTCCGTGGAGGAAAACGAGTCTGCTATGTTAGAAGGAATCGCCTGCGTAAAAACCGGACAGGTGACCTATGCAGTGCGGGATACAATGATTGATGACAAGGAGATCCGTCAGGGTGATTATATGGGCCTTGGAGACAAGGGAATCCATGCCGTAGGCACTGACATGAGAACAGTTACTCTGGATATGGTGGATGCCATGATGGAGGAAGATTTGGAGCTGATCAGCATTTACTACGGCAGTGACGTAACGGAGGAAACTGCTGAGGAACTTAGAGATGCAGTGGCAGAGAAATATCCTGACTGCGACGTAGAACTTCAGTATGGCGGACAGCCTATTTATTATTATGTGATCTCTATCGAATAAGGAGCAAACATGAGATTGGAGAACCGGATAACGGATTTGAAAGGGATTGGCGAGAAATCGGCCAATCTTTTTCATAAATTGAATATTGATACCATTGAGGATCTGATACACTATTTCCCAAGGGATTATGAGACCTTCAGGGAGCCTGTCACAAGTGGTCAGGCAAAGGAAGGAGAAATCTGTACCCTTCGGCTGGTCATACAAGGAACCCCTGTTTTAAAAAGAGTGCGGAATCTATCTATTTTAAATGTGACCGGCCAGGATATAGATGGACAAGTGACCATCACTTTCTTTCATATGCCCTTTTTAAAAAATGTTCTGCGCCCGGGAAGTATGTATCTGTTTCGAGGGCAGTTGCAGCGAAAAGGAACGTCCTGCTATATGGAACACCCTCGCATGTATAAGGAAGAAGAATATGGCAGTCTGATGAGCTGTATTCAGCCCAGGTATCCTTTGACCAAGGGTGTTACCAATCAAATGTTAACCAAAGCAGTCAAAGGAGCTCTTGAAAATTGTCCCATGCCCAAAGATCCTTTACCGGAAGATATTAGAACAAAATATGGCTTGCCGGGATACCGGGTTGCTTTTGAAAATATACATTTTCCAGAGGATATGGAACACTTGGTAGCTGCCCGTAAACGGATGGCTTTCGATGAATTTTTATCTTTTATATTGATGCTTCGAAGGAGCAAGGATGCAGTGGAAAATACACCCAACGCTTTTCCCATGATGGAAACCGCGCACACTGTCAGGCTCATGGAACAGTTGCCTTATCGATTGACCGGTGCTCAGCAAAGGGCATGGTCAGAGGTATGTGCAGACTTGTCCGGGAAGTATTGTATGAATCGGCTGATTCAGGGAGATGTGGGAAGCGGCAAGACAGTGGTAGCACTGCTGGCGCTGCTTATGTGTGTGGCCAACGGTTATCAGGGAGCTATGATGGCACCTACGGAAGTGCTTGCAAAGCAACATTTTGATACGTTTGCCTCGTTTACAGACAAGTATAAATTACCATTTCGCCCCATTCTTCTGGTGGGCTCCATGACAGCCAAGGAAAAGCGGGAAGCTTATGAAAAGATTGCTGCAGGCGAAGCGAATCTGGTGCTTGGTACCCATGCTATTATTCAGGACAAAGTACAGTTTCAGAATCTTGCGCTGGTCATTACTGACGAACAACATCGCTTTGGCGTACGTCAAAGAGAGGAACTGGCGGAAAAAGGGAAACAGCCACATATTCTGGTTATGAGTGCCACCCCGATTCCCAGAACTTTGGCGATTATTTTGTATGGAGATCTGCACATTTCTGTGATCGATGAATTGCCGGGGGAACGCTTGCCCATTAAAAACTGCGTGGTTGGTACCGGATATCGTCCCACCGCCTATCGTTTTTTGGCCCAGGAAGTGAAAAAGGGCCGACAGGTCTATGTCATTTGTCCCATGGTGGAAGAAGGAGAGATGGACGACCTGGAGAATGTAGTGGAGTATGCACAAAAACTGCGTGCCATCTTGCCGGAAGAAATCCAGATTGGCCATCTGCACGGGAAAATGCGTCCGGCTGAAAAAAATAAAATTATGGAATCATTTGCTGCAGGCAATATTGATGTACTGGTTTCTACCACTGTGATCGAGGTAGGCATCAATGTTCCCAATGCTACAGTGATGATGGTGGAAAATGCGGAACGTTTTGGCCTGGCCCAGCTGCACCAGCTGCGCGGCCGGGTAGGCAGAGGTGCCCATCAGAGCTACTGTATCTTTGTCAGCGGCAATGACAGGCCGGAGATCATGGAAAGACTGCAGATCCTAAACAAATCTAATGATGGTTTTTACATTGCCGGAGAAGATTTGAAGATGCGGGGCCCCGGCGATTTGCTTGGCATCCGTCAAAGCGGAGACTTTGCCTTCCGGGTGGGAGATGTTTATCAGGATGCAGATGTTTTGAAGTTGGCCGGTGAATTTGCCGGACAAATACTTTCCGGGGAATTGGAAGGCGATTTTGAAAATTATTTTGGCACATCTAGTAGATTTTTTCTTTAAAAACCACTAAATATATGATATACTTACAATAATGGAAAAATGTGTTCAGATATTTTTCATGGAAGGAGTAAACAGTTTTTTATGGCGAAGACATCTACCTATGATGCCTCCAGTATTACAGTGCTGGAAGGACTTGAAGCTGTCCGGGTGCGCCCGGGAATGTATATCGGCAGTGTTTCCACCAAGGGTCTGAATCATTTGATCTACGAGATCGTTGACAACGCTGTGGACGAGCATTTGGCCGGTTATTGCGATACCATATGGGTGACGTTGGAGGCAGACGGTTCTGCCACTATCACAGATAATGGTCGCGGCATTCCTGTAGGTATGCATGAGAAGGGCATCAGTGCGGAACGTCTGGTGTTTACCACGCTGCATGCGGGCGGTAAATTTGACAACAATGCATACAAGACCAGCGGAGGACTGCACGGGGTAGGTTCTTCTGTGGTAAATGCGCTTTCCACCAGGCTGAGAGTTGAAGTGAAAACAGGTGGATATATCTATGAGGATAAATATGAGAGAGGACAGCCTGTCATTAATCTGATCGACGGGCTTTTACCTGTACTTGGAAAAACAAAAGAAACAGGTACCACCATCAATTTCCTTCCCGATGACACCATTTTTGATAAAATACGTTTTAAAGAGGATGATGTAAAGAGCAGACTGCATGAAACGGCCTATCTGAATCCTCAGCTGACCATTATTTATGAGGACAGACGCCGTGAAGAGCCGGAGTATATCGAGTATCACGAGCCGGAGGGGATCACAGGCTTTATCAAGGATATGAACAAGGCTTCGGAGCCGGTTCATGATGTGATCTTCTTCAGAGGTGAAAGTGAAGGGATCACCGTAGAGGTGGCTTTCCAGTATATCAATGAATTTCACGAAAATGTGCTTGGATTCTGTAATAATATTTACAATGCCGAAGGGGGAACCCATCTGACCGGTTTTAAGACCGCGTTTACCAATGTGATCAATACTTATTCCAGAGAATTAAATATCCTGAAGGAGAAGGATGTAAACTTTACCGGTGCGGATGTGCGAAACGGCATGACAGCTGTGGTTTCCATCAAGCATCCGGATCCCCGCTTTGAAGGCCAGACCAAGACCAAACTGGACAATCAGGATGCGGCCAAGGTGGTCTCCAAGGTTACAAATGAAGAGATCGTGCGTATTTTTGACCGCAATCTTGAAACGCTGAAAAATATTATCTCCTGCGCAGAAAAGGCCGCCAAGATCCGTAAAAGCGAGGAAAAGGCCAAGACCAATATGCTGACCAAGCAGAAGTTCTCCTTTGATTCTAACGGCAAACTGGCCAACTGTGTGTCCAGAGAGCCTGCCAAGTGCGAGATCTTCATTGTGGAAGGTGACTCTGCAGGCGGCAGTGCCAAATCTGCCAGAGACCGGATGTATCAAGCCATTCTGCCTATTCGGGGAAAGATTTTGAATGTGGAAAAGGCCAGCATAGATAAGGTGCTAGCCAACGCTGAGATAAAGACCATGATCAATGCCTTTGGCTGCGGATTTTCCGAGGGCTACGGCAATGACTTTGATATTTCCAAGCTGCGCTATGACAAGATCATCATCATGACAGATGCGGATGTGGACGGTTCTCATATCAGCAATCTGTTGTTGACATTGTTTTATCGCTTCATGCCTGAATTGATCTACGAGGGCCATGTATATGTGGCCATGCCGCCTCTGTATAAGGCTATGCCTTCCAAAGGGGAAGAGGAATATCTTTACGATGACAAGGCATTGGAAAAATACCGGAAGAAACATAAGGGTCCCTTTACCCTGCAGCGATACAAAGGTCTGGGTGAGATGGATGCCCAGCAATTGTGGGAGACCACTTTGAATCCGGAGACCAGATTGCTGAAACAGGTAGAGATCGAGGATGGCAGAATGGCTTCCCAGATGACGGAGCTTTTGATGGGAGCGGATGTTCCGCCACGCAGAGCCTTTATCTATGATCATGCGCAGGATGCGCAGTTGGATGTTTAAGGGGAGGTAGGGTGTTATATGGATCACAACAGGATCATTCGGACAGAATATTCTGATCTGATGCAAAAATCATTTATTGACTATGCCATGAGCGTGATCGTGGCCAGAGCCCTGCCGGACGTAAGGGACGGCTTAAAGCCGGTACAGCGTCGGGTGCTCTATGACATGCATGAGCTTGGCATCAAATATGACAAGCCCTACCGTAAGAGCGCCCGTATCGTAGGTGACACCATGGGTAAGTATCATCCCCACGGGGATAGTTCTATTTATGAAGCTTTAGTGGTCATGACCCAGGATTTCAAGAAGGGACTCCCCCTGGTGGACGGTCATGGTAACTTTGGCAATATTGAGGGTGATGGAGCAGCTGCCATGCGTTATACAGAGGCAAGACTGCAGAAGATCACCCAGGAAGCCTTTTTGGGTGATCTGGACAAGGATGTGGTGGATTTTATCCCTAACTTTGATGAAACCGAGAAGGAGCCTTCTGTGCTTCCTGTGAAGATACCCAACCTTCTGATTAACGGTTCTGAAGGCATTGCGGTAGGTATGGCAACCAGCATTCCGCCCCACAATCTGGGAGAAGTAGCGGATGCCATGAAGGCCTACATGAAGGATCCCAACATTTCCACCAGAGAACTGATGCGTTATCTGAAAGGCCCTGATTTTCCTACCGGCGGTATCGTGATCAATCAGGATGAGCTTTTGGATATTTATGAGACCGGTACAGGTAAAGTAAAGATCCGGGGCAAGGTGGAAATAGAGAAATTAAAGGGTGGCAAACTGAATCTGGTTATTACCGAGATTCCTTATCCCATGATCGGTATGGGTATCAGTAAATTCTTATCTGATGTGGCAGCCCTGGCAGAGGCCAAAAAGACCGCAGATATTATCGATATTTCCAACCAGTCCTCTAAGGAGGGAATTCGGATCGTCATAGAACTGCGCAAGGATACAGACGTGGATTATTTTATTAACATGCTGTATAAAAAGACCCGCCTGGAGGATACCTTCGGTGTCAATATGCTGGCGATCTGTGATGGAAGACCGGAGACCATGGGGCTGAAGCAGATCTTGAAGGCCAATATGGACTTTCAGTTCGAGGTTGCCACCAGGAAATATTCCAATCTGCTTGCAAAGGAGCTGGAACGCAAAGAAATCCAAGAAGGCCTGATCAAAGCCTGCAATGTAATCGATTTGATCATCGAGATCCTGCGGGGTTCCAAGGATCGCGCCATGGCAAAACTTTGTCTGACGGAGGGTAAGATAGACGGGATTAAGTTCAAGTCCAAAGAATCCAAGATCATGGCTACCCAGCTGATGTTTTCAGAAAAACAGGCCAATGCTATTTTGGAGATGCGTCTGTATAAGTTGATCGGTCTGGAGATAGAAGCGTTGATCGCAGAGCATGAGGATACCATGGCCAATATTTACCGATATGAGGATATTTTGGCCCGCCGGGATTCCATGGCCCAGGTCATTATCAATGAACTGGAGTCCATTAAGCGGGAATATGCCGTACCCAGAAAAACATTGATTGAAAATGCCCAGGAGGCTGTTTTTGAAGAAAAGAAGGCGGAAGAGATGGAAGTGATCTTTCTGATGGACCGCTTTGGATATGCCAGAACAGTGGATGTGGCAACTTATGAGCGTAACCTGGAGGCTGCAGAAGCAGAAAGCCGTTTTGCATTCCCCTGCAAGAACACCGGAAAGGTTTGCCTGTTTACCAATACAGGACAGCTTCATACCATAAAAGTCATGGATCTTCCTTTCGGAAAATTCAGGGACAAGGGTGTACCGGTGGATAATATCAGTAATTTTGATTCCACCAAGGAAGAAATTGTTTTGATGGCAAGTCAGACAGATTTGAATTTATATCGCTTGATATTTGTGACAAAACAGTCTATGATGAAAGTGGTTGACGGCGGCGAGTTTGATGTGGCCAAGCGTACTGTGGCGGCCACAAAACTTTCTGAGGATGATCAGGTGCTCAGTGCAGTGATTTTAAAAGACCAAAAGAATATTGTCCTGCAGACTACAGATGGTTATTTCCTGCGGTTTCCTGTGGATGAGATCCCGGAGAAGAAAAAAGGTGCCATCGGTGTGCGGGGCATGAAGCTTTCTGAGGGAGCAGCACTGGAAGCAGTGTATTACACAAAGACTTCTTCAGAGATGAGCATCCAGTATAAGAGCCGTCAATTGTTGTTAAATAGTATCAAGCTGGGTAAAAGAGACAGCAAAGGAATCAAAGTGAGGGGTTAATTGATGAGAGTGATCGCAGGGACAGCCAGAAGCCTTCCTCTAAAGACACCTGCCGGAATGGATGTAAGACCCACCACCGACCGGATCAAGGAGACATTGTTTAATATATTACAGCCGGAGATACCGGGAAGTATCTTTGTAGATCTGTTCAGCGGCAGCGGCAGTATTGGCATAGAGGCAATCAGCAGAGGAGCAGACAAAGCCTATTTTGTGGAATCTTCCCCGGCGGCAGCCAAATGCATTGCCGACAATCTGCAGTTTACTAGAATGACAGATCAGGCAGTATTGCTAAAACAGGATGTTTCCGCCGGCTTATACAGTATTCGGGAAAAACATGTGGATATTGTTTTTATGGATCCGCCTTATGGTCGGGAGTTGGAAAAGCAGGCTCTGGATATTTTACGAAATATGCCATATCTTTCTTCGGAAACATTGATCGTAGTGGAGGCAGAGTTGTATACGGATTTTTCTTATCTGCCTGAAATGGGATATGAGCTGGTGAAAGAAAAAAAATACAAGACCAATAAGCACTTATTTATACGCATGGAGGAAGAGATAGAGTGAAAAGAGCGGTTTATCCCGGCAGTTTTGATCCTATGACGCTGGGACATTTGGACATCATAGTGCGGGCAGCGGAAATTTTTGATGAATTAATTGTCAGTGTTCTCAATAATAAAGTAAAGACACCGTTGTTTTCTGTGGAAGAACGTGTTAAGATATTAGAAGAAGCAACAAAAGGCATGCCAAACGTAAAGATCGATTCCTTCAGCGGACTATTGATCGATTATGCAAAGGAAAACGATATTCACGTAGTTGTCAGAGGACTTCGGGCGATCACGGATTTTGAGTATGAGCTACAGATTGCCCAGACCAACCGTGTATTGTCAGAAGGACAGGTAGATACCATCTTCCTGACGACCAATTTGGAATATGCATACTTAAGTTCTTCCAGCGTTAAAGAGATAGCCAGCTTTGGAGGGGATATCAGCAAGTGCGTTCCCGAGTATGTGGCAAAACTAACCTATGAAAAATACGGCATCTGTAAACAAAATCTGTAAAAAGTGAGGATACTTTATGAGCAGCAAAATTGAACAGTTAATCGACGAGATAGAAGATTACATTGAAGGTTGTAAATACCAGCCTCTGTCCAGCACAAAGATCATTGTGAACAAAGAGGAAATCGATGAATTATTGCGGGAACTTCGGATGCGCACTCCTGATGAGATCAAGCGCTATCAGAAGATCATCAGCAACAAGGAAGCTATCTTAAATGATGCCAAGGCCAAAGCGGAGGCTTTGATCAATGAGGCAACCATTCATACCAATCAGTTGATCAATGAACATGAGATCATGCAGCAGGCTTATGCCCAGGCAAACGAGATTGTTACCATGGCTACCAGACAGGGGCAGGAGATTTTGGACAATGCTACGATCGAGGCCAACAATGTGCGGATGGCTGCTATGCAGTATATGGATGATATGCTGGCAAATCTTGAAAACATTATCGCTTCTGCAACTCAGAATACCTCTGCCAATTATGAAAATCTGCTTGGAGGAATGAATCACTATCTGGAGATCATCCAGTCTAACAGAGCGGAACTGCATCCGACAGAAGATTTGGAAGAAGATGACCTGAGTCATGATAAAGATTTGGATGCCAATTAAGTTTGTAAAAGGATACGTTAAATAGATGACCGGCTTCCGGGGGAGCCGGTCAGTTTTATATTAAACCGCAGGCAATGAGAAGGCTGTAATAAACTATGGTGATAAGTGTCAGGATCCCTTTATGTCGTATATAGGAGCCCAGTGAAAGGTCTGTGTGCCGGATAATGCTGTAAGTCTGAGCAATACAGGACAGGCCTCCCAAGGGAAGAAGAATCAGGGCCGCCAGCGGAAAATTGCTTCCCATGCGGCTGATACCACTTGTGATTTCCAACAGCCCATTTAACAGTTGGGATAGTTCTGTGACCAGAGAACCCGGTAATTTTAGATGAGATAAAATCACATATGGGATCAGGTTTAACAAATTAAACAGAATCATATATCCGCCCAGCACCGTAATGGAATGAATGGCGGTTTGAATGGCATCGTCCACATGATAAAGGATATTTTGCTTTGCGTTTTCCGAAACAACGTTTTTCGGTATAGATACCGAAACGGTGGGGATACTTGTGCGATAGACAGTATAACGCAATACCAGACCGTAGAGCAGAGGAAGGCCATACATGCCTATCAAACACAGAACTGCCTGAGTGGTCATGCCTATGGTTGGAAGTACAAAACTGACAAAATAAATAGGGCCGATATTGTTGCAAAAAGAGAGCAGATATTGTGCTTCTTTTCTTGTAAGGCGTTCCCGTTCATATAATTCTGTGATTACTCTGGCTCCCATGGGGAATCCGCAGAAAAAACCCATGATCACACAATATACTGCATTTTTTTGCAGGCGAAATAAGGGGCCAAAGAAAGGATAGAAAAGTCTGGAAAATCCTTCTGTCAGGTTCATGCGCACCATGATCCCGGATAGGATCATAAAGGGAAAAAGGGCAGGTATCATTTTCTGAAACCATAGATCAAGACCTGTGAGAGCAAAATACAGACTCTCTTTAGAATAAAGCAGCATAAGTACAGTAAGCATCAAAAAAAACACTGTCAGTAATTTTTTTTGCATTCCAAGACACCTGATAAAACAAGTTATCATAATATATGAGAAAGGCTGTTTTCGTATGATAAGACTGGACAAGTATTTGTGTGATATGGGGAAGGGTACCCGCAGTGAAGTCCGTACGCTGATCAAAAGGGGGCTGGTATGCGTTGGAGACCTATGCATCACAAAGCCGGAACACAAATTTGATGAGAATACAGAGCAGGTTACATTAAGCGGTCAACCGCTTGTTTATCAAAAATATCATTACTATATGTTAAACAAACCGGCAGGAGTGGTTTCAGCCACCAGAGATCAGATTTCCCAAACCGTTCTGGAACTGCTGGGCAATCCGGAATGTAAGAATCTTTTTCCTGTAGGACGATTGGACAAAGATACAGAGGGACTTTTGTTGATCACCAATGATGGTCCTCTGGCACATGAACTGCTTTCCCCCAAAAAACATGTGAACAAAACCTATCTGGTACAGACAGAAACCGAACTTTCCGATGAAGATGTAAAATGTCTGGAAGAAGGCGTGGACATTGGTGAAGAACAGTTGACCTTGCCTGCTCAGGTAGAGGTGTTGTCACCAAAGGAAATGCTGCTGACCATACGGGAAGGCAAGTACCATCAGATCAAACGTATGCTGCAGGCAGTTGATAATCAAGTGTGCTATTTAAAACGCCTATCTATGGGATCCTTGCGACTGGATGAAACCTTAGCACCGGGAGAATTTCGAACACTAACTGAACAAGAGATAGAGGCGCTTAAGAATTCTCCGAGCAATATGATGCAGGATATCAAAGCAGTTATCTTTGATTTGGACGGAACACTGGTAGATTCCATGTGGATGTGGTATGATATTGATGTGGAATATCTGGGAAGGTATGGGCTGGCATGCCCGGATGATCTGCAGATTTGCATTGAAGGTATGAGTTTTCAAGAGACGGCAGTTTATTTTAAACAGCGCTTCGCACTTCCTGATTCTTTGGAACAGATCAAGGCAGATTGGAATCAGATGGCCTGGGATAAATACCTTCGCCAGGTTCCGTTAAAAGAGGGTGTTTATGAATTTTTATGTCATTGCAGAGAAAATGGTATTCTGCTTGGCATCGCCACCAGTAATTCCAGAGAACTGGTAGAAAATATCGCTGAGGTTCATGGGCTGAATGAATTTTTTGGTTGTATTATGACTGGCAGTGATGTAAAAAAGGGCAAACCGGCACCGGACATTTATCTGGCGGTTGCCAAAGGACTTGGAGTTTTACCAGAGAGGTGTCTGGTGTTTGAAGATATTGTACCGGGTATTTTGGCCGGAAAAAACGCTGGTATGCGGGTCTGTGCCGTGGAAGATATTTATTCTGAGCATCAGAGAAAAGAAAAGCGATTGTTGGCAGATTATTATATCAAAAATTACAGAGGGATCGTGTAAGTGAATAGAGGATTTTTACCTATAAGTAAAGAAGACCTTAGAGAACGGAATATTGAACAGCTGGATTTTGTCTACATTATCGGGGATGCCTACGTGGATCATCCTTCCTTTGGACACGCTATCATCAGCCGGGTTCTGGAAGCAAACGGATACACGGTTGGTATTATTTCACAGCCTGACTGGAAAACTGTAGAAAGCATTGATGTGTTAGGACAACCACGTCTGGCCTTTCTGGTATCTGCCGGCAATATGGACAGTATGGTAAATCATTACTCGGTTTCCAAAAGAAGAAGAGAGACGGATGCTTATACCCCGGGCGGGGAAAGTGGAAAACGGCCGGATTATGCAACGGTAGTCTACTGCAATCTGATCCGTAGGAAATACAAAAATGTCCCCATCATTATCGGTGGCATAGAGGCCAGTCTGCGGCGCATGGCCCACTATGATTACTGGTCGGATAAATTCAAGCGTTCCATTTTGCTTGACAGCGGGGCTGATCTGATCTCCTATGGTATGGGTGAAAAGTCCATTGTGGAGATTGCGGATGCATTGGCTACCGGGATTGCCGCTAAAGATATTACTTTTGTAGCCGGTACTGTTTACAAAACAAAAGATTGTGGCAGTATATATGATGGAATTACTTTGCCTTCCTACGAAGAAATGAAGGCAGATAAGCTTCATTACGCAGAAAGCTTTGCTATCCAGCATGAAAATACAGATCCTTTTAACTCCAAATGTCTGATTGAACCTTATCCCAACAATGTTTATGTGGTTCAGAACCCGCCCCAGACACCTTTGACCCAGGAGGAGATGGACAAAATATATGCCTTGCCCTATATGCGCACCTATCATCCCTCTTATGAGGAGAAAGGAGGGGTGCCGGCCATTCAGGAGATTAAATTCTCCCTGATCAGCAACAGGGGATGTTTTGGCGCCTGCAATTTCTGTGCTCTCACCTTTCATCAGGGCAGGATCATTCAGACCAGAAGTCATGAATCTATTTTGGAGGAAGCCAAACTTCTTACACAGGATCCGGATTTCAAAGGATATATTCATGATGTGGGTGGTCCTACAGCTAATTTCAGGCAGCCAGCCTGTGAGAAGCAGCTGACTTGCGGGGCATGTAAAAACAAGCAATGTCTGTTCCCTGCGCCCTGCAAAAATTTAAAAGCAGATCATACCGATTATCTGGAACTGCTCCGCAAATTGAGAGCTGTGCCCAAAGTAAAGAAAGTGTTTGTCCGCTCCGGCATTCGGTTTGATTATCTTTTGGCGGACCCGGATACGTCCTTTTTCCGGGAATTGGTAGAGCATCATATCAGCGGACAGTTAAAGGTTGCACCGGAACACATTTCCAATAAGGTGTTACTGCACATGGGAAAACCGGGCAGTGAGGTCTATTTTAGATTTGTAAAAGAGTATAAGCGCATGAATCAAAAGCTGGGAAAGGATCAGTATCTGGTTCCGTATCTGATGTCCTCCCATCCCGGCTGTGGTCTGCAGGAAGCAGTAGAACTTGCAGAATACCTGCGTGATATAGGATATATGCCGGAACAGGTCCAGGATTTTTATCCAACCCCCTCCACTGTATCCACAGTCATGTATTACACCGGCATGGATCCTCGTAATATGGAACCGGTTTATGTTTGTAAAAATCCTCATGAAAAGGCCATGCAGCGGGCTTTGATCCAATACCGTAACCCCAAGAATTATGAATTGGTACGGGAGGCTTTGATAAAAGCCGGCAGAGAAGATTTGATCGGTTTTGACAAAAAATGTCTGATCCGTCCGGCCAGAGGATACGCAACTCCGGCAGCTGCGAAGAAGCCAACGGTATCCAAACCGCTGAAAAAGAAAACCATTCGAAATATTCATAAAAAGAAAAAAAGAGGTGAAAAATGAATATTATTTTGATTACCGGTGCATCTTCCGGTCTGGGACAGGAATTTGCCCTTCAGATCGACAAGTCTTTTTTCAATATTGATGAGATCTGGCTGCTTGCCAGAAGAGAAGAACGTTTGAAGGATCTGGCGAAAAAAATGTACCACAAGACCCGGATCCTGCCTATGGATGTGACAGATCAGGATCATATGAGATTATTGGAATTATTGTTGGAAGAAGAAAAACCAAGATTATGCATGTTGATCAATTGTGCCGGCTATGGTCTGCTTGGAGCGGTTGCTGATTTGGATGTGAAAGAACAGCTGGGCATGTTGGATACCAACTGCAGAGCTCTGACCCAGTTGACAAGGCTTTGTCTGCCTTATATGCGTAAAAACAGCCGTATTATTAATCTGGCTTCCAGTGCTGCCTTTGTACCCCAGCCGGGATTTGCGGTTTATGCTGCTACCAAATCTTATGTATTAAGTTTTTCTACAGCTCTGAGAGAAGAACTGCGGCCCCGTGGGATCTGGGTGACTGCCGTATGTCCGGGACCGGTTCGGACAGAATTTTTTGATATCGCAGAGCGTTACGGTAAAATCTTAGGCATAAAAAAGTTTATCATGGCTGAGGCGAAAAGTGTGGTAGCACTTGCGCTGAAGGATTCGTATCTCAAAAAAACGGTGTCGGTGTACGGACTGCCTATGAAGGCTTTTCGGGCAGTCACAAAACTTTTGCCCCATCAGATGATTATAAAAATTACCAGTTCGTTAAAATAGAAAGGACTGAAAGATGAAATTCTCACGGATTATCAGCGGTGCTGCTTATAAGGGCACTCAGAATTATCTTGCATCTCAGAAAAAATATGAAATCATTCGTACCGTATTGTTGTTTGGCGTATCAATCAGTCTGTTTATTGCCGGATGGGTTACCACGAAAACAAAGGTCAATCTGCTTACCATAGTGGCTGTTCTGGGTTGTTTGCCGGCGTGTAAAAGTCTGGTTACCCTGATCATGTTTCTTAGGTTTCATGGCTGTTCCAAAGAGAATGCGGAAGCTATTAAAACGCATTCTCAGGAGTTTACAGGGCTTTATGACATGGTGTTTACTACCTATGAGAAGAACTATAATATTGCCCACATGACCCTGAGAGGCAACACAGGGATCTGCTTTACAGAACAATTAAAGTTTGATGAAGCAGCTTTTGTCAGACATTTGACAGATACTCTGGCGTTGGAGGGAATCACCGGCATTACATTTAAGGTATTTACAGACCGAAAGAAGTACCTCCAGCGACTTTCTCAGCTAAAAGAACTGGAAGAGCAGGAGAACCTGACAGAAAGTGTAAAAGCCACCCTGCTCAGCATTGTTTTATAGACAGTTCTTATATCCGGGAGGAAACTATGCAGACATTTCAGATCGGGCCCAATGAATCTGGACAACGGTTGGATAAATTTTTACATAAATATCTACCCTTGGCAGGCACAGGCTTTTTATATAAGATGTTACGCAAAAAAAACATTACATTAAATGGCAAAAAAGCAGAAGGAAAAGAATTGCTCAATCAAGGGGATCAGGTAGCCTTTTTCTTTTCCGATGAGACCTTTGCCGGCTTTCGGGGAGAGCAAAAGGATCATGGAGGATATAGAAAGGCATACAGAGATCTAAAAGGCATTGAAGTGCTTTATGAGGATGCTCATGTACTGATCCTAAATAAACCTGCCGGAATCCTGACTCAAAAGGCAGAAAAAGAAGATCTTTCTTTGAACGAATGGATGATCGGTTACCTGTTGCAAAAAGGAGAACTGACAGAGCATTCTTTAGAAACTTTTCGCCCCTCCGTGGCAAATCGGCTGGACCGAAACACCAGTGGAATCGTTCTGTGCGGCAAATCCCTGTCAGGCAGTCAGGCTTTGGGGGATCTTATCAAAAAGCGCAGTGTCCGCAAATTTTATCGTACCTTTGTCAAAGGACAAATCAAAGAACCTGCTTATGTAAAAGGATTTTTAGTAAAGGATGAAAAAAATAATAAAGTTTCAGTCAGACCTTTTACAGAGCCTGAGAAAGGTTCTGAATTTCAGATTGAAACGGCCTACAAGCCCCTTGAGATTCATTCTGAAATGACGTATCTGGAGGTAGAACTGATTACCGGAAAATCCCACCAGATCAGAGCCCATCTGGCTGCTCTGGAACATCCTTTGCTGGGAGATACCAAGTACGGTGACCCCGCATGGAACCGTTTCTTTTTCCAAAAGTATCAGATAAAATGGCAGCTGCTGCACGCCTACAGGATAGAATTTCCGGAAACTACCGGAGCCCTGGAAGGCCTGAGTAGCCGGAGCATTGTTGCGCCTTTGCCTAAGATTTATGATAGACTAATCGAGGAATAAAATATGGCAACCTGGAACTCAAGAGGTCTTCGGGGATCCACCCTGGAAGATCTGATCAATCGAACCAACGAAAAATATGCAGAGAGCAAGCTGGCACTGATCCAGAAGGTACCAACACCTATTACGCCTCTGAAAATTGACAAGGAACACGGTCATATTACTTTGGCCTATTTTGATCAAAAGAGTACCGTAGATTATATTGGTGTTGTACAGGGACTTGCCGTTTGCTTTGATGCCAAAGAATGCGCCACCGATACTTACGCCCTTCAGAATATACATGAACATCAGGTGGATTTCATGCGTCATTTCGAAGAGCAGGGTGGGATCGCCTTCTTTTTGATCTATTATACCAATCGGGATGAGTTTTATTATCTGCCCTATGAAATGCTTCGATATTTCTGGGACAGAGCGGCCCAGGGGGGGAGGAAAAGCTTTCGTTATGATGAGTTAAACCCAGAGTATAAGCTTCCAAAAAAGCATGGTGTTTTGGTCCCTTACCTGGATATTCTTCAGAAAGATCTGGAAGACAGAGATCTATAATTTATTCTTGAAGATTCAACTTGACATCACATGCAAATTCATATATACTACAGAAAGATTCATTACATTAGCGAATTAGCACGATAGCACTGCAGTGCAATAAAGCATATAACAGGAGTAAAGTTATGAACAGACGAATTCTACATACGCCGGAGGGCGTACGCGATATCTACGGCGCAGAATATAAAAGAAAGTTAGCAGTGGAAGAATTGCTGCATCGGGAAGTCAATCGTTACGGTTTTGAGGATATACAGACGCCTACCTTTGAATATTTTGATGTGTTTTCTCAGGAAGTGGGAACCACACCCTCGAAAGAACTTTATAAATTTTTTGATAAAGAGGGAGAAACCTTGGTTTTACGGCCTGATTTCACCCCTTCTATAGCCAGATGTGCCGCAAAATATTTTATGGAAGAGGATGTGCCCATTCGCTTTACCTATATGGGAAATACCTTTACCAATCTTTCGGATCTGCAGGGCAAGCTGAAGGAAGTAACCCAGATGGGCGCAGAGCTGATTGGTGATGACAGTGTAGAGGCGGATGCGGAGATGATCAGCCTGATCATCAATGCTTTGCGCAGTACCGGTCTTACAAACTTTCAAGTCAGTGTAGGACAGGTGGATTATTTTAAAGGTATCTGCCGGGAGGCTGGTCTGGATGAAGAAACCGAGATGTTGTTACAGGATTGCATCTCCCGGAAAAATCTCTTTGCTGCGGAGGATCTGCTTTTCGAAAAGCATGTGAATGACACTCATCGGAAGATGCTTTTACAGACTGCGGACATGTTTGGCGGTGTGGATATATTAAAAGAAGCGGCAGCTCAGGTTCAAAATGAGTGCTCTTTACAGGCTGTGCAAAGGCTGGAAAAGCTTTATGAAGCCCTTAAATTGTATGAATGCGAATCCTATGTTTCCTTTGATCTTGGAATGCTCAGTAAATATAAGTACTATACAGGCGTGATCTACAAGGTGTATACTTACGGTGTGGGTGATGCCATTGTCAAGGGCGGTCGGTATGACACCTTGCTGGGGCACTTTGGGAAACAGGCCCCCGCCATCGGTTTTATGATTGTCATAGATGATCTTTTGGAGGCCCTTGATGGACAGAAGATCAGTATTCCGGTGGCACAGGATAGGAATGTGCTTACCTATGACAGTTCCAACTATGTGCAAAAGCTTCAGGAGGCACGCAATTTAAGAGCCCAGGGAATTCCTGTGGTACTGGAAAGGATATCATCAAAATGAAAGAAGAAAGATATTTGACCTTTGCCTTGGGAAAGGGAAGGCTTGCGAATAAAACATTAGAGTTGTTTGAAAAAATTGGTATTACCTGCGAGGAGATGAAGGATAAGGATTCCCGCAAACTGATTTTTGTAAACGAAGAGTTAAAACTAAAATTTTTCTTGGCCAAAGGACCGGATGTGCCCACCTATGTAGAGTACGGTGCGGCAGATATTGGTGTGGTTGGAAAAGATACCATTATGGAAGAGGCCAGACGGGTATATGAAGTATTGGATCTGGGTTTTGGCAAATGTCGTATGTGTGTATGTGGGCCGGAAAGTGCCAGAGAACTGCTAAAACACCATGAACGGATCCGTGTTGCCACCAAATATCCTGGGATTGCCAAAGATTACTTTTACAATAAAAAGCATCAGACGGTAGATATCATCAAGCTGAATGGTTCTGTGGAACTTGGTCCCATTGTGGAATTAGCTGATGTGATCGTGGATATTGTAGAAACCGGTTCCACCTTACGTGAAAATGGTCTGGATGTACTGGAAGAAATCTGTCCCCTTTCTGCCCGTATGATCGTAAACCAGGTGAGTATGCAGATGCAGGCGGAAAGGATCAAAAAGCTGATCAACGCCATAAAGGAGGAGCTGTCATGAGAATTGTAAAACTTACAGCAGAGAGTAAAAAGGGGATTTTGGAAGATCTGCTCAGAAGAAGTCCGAACCAGTACGGACAATATGAAGCAGTTGTTTCAGAGATCATTGAGAAGGTAAAAAAAGACGGGGATGTCGCTGTTTTTTCCTACACAAAACAATTTGATAAGTTTGATTTAAACCAGGATAATATTCAGGTTACTTCTCAGGAGATAGCCCAGGCCTACAGCCAGCTGGATCCTAAGCTCGTAGAGGTTATCAAACGTTCTGCGGAGAATATCCGTGATTATCACAAAAAACAGCTTCGAAACAGCTGGTTTGATCCCAAGCCGGATGGTTCCATACTGGGTATGAAGATTACTCCCATTGCCCGTGCAGGTGTCTATGTACCCGGGGGTAAGGCCGCCTATCCATCCAGTGTACTCATGAATGTAATTCCTGCCCGGGTTGCGGGGGTAGAGCAGATCATTATGACAACACCCTGTAACAGGGAAGGAAAGGTAAATCCTGGAACTTTGGTGGCTGCAGATATCGCGGGAGTGGATCAGATCTACAAAGTGGGCGGAGCCCAGGCAATTGCGGCCATGGCATATGGAACAGCCTCCATTCCTAAGGTGGATAAGATAACAGGTCCCGGAAATATTTTTGTGGCCTTGGCTAAGAAATCGGTCTATGGACATGTGAGTATCGACTCCATAGCAGGTCCCAGTGAAATTTTGGTACTTGCAGATGAAACGGCTAATCCCAGATATATAGCAGCTGATCTGCTTTCTCAGGCTGAGCATGATGAACTGGCTTCTGCCATTCTGATCACCACATCAGAGGAGCTGGCAAAGCAGGTCTCTGATCAGGTAGATATTTTTGTGCAGGAACTTTCCCGCACAGAGATCATGCAAAAGTCTCTGGATAATTATGGTTACATTTTGCTGGCAGAGAATATGAATGACGCAATAGATGCAGCAAATGAAATTGCATCTGAGCACCTTGAAATTCTCACCACCAATCCTTTTGATGTGATGACCCGCATCAAAAATGCAGGAGCTATTTTCCTGGGAGAATATTCTTCAGAGCCTTTGGGCGATTATTTTGCAGGCCCTAACCACATTCTGCCCACCAATGGTACTGCAAAGTTTTTCTCACCCTTAAATGTGGATGACTTCTTAAAAAAGACCAGTATCATATCATATTCCAGACAGGCCCTTGAGAAAGTACATAAAGATATTGAACTTTTTGCCGAGAGTGAAGGCCTTACCGCTCACGCCAATTCGATTAAAGTCAGATTTGAATAGGAGATCCGTTATGAACAGAGAAAGCACAATCAAACGAAAGACCAAGGAAACAGATATTGAGTTGACTTTACAGCTGGACGGCTGCGGAGCCGGCTCCATTCATACCGGTATCGGCTTTTTTGATCATATGCTTGAAGGGTTTTCCAGACACGGTTTTTTTGACCTGGATGTGACAATAAAAGGCGATCTGAACGTAGATGGTCATCATACGGTGGAAGATGCCGGTATTGTACTGGGAAATGCTTTGAAGGAGGCTCTTGGAGACAAAGCGGGAATCAAGAGATACGGATATTTTATTCTGCCTATGGATGATGCATTGGCACTCTGTGCAGTAGATCTTAGCGGCAGACCTTATTTTCAGTTTGAGTGCGACTTCCCTACAGAACGGGTGGGCGAGTTTGAAACAGAGCTTGCAAGAGAATTCTTTGCGGCTGTAGCCTACAACTGTGGCATGAATCTGCACATGAAAATGCTTTCCGGCACCAATTCCCACCATATGCTGGAAGCCCTCTTTAAGGCTTTTGCAAAGGCTTTGGATGAGGCGACTTCGTTAGATGAGAGAGTAAAAGGTGTGCTTAGCACAAAAGGAGTATTATGATCAGCAAGAAATTTATCCCTTGTATCTATTTATATCATACCAATGCGGTGGAGAATCTGACAGATCTAACCGTGGTAGACACAGATCCTGTCCGGCTTGCAAAAAAATATGGCGCAGGGTGTGCAGATGCCCTGATTGTCTTTGATATGTCAGAAAATGACGCAGAGCATGAGGAAGCACTGGATATCCTGAAGGAAATTTGTGCAGAAACCAAGCTTGATGTATATGGCGCAGGCAACATCAAGAGAATGGAAGATGTGAAAAAGATTCTCTATGCGGGCTGCAAAAAAGCCATATTGGATTACGGAAAGCAGGAAAATATTGATATTACCCAAGAGGTATCTTTAAAGTTTGGAAGGCAAAAGCTTTTAGCTGCTTATGACACACTTGAAGTACTTCAGCAAAATCTGGAACTGGTGAAAGAATATACCTGTGGTCTGGTTGCAATGAATGTGCATATGATCCGTGAAACAGCACAGCTTACCGATCTTCCTGTGATCATCCAGATCCGACAGATTGCTTTAAATAAGTTGCTTGAAGTTTTGGCTCAGGATCATGTATGGGGCATCACAGGAAACACCATCAACCAAAACATGAAGGAACTGCCCAGCTTAAAGGATTTGTGTCGTGAGCATAACATTCCGGTGGATGCTTTGACTACCGAATATGCCTGGTCAGACTTTAAATTAAATTCTGATGGTTTACTTCCAGTGGTAGTACAGGATGATAAAACCAATGAAGTGCTTATGGTAGCTTATATGAATGAGGAATCTTACATCAATACACTTCGCACAGGTAAAATGACTTATTACAGCCGCAGCAGACAGGAATTATGGCTGAAAGGGGATACGAGTGGACATTTCCAGTATGTGAAGGAACTAAAGGCTGACTGTGATAAAGATACCTTACTGGCAAAGGTTTCTCAGGTTGGGGCCGCCTGCCACACCGGATCTTATTCCTGCTTCTTTAATGAGGTAGTACAGCGTGAAGAGGAGAAGAGTACCAATCCGTTGTTGGTATTTGAAAAAGTGTTTGCAGTCATAGAGGATCGCAAAATACATCCCAAGGAAGGATCTTATACTAACTACCTGTTTGATAAAGGGATTGATAAAATATTAAAAAAACTGGGTGAAGAAGCAACAGAAATCGTAATAGCCGCCAAAAATCCCAATCCCAATGAAATAAAATATGAGATCAGCGACTTTTTGTATCACATGATGGTACTGATGGCTGAAAAAGAGGTGACTTGGGAAGAGATTACAGAGGAGCTTGCCAATCGCTAAAGTCTATTTCAAAAACACATATCATAAAATAATAGCAAGAATATCTTAGTTACAAAAGTTTACATAAGTATATTATGTAAACTTTTGCTTTATGGAAAGGAGATTTGTGGATACTTCTGAAAGAAGACTAGAACTTGTTCGTAGCGTAAGAGAAGAGCAGGCGCGTAATTTACTTGCGCTGAAACAGCGGGAATCCATTTTATATGGCGTGGGTCCAAGTACATATCAAGAACCGATCACTGAATCATATGAGACCGGTATCCGTACATTTTCCGGTTTTAAGGTAAGATTTTTCTTTGCAGTTATGTTGATAGCATTTTTTTGGCTGGCAAAACAGAATCATTGGACATTTCTGGATTGCGACAGTGGTAAAATCTTTGAAACCATCTGTGAAACATCAAATTCCATTGATTTTACAGCACTTTTCCCTTATACTTTAGAGGAGTAATGATTTTAAAAGAGAAAGGATACTTATGAACAAACTGGCTTTATCAGATGACATTTTACTAAAAGTTGAAAAACCGGCAAGATATATTGGCCACGAGGTCAATGCGGTCATAAAGAACAAGGATGAGGTACATGTCCGTTTTGCCATGTGTTTTCCGGACGTTTACGAGATCGGTATGTCACATCTTGGCATACAGATTCTTTATGATATGTTGAATCAATACGAAGATGTATGGTGCGAGAGAGTATATTCTCCATGGGTTGATCTGGATCAGATCATGCGTCAGGAGAAGATACCTCTCTTTGCACTGGAATCTCAGGATCCGATCAAGAACTTTGACTTTCTTGGAATTACCATTCAATATGAAATGTGTTACACCAATATTCTGCAGGTTCTGGATCTGGCACAGATTCCTTTGCTGGCCAAGGATAGAAGTGAAAATGATCCTATTGTTATCGGTGGTGGCCCCTGTACCTATAATCCGGAACCGATTGCTGATTTTTTTGATATTTTCTACATTGGAGAAGGGGAAACCAAGTATAGAGAACTGTTGGATCTATATGAGCAATGCAAATTGGAAGGAATTTCAAGACAGGAGTTCTTAAAGCAGGCTGCCTGTATCCCCGGTCTCTACGTGCCAATGTTTTATCAAACCCTATATCATGAAGATGGTACCATTGCATCCTTCGGTCCTACACAGGAAGGATTACCTTCTGTGATTCGTAAGGAAATTGAGATGGATATGCCAGGTGCGACCTATCCAATGAAACCTGTGGTCCCATATATCAAGATCACACAGGATCGAGTGGTGTTGGAAATACAACGTGGGTGTATCAGAGGATGCCGCTTCTGTCAAGCAGGGCAATTATATCGTCCTGTCCGGGAAAGAGACGCTGATCTTATGAAGAAATATGCCCTGGAAATGCTGAAGAACACAGGGCATGAGGAGATATCCTTAAGTTCTTTAAGCTCAAGTGATTATAGTCAGCTACCGGAGTTGGTGGATTTCCTGATGGATAACTGCAGCCGTCAGCACGTGAACATTTCGCTTCCCTCCCTGCGTATAGATGCCTTTTCTTTGGATGTGATGAGCAAGGTTCAGGATGTGCGCAAGTCAAGTCTGACCTTTGCACCTGAGGCAGGAAGTCAAAGATTACGGGATGTGATCAACAAGGGATTGACTGAGGAAGTCATTTTAAACGGGGCCGCCATGGCCTTCAAAGGAGGTTGGACAAGAGTAAAATTATACTTTATGTTGGGACTTCCTACAGAGACAGAAGATGATATTAAAGGAATTGCGGAATTATCCAATAAGATTGCAGCTACATTTTTTGATACGGTACCCAAGGAGGAACGCAAAAATGGTAAGGTACAGATTGTTACCAGCACGTCCTTTTTTGTTCCAAAGCCCTTCACCCCTTTTCAGTGGGCCGGACAGTCTACCAAAGAAGAATTTTTGGATAAAGCCTATCAGACCAAGCATGCGATTACACAGCAGCTCAATCAAAAGAGCATTAAGTACAATTGGCATGAAGCGGATACAGCTGTGCTGGAAGGTGTGCTTGCAAGAGGTGACCGCAGACTCGGTGCAGTTTTATTAAATGCCTATCAAAAAGGTTGCGTATACGATGCCTGGGGAGAATATTTTGATAACGAAAAATGGGAGAGTGCCTTCCGGGATTGCGGGTTGGATATGAAGTTTTATACCAGAGAAAGAGCATTGGATGAGATATTCCCCTGGGATTTCATTGATTGCGGTGTGACCAAAGACTTTTTTAAGCGCGAGTGGCTAAGAGCCCTGGCTCAGGAAGTCACTCCGAACTGCCGTAAACAGTGCCAAGGCTGTGGTGCAAACCGCTTTGGTGGCGGAGTATGCTTTGAAGAACGACAGGAGGCGCAAAAGCATGAAGGTTAGAATAAAATTCAGCAAACATGGCCCTATAAAATTTATCGGTCACTTGGACATTATGAGATTTTTTCAAAAGGCAATGCGAAGGAGCGGCATTGATATCGCCTATACGGGAGGATTCAGCCCTCACCAGATCATGTCATTTGCCGCACCCTTAGGCGTAGGACTTGAGAGCAACGGGGAATATATGGATGTTGAATTACATTCCATGATCAGTAGCAGGGATGTGGTAGATAGACTAAATGAAGCCAGTGTAGAGGGGATCCGTATTCTTTCTGCTAAAGTGCTTCCCGAAAATGCAGGCAATGCCATGGCCAGTGTAGCTGCTGCAGAATATACTGTGCGTTTTCGCGATGGGCGAGGACCTTCCTGCAATATGAGGGATTATTTGAAGGATTTTTATTCCCAGGAAAAGATCCTGATCACAAAAGAAACGAAAAATGGCATACAGGAGGTCAATATCAGGCCGGGCATTTATGCACTTAATGTGGTGGATGAGGGGGTTCGTATGCTGGTGGATGCCAGCAGTGCAGGTAACATTAAACCCGCTTATGTGATAGAAACCTTTATGGCTTTTTGTGGGGAAAATTTACCGGAAAATGCCTTTATGATCACACGAGAAGAAACCTATTTAAATAAAGGAACTTTGGATGATCCTGCGTTTGCCCCGCTTGATTCGATAGGCAGCATTCTGGTATAGAAAGGTTTAGGATATGGCTAAAGGTAAGGTTCTTGTCACACGCATGCATGGAAAGGTGTTGACCCTTCTGATGGAGAACAAACGCCTCATTTCCGTCAGTGCAGGTTCAGAAGAGCAAAAGATTTCTGTTGGAAATATATATATTGCAAAAGTCCAAAATATTGTAGAGAATATTCAGGCTGCATTCGTGGAAATTGAAAAGGGAGTGTTGTGTTATTTGCCCCTTTCTGATGTGATTGCACCCATCATCACCGGTCAGAGGACTTGGGATGGTAAACTGAGGGCGGGAGATGAGCTTTTAGTGCAAGTGGAGCGGGAAGCCTTAAAAACCAAACCTCCGGCAGTTACCACAAATCTTTCTCTGGCAGGAGAGTATATGGTTTTAACGCTGGATCACCAAAAGAGTAACCATACTCTCGGTAAAGTGGCTTTTTCCTCCAAGCTTAGCAAAGAAAAAAGAAAACAGCTACAGGACATCTTTGTGCAGAACAATCTCATTGATGACGAAGGCTTTTTAACCTTGCCGAAGGAAATCTCCATCCCTTCTTTTCTTGAGACTTCCCATGCTTATGGAGCCGTTGTTCGTACCAATGCGGCATCCATGACAGAAGATTGTACTTTGTTATTGAGTGAATGGCAACAATTATTAGGTGAGTTTTCCAAATTGCTTTCCATTGCAAATTACCGTACCTGTTTTGTGTGCCTGAAAAGTGCACCCCAAAGCTATATGCGTGCTTTGCAGGATCTGTATCACGAATCCTATGATGAGATTATAACGGATGAAGAGGATCTGTATCAGGAGATTTTGGATTGGTCTCAAGGCACAGTCAACGTGCCGGTGAGACACTATACCGATGATGCACTGCCGCTTGCAAAACTGTACAGCATTGAGAGCAGACTGAAAGAGGCCCTGCAAACTCGTGTGTGGCTCAAATCGGGCGGTTATCTTGTGATTGAGCATACAGAGGCATTAACCGTTATCGACGTAAATACGGGCAAATACGACGCTAAGAGGGCATGTTTGGATGAAACATTTTATAAAATCAATTCAGAGGCCGCCAAGGAGATTGCATTACAGCTTCGACTGCGCAACCTGTCCGGGATTATTATAGTTGATTTCATAACCATGGAATCACAACAGGCCTGTGAAAAACTTATGCAGGAATTAAGAGCCTACGTAAAAACAGATCCTGTACAAACAAGCGTGGTAGATATGACAGGTCTAGGTCTGGTTGAGATTACCAGAAAGAAAATCAATAAAACATTAAGGGAACAGTTGGGATATGAAACTCATCAAATTTGAAAAAGTAAAAGATGGAAAATATCTTAAAAACTATGAATTGACCTATTTAAACAAAGCCGGAAGAGAGAAGAAGTATGAGATCGTAAGTCGTAATGAACTAACCCAGCCCTCCCAGCTTGGTGTAAATGTCAATGGCGTTTCCATTATCGCAACTATGGAAGATAAAATGTTGCTTTTACACGAGTTCCGTATGGGAATAAATAAACGCATATATAATTTGTGTGCAGGCATGATCGAACCCGGCGAAAGCATTGAACAATGCATCCAAAGGGAACTTTTTGAGGAAACAGGCCTGCAGGTAAAAAAGATCAAAAAAATCCTTCCTCCATCTTATGCCGCAGTTGCAATTTCAGATACAAAGACACATATTGCTTTTGTGGAGGTTGAAGGTAATTTGTCTGACAACACTTCAGATAATGAAGACATACAAACCAACTTTTATACTCGTGAAGAGGTTTCTCATATGCTGGAAACCGAAGAATTCAGTTCCCGTTCACAGCTGGCGGCATATTATTTTGTGAATGGATTTTGTTAAATATTGTATGTAAGAGTAGTAATCTTAGAAATTCAACTATTCGCAAAAGGCATGTTTATGGAATAGTTTCCTGCGAAACACGTATCTATTTCCTTTTAGCAAGGATTTCCTCTGAATCAAGCACAACGGTAAATGGCCCGTCGTTTAACAGAGATACCTTCATATCCCCACCAAAAACGCCTTTTTCAACCACAGAGATTTCTTTTTTGCATGCATCGATAATATATTCATACAGCTTGTTTGCATGCTCCGGTGAACCAGCATCTATAAAGGACGGTCGGTTTCCTTTGCGACAATCTGCATATAAGGTAAATTGCGAAATCAATAACAACGCGCCGCCCACGGCCTTTATGTCCAGATTTGTTTTTCCTTCCTCGTCTTTAAAAATTCTTAGGCCCATCAGCTTTTTTACCATTTTTTCTGCAATTTCTTCAGTGTCTGAATTGTTAATGCCGATCAGAACCAGGTAACCGGGGCCGATTTTACCTACAGTGGAACCATCCACATCCACCTGAGCATTAGTTACTCTTTGTATAACAAATTTCATAGAGCCTATCTCCTATCGCAATGTTAAAAAAATAACAATTATTTTTTATCTGTTTTTTGGGTATTTCTTTTCTGTATCCGTTCAGTCAACAGTTTTTTTAGTTTACTCGGTTTCTTAGTCTGTTGATTTCGCGCATCTTCCTCAGGAAGCATTACAAATTCACCGTTGTCATCTATTGCTTTTAGCTTAAGATATTGTTCTGTCTCGGTTGGTAGCTCTTTCTTCTTCAACGATGAATTAACAATGCCTTTTACTCCTGCATATAGAACGGCAAAAACCGGAACTCCTATGATCATACCGGGAACACCTAACAACCCACCAAATGCTGTGATGGAAAAAATAACCCAAAAACCCGATAATCCGGTGGAATCCCCCAGGATCAAAGGCCCTAAAACGTTACCGTCAAATTGTTGTAAGGCCAGAATAAAAATAAGAAAATATACACAATTCAGCGGATGAGATAAATCCACGATCAAAATTAAAATTGCACTGGGAATTGCCCCCAGAAATGGACCAAAAAATGGAATAACATTTGTGACGCCAATAATAACACTGATCAATGCGGCATACGGCAGTCCCAACAAGGATGTTCCAATAAAACATAATATTCCAATAATCAGCGAATCTAAGATTTTTCCGCTGATAAAGCCGATAAAGGTTCTATGGGTAAAATGCATGCTATCGATAATATGATTCGCAGTATTCTTTTCAAATATGGCATATACTATTTTCTTGGCCTGGCTGATAAATACTTCCTTGCTGGCAAGAACATAAATTGATATAATAACGCCAATAATTACGTCCCATGTGACGCTGAGAAAGCCAATCAGGCTTGAAGATAGAGTCTTCAATATCTCACCAGATTGAGAAAGCACATTCGTGGTATCACTGAGCCATTCATCCACTTCCTGCATGATATTTGTGAAGGAAACTGAGAAATATCCACTGATCTCCGCATTATCTACAGGCAAGTCGTTTATCCAGGCGGTTACATTCTGAATATAACTGTCAAAATTTTTCACAATTGCCTGTAAGCTGGGCACAATCTGGGAAACAAGCATGGCAACTAAAAGGTAAATTATCATAAAGACCAGAACAATCGTCACAAAAATTGAAATGGCACGAATAAGCTTTTTTAGAAAAACAGTAATCTTCCACTTCAGTTTTTTACACAGAGGATAAAATAGTTTATCTTCCAAGAAATTAACTATCGGGGATAACAAATATGCAATGATAAACCCAACTGCAATAGGCATTAAGACAGAAAGGATTTCTTGAAAGTTTTTCATAAATTCAGATACATTAAATATCAGATAAACCAAGAACACTCCGGCTGCTATCACAGCAAATGCTGTGACGCCCCACTTTAGATATTTACTGTTTATTTTTAATTTCATGCGTTTCACCTCTGCACAGTATATATTCTATGAATTTATGATAACATACAAAATTAAATATTTCTATTGTTAGTAACATAAAAAAAGTATAAAATAAAGGTACAAACAGGAAAGGAATTTACATATGAAGTTACAACAGGTTTTAAGTTATGTTCGTCGTGCATTAGACGATTATCATATGATACAAGAAAATGACAAAATAGCAATTGGTATCTCCGGCGGAAAGGACAGTTTAACGCTATTATATGCTCTGCATGGGCTTAAACGTTTCTATCCTATCCCATATGACATCCATGCAGTTACGGTAGATCTGGGATTTCAAAACTTAAATTTGGAAAAGATCAAAGAGTTATGTCATGAACTTCAGGTAGAATACTCCATTATAAAAACAGATATTGCACAAGTTATATTTGAAGAACGGAAAGAAACCAATCCCTGCTCACTTTGTGCCAAAATGCGCAAAGGAGCCTTAAATCAAGCGATAAAAGATGTCGGATGCAATAAAGTTGCCTATGCCCATCATAAAGATGACGTAGTAGAAACTATGCTAATGTCGCTAATCTATGAAGGACGTTTCCATACATTTTCACCGGTCACTTACCTGGACCGAATGGATCTGACCGTTATCAGGCCTTTGATCTATATGAATGAAGCAGATGTGATCGGCTTTGTAAATAAGCATGATGTTCCTGTTGTAAAAAGCCCCTGTCCTGCTGACGGTCATACGAAACGTGAATATATTAAAAAACTGCTTCAACAGATAAATTTTGAAAATCCGGGCGTAAAAGAAAGAATGTTTACCGCAATACAAGGCGGTTCCTTGAAAGGTTGGATGATATAGTGAAAAATACCAATTATCATGAAGAACAAAATCGAAAAAACATTTTAAAACTCCGGGAAATAATGAATACACTTCCCGCTTTTTGCCGCAGTTATTTCAATAGCCTTGAAGATTATACTTCCAGTAGAACCAGACTGGCGTATGCCTATGATATTCGTGTTTTCTTTGAATATTTGCACGAATGCAATAAGGTTTGTGCCAAAATGAATATTGTGGATTATCAAGTAGATATTTTGGAACATATTACAAGACAAGATATTCAGGATTACATGTCTTATATCACTTATTATGAAAAAGATGGAAAAGAAATAACAAATGATGAGCGTGGAAAAGCAAGAAAACTTTCCGCTCTGCGTAGCTTCTATAATTATTTTTTTGAGAATGAAATCATAGAAAAAAATCCTGCGGCTCTTGTTCCGGTTCCCAAACTTCATACAAAAGAAATCATACGTCTGGACCCCAATGAGGTGGCAACTTTATTGGATCAAGTGGAAGACGGAACAAAGTTAACCCAAAAAGAGCTGGAATATCATAAAAAGACCAAGATACGTGACGTTGCTTTGCTTACTCTCCTTCTGGGAACCGGTATCCGTGTATCAGAGTGTGTGGGATTAGACATACAGGATGTGGATTTCAACAATAATGGCATAAAGATTCGTCGTAAAGGCGGAAATGAAACGGTCGTATACTTTGGAGATGAAGTGGAAAAAGCTTTACTGGATTATCTGAAAACCAGAGAGCATGTAATCCCCCAATCGGGACATGAAAACGCCCTCTTCCTTTCGCTGCAAAATAGGCGCATGGCTGTGAGAAGCGTGGAGAATCTTGTAAAAAAATACTCTTCAAGAGTGACAACACTTAAGAAAATTACTCCGCATAAATTACGTAGTACATACGGTACCGCACTTTATCGTGAAACAGGGGATATTTACTTGGTGGCTGACGTGCTTGGCCACAAGGATGTCAATACAACCCGCAAGCACTATGCCGCACAGGAGGATGAGCGCAAGCGCCGCGCAGCTAAAATAGTGCGTTTGAGGGAAGATTGAGAGAAATTATTGCTGTACCTCACCGACTTCACTATAATAAGGCAAAATGATATACTCTCCTGCTATGATCTGTGAAGATTCTAAATGATTGATCCACATGACTTCACGTATATAATCTGTTACAGATTCGTAGTGTTCACCGCTATATTCCTGAGCCAGGGAAGTAAGTGTCTCTCCCGGCTTTATTACAATGCTTGTATAGCACTTTTTCATAACAGGTGCTACCTCTGTTGTTGCGTTTGAAGTAATTGCATGATAGGAACCGGATAACACAAGAATCAAAATGATCCCCAGTAATACCATGCAAAAATTTCTCCTGATCTCACGCTGCCTGTGCAACTTTTCCCTTCTCTGACGCAACCTCCTTCTATATTCATAATGTTCTCTGTCCTGATATGTTTGATTCATTGTATGTGTCATGTCTGCCGCTCCCTTCATAGTTGAAAGAATATTTGTTTGGAACATTTGTTCTGTATATTCGAATTATATCGAACATACTTTCTTTTGTCAACACTTTTTTCGAACATATTTTTGGAATATATGTTTGCTTTTTTGTTTTTTTTATGCTATGATAATTAAAAGATAATATTTATGGAGGGTATGCTATGGGATATGGTAAGATTACAGCGAAGCAACAGGAAATACTAGATTATATTAAAGAAGAGATTTTACATAGAGGTTATCCGCCTGCAGTACGTGAGATCTGCGAGGCTGTTAATTTGAAGTCCACTTCTTCTGTCCACTCACATTTGGAAACCCTTGAGAAAAATGGCTATATTAGAAGAGATCCCACCAAACCAAGAGCGATTGAGATCTGTGATGACAGTTTCCAGATGGTGCGCACAGAGATGGTACAATTGCCTATTTTAGGTAATGTTGCTGCCGGACAACCTATTCTTGCGGAAGAAAATATTGAGAGTTACTTCCCTGTTCCCGCCGATTTGGTTCCCAAGGGAGAATCCTTCATTTTAAAAGTTCGTGGTGATTCCATGGTAAATGCCGGCATTTTTAATGGGGATCAGGTTTTTGTAAATGCATGCAATACCGCTCAGAACGGAGATACGGTTGTTGCGCTTATTGAAGATTCCGCCACAGTAAAAACTTTTTATAAAGAAAATGGCCATATCCGCCTACAGCCGGAAAACGACTATATGGAACCTATTATTGTGGATGACTGTCAGATTTTAGGGAAAGTATTTGGAATTTTTAGAATTTATCGTTAAAGATTGTTTTGTACATAAACTTTGCAAAATCTGTGCACACTAAATTTTGCAAAGGAGGAAAAAACAATGGGAAACAAATATATTGACGGCGCAGCATTGACTATTGCGATCATTGGAGCGCTTAACTGGGGGCTGATCGGTCTTTTTCAGTTTGATCTTGTACGATTCATTTTTGGTGACATGTCCTGGCTTTCCCGCATCGTCTACGTACTTGTAGGTTTGAGCGGCTTGTACCTGATTTCTTTTTATATGCATCTTGGAAGAAATGAGAAGACAGAGTAATGTACCCCACATTAACTTTTCTGCCAGCAGGTATTAACTGCTGGCAGTTTTATAGTCAGTTTTATAGTGACTTTACATCTATGATTTTACCATCTCTCCAAATTCTTTCCAAATCGTAAAGTAACCGGTTTTCTTTATCAAAAACATGAACGATCACGTCACCAAAGTCCATTAAGATCCAATTTGCGGTTGTATATCCCTCGATCTGTCTCACACTACATCCAGCTTTTCCCAGAGATTCTTCCACATTGTCAACCATTGCCTGCAGCTGATTACCATTGGATCCACTGGCAATTATAAAATAATCGGCAACAACTGTCACCTGAGAAATATCTATAACACGAATATCTTCTGCTTTTTTATCTTCCAAAGCAGCTACTGCAAGTTTCATAAGTTCCATAGACGTTTTCATTATTGTTCCTCCTGTTTATAAAAGTCATAGGTTTTTTGGGTCATCGGATCAATCTCACCATTGGCAGAATGAAGATAATCCAAAGTATCCTTTAATATATATATCAGTGCTTTATCAAGATTTATGAATGCCAGCTTTCGTATTTCGCTTAAATTAGGTGCTTGTTTTCGATTAGGTTCAATATAATCTGCAACAAAAATAATTTTTTCCAACACAGACATGCCGGGGCGGCCTGTGGTATGATTCAATACGGCATTTATCACATCGGGATCATGCACTTTATAGGTATCCATAGCAAGAAAACTTCCTACCTTGGCATGGAGCAAAAAAGGATTTCTGCGCTCTAATTCCGTGATGTTTATATTGTGTTTCTCGCAAATAGCAATTTTTTTATCATGATCGATACATTTGGCACAATCATGCAAAAGCCCGGCCAGTTCTGCACTTCTTAAAGGAACATCGTAACGCATGGCTAAAGCCATAGCTGTATACATTACGCCTAATGTGTGCTCAAAGCGCTTGGTATCCTGCTGCTTTTCTATTGCCTGGCGGATCTTCTTAATATTTTTATCAGAATTTTTCATGTGACTACCTTTTAAATAATTGATTCTTATAGATATACTCTTCTGCTTCAGGTGCAACCATATGATGTATACTTTTTCCAAGTTTCAGGCGTTCTCTTATCTCTGAAGAGGAAATATCTATTCTGGGAAAATCTAAGAGCATAATATCCGCACCAAATTTCTGCTTTAGATCTTCCGTTTTTATTCTTAAACGTTCCTTGTCTGTTGTTTCTCTTACCGCTGCCAGAATGGTACAGGATTTGAATATCCTGGCCGGTTCCTTCCACTTTTCCATAGAAAACACAGAATCTGCTCCCAGAATAAAATAGTAATGATTATCCTGCTTTCTCTTTAATTCTTCCAGTGTTTCGTAGGTATAGGTATTTCCGGGTCGAAGGATTTCCATGTCAGAAACTTCAAAACAGGAATGATACTGAATGGAAAGTTCTACAAGGCGCATACGATCCTTGGCAGGTAAAATAGGAATATCCTGTTTCATATAGGATACACCGCTTGGTATAAATATGATCTTGGCCAGTTCGGCCTGCTCAAAAGCATACTGTGCCAAAAGCAAATGGCCGATGTGTATGGGATTAAAGGTACCACCTAAAATACCTATTTTTTTTCTCATTGTCATTTCCTGCTATGGAAGTATAATTTTTTTGTGATCTTTACTTTCTTTATAGAGAACAATTTTCTTTCCAATCACTTGTACAACCTGAGACTGTGTGCGTTCTGCGATCATTTCGGCTATAACCTTTGGATCATCCATACAATTTTTTAGCACAGCAATCTTGATCAATTCTCTGGTGTTAAAACTTTCTGCAATCGCCTCTGTAACCTCCGGCGTCAGACTGGACTTTCCAATCTGAAAAATCGGTTCGATATTCATGGCTAGGCCTTTTAAATAGGCTCTTTGTTTACTGGTCATAATCATACCTCTTCCATGTGTTATTTATAGTAATCAAAAGATAATCCGTACATACGCACAGTATCACCTTCCTGAATTCCTAGTTTTTCCAATTCCTCCAAGATACCGTTTTCTTTCAAAAAGTTTTGGAAGAATGTGAAGCCCTTTTCGCTGTCAATATTGGTGTAGCCTAACATTTTCTCAATGCGAGGCCCTTCTACCACATATTCTTCTGCTTCTTCATCGTAGGATACGCTGTAAGGTTCCCCTGCATCCTGCATCAGTTCGGGGAAGTATTCCTGTTCGAAGATCAGAACTTCCTCCGGCAGCTGTTCAAGCATATTGTTGACTCTGTAAAGCAGTTCTCTTACACCTTGACCACTGATTGCAGAAATAGGGTATACTTCTATTCCTCGGGGTTCAAATTCATCTTTAAGTTTTTGAATGATATCCTCTGAATCCTCATAAATCATGTCCATCTTATTTGCAGCAATGACCTGAGGCCGTGCAGCAATTTCAGGATTATAGGCCTTCAGTTCGTGCTCTATGGCGTAAATGTCCTGGATGGGATCCCGTCCTTCTGTGCCTGCCGCATCCACAATGTGAATGATAACTTTAGTACGCTCAATATGGCGAAGAAACTCATAGCCAAGTCCCACACCTTCCGAGGCTCCTTCGATCAGACCGGGTATATCTGCTATGACAAAGCCCTTTGCATCCTCCAGATCCACTACACCCAAATTGGGATTCAATGTTGTAAAGTGGTAATTGGCTATCTTGGGACGGGCATTGGTTACACGTGCCAAGAAAGTAGATTTACCTACATTAGGGAAACCTACAAGTCCAACATCGGCGATCACTTTCAGTTCCAGAAGCAGGTTTAATTCCTGTGCCGGTTGGCCGGGCTGCGCGTATTTCGGTACCTGCATGGTGCTTGTGGCATAATGCTGATTACCGTTACCACCTTTTCCGCCCTTTAAAAGGACAACGCGTCGGTTTTCTCCTGACATGTCTGTGATAACCTTGCCACTGTCGGCCTCTTTGATAACAGTTCCTTCCGGAACTCTGATAATAATATCTTCACCGTCTTTACCGCGACAATTTCTTTTGTTACCATTTTCACCGTCCTGCGCACGATATTTACGAATATTTCGAAAATCTGTTAAGGTGTTCAGACCTTCATCTACCACAAAAATAACGTCCCCGCCTTTTCCGCCATCTCCTCCGTCAGGACCGCCGTTAGGGACATATTTTTCACGCCGGAAAGATACATGCCCGTCTCCACCTTTGCCACTTCTGATGTAAATGACCGCTCTATCTGCAAACATTGATTTACTCCTTAAAAAATAACTGGGCTTCAAACAACCGTTTGAAGCCCGTGAAATTTAAATTATTCCTCTACAGGATATACGGAAGCCTGCTTTTTGTCTCTTCCTTTTCTCTCAAATCTCAGAACACCGTCTACCAATGCAAACAAAGTGTCATCACCGCCAATACCAACATTGATACCGGGATGGATCTTTGTGCCGCGCTGTCTGTATAAGATATTTCCTGCTTTTACGAACTGGCCGTCAGCTCTCTTTGCGCCTAATCTCTTGGCTTCGGAATCTCTGCCGTTCTTGGTAGAGCCCACACCTTTTTTATGTGCAAAAAATTGAAGGTTCAGCTTTAACATGGATTACACCTCCTTGAAATTTACTTGTAAATACTTCTGACCATAAGTTCGGCTCAAATCTTCGAGCCCATACACCATGGCATCCAGTAAAAAGATGGATTTTTCCTGTAAGTTTCCCTGGAAATCACACTTGATAAAACCGGTTTCTTCATTGGATACAGTTTCAAACTGTTCACCTGCAAGTTCTTCCAATGCATTGATGGTATTGAGCACCAATATCGATATGGAGGAACATAAGATATCCGGTCCCTTAACTGCGTATCCTGCATGTCCCATACAGGTAAATCCCCGGTAAGATCCGGTACGATTCTTATAAACCACAACTGTCGTCATACTTATGCATTGATCTTATCGATCTTAACCTGAGTATATGCTTGTCTATGACCATTTTTCTTGTGGTAACCGGTTTTTCTCTTGTATTTGTATACAATAACCTTTTTACCTCTGCCCTGTTCCATAACAGTTGCTGTAACGGTAGCACTTGCTACATCAACACCAACCTTCAGGGAGTCATCGCTTACTGCGAGCACCTGGTCAAAAGTAACAGTGTTTCCTGCTTCCACATCCAGCTTTTCAACCTTGATGATATCGCCCTCAGAAACTTTGTACTGTTTTCCACCTGTTGCAATAATTGCGTACATATAGGCACCTCCTATTCATGAGATACTCGCTAACTTTGGTGGCCTCCAAATACTTTTGGACGCACTTATACCTTGTTATGCGGCATACTGTGATATCATAGCATATATCAGTGGAAATTGTCAAGTAAATTATTGTGCTTTTTTCTTTTCCTCAAAATCTTCCACATATTGGGTGATCAGCTTTACTGTGCCGTCTATTCCCAGAACAGAACTGTTGATGCAAAGGTCATAGGTGTCCGCCATGCCCCACTTTTTGGAAGAATAATAGTTGTAATAACTTTGACGCTGCTTATCTTTTTTATTGATCATTTCCAATGCTTTGCCTTCGGTTATGTTAAATCTATCCATTACTCTCTTTACTTTTGCTTCTTCGGTGGAGTAGATAAACAGATGCATACAGTTGTCAAAGCTTTCCAAAGCATAATCTGCACATCTGCCAACAATAACACAAGGGCCCTCTGAAGCCACTTTCTTGATGGTATCAAACTGTGCGAGGAACACTTTATGACTGATAGGCATATCTACAAAGGATGAGGCATTATAACCAAAGGAATAGGTGTCCATTACAAGATTATAAAGAAATGATTTGGTGGGTTTTTCATCATGATGATGGATCATCTCCTCACAAAAACCACTTTCTTTTGCGGCCCTGGCCAAAAGCTCCTTATCATAACAAGGGATATTAAAGTACTTTGCAACTTTATCACCGATCTCATGGCCGCCGGAACCGAACTGTCTACCGATTGTAATAATCGTATTCATATGCGTACCTCCTCATATATTTTATAATAATATTATATATGATTATTGTATTAATTTCCAGAAAAATATTGTAATTCAAAATATCTGTAGTAAATGTTCAAAATATTCAGGAAGTGGGGCTTTCAGCTCCACATACTCACCGGTAGTTGGATGCTGAAATCCCAATTCATAAGCATGTAATGTTTGACCTTTAAGCTTATAAGGAATGCTGTGAGTAGAATAAACCTCATCCCCCAGAATCGGGTGTCCGATACTTGCCATGTGTACGCGGATCTGATGAGTACGTCCGGTTTCCAACACACACTCGATATAGGTATACTTTTGGAAACGTTTTAAGACCTTATAATGGGTAACTGCACGTTTTCCGTTCGTGACGCCTGCAGCCATCTTCTTGCGGTCTGCAGGATGTCTGCCGATGGGATTATCTACGGTTCCTTCCTCCTGAGTTATCACACCGTGACAGATTGCCAGATACTTGCGATGGATGGAATGCTCCTTTAACTGCTCCGCTATAGCCCCATGGGCCTTGTCATTTTTGCAGATGATCAGAGAACCGGTGGTATCTTTGTCGATGCGGTGGACAATCCCCGGGCGCATCACGCCATTGATGCCGGAAAGTTCCTTGCCACAGTGATACATAAGTGCATTGACCAAGGTACCGCTGTAATGTCCCGCCGCCGGATGCACGACCATATCCTTGGGCTTGTTGACAACAATTACATCTGCATCTTCATATAAGATATCCAAAGGTATGTTTTCGGGCTGAATGTCCGGTTCTATGGCCTTAGGAAGATAAAAAGTGATGTCATCATCTGTGCGGACACGATAGCTGGCTTTTACAGGCACACCATTCACCAAAACAGAATCTTCTTTGATCAATTTTTGGATATAAGAGCGGGACAGGGAATCCACAAGAAGACTCATGCATTTGTCGATGCGCTCTTCATCCAATTCTTCCGCGATCTGAAAACGAAACATGTCCGTCATTTTGTATCTCCGTTTTTCTTTCGTTTGAAATTCAAAAATTCAAAGTCATCTTCTTTGTAAATAAACAAGATATAAAATACCAAAACAATTACAGAGGTAGTAACAGCAATGTCTGCAACATTAAAAATAGGAAAATCAATCAAGGAAAAATAAATAAAATCGATGACATAATCCAGTCTGATTCGATCGATCATGTTCCCCAGAGCACCGGCTGTCATGGTCCCCGCAATGATATATAGTGCATTATATTTCTTTTCTTCGGGCAATTTCACAATACAAATCATGACGGCAATCAAAAATACAACCCCCGCAAGCAAAATAAGTATTTTTTGTCCTTGAAACAATCCGAAGGCGGCTCCTCTATTTTCCAGATACTGCAGCTCCAAAACTCCTGAAATCAAGTTAATTGATTCTTTTCCTTTCAGATAAATGACTGCCAAATATTTTGTATACTGATCCAGGACCAAAACAAGCAGGGTTACAATTGTAAATAGGATCAGCTTTCTTTTTTTAATCGTGCTCATTCCATCTCCTCAAATTTGGACTCATAGTAATGAATTTCCTTGATCGCAGCTAAAATTTCCTCGTCACTTACGGAATCATCTATCACAGCCTTGCCAATGCGGTCTAATAAGATAAATTTAATCTTTCCCGCCTGCATCTTTTTATCATTTTTGATCAAGTCAAGAATTTCTTCAGCGTTAATATCTTCTACACTGATGGGCAGATAAAAGGGAACAAACATGTCGCGGATCTCATAGTATTCTTCCATGGAGATCCTGTCTTTTTTCCAGGAGATATAGGCTGCCGCAACTGCTCCCAGTGCCACGCACTCTCCATGGAGCAGTGAAAATCCCTTTGCTTTTTCCACAGCATGACCAATGGTATGTCCAAAATTCAAAAGGGCTCTGTCGCCCTGCTCCAGCGGATCCTTTTCCACAACCGCTTTTTTTACCTTACAGCTGCGAATTACCATCTCCTGTAATATTGCAGGGTCCCGTTCGCATATTTCATACATATTTTCAATCAGCCATACATACAGTGCACTGTCTTTGATCAGTCCATGCTTCATAATCTCAGCAAATCCCGCAAAGAACTGTCGACCTTCCAAGGTCTGCAATACGGCCAGATTCATATACACAAGTTTAGGCATTTTGAACGCACCGACCATATTTTTATAACCGTCAAAATCCACACCGGTCTTTCCACCGATGCTGCTGTCAGCCTGTGCCAGTAAAGTAGTGGGAATCTGTATAAAGTCAATCCCACGCAGGTAGGTTGCCGCTGCAAAACCCGTCAAATCTCCCACAACCCCGCCGCCCAAGGCAATCAGAAGATCCTTTCGATCAAACTTTTCTAAAATCAGAAACTCATATATTTTTTTAACGGTATCTAAATTCTTACTCTCCTCTCCGGCCGGGAAGCTGTAAACAACTACTTTACCGGAAGATGCCTCCAATAATGTCTTCAATTCATTTGCATAAAGTGGCTCTACATTACTGTCTGTCACAATACAGATTTTTTTACCCTGCAAAGATAATTGTTCCAGTTCAGTCGTTAAGTCCTCAAAACTCTGGCTGAAAACAATATCATAACATGGTTTTCTTTCGTATAATATCGTGAGTCTTTCTGTATCCATTAAATCTCTCCATTCTGCCTTGGTATATTTTTAATATTTAAAAGGGAACAGACATGCATCTGTTCCCGTCACGTCAACTTGCATTCATTAGAATCCCTTGTTGATGGGCATTTCAAAGGAACCGCCGTTCAAAATATCCTGGAAATCTCCCGAAATATCAACTGTTGAAGGTGTAACAATAAATATGTAATGGGATATTTTCTGAAGGTTACCTGCTATTGCATAACATGATCCGGATGTAAAATCAATAATACGCTGTGCCACTTCCACATCCAAACCTTCCAAGTTTAAAACCACGGTTCTATTTGATAAAAGCGTTTCTGTGATTTCTCTGCCATCCTCAACGGATGTGGGCTTGATCACACATACCTCCATACCTGATCCGGTTATCTTCCTGGTGGATGAAGTCTGGCGCATAGGGGTCACCTTGGTGTTAACCTTTTTCGGTGCAGGCTTTTCCTCCTCAGTATACGCAGGTTCTTTCTTCATAGCAGCTTTTGGAGCAGATTCTGCCTCCTCTTCATCATAATAGTAATCATCATCTTCGTAATCATCTTCTTCGTCGTTCAACTTCATATAATTCAAGAATTTATCCATTACTCCCATGTGAATTCCTCTCCTTAACCTTTTTAATGATGTGAACCGTTTGCGTAATCCCGCTCGCCAAAGATACCGGTTCCTACTCTGACATAAGTCGCCCCTTCTTCAATGGCAACACAGTAATCTCCGGTCATACCCATGGAAAGCTTGTCCATATTCATATTATCAATGTTTTTCTCTTTTATGTCAACATATAATTGGTGTAAATTCACAAAATGTTGTCTGTTTTTTTCGGGATCATCTACATATGGTGCCACAGTCATCAATCCTTTGACACAAATCCCCGGCAAACGGGAAATCATTTCCACAAGCTCAGGAGCCTGCGCTGCACTGATGCCGAACTTACTGTCCTCCTCGGCAATGTTGACTTCCACCAGAATCTGAACTGTCACATTATGCTTCACCGCCTGACGGCTGATTTCTTCAGCAAGGTGCAAAGAATCCACGCTGTGTATCATATATACTTTATCTATGATATACTTTACTTTATTGGTCTGCAAGTGACCAATCAGATGCCAACGCACATCTCCCGGCAGCTGATCATACTTATCAACCAGTTCCTGTACTTTGTTCTCGCCAAAATCACGTACGCCGGTATCATAACACTCCAGAAGCATGGGGACAGGCTTTGTCTTGCTGACAGCAATCAATGTTACATCCTCCACAGGACGTCCGCTCTTCTGACAACTTTTCTCTATCTCGGCCCGAACATGAGCCACATTATCTTTGATCATAATCTTTTCTCCCTGTTCTATTACTCGTACACAAACTGATCAGGATCCACAGAGGCTGCATCCAGAACGATCAGGTCATAAACATTCAATCCATACTGGGTATTAGATTTCACAATGGAATATTCATCATTCTGGTAAAGAATCTCAATCTGTCTGAAATCCGCATAGCCCTTATTCATGTTATATACGCCGATCAGTGTTGCCTTTTTACTGATTGTATATGTCTCACTGGTCTCCGGCTTAATGATCCTGTCTCCTGTCCTTAAAGACATGGTGTTAAGATAATATTCGCCATCCTTCTTGCTGTAAATAGAAGTTTCTATATACTCTGTGCTTAATTCTCCGTTTTCCAGCACAGTCTCTCTCAGTACACCATAAGTCTTTGTACTGCCGCTCTGGGTGATATATTCTTCCGGTACCAGGAAAAACTCTCTCTCAGCCACGGAACTGTTAGGTATCTTCAGACCGGTAGATTCATTTAAAATAAGCTCTACATCCAGATAACGATCTCTTGCAAAAGTTATCATGGAATTGGTAAAAGAAAGTTCCAGATAAGTACCGTCAGTGCCATGGTGCAAACTTACCTGTCCCCAGGCCTCATCCTGATTTTTCAGAAAACGTACTTTGATGTACTCTTCCTCCAAAAGTTCTTGTCCTTTTTGTTCTTCAATCGGGAACACCAGGGACCATTCCTCATCAGTACAGACCTTATATACCTTGTCCCCTTCCACTAACAACTGATTATTCAGCATCTGCGTCCTTTTATATTCAGGATTATTGAAGTGGGATGCATTTATCATATCTGGAGTAAGTTCTTCATACCCGTCTACCCAATACTCCACAATGCCTGAGTGGGAAGCCTTATGAAAATTAACCAAATCAGTCAAATCGGTATTTTTATTGATATCCCGAATACTATCTATTAAAGCATGATTTGCCAACCTGAGTACTGTTCCCTGAACAGAAAACTTAAAATCATAAGTACTTGCAAAGTTGTGCGGGTTAAAACCATGCTCAAAATTCACAATTTCACTTTTTAACTCTGACAATTCCCTTTCAGAAAGTGTATTTTCACCGGTTGCATCGTCGTTTAAATATTCCACCAGACGGCCTGTCTCATCTACAGTGTAAACAAGATTGCCTACTGCCACCCGTTCGCCCTCTCTGGCAAAATAATTCACATGACCGGAATCCTGTGCTGTAACAACCACCTCATTACGCAGTGCAATACCGGTATATACTTTGTTAGTAGACAAAAAGCCCTCCTGCACCACATAAGGAGCAATAGGGGTCTGTTTGAAATACATGGCTACACATACAAGAATATAGATGAATATCACTGCAAAAATGATCATACCTATATTCAGATTCAGAGGCCTGCGATATTTTTTTATATTTGTGACTTTGCCAGGACTTTGTTTTGTCAATTCCACAACCTCCGCATTATGCTTTAAGAAAGCCCCGGACCTGTGTTCCGAGGCTTTTTAGGCATTTGATTCTATAAGGAAATGATAACCTTTGATTTCAGTGATTCAGGGAGCTCAGATTCATCCAAAGAAACGCTCAGGATAAAATTCACACCATTCTTCTGGCTGATCTTGTCTAATTTGTCGATCACAGGGGTTATGTCCTTATCTTCCAAACATGAAATCTTAAGGAAACCATCAAAATACATTTCCTCCAGATCATGATCCTGTGAGATAATACCACTGACAAAACCGACAAATTCATCAGCGCTTTCTATCATATAATCGGAGACATCCACCAAACGTACTTTATTATTCAATTCATACATATGTTTTGTGCTTTTGTCCAGATAAACGATATTCCCGGATACTTCCTTGATCGTGCTGTTTACCTTGTCAAGTATCTGTTTTGTTTTGCCTTTTCCTTTTTCGCCTACGATTAATTGAACCATTGTAAACCCTCCTGATGTAAATTGATATAAATCCACTATCCCCTTTTATATCTGTCTATATTATAAAATATCTTGCAACAAAAAACAATAACTATTTCCCGATTTCGTCCAACAAATCCGTCATTTCCTGATATAAAACTGCTCTGGCCGAGGAATTTAATATAACAGAGACATACATATCACTGTTTGTATCCCTGGAAAGTAAAATCAGGCAATGTCCGGCTGCATTGGTAGTACCCGTCTTTCCTCCGATTAAAGTAATTCTCTCCGGTATCTTATACTCTCCGGCAAAATAGCGATTCATAGAATATAATGTTTTGGATATATCATTCCCCTGTTTGTCATAATAAACAGTCTCATAGGAAGACATATTGATGATCTCACGAAAAACATCGTACTTTATGGCTTCATTGAATATCAGGTAGAGATCATAAGCCGTGGAATAATGATCCTCATCTGTTAGGCCATGGGGATTCATAAAATGGGTGTTGGTTGCGCCCAGTGTTTTTGCTTCATTGTTCATCATATCGATGAATTCGTCCACGGTACCGCCTACGCCCTGGGCTACAAGCATGGCAACATCATTGGCAGAATTAATCAGCATAATGCGAAGTGCCTGGGCTAAGGTCATACTATCCCCCTTTTTCAGACCCAGAAGCTGTGCTCCATCTTCCGTGACCATGGTATCTGCATTAGCTGTAAGTACTTTGTCCATAGAACCATATTTGATTGCCAAAAGAGCCGTCATGACCTTGGTCAGACTTGCCGGGTGAAGCTTTTGATGTGCATTCTTAGAATAAAGCACTTCACTCCTAGCAACATCCATCAGTACTGCCGCACCGGCTTCTGACATATCCACATTTTCGTGATCCAGAATATCTTCTGTAACAATACACAATTCCTTTGCAAACGGACTTGCAAGGGCCGGATTGTCTGTCTGAATGATCTGAAAACTGGTTACATCATAGCCTTGATCGTAAGGGAAGGCATACTTTACCTGTCCGCATCCTGCAAAAAAGACTGCCGACATAATCACAACCATCATCAGACTTACAAATCTTTTACTTGTACATTTCACGCCACTCTAAATCTCCTCTATCCAAAGCACGGATCAACAGTTCTGCAGATGCCAAATTCGTTGCCATGGGAATATTATGCATATCACATAGTCTGGCCACATTATTTACGTCCGGCTCATGGGATTTTGGTTCCAGAGGATCACGCAAAAAGATAACAAGATCTATCTGATTGTGTTCAATCTGAGCCCCCATTTGTTGTTCTCCTCCCAAATGACCGGCAAGATATTTATGTATAGACAGATTTGTAACTTCTTCAATCAGCCTGCCTGTCGTTCCTGTGGCATACAATTCATGTTTACTGAGAATACCACGGTAGGCAATACAAAAGTTCTGCATCAACTTTTTCTTGGTATCATGTGCAATCAGTGCAATGTTCATTTATTAGCCCTCTCTTTACTGTACATAATCATCGCATGTATTGTAATCTTACATTCAAGACGAAGCCCATACCGATATAAAGGCTCATAAGAGATGTAAGACCGTAACTGACAAAAGGAAGCGGCAGACCCGTATTTGGCAAAAGGAAAGTGGCAACGCCTATATTGAAAAATCCCTGGATAACAACCAGACTTCCCATTCCGGCGGCAATCATCCGGCCGGCACTGTCTTTGGCCTTAGCAGCTACAGATAAACATTCTATCCCGATCAAAATCAACAGGGCTACAACAACGCAACTGCCTTGAAAACCAAATTCTTCACCAATTACAGCAAAAATAAAATCTGTCTGAGGCTCCAAAATATAATTTCCGTTTTTTACGGAACTGATCTCATTGTTCTTATAACCTTTGCCGGACAGCTGTCCCGAACCGATGGCAATGACAGAATTATTCTGCTGATAAGCCTCTTCCATGGCATACTCTTCCGGATTGATAAAAGCTAAAATACGGTCACGCTGATAATCTTCTATCAACTCCTGATCCGGTTGCAGAACCAAACTCAAAAATATTACCGCAACCGGTATCACTACTGCAAGCACACCCAGGATAATCTTATAGCTTAGTCCTCCAATATACATAACAATGCAAAAAACCGCAATCACAATAATACTGGTGGACAAATCCGGCTGCTTTAAAATAAGCAGCACCGGCACCGCTGCAAAGGTTATGCACAAGATCATATTTCGGAAAGTATTCAGCTTTTCCTTATGTACCATGATAAACTGTGCAAAGAATAAAATCAATATTATTTTTGCAAGTTCTGATGGCTGAAACCGAAAACTTCCGATTTCCAGCCATCTCTCTGCTCCGCCTCCTGCATCCCCCAAAAAGGCTACCCATAGTAATAGCCCCAGGTTAAAGATGTACATAAGCCAATAAAACTTCAGCACCCAATTGTAATCAAAAAAGGAAATCGTAATCATCAAAACAAAACCGGCAACCACGCCAAAAATCTGCTTGGTCTGCAGGGACTCCTTGGCGCTGCCAATAGCCACAATGCCAATAATAGACAGCGCCAGTATCATGATGATCAATTTGAAATCATAATTCCTAAGCCGGTAACGTTTTAACATATCATCTTCCTTTTATTGCAAGTTTCATTTGTTCAAATCCAAAATCGGTATATTGGCGTACAATGTAGGGTTTTTTACATTTCTGCCACCTTTTGTACCCGTTTTACTAATCTGTATTTCCATATTACGGGCATCAATCTTCATATACTTAGAGATCACTTTTGCAATATCTGCCTTTATCATCTCCATCACCTCAGGAGAGCAATTGACTCGATCGGAAATCAGCAGAATCTTCAGCCTGTCCTTGGCTATTTCTTTGGAACGCTTTCTTCTAAACAGATGTCTCATCTTTGCCGCCTCCTTTATATTTTGTGAAAAATGCCTGTCACTTTAGTCCAGAAAGATATACTTTTATCAAATTCCATAAATGGTACATCTTTTCCCAACACACGATGACAGATATTCTGGTACGCGCAGCCGGCCGGAGTAGAATTTCCCACCAGCGGCTCCCCTTGATTGGTAGATATCACCACATTTTCATCATCGGGAACAATTCCGATAAGAGGAATGGAAAGAATGTCTACCACGTCGGCAGAGGACATCATGTCTCCACGTTTTACCATTTCAACTTTCAGGCGGTTGATGATCAAATCAATTTTTTTAAATTCATTGGCTTCCAAAAGGCCGATGATACGGTCCGCATCCCTGATGGCAGAAACTTCAGGTGTGGTAACAACAAGGGCCCTGTCAGCTCCCGCTATGGCATTTTGAAATCCCTGTTCAATACCTGCAGGACAATCCAGGATGATATAATCGAACTGGGTCTTTAAATGTTCTATCATCTTAACCATTTGTCCCGGGGTAACAGAAGTTTTATCTCTTGTCTGTGCAGAGGGCATTAAATACAGATTGGGATTACGCTTGTCCCGAATCAAAGCCTGTTTCACCCGACAATTGCCCTCCACAACATCCACCAGATTATAGACAATCCGGTTTTCCAGTCCCATGACAACATCCAGATTTCTCAGTCCGATATCTGTATCAATAAGACATACTTTTTTGCCCATTTTGGCCAGACCTGTTCCTACGTTTGCAGATGTGGTGGTCTTGCCCACACCGCCTTTCCCTGATGTGACGACAATTACTTCACTCATGTTGCCTCCTTTTGCCCTGTGCGGGCTGTTCATGAATCTGATAATCTCGTCCACCGGATGCTTTCTTAAAAGGCTTCCAGCAATTCTTTCGTAAGCGGTTCTGTTACGATCCTGCCATCTTTGACAAATGCGATCTTCGGTTGTACTTTGGGTTTTAAGCCCCATTTCGTCTTGGTAGTATTCTTATATTTGAAATCGCCGATCTGTAATTTTTCCGGCGCCATTTCAAGCGCAACAATATAATGATTCTTACTGCCATTTCCACCGGCATAGGCTTCTCCGTACAGTCCACCCAAAATGATGATATCCCGATTGGAGATGATCATGCTTCCCGGATAAACATCCCCAAGGATGACAATGCTCTTTTCGGTCTCCAGAATCTCTTTGTTTTTCAGAGTACCCCGGTAAAACTGGCCCTCATTGTTCCCATCGGAGAGTCTCTGATCCAACTCATCCAAAGCTTTGATAAAGTTTCTGTCCGTCTCGGCGTCTTTACCAACAATACACACAATATTGACATCGCTATTCTGGGAAATTGTGTCCAGAATTTGTAGTTCTTCACTGCTGTCCAGGTCTCTGCCACTCATAGACAAGGCCATTTTTGCGGTACCGAAAAAGGCTCTGGATTGGGAAAATTTAAAAGCAATCTCCTGCAAAAGTTCCTCAAAGGAACAGTCTGCATCCAGCAACAGATTCACCCCGTTTTGGTAACTCTTGATCACTACTGTATTTTTCATATCATCTTTCAACCTCCTAAAGGGCCTCATTTAGTCGTTATTAAATCCTGCATCATCCAGCTCATCGGCTGTTCCGGTAATGATATCTTCTTTTTCTGCAAGACCATAATAGTATTGAACAATATCTCTTGTGGTCTGTGCCGCATAGTCTGAGCTGTATCCAAATGCAATTCGCGTAGTAATAGAGATTTCAGGTTCCTCATAGGGTGCATAGGATACAAAAAGTGCATGGTCCGGTCTGGTCAAATTTTCCTGGGCCGTACCGGTTTTTCCCGCAACGTTTACAGCAAGGTCGGAGAAATAAGATTTCCCTTCCACAGCTTTTCTCATGCCAAGATGGATCGCATCCCAATAACTCTTGGGCATTTCAATGGTATTTCGAACCTCCGGCTCATATACAGTCAGAACATTTCCATCGGCATCTGTCACCTTATCCAGAAGGGTAAGATCATAGCAGGTACCTCCGTTTGCAACCGTCGTTACATAGCGAGCCAGCCCAACAGTGGTAAAACTGTTGTTTGCCTGACCGATGGCGGCCTGAATAGGATATTCGGTAGCTATGCGAGGTGTGGATTCAACGATCTCTATACCGGATTTCTCTGTCAGGCCATATAGATCGGCATATGCAGCCAGGATATCTAAGCCTTCCTGTGCATTATAAGTACCGTTTAAGGTACTCATCCGATAACCCATTTCATAAAAATAATAGTTACATGATTTCTGGATTGCTTCCGCTACATTTAATGGTCCATGAACGCCCGGATGGATCCAACACTTAGGGGAAGGTGTAACTGTTTCAAAAATACCGGTACATTTGATCGTAGAGTTTAACTCTGTCAAATCCTCCATCAGTGATGCTGTAGCGGATACCATCTTGAAGGTGGAACCTGGCGCAGTCAACTGCTGGGTGGCGTGATTCCACTGGGGCTGAGACTTGTCCGTGCGAAGTTTTGCATTGTATTCAGCGTTGGACATTTTATTGTTGTCATAGCCCGGGTAAGATACCAGTGCGCGTACATCTCCTGTATCAACATCTGTTATTACTACAGAACCGGTGCAGGGATCCAGAGCCAGCTGTGCGGGAGTGATCTCAAGATTACTGATTCTGTTCAGCATAAATTGGTAGGCTGAAATCTGTCCGGCGTACAACTTGTCAATGTCCTGTTCGTCCATTTCCACCAGCCCCTGCTCGCATAAAATATAGCAGATCTGTTTGCCGGTGATCTCATCATTTAAGATCATATATTTATAAATCTTCTTTTGAAACTCTGAGTTGGCATCTATGATCTCAAAAATACACTCCAAAACCTGATTGTATACTGTCTCTGAATCTGCATATTGACTATCCAAGTTGATCTTGGTTGCATCCACCCATCCTTGGGATATGGTATACAGAAGATATTCCTTCAGACTGATGGTCTCATCTTTGGTCCATGCTATGTAAGTTGCATCTGTGGTATCTACTTTAGAGGAATCCAATATTCCTTTTTCCAACAGCAGAGAGACAATATTGCTTTGGTAAATTTGATACTCCTTTTTCAGCTTATTATAAGGAGTCATCTTTGTGGTCAATTCTTCCGACAAGGCGTCGTATGCCCGCCCTTTATAATCCAGATAGGTTTGATATACTTCTTTTTCTGTTTCAGAAGCATATTCCTGGGTAAAACGGTTTACATCAATGACCTGGTTGTTAAACAAAGCAAAATATACATCATATATAGGGATCGGTGGTCTGTCACTGTCGTTACCTGTGTATTCTTTGATGTTTTTAATGTTGGAGACCAAAATACCTGCAATCTTCTGCTCCAGGATATTGTAGACCGCGATCTGAAGATCTTTGTCAATGGTCAGATACACATCATTGCCGGCCTCAGCTTCCTCAGACTCCTCTGTAAGTACACTCATAACCTTTCCGGTATTGTTTACAAATACTGTTTCAATGCCCTTGGAGCCCTGTAAAGTTTCCTCCATGTAATACTCAATACCAATTTTACCCACAATATCATTGCGACCATATCGCGTGCCATCACCACCTGTTTCCAGATCCTTAGCATTCAGACTCTCAATTTCTTCTGTGCTTATTTTACCTGTATAACCAATTATGTGGGAAAAATAGAAGTTATCCACATATCTTCTGACTGTGTCCTCTTCAATGGATACTCCATCCAGAGTGTCCATGTTTTCCATGATGGCAGCTACTGTGCGCTCATTCACATCTGTGGCAACTGTGGTTCCCATATATTTTTGAAAGGCTGTCAGACTCATGGCATAACGTATGGTGATCATCTTTAAGACTTCATCCTTTGTATAACCTTTGCCCGGAACAAAGCCGCTGCGGCTATTGCCTTCCTCTTTATAAGCCCCTATGGCATAGCGTTTGGAACCTGCCATATAGGCAATCACCTCATCCGGTGTGGCTGTTCGTTGATCTTCATCCAAATCCTTGGTATAACGCTCTCCGTAGATATCTGCCAAAAAACGAAGTCTTTGGGTTTCACTTGTGGCAGCAAATTCATACTCGCCATCCTCGTTCAGAACAACGCCAAAGTCATTGATCACCTCATCACCATTCTTTTCAATAATTTTGATCAGTTTGTAGATATTGGCGTTCAGTTGGCGGTTTTTGGATTGTCCTGTGGTCTCGTACACATCCTCCACCTTTACCGAGTAAGCCAGTTCATTGTAGGCCAGTAAATTGCCATTGCAATCATAAATATTTCCTCTTGTGGCTGAAATTTCCTTTGTTTTCTTACTCTGCAATAAAAAGTCGTCAAGATATTCCTGTCCGTGGATGATCTGCAGATCAAACAAACGATAGATCAAACCTGCTCCTAACAACAAGAAAAACAGCAGCAATATGGTCAATCTGCTGGTGATAACACCTATGATAACTTCTTTAACTCTCTCAAATAAATTTCTGAGCACCCTGTTTCTCCCTTGTTTCCAGCCACACATTGACCTTCAAAACGATCGGATATAAGATCAGCGTGACAATGGTAGTGTATACTGTCTCCGGCAAAATGATCGTGCGCAGATAATAGAGAAAATGAAGTCTACCTCTGAGCAGGAACATAAAGATATAGCTGATAATACCAAAAGAAAAATCACTGATAATGATCAGTGCCATTGGCAGTTTGATATCCTCGGGATAAAAAATCCCTGAAAATTTACCGTTTAAATAACCTATGTACAATAAGATCAACGCCTGCAGACCTACAACATCACCAAAGCATATGTCGCAGAGCAGACCGCAAAGAAAACCGATGATCATCCCTTCCTTTTCTCCCCGCATAAAACCGAAGGATGAGGTTAATATGATCAAGAGATTGGGAACAATGCCGCCAAAGGCAATTCCCTGAAAAACGGTGCTTTGCAGCAAAAAGCAGATGAGGATCAATAAAAATACTGCAATCTTTCTTCTCATTTTTCCTCCAGAGTTTGTTTTAACTCCATGAGTACCAAGACTACGTCCAGATGTTCAAAATCAACTGCCGGAATCAGATACCCGGACTTGGTCAGTTTGTTTGCATCCAATGTAATCTCGCTGATAGAGCCAATCAGAATACCCGGCAGATATTTATCGCTGATATCGGAAGTTACAATCTTATCTCCTTCTGCCACCTGCTCGCGAGAGTCCAAAAGCTGTTCAAAACGAATCACTCCATCCTGCATCAGTTCCAGTTCACCGGAAACAATCAGGTTATCACCTGTGGCTAATACTTTACCGCTGACATTGGAATTATCCGATATGATCGATATGATCTTTGACCAGTTGGGTCCCACTTCTGTGATACGGCCTACCAAGCCCCCTTCTGCCATCACATTCATATCCACCATCAAGCCATCGTTACTTCCTTTGTCTATGGTAAAAGAGTGATACCAATTACCGGTATCCCTGGCAATGATCCTGGCGCCCACCTTTTCATAGTCCGAATACTGGGCATCCAGTTTATAGAGTTCACGCAACTTCAAAAGCTCATAGCGTTCCTGCATCAGTGTGGTATTTTCCACAGTCAGATCTGCATTCTCTTCCCGAAGCTTTTCATTCTCTGCCAAAAGTGCCTTGATCTGTCCCAATTCCTCCGCCCGGTCATTCAGATAATTACCAATCTTGCTAATCCCCTCCTGAAAGGGAACAACAATATAACCGGCTCCGGTATTTAGGGGCGCGTCTAAGATATTTGTGCCAAATGTGAGGATCATCAGTCCTGTACAAAGAACTGTTAAAATAAAAAGGAGATATTTACTTGGCAGTGTAAACCTCTCCCCTTTTCTTTTTATAATCGGGCTCATTTACTCATCCCTTCAATTGCATAAGCGACTGATTTATAGTTATCTTCCTTAATGATCTTGGATAGGCCGACTGCCACGCTGGTGAGAGGTGAATCCGCGACATTAACCTTGAGCCCTGTGCCTTTGGCCAGTTCCTCTGCAAGATGATTGACCTGAGAAGCTCCACCGGTAAGATAAATTCCGTGGCGGTATATATCTGCCGCCAATTCCGGAGGCGTACGCTCCAGGATCACTTTTACATTATCAATAATCGTGTGGAAGTGTTCGGTCAGACTTTCATCTACCAATTTGGTCGGAATTTCTCTTTCTACAGGAAGCCCGGTCACGATATCCCTTCCGTATACAACGGCTCCTCGGCCCGCCGCCTCCAGTTCCCGAAGGTTGATCTTTACATTTTCTGCAGTCTTGCTGCCGATCATCAGAGAAAATTCACGTCGTACCGCTGCGCGGATGGCTTCATCAAACTTCATGCCGCCTACTTTGATCAGCCTGCTTAACACAATGCCACCTAATGATAGAATGGATATCTCTGTGGTCTCGTATCCTACATTTACAACCAATACGCCCTGAGAATTCTTCACATCGATATCCATGCCAAGACCATCGGCAACTGCTTTCTCAACCACCATGATCTTCTTGGCCTTTACACCAGCGTCCTTGATCAGGTCATAAAATGCTCTTTTTTCCACTTCTGTAACATCCGTCGGAACCGCTATATAATAATCTGCCGGTTTCAGATTACCCTTCATCAGATCACTGATAAAATAATAGACCAAGGTTTCCATATTTTTGATATCTGCAATCACACCATTGCTCAAAGGAAAAGAGATATGAATATTCGCCGGTGCCTTTTCATGCATTTCGAAGGCAGAATCTCCGTATGCGAACAGCGTATTTTTGTTTTCAATGGCTATCATATTCTTCTCAACCAGAATATTATCGTCATTTCTACTGTAAATCTTAATATTGTTGGTACCCAGATCGATACCGAATGCATTGTTTGCCAATTTGACAACCCCTTTCTATAGTAATCCTTTTTCTTTAAAACTAATGTAATCTTTATCGCCTATGATAATATGATCGACTAAGGGCAGTTCCATCTGCAGACCCAGTTTAAACAAATTTTCAGTGATCTTGATGTCATCAGCACTGGGCGTAGGATCTCCGCTGGGATGATTATGGATCAGGATCATCTGTACCGCTTCCGCCTTCAGTGCCTCGATAAACACATCCCTGGGTGACAGGGGTGCCATGCGCACCGTCCCTGTGGATAGTTCTACCTCCCGGATCAAATGCCCCTTGCTGTCAAGAAGCATCAGGATAATACATTCCCGACTGCGATGGCGTAGCTTTTCCATGTAATAGGATGCCACGGTGCCCGATCGTTGAAATACCAGATCATCCCACGCCTTTGTGGCAGCAATCCGTCTGGACAACTCCGTAATACATTTCAGTTTCACCGCTTTCACCGGACCGATCCCATGAATCTTTGCCAACTGTTCAATACTCATATGATATAAGCCCAGCAAACCTTTCTTGCCGCAGTCACTTTCCTTTAATACCTGTCCGGCTACTTCCAGCGCATCACTGTTCTTGGTGCCGGTGCGAAGGATGATTGCAAGCAGTTCCGCATCGGTCAGCTGTTCGGGCCCGTAGACTTCAAACTTTTCATAGGGTTTCATTTCTTCAGTTGTGTGTCTTTTTTCCATACGTCTCCTCTACATTCTCTGACGTATGCTTCCCCTTATTTGACAAATTTATAAACAAGTAATGACAACAGTACTCCTATCACACTGGCAATGGTAATGCGTATCTGGAGGCCAAAGGTCAAAATGACAAAGCCCATGTCCAGTTGTACGGGATTACTGAGTCCAAACTCTTGTCCATAGTTTAGCCAAGTTCCGGAAAAATAAGTCCCAATAAATCTGCCGATCACAAAACCAACCAGTATTAAAAGTATAAGTGTCCAGTTTTTTCTCTTCATCTTATCCTCACAGTGTATGCCGAATCCTGAGAATAAAGCCTTCCTTTCGGAGTCCGGCAGATATAAATTATATTACCACATTTCACAATTTATGTATATAAAATTCATGGAAAAAATTTCGACACCGTTATCTTTTTATCCACACAGGATTGCAGACTTTTCAGGATGCCAAATTTAGCATGCTGCCAGGTAAGACCACCTTGAAAGTATACTGCATAGGGCGGTTTGATGGGCCCGTCTGCCGAAAGTTCTATGGAGGAGCCGGAAACAAAAGCACCGGCAGCCATGATTACCTTGGCGTCATAACCGGGCATGTCCCAGGGTTCCGGGGTTACATGACTGTCAATGGGTGCGGCCGCCTGAACACCTTGGCAGAACGCGATCACGCCCTCAGGAGTACCAAACTCTACAGCCTGAATGATATCGTGCCGGCTTTCCGTGCTGTTTGGTACTACTTTAAATCCCTGTCTCTCGTAGAGATTAGCTGCAAAAATGGCACCTTTTAAAGCACCTGCAGTGACTATGGGAGCCAGAAAAAGTCCCTGATAAAAATCCTTTAAAATACCAAGGGATGCTCCAACCTCCTTACCAAGTCCCGGTGAGGTCAGACGATATGCGGCATTTTCCACATATTCCCGCTTTCCCGCAATATAGCCACCGATAGGGGCCAGCCCGCCTCCGGGATTTTTGATCAGAGAGCCTACCACCATGTCCGCTCCTACATCTGAAGGCTCTATGGTTTCCACAAATTCTCCGTAACAGTTGTCCACCATACAGATCACATCGGGCTTAATTTCTTTGATAAAGGCAATCAGCTGACCGATCCTGGAAACAGACAGGGTGGGCCTTGTCTGATAGCCCTTTGACCGCTGTATGGTTACCAGCCGGGTCTTTTCGTTGATAGCCTGCCTGATGTTGTCAAAGTCAAAACTTCCGTCCTCAAGCAGATCCACCTGCCGATAAGTAATCCCGTACTCTGCCAAAGATCCCTTGGAGGGCCGGATACCAATGACCTCCTCCAGGGTGTCGTAAGGTTTTCCCACAGGAGACAACAACTCATCTCCCGGCCTTAAATTGGACATCAGCGCCAATGCCAGTGCATGGGTACCACAGGTGATCTGGGGTCTTACCAGCGCATCTTCCGTGTGAAACACTGAGGCATATACAGCCTCCAAAGTATCCCGTCCCAGATCATTGTAGCCATAACCTGTTGTGCCCAGAAGACAAGCCTCACTGACCTGATGCTCCTGCATGGCCTTTAATACCTTCATCTGATTATATTCTGCCACCAGATCGATCTGCTCGAACCGATCCTTTAATTCTTCCAACACCTGTTCTCCGAAGGCCTGCACTTTCTCAGAAATTCCCAGGCTTCTATAGAGGGTGCTTAACTCTGTTTGCATGATAATATCCCTTTCTCCGTCAATGTATTTGTAATAAACGCAAGCATTTTAGCGTGATCATTTGAAAAAGCCTGTTTCTCCACCCAGATCACTTCTTTTTCCCTGCGAAACCAGGTCAGCTGTCTCTTGGCAAAGTGCCGGGTATCTCTTTTGATCAGATAAACAGCTTGCTCCAACGTGATTTCGCCTTCCAAATAGGCCAATATCTCTTTATAACCCAGACCCTGCATGGAAACCATGGCTCTGTGGCATCCCATGTCTCTTAAAGCCTTCACTTCCTCCACAAGTCCCTGCGTCAACATCTCATCTACCCGCTGCTCAATCCTTTCATAAAGCACCTCTCTGGGCTCACTGAGAACAAAATAGGCACTGTTGTAGGCGGATTCCTTTGCGCGCTCCGTCTGATTATGCCTGGATATTTTTTCCCCGGTAAGCTGATAGAACTCCAGTGCCCGGATCACCCGCTTCACATTATTGGCATGGATTGCCTGGGCGGAAACCGGGTCCACCTTCTGTAACATTTGATGCAGGATCTTTGGCCCATCCTCTCTTTGGGATAATGCTTCCAGTTCTTTACGGTAAGTGGTATCCTCCATGTTATCCGTAAAATCAATGCCGTTAAGAACAGCCTGAATATAAAATCCGGTGCCCCCGGTCAAGATCGGAACATGTCCTGCAGCATAAATTTTTTCCATACACTCCAAACACTTTTGTTGGAAGATTACCACATTAAATTCTTCCCAGGGCTCCAGAATATCGATCAAATGATGGGGAACTCCCTGCATCTGGTCAGGCATGATCTTGGCAGATCCCACATCCATATGTCTGTACACCTGCATGGAATCGGCGGAAATGATCTCTCCGCCAATTTGTTTTGCAAGCTGCAAAGACAAGGCCGTCTTGCCAACTGCCGTTGGTCCGGTCAATATGACCAAAGGTCTTTTTGTCATGACACGATCCTCTTGAATTTCTTTTCTATCTCATATTTGCTCATGGAAATGATGGTGGGCCTGCCGTGGGGACAATGATAAGGATTTTCCAAGGTAAGCAACTGATCAATCAAGGCTTCCATTTCCCGTACACTTAATGTTTGATTGCCCTTTACAGCTGCCTTACAGGCCATAGATGCAATCTTTTCCTCCACAACAGTCAGTCCGCCGCCAAAATTCCCTTCTGCCAGTTGGTCAAGCACTTCTTCAAACATCTGTCGTTCGCCGCAACCGTATAAATCCGTAGGTACGCTGCGCAGTGCATATTCCTTTCCGCCAAATTCTTCAATCTCAAAACCAAGACCCGCAAAGGCATCACGGTATTCCTTCACGATCTGTTCCTCTTTTGCCGTTAAGCTTACCACAATGGGCGGCTGCAGATTCTGAGAAATCACAGTTCTTTCCCGAAACTGTCTGATCAATGCCTCATACTTTACCTTCTCATGGGCTGCATGCTGATCTACGATCATCAATTGATCCCGTAAGGCCACCAGCCAATAGGTATCAAAAATCTGCCCAAGAATCTGATATTCCTCCCGTTTTTCCGGGGTGATCATCTTATCTTCAAATAAACTCATCTGCACAGGCGGCAGTTCTGATTGAGTTGTCTGGACCGGCGCCGGAATCTGTATTTCAGAGGCAACTTTGGCCACAGCTGCCAGTGCAGCCTGCCCATGGGTGGGATCTGCTTTTGCCTTGTACAACGTCTCTTCCTGCAGGCGATATTGATGATTTCTTCTGGTCTCAAAGGGTTCCGGGGTATATTCCACGGACCGGTCTTTGGTGGCAGAAAATTTCCTTTCCTCAGCCGTCTCCAGGGTTACCTGTGGGATCAATTCACGCTCCTTTAAAGCCTCGGTTACAGACTCTACTATAAACTGATATAAAGGCGCCGTATCTGTAAATCGGACATCCATTTTGGTGGGATGAACGTTCACGTCTACTCTCTCAGGTTCCACAGTAAAATGAAGCACTACAAAAGGGAACTTATGCTGCATTAAATACTGCTTATATCCCTCCTCAACCGCCTTTGCGATCAGGCTGCTGCGGATATATCTTCGATTGATAAAATAGGTCTCAAAGTTTCGGCTGGAACGATTGATCTGGGGTTTGCCCAGATATCCTCGTATTTCTGCTCCGGGCATGGATGCAGTTATCTCTACCAAATTGGAACTGATCTCCTTGCCGTAGATCCGATAGATCACTTCTTTTAGATCTCCGTTTCCGGAAGTATGAAAACGCACCTGACCGTTCATCAAAAGCTTAAAGGATACATCCGGTCTGGACAGCGCCAGATGTTCCATCAATTCTGCAATATAACTGCCCTCTGTCTGTGGCTGTTTCAAAAACTTTCTCCGCACCGGTGTGTTAAAGAAAAGATTCCTCATGATAATGGTGGTACCCTCCGGGGCACCGACCTCTTCAAACACCTTCTCCTTGCCACCTTCCAAAACGAAATGGACACCGGTCAATTTTTCCTTGGTTTTTGTAATGATCTCCACTTTGGAGACCGCTGCAATACTGGATAGTGCTTCTCCGCGAAACCCCAGACTTCCGATCCGATCCAGGTCTTCGGCCTGACGGATCTTGCTGGTAGCATGACGAAGAAATGCATTTTTGACCTGATCTGCCTCAATGCCTGATCCATTGTCCGTGACACGGATCATCTCGATGCCGCCGTCCTTTGTCTCCACCGATATGGCGCTTGCGCCAGCATCCAGGGCATTTTCCACCAACTCTTTTACCACGCTTAATGGACGCTCCACCACCTCACCGGCTGCAATTTTATCAATAACAGCACTGTCTAAGACCTGTATCTGTGCCATATCTTATCTCCTTACCACCGATTTTTCAACTTGTTCTGCAGTCTATAAAGAGTATTCAGTGCATCCAAAGGTGTCATATTTTGCACGTCCATCTCTTTTAGCTCCAAAAGTACATCCTCATCTTTTACCGTGTCAAACAAAGACATCTGGGCCAGATCCACCTCATCATATTTTGCCTGCCCTTTTTTCCGGTCCTCTCCCAACCGGGAATCAATGGAAATACTGCGAATCTTCTCTGTGATGTCATTGTCTATCAGCTGCTCAACGATCTCCTTAGCCCGATCTGTGACAATGTCCGGCACACCGGCCAGCTTAGCCACCTGAATACCGTAACTCTTATCCGCACCGCCCTTAATGATCTTGCGCAGGAATACAATATCATCCCCCTGTTCTTTTACGGCAATACAGTAATTGTTTACGTTATTCATCTTGCCTTCCAGCTCAGTCAGTTCGTGATAATGGGTAGCAAACAAGGTCTTGGCTCCCAAAAGCTTGCGGTTACTGATATGCTCGATCACTGCCCATGCAATGCTGAGACCGTCAAAGGTGGAAGTACCCCGGCCGATCTCATCCAAAATCAAAAGGCTTCTTGCGGTTGCATTGCGCAGAATATTGGCCACCTCGTTCATTTCCACCATAAAGGTTGACTGACCGCTGGCCAGATCATCGGAGGCTCCCACTCTTGTAAAAATACGATCCACAATACCGATATTTGCACTTTTAGCGGGAACAAAGCTCCCCACCTGAGCCATCAGCACGATCAATGCCACCTGACGCATGTAGGTGGATTTTCCGGCCATGTTGGGCCCGGTAATAACGGAAATACAATTTTTGCCATTATCTAGATACGTATCGTTGGCAATAAACATATCATGATCGATCATCTGCTCCACCACCGGATGTCTGCCGTCCTTGATATCGATCACACCTTTTTCATTTAATTTAGGCCGTACATATCGATTGCGCTCTGCCACAAGAGCCAGAGAGGCAAAGACGTCCAGATTGGCGATCGCCTTGGCTGTCCGCTGGATCCGCTCCATCTGATCAGCAATTGTATCACGAATACTGCAGAACAGATCATATTCCAAGGTGCAAAGCTTATCCTCTGCATTCAAAATCGTATCTTCCAGTTCCTTCAGCCGAGGGGTGGTATACCGCTCAGCGCCGGCCAGGGTCTGCTTGCGCACGTAGTCCTCCGGCACCAAATCTTTGTAGGAATTGGTCACTTCAAAATAGTAACCGAATACCTTGTTGTATTTAATCTTCAGATTCTTGATACCTGTCCGCTCCCGGTCCTCATTTTCCAGCTGGGCCAGCCAGGATTTACCGTCGCGTTTGGCATTCTTCAGCGTATCAATATCCAGATCATAGCCATCTTTGATCATTCCACCCTCCCGAATGGTAATGGGAGGCTCCTCTTCGATAGAGTCCCTGATCAATTCATAGATATCCTGCAAATCATCTATATCTTCCTGGATACCCTGAAGCAGATCTTTTTGAAATCCTTTCAAAACCGTTTTGATATGAGGCAACATTTCCAGGGAATTTCTAAAAGCGATCAAATCTCTTGGATTGGCCGTTTTATAGCTGACCTTAGCCAAAAGCCTCTCCAGGTCATAGATGGGATTCAGATATTCTCTTATTTCATCTCTGGAACAGGCATCCTTGTTCAGCTCCTCGATGGCATCCAATCTTTTTTCAATATCCTCTTTTTGAATCAGGGGCTGTTCCATCATGCTTCGGAGCATTCTGCCGCCCATAGCAGTTTTGGTTTTGTCCAGCACCCACAGCAAGGATCCTCGCTTTTGTTTTTCCCGCAAGGTCTCCGCCAGTTCCAGATTGCGTCTGGTGGAGCTGTCAAGAAGCATGTACTTGCTGGTCACATAGGGATAAATATGGGAAAGGTGGCTTAAGGAAATCTTTTGGGTATCATAAAGGTACTGCAGCAAAGCACCTGCAGAGATCATGCCCACTGGAAAATCTTCCAGCCCCAGGCCGATCAAAGTCTTCACTTTAAAGTGACGTTTCAAACACTCCTGGCATCCTATATCATCAAACAAGTGTGCATCCAAAGGATATACACTGATACCAAGCCTACCCCTTAGATCCTCCAGATCCATGCCGCTGAGCAAAAAAGCATCGTTGCAGATGATCTCCGCCGGCTGATACTTCATCAGCTCATCCATGAGTTTCTTCAAATCTTCCACTTCTGTGACCAAAAAATCACCGGTGGTCACATCTGCCAGGGAAATGCCAATCACACCCGGGGTATAAGTGATGCACATCAGATAATTGTTCCGGGACTCCTCAAGAGCCTGGGTATTGATATTGGTTCCGGGTGTCACAATCCGCACCACCTCACGCTTTACCAGGCCCTTCGCCAGCTTAGGATCCTCCACCTGCTCGCAAATGGCGACCTTATAGCCCTTGGCCACCAATTTGTTCAGATAGCCCTCCACCGCATGATAAGGAACGCCACACATAGGGGCCCGCTCCTCCAGGCCGCAATCCTTGCCGGTCAAGGTGATCTCCAATTCCTTAGAGGCAGTCAATGCATCCTCAAAGAACATCTCATAAAAATCACCCAGTCTATAAAAAAGGATACAGTCCTTGTACTCCTGCTTAGTCTCTATGTACTTTTGCATCATGGGGGTAAGCTCAGCCACGTTATTTCTCCTCATAGGTCACATATTTAAGAGCGGGGACACAACCTATTGTCCCCGCTCAATACTATACCACAAAATCCAGTAAATGTAAATTTAGAAATCTTTACTCAACAGGAAATCTGCGATATGAATAGTCTTGATACCCTGATAGTTTCCTCCGGCATAATCATCATTCAGAAGAACATACTTAGGGTAGTTGTCGCCGATCTCCAAAAGACGGCCGTATTCCCTTTCTCTTGTGCTGTCGTTCTTGATCTCCTTTGCTACCTGTACGTATATCTTTTCTTCCTGCCTTGTAGCAATAAAATCAATCTCGTATCCTTCCAGCTTGCTTAAATAGTTATATACCGTTTCATTATCTAGCGTCCGCTGCTCGCTTTTCAAATACTTGACTATAGAATGTGCGGAGAAGGTATTACCCACGTCGTCAAAGACATACCGCACCACACGCTCAAACTGATCGACCTTGCGGATGTTACTTCTTCTCACAATATTGGTAAAAATGGTAGAATTGTATATATCGCGGACAATAGGATATGCTTCATCTTTGGTGTGCTCCCGCAGGTGAAGAGCGGGAAAACCGCCAAACTGTAAATACCGTACAAGTTCCTTTCGCGGATCATCAACCTCTGTGAATTCCTTGCAAAATTTCAGATTTTGCGGATATAAACCGCAAAGCTTTTAAATAATTAATTATTTAGCGGTTAATTTAACACCACAATCAAAAGCAGTACAAATTCTATTTTCTATTTTGTAAATGAATAACAAGCGCATTGATGACTTCAACATCTTTTTCATTTAATCCCGCCACACTTATTGAAGATGTTGCATCAACTCCCAATAAATAATCTGTGGATACTTTAAAAATATGAGCTAATTCTACAACATATTGTGTAGAAGGAACTGAAATTCCCATTTCCCAAGCATTGACACTTGACCTTGTGATTCCAAGTTGCCTTGCCAATTCTGATTGTGTTTTATTTTGTTGTTCTCTAAGTGATTTTATTCTATCTGCAATCATTTCCCCACCCCTTTTATAGTATGGTAAAATAACCCGAAAGATATTGCATTATCGCTTTGATATCTGTATTTGACATTTATATATAAAAGTTATATAATTATAAAAACAAAAGATTGTTTTCTTAAGGAGGTAGATTTTTTCTATGGAACAAAACACATTAGATGCAACACGATACCAATCAAACGTTTTCACTACAAGACACAACGCCACACCATCCCTAAAAGGGTATTTGAAAGAAGTTTCAGCTTTAGAAGTTCAGCTTTATAATCAAATGCGTTTAGCCGCGAAGTTAAAGGTTAAAGCAAATAATTTAGGGCAGCATATAAACCTTACCGAACCACGAAAGCCATCGTTTTCTCTGTATAATCTTCTCCATACAAAAAACTTGCTCTGTATTATTCCAATTGCTTTTGCTTTTGCAACAGTAATTGTTTTTCTATTTGCCGGCATATTTTGGGCAGCACTTCCAATTGTCGCAATACTTACATGCATAGCGTTAATCCCAGACTTGCTTGATTATAGGTCCAGTATGAAAAGCTATCAAGAGGATATGAAAAAATATGAAAATGCTACATCTGCAGATATACGACGTGTAGAGCATGAGCGTTTGGCAAAAACAGAAATTTGGAATCAAATTAATTGCATCAAAAAAGAATTATTTAAAACCAAAGACGTACTTAATTCTCTCTATGCACTTGATATTATTCACCCAAGCTATCGAAATCTGGTGGCAGTTTGTTCGTTCCATGACTACTTGGATAAAGGTATCTGTACACAATTAACCGGACATGGAGGTGCTTATGCATTTTTTGAAGAAGAACTTCGCTTCAGAAGAATTGAAACTCAATTAGATATTATTATAGACAAATTGGACGAAATCATTGTAAATCAACATCAACTTGCAAGCTTAATTCAAGAAGGAAACATAGCAATTAATAAAATTATGCAACAAAATAATCAAATGGTATCTACTCTGGATGGTATCCGTGAAAATACTGCTGTCACAGCCTATAATACTCACTGTGCCGCTCAAAGCGCTTCAATTTTGGAAAGTATTGAAATCTATCGTACTCTTAAATACAATTAATAATTCATAAAAAAGAATTTACTTCGCGAAATTTTCCGCCTACGGTGGGTCTGCAAAGCAGAAATGTTCCAAGCCGCGCAGTGCAATCCCCACGGAGCGTTTTTGATTTACAGGAATGAACTTTCGCACTTCAGTGCTACAAGGTCTTTCCTGTAAATTAAAAAAGCGGGGATACAACCTATTTTCCCCGCTCAATACTATACCATAAAATTCAGTTATTGCAAATCTTAACCTGTCTGCCGCCAAGGTCTATTCCAGTATATTGGAAGTAAGATAATCCACACCCCAGGAAACCAGCCTTTCTGCCTCCTCTTTATTGTCAACAGTCCAACAGTTGACCTCAATATTATTTTCATGCAGGGTATCTAACAGTTCCTTTGAAAGTCCCTGATAGTGGATGTCCAGATCCAATTTATTTTCCACAAGTTTACGAATCAGCTCGTCGTCACAGTTGCCAGTTAAAAACTGTGCCTTCTGTCCAGGTTCCAATCTTTTTACATCAATAAGATTATCCCAGCTAAAAGAAATAAAAATCACACCATTTAAATAATCCAATGCTTTGATTTTATTTATGATCAACCCAATGTCTTCTGGAGACATCCGGTTCTTCAGTTCCAAAATCGCTTTTTTGTCGTACTTTTTACAGATGTTTATGTAATCTGTAAGAACCGGAATACGCAGATCGGTTCGGTAACTGCCGGGAACTTTATCATAAAGAGGAATGCTTTGCAATTCTTCTAGGGAAGACTCCTCCACCAAGGCATTCACTCCAGACACACGGGATGTATTATCGTCATGTACAACTGCTATCTGTTTGTCTCTGGTCACATGAACGTCCGTTTCAATACCGTAATAACTTCTGTTACCTGCCGCTACAAAAGCCGCCACAGTATTCTCCATCTCCAACCCGCTTACGCCTCTGTGGGCAATCATTTTTGTGTTTTTATGATCTACGGAAATAGTGTTCATGGAATACTCCTTCCTTTAACTTGTTATTTCTTTCCTTCTGCCAATTTTAAAGCATCGTCAATATGTGCACAGATATTTTCTTCTCCAACCTTCTCAATAAAGCCGTTCTTACGCATGATCTTCATGGGCTGTTCATTTACATGAGAAAGAATCAATGTCACCTCTTTTTTCCGGCACTGGGCATACAAAGATTCCAGATTCTGCATGGCAGTTGCATCAATGGCTCCTACGCTTCTCATGCGCAGGATCAGACAATTCATACTTTCCTCTACGCCGATCTGCAGAATTTTATCCGCCGCACCAAAAAACATAGGTCCGCTGATCTCATACACAAAGGTATTTTCCGGCACCTTTCTAAGCGTAATGCTGTCCGGATCATTTTCATCATCCACGTACTTCCAGCTCTTCACTTCTGTCACATCGGTCATCCGCTTCATGAACAATACCAGTGCAAGCACCAGGCCAACTGCGATAGCAACAACCAGATCAAATACAATGGTCAGCACAAAAGTAACCACTAGTACCAGAACATCACTCTTGGGCGCACTCTTGCACAGATGCAGGAATTTACGCCACTCAGACATATTGTAAGCAACCATGAACAGGATTGCTGCAATGGCGGGCATAGGGATCAGTGCCGCATAAGGCATCAGAACAAGCAGGATCAACAAAAGTGTCACTGCATGTACCATGCCGGCAATAGGAGTCCTGCCTCCGTTCTTAATATTGGCAGCGGTTCTGGCAATGGCACCGGTTGCAGGGATACCGCCAAAAAGTACAGAGGCAATGTTACCTGCGCCCTGAGCCACCAATTCCATATTGGAACGATGACGGCTGCCGATCATTCCATCCGCTACTACGCAGGATAGTAAAGATTCAATAGCAGCCAACAATGCGATGGTAAAGGCATCCGGTAAAACCTTCTGCACTGTCTCCAGACTAAAAGCGGGCAAGGAAGGTGTGGGCAGTCCACCGGAAATCTCATACAGATCTCCTATGGTATTTACCGGAAGCTTGAATACACTTACCAAGCCAATACTCACCAGCACTGCGATCAGTGAAGGGGGAATTCTCTTTAAAAATCCGGGCAGATAAGGCCAGCCAATCAGTATCACCATACATACCGCTCCCACTGCCAGGGCCCACCAGTTTGTGGTTCCAATAAAGGCAAACACCGCCTCCAACTTCTCCATGGTTTCTACCAGAGGTTTTTCTGAAACAATACTTAGACCCAGAAAATCCTTGATCTGTCCCACCAGAATGGTCACCGCAATACCGGAGGTAAATCCCACAGTAATGGTTGCCGGAATGAATTTGATCAGGCTGCCCAGTCTGAGCACACCCATCAGCACCAGGAAGATGCCTGCCAGTATGGTTGCCGTTATCAGTCCGTCCATGCCATTTTCAGCTACCACTCCGGCCACGATGGTGGCAAAAGCTGCCGTGGGTCCTGCTATCTGTACCCGGCTGCCACCCAAAAATGAAATCACAAATCCAGCAATAATGGCTGTATAAATACCTTTTTCCGGTGTCACGCCGGAAGCCAGAGCCAGTGCAATAGAAAGGGGCAAAGCAATAATTGCCACGATAATGCCGGCGATCACATCTTTAACAAACTGCTCTTTTGTGTAGGTTTTCATCACTGAAAACAACTTTGGTTTTAACTTATCCATTTTCCCACTCCTCATATGTGTTTTCAGGGCACTTGGTGTCCCATATAATAAAAGCCATAACAATCTTCCAGTTTAACATTTACCAGAGAACCAATCAGGGAAGGATCTCCCGGAAAGTGAACCAGCGTATTGTTGGACATCCGTCCGGTTAAAAGAGCGGGATCCTGTTCGTTGATCTCCTCTACCAGTACCATGGCATTTTGTCCCTGGAAACGTTTCACCTGCTGTTTGGCCATATCCTGTACTGCTTTTAAAACCTTGTCAAAACCTTCCTTTACCACTTCCGGAGGTACCTGATCGGGCATAACTGCCGCAGGCGTTCCTGTGCGGGGCGAATAGATGAAAGTAAAGGCATTATCATATTCCACCTGCTTGATCACATCAATGGTTTCTTCCACATCCGCCATGGTTTCCCCGGGAAAGCCCACGATAATATCTGTGGTCAGTGAAATGTCCGGTATTTCCTGTTTGATGCGTTTGGCAAGTGCAAGGTACTGCTCCTTGGTATATCTTCGGTTCATAGCCTGCAGGATCCGTGTGGAACCGGACTGCAGCGGAAGATGCAAATGCCTGCAGATCTTTTTGGAATGTTTCATCACCTGGATCAATTCTTCCGACAAGTCCTTGGGATGAGAGGTCATAAAACGGATCCGTTTCAGCCCGTCTATCTTTTCAATCTCCTGCAAAAGCTGGGCAAAGGTCATGGGCTCCTCCAGATTCTTTCCGTAGGAATTTACGTTCTGCCCCAGCAGCATGATCTCCACCACACCTTCGGCCACCGCAGACTCTATCTCCCGAATAATATCCTCCGGTTTGCGGCTTCGCTCCCTGCCGCGCACGTAAGGCACAATGCAATAGCTGCAAAAATTATTACAGCCAAACATAATATTGATACCTGTTTTAAAGGGATATTTTCGCTCTGAAGGCAGATCCTCCACAATTTTATCTGTATCCTCCCAGATATCTATCACCATACTCTGATTCTCGAATACTGCATTCAGAAGTTCCGCAAATTTATAGATGTTATGGGTGCCAAACACCAAATCCACAAATCCATAACTTTCCTTAAGCTTTTCAATCACAGAAGGCTCCTGCATCATACAGCCGCACAGGGCGATTTTCATATAGGGATTTTTCTTTTTTCTGTTTTTCAGAGTGCCCAGCCTGCCGTAAAGCCGCTGATTGGCATTTTCTCTGACAGTACATGTGTTAAAGATCACAAAATCCGCATGTTCATCCTCTGTAATATCGTATCCGGCCTGTAAAAGAATTCCCACCAATTTTTCAGAGTCCCTGGCGTTCATCTGGCAACCGAAGGTGGTCACACAGCAAGTAGGTTTTCGCCCCAGACTCTTTGTCAGTTCCCTCACGTGGGCACGTACTTTTGCCATGAAAAAATACTGTCTGTCCGGTTCTGTCCCAGGCGGCTGACCATGGATATCGATCTCCCGGACAATCTGATCTATCTCATATCTGTTCATATTTTATCTTGCCTTTCCAAGCGGGTATCTTTTTTATTTACGAACCTGGCCTTTACCTTCCACAGTGTATTTGTAAGAGGTCAGCTCCTTAAGTCCCATAGGACCTCTTGCATGCAGTTTCTGTGTACTGATTCCGATCTCTGCACCAAAACCAAACTCAAATCCATCCGTAAAACGGGTGGATGCATTCACATACACACAGGCCGCATCCACTTCATTTAAAAAAGTTTCTGCATGGGCCGGATTTTCCGTAATAATAGCATCAGAATGTTTGGTGTTATAACGATTGATATGTGCAATGGCTTCCTCTACACTGCCGACAGTCTTCATAGACACAATGTAATCCAGGTATTCTCTGCCATAGTCTTCCTCTGTTGCAGGGATACAGTCGCTTAATACACTGCAAACCTGCTCATCTCCGCGCATTTCCACATTTTTCTCTCTCAGCGCCTTGGCCAAAACAGGCAAAAAAGCATCCTTTACTTTCTCATGGATCACCAGAGATTCACAGGCATTGCAGACACCGATCCGCTGGGTCTTGGCATTCAAAATAATTTCTGTAGCCATATCCAGATCCGCAGATTCATCCACATAAATGTGACAATTGCCTGTTCCCGTCTCGATCACAGGTATGGTGCTGTTTTCCACCACAGTACGGATTAGCCCCGCTCCTCCTCTGGGAATCAACACATCCACATAGGCATTCAGTTTCATAAACGCCTGGGTCACTGCCCTGTCCGTATCGCCAATGATCTGGATCCCATCCGGCGTCACCCCGGCCTCCAAAAGAGCATCCCGTAACACACGGGTGATTTCCAGATTGGAGCAAATCGCATCACTGCCTCCCTTTAAGATGACCGCGTTTCCTGTTTTAAAGCAAAGCCCAAAGGCATCAGCGGTCACATTGGGTCTGGACTCATAAATAATACCGATCACCCCCAAAGGCACCCGACGTTTTTGTATCTTCAGACCGTTTGGACGTTCAAAACTTTCCAACACTTCCCCCACCGGATCCGGCAAAGCAGCAATCTGACGCAGCCCCTCTGCCATAGAATGAATGCGCTGTGATGTGAGCCGCAGTCTGTCCAAAAGTCCGGGATGCATACCTGCCTTTTCACCGGCGGTAATATCTTTTGCATTTTCCTGTAAAATGCGCTCCTGCTCAGCAATCAATCTATCTGCCGCAAGCTCCAGGGCCTTGTTTTTTTCTTCCTCTGTCAGCTTTTGTAACAGATATTTGGCTTCCAGGGCTCTCTTACCCATCTGTATCAAATCAGTCATTCTAATCTCCCTATCCTTTCCTTCTTCAGAATTTCGCCGATCAGCTCCACGCTTAAAAGCAGATCACCTGTCCGGGTCGAATATCCCACTCCTTCGCCGGGATATGATCCACCATCTGACACTGATATCCGATAGCTATGGTGCGCATCCATGCCTTATCCTGCAAATACCGATCATAATAGCCTCCCCCATAACCTATGCGATTGCGGCTGTGATCAAATGCCACTCCCGGCATGATCATCAAAGTTCTGTCTGCCAGCTGCTCTGATGCAGGATAAACCCCGGTATCTCCCATAGGTTCACGAATCCCACGATATCCTTCTTTCAGGTCATCAGACCTATCTATCTGATAAAATGTTATGTTCTTATCTTCCACTTTGGGTAGATAGACCTTTTTACCGCTTCTGAGTGCCTCCTCAAGAAGGAGATCTGTGCTGATCTCGCTGCCATAGCTTGCAAAAAGAAGCAAATATTCTGCTCCATAATACCACTGATGTCCCAATATCTTTTCTGTCACCAGAATATCGCCGCGCCCGCGCTCCTGCACGGACAACTGATCACGCAGCGTCAGGATCTGTCTGCGAAGTGTACACTTATCCAAAGGTCTTGTCCGCCTTTCTTACTTGGTGCGGCCGAATTTCTCGCCCAAATTTTCAATGCTTCCGTCGGCATTTTTGATATCAATATTATTCAGCTGACCCCGAAGATTGGCTCTGACATTTTCAATATACTCTTTGCGAAGGGCTGCCTGTTCTGCTTTTTCTTCCTCCGTCAGTCCTTCCTGTTTTGATTTGTGATATAAAGCATTGATCCTTGCTATTTTCTGCTCCAAATTCATTTCTTTTCCTCACTACTTGTGCAAGTTGTTTACAAAGTCAACCAGTTCAAAGGCCTCATCCTTATGCGCCATAAACAAAGTACCCTCATTCTCTCCTGAGATCAACCTGTGCAGTATCCCCACATCCCTGCTGTTTGCAATGATCATGTCGGTGCCGGAACAAGTGGCTATTTTGGCAGCGACCATCTTGGTATTCATACCGCCGGTACCCACATTACTGCCTGTGCTGGCTTTGCCCATATTCATGTATTCCTCGGTCAGGGTCTCCACCACTTCGATAAACTTTGCATCCGGATTTTTGCGGGGATCATCAGTATACAGACCATCAATGTCTGACAGCAGGATCAACAGATCCGCATCCACCAAAGCCGCCACGATTGCTGACAGGGTGTCATTATCACCGATCAGGGTATCGTTTTCCCCCACATGGATCTCATAGGTGGCTATGGTATCGTTTTCATTTACAACAGGAATGATACCCATTTCCAGAAGTTTTGAAAATGTGTTGTGTGCATTGAAACGATTGTGATCATCCACAATGGTATTTTTGGTCATCAATATCTGTGCGGCAATCTGATTGTACTCCGCAAAGAGCTTCTGATAGGTCATCATCAGGATTGCCTGTCCCACAGCGGCGCAGGCCTGCTTGAAAGCCAAAGGATTGTCCCCCTGCAGATCCTTTCCGGCGACGCCTACAGCCTTCTTTCCTGCCGCAATGGCGCCGGAAGTCACCAAAACCACATCCTTCCCTTGGTTTCTGATATCACAAAGCTGGCGCACCAACTTCTCCAGCTTAATATAATCCAGGTCTCCTGTCTCAGGGTGCTGGAGGGAAGAAGAACCGATCTTGACTACGATCCTCTGTTTATTTTTCATTGCTTCACGATAATCTTTCATATGTAAACCTCCCCGGGCAATCTCATACCATTCTACTTGATTGCAAATCATTCGTCAATCCCGGAATGCACAATACTGGCCCGCAATCTTTTCAGCAATATAGATTCCGTCCATAGCAGCCGAAGTGATCCCTCCGGCGTATCCAGCCCCTTCACCGCAGGGGTACAATCCCCTGAAGGATGACTGTCCTGTTTGATCTCTGACAATCCTTACCGGGGAAGAGGTTCTGCTCTCCACACCTGCCAAAAGGGTTTCCGGTGCATTAAATCCCGGTAAGATACTCCCAAACTGTTCCATGCCTTCCACAAAAGCCAGGTTGCAGGCCTGGGGAAGAATTTGGGTAAGATCTGCAAAAGTCCATTCTCCTTTGATACAGGGTTCATAGCCACCCTGTTCATCCATAGTGGCCTCCTTTTCCCCGGAAACAGCAGCCTGAAAGCTACCGTAAGTCTGTACAGGCACCTTTCCCTTCCCCGCTTGATAAGCATGCTCTTCTAATCTGCGCTGAAAGGCAATACCGGCCAAAGGATGATCACTCTCAAAATCTTCCGGTGTCACTGAAACAATAATGGCACTGTTTGCATTCTTTCCATCTCTGCCGGAGTAACTCATGCCGTTTACAGCCAGTCGTCCAGACTCCGAGGAGGCATTGACCACATATCCTCCCGGACACATGCAGAAGGAATAGACGCCCCGGCCCAAAGAGGTCTGGGCTGTTAATTTATAGGACGCAGCAGGAAGTTTAGCTCCGCCGTCTATCTTATCCATATCTCCATACTGGGTTTTATCAATCATGGCTTGAGGATGCTCCACACGCAGACCAACTGCAAAAGATTTAGCCTCCATCGGAATCTTTCTGGAATCAAGCATGGCAAAGGTATCTCTGGCACTGTGTCCCATGGCCAGCACCAGCTGTTCACAGGGCATGATTTCGCCGTGGTTGATCTGAACATGAGTTAATCGTCCCTGTTCAATGATCAGATCAGTCAGTTCATTGGAAAAATGAACTTCTCCTCCCCACTCTATGATGCGTCTTCGCATCTCTTTTACCACACTGCGCAAAATATCCGTGCCGATATGAGGCTTGTTCTCGTATAATATTTCCTTTGGAGCGCCGCATTCATGGAAGATCTCTAATACTTTTCTGCCTTTTCCATCCTTATCTTTGATCAAAGTATTTAACTTTCCATCGGAAAAGGTACCTGCACCACCCTCCCCGAATTGTACGTTGGACTGGGGATCCAGTTTCCCTGTTTGCCAGAATCTTTCCACGTCCACCTGTCTGGCGTCAACATCCTTACCGCGCTCTAATAAGATAGGACGATATCCATGTTTTGCCAAAAAATACCCGCAAAAAAGCCCGGCAGGTCCCGTTCCCACGATGACCGGCCGATGCTGCAGAGGCTCTTTTCCCACTGCCGGAAATACATATTCTATGGTTTCTGCCAAAGTAACCTGGGGTTGATTTGCACGTTTTACTAATTTCGCCTCCTGGGCAGCCTCTATCTCTACCACGTAACTGTACCAAATGTCAGGCTTTTTCCTGGCATCGATAGACTGCTTTACAATGCGCAGCTGTAAAATATCTTCCACCTTAATCTTTAAAAGTTTTGCCGCCTTTTCATACAGCATCCTTTCCTCTGTCCCCGGCCGCAATTTGATCTGACTGATCCGTATCATGCTTTCTTTCCTTTCGCGACATTTTTTCCTGCCATGTAACCACTGCTCCAAGCCCACTGTAAATTATAGCCGCCACACTTTCCATCAATGTCCAAAATCTCTCCTGCAAAATAAACTCCAGGCATTTTCCGGGACTCAAGCTCCCGTGTTACCTCGGAAAAAGGCACACCCCCGGCAGTAACCTGAGCGTTTTCGAAAGAACCTGCAGCCTCCACGCTAAGATGCCACTGCTTACAAAGCAAAAGAAGTTTTTCCAGACTTTTTTTCTCCGTCTGACTGACCCTCTGATTTGACTTTAGGTTTATCTGTTTCATAAAATATAGAGCCAGTTTTTTGTGGATCATTCCCAAAAGAAACTCTTCCAACGTCCGATGGAAAAAATCTTGTAAACGCTTTTGCATCAGCTGCCGAAATTGTTCCTCTGAATACTCCGGCATCAGATCAATCTTTACAGCTACAGCCTTCTTGTTCTTAAGCCCATAGGCCGCCATGCGGCTAAGCTGAAACACCACGATTCCGGATACGCCTACATCAGTCAGCTGTAGTTCTCCTTGCTCCTGTGCTACCACCTGTCCGTCTATCAATAACGTCACACAGGCTTTTGCTCTGACTCCTGAAATAGCCTTAAAATCTTTCTGCTTACAACGAAGCTGTACAAGTGCCGGCACTGTGGGAACAATGGAGTGTCCCAGCTGCTTTGCCAACGTATATCCATTCCCATCGGATCCGGTCCCCGGCGCAGCGCATCCGCCGCAGGCCAGGATCACACTGTGACAGGAAAAATGATCATTTTGTGTATGTACTGTCAGTGCCTGTTCACGAGATTTTCCACCTGATATTTTCAAAACCTTTTGATGGGTTTTCACTTCCACGCCCAGCTTGTCCAACTCCAAACGAAGCAGATCAAGCACCGTAGATGCCTGCTCACTGGCCGGGTAAAGATATCCGTTTTTCTCTCGGATGAGCATGCCAAGAGAAGCAAAAAAGTCTTCTGCCTCTTCCACACCGAAAGTATTTAGTATGTTTTCTGCTGTGCTTAAATCTTCTCCATAATAATGAACTATCCCCATGTCACGATTGGAAAAATTACATTTCCCGTTGCCGGTAGCCAAAATCTTTTTCCCTACCCGGTCATTCCTCTCCAATAGGACTACCTGACAGCCTTCCCTGGCTGCGGCAATGGCTGCGGTCATACCGGCCGCTCCGCCGCCAACCACAAGAATCCTTCTTTGACTCATATACTACTTATCCTTTCCTCTTTAGCTGGAGTAAGACTCCAGGAAATTGTAAAGTTCCTGTTCATCCTCGATCAACAGATAACCTATGATCTGTTGCTGCAGCGATTCCGGTAGCGTATCCAGCAAAATATCCGTGGTCAGATACACGGTCTTTTTATCCTCCAGATATACTATCACATAATTATTTTCCACGCACAAATAAAAAGTATCCGAGGGCTCCACATAGGCATAATGCATTTCTACAATTACCCGTTCTCTGGAAAAAGCAACCACCTCAAGCCCTACAAATCCCCGCTCCAACTCCTGCAGTGGCGGCGAGATCTCATAGTCTTCCATGGTATCCACAAAGGTCTCCCGGTTCATCCCCAAATACCGTTGTGGAACATCCCATACCGTCTCTACCGCAGTTCCCTTCCTCACATCTACCTCCCGCAGTATATACTCGGTATCAGCAGTCAGCACATCCGCCTTCTTGGAAGTTTCTACTGCAGGTGTCTTGTCAGGTTGCAAAAACTTATCAAGACCGGATTCTTTTAAGTGGCCTTCCATAGAAGAGTCCGTATTCCCCTGCCACTGATTCTCCTGCACAACCTTGTCACCCGGATAAAAAAACTGGTATGCAGAAACACCGGTATAGATACCCAGGCCAAACATGAGTACCGGATAAACAAAAAATAAACTAATACCTTTTACAAACTTCATAACTGCTTCTTACTCCTTTGTAAACAGTATCAGCTTATTTGGGGAAAATATACAACTGTTAATTCTGCTACATAAAGCGAAGCAATTTTCCGATCCGGATCACGATCCTGCCTCCCGGCATTTCCCGAAGATCCTGTTCTCTGCAGCAGCGCAGCACAAGGATCAGCAGGATATGTACTGCAATCCCAACGCCAAAACAGAGCCAGATGCATATGCCCTTGCCTAAAACATTCAACAATGTATTTTTTAAGATTAGCATAACCAGTCCTGCAATGGCCGAGGCCAGTAGGGGAAATGCTACACATCGTATCCAATTTATTTTAAAGCGATAACGCATCAACAGCGCCACTCCCGATATCATCATGCAGCCCGCAGTCTGTGCGATCAATGCATAAGAAAGAACAGACACATTATCACCGGAAGGCTTCAGTCCTATCAAAAGTACTGCAAGGTGCATCACAAAACCACCTGCCAAAGATACATACACCTGTATGGTCCTGCCACTATTCCACAGCACCTGTAAAAAGCAAATAGCCAAAGCTGCAAAAAGAACTGTCAAACCACCTGTACAAAGGATATTCGTGGACAACACCTCTCCCATGGTCATGTACAATATTCCGATCAAGCTGGATACACTGCATAGCCAAAAAACTGCGTTTTGCACATTGTCTCTGCACTGTCGGTATTCTTCTTTTTTCAAATGGGTGGTGATTTGTCCTGTAAATATAATCCCTCCGGCAACAATAGGCAAAAGAGCCAGCACAATCCAGAGAAGATAATCGCTCACAAAAGCACCATATCCTCTTACCGCCTGAAAGATATCCTCCTGCTTGCTCTGATAAAAGAAAAGGCCGGTCAACATGGGCAAAACAACCAGTATGCCCGTAAGAATATAAGATGTAAATGACAGAAAGACCAACCGAAAGCCACCGGCGTAACTCTCCGTTCGCTTCATGCTGCCCTGACTTCTTTGGCTCCTGCTTTGTTTGGTGGCCAGACGAAACACCAGAAGAAAAGCAAGTCCAAATACATATCCTATCATCAAACCAAGGGCCGTACCTGCAGCTCCATACATTGCCTTGAAATCATGATTGGCCAGAAGTGCGGCCACCTTTTCTCCGTAATTTTGCATATGATTGCCAAGAAACAATGCAAAAACTATACCAGATACAAGACAGATCCCTTCAAAACATACTGTGGGCATTCCATTTCCCTGGCCTTGAAAATAACCTTTCAGCACATAAGCCACAGCTGCCAACAATACGATAGGTACCAGAAGCCGAAAAGCCAGCAGACCATGGGGAACCTTCAGCACGTATGACATCCATACTTCGCCCAGACCGTACCAAAGAACCATACACGCCGTCCCTGCCACCAACGCATAAATCAAGGCGCACCGCCATATCCTATCAGCATTCTTGTGCTGTCCTTTGCTATAGCGAGGTCGAAGCAGTCTTTCCACCACAGTTGTCAGACCTGCAAAAAAAGGAATGATGGCAGCAAATACACTGCACAAGGCAGCTGCAAAGTATGCCATCCCATTGTCTCCTATACGCTTAGGCAGGTACAGGAAAAAGACCACGATCGGTATATACAGCAGCAATGTCAACTGTTTTCTCCTAATCTCCATCCGATTCATCTTCCGTATCCCCCATGTTTTTAATCTCTGGTTATGCCCAGCGCCTGTAAAGCCGCTTCTTGCTTTTCCTCCATAACAGCCGCCTCGCCGGGCTCCATATGATCATATCCGCAAAGATGTAACATACTATGTGCAACCAAAAAAGCCAACTCCCGTCTTTCACTGTGTCCGTAACTTTGCGCCTGTTCCCGGATCTTGTCCACAGATAGTATAATATCTCCCAAAATCAATTCTCCACTGTCAGGATCAAAATAGTCTGCGCTGTTTTCATCCAATCCCTCAAATGCAGAAGGACTCTCATAATCCACATTGGGGAAGGAAAGCACATCTGTCTCTCTGTCTATGTCACGATACTGTGCATTGTACTCCCTTATCACCTGATTATCGGTCAGCAGCACATTGATCTGTACCTCATAGGGACAATTCTCCATCTCCAGAACCTGCTGGGCCACTGCATCGATCACTTCCTGAACTGCAAAAGAAAATTCTGCAGAAGTCTCATTTTCAACATAAGAAGTCATAGGTTACCCTCCCTTTTGTATTTATCTCTTTTTTCTTTGCTCCTTGGATTCATAGTTCTCATATGCCTTGACAATCTTTTGCACCAACGGATGTCTCACCACATCCTTGCTGGTCAAATGACAGAATGCAATATCTTCTATGCCGGAAAGCACCTTGGAAGCCACATCAAGGCCGGATTTTGTGCCGGGCAGCAGATCCTTTTGGGTCGCATCGCCTGTGATCACTACCTTGGAACCGAATCCGATTCGGGTAAGAAACATCTTCATCTGAGCCGGTGTGGTGTTCTGGGCTTCATCCAGAATGATATAGGCATTATCCAGGGTACGTCCTCTCATGTAGGCTAAGGGTGCAACTTCTATCAGGCCCTTCTCCATATTTTTCGCAAAGGTTTCCGCCCCCATGATCTGATACAGTGCATCATACAATGGTCTCAGATAAGGATCTACCTTGCTCTGAAGATCTCCGGGCAAAAATCCCAGTTTCTCACCTGCCTCTATAGCCGGACGTGTGAGAATGATCCTACCCACCTGATCATTCTTAAAAGCAGTGATGGCCATTGCCATAGCCAGATAGGTCTTACCGGTTCCTGCAGGGCCCAGGCCAAACACGATCATATTTTTCCGGATGGCATCCACATATTGTTTTTGTCCAAGTGTCTTTGGCTTGATGGGCTTGCCGTTTACGGTGTGGCATATCACATCCCCATCTATCTGGCTCAGTGCCTCAGTCTGCTCTTCTTTGCCCAGAGTGATGGCATAATCCATGCTTTGTTCCTCTATCTCATTTCCCCTCTTGGAAATCTCGGTCAACTGGGAAAGAATACCGATAGCTTTCTTTACATTTTTTTCTTCTCCGGTCACCTTCACACTGCCGTTTCGATCCACGATCCCTACCTGAAGATCCTGTTCCAGTTTGCGGATATAACTGTCGTGGTGTCCAAATATTTTCTGCATATGCTCCATGGACATCTCCATGGAATACGTTATCTCACTCATATTAAACCTATCCTTCTTATTTCATCATTGTACCAACAATCTGTTCCACAGTGCCGGGCTGTTCTATACCAATCCGCTGGATCACCGTGAATTCTCCCTCCAGAATCCAGTGAATATTATCTCTATCTATTTTAACATCTTTTTCAATAATTTGTACCCCTTTTTCATCTAAAGATGACAGAATTTCAGAATATTTTATTTCCAAAAGCTTTTTAGCATCTTCCTCTCCTCGCCGTTTCTCTACATTCAGGTATTCCCGATAGGTAATCTTTCCCCAAAACAAAGGAAGTGTCAATCCTTTCAACAGTTGTATGTCTTTTTTTTCAATCAAGGTATCATAATATGGGTAGGTCACCTTCTTAGTGGACAGTTCCAGCCCTTTTTCACCACTTCCCACATAAGTATGACTGGTTGTTCGTCCGGTATAGACACGATCCGTATATTCTATCGGCAAAACTTCCCGTACACTGAGTTTACGCTGCACATAAATATCCGCATCTGACCTGACATACTGATATTTCCTTACGGTACCGTCCTCATTATTAACCGGTACATTTCCGGCAACCAGCACATCTCCCGTTAAAATTTCCTGTCCGATGGTCACCTGGGGCACACCGGACCGCACGATCATGGATACAATGAGTCCGTCTGCCTGGGCTACAAGATCACTGCCATAGATATATTTTTCCGTATCCTCTTTCACTTCATACTGCAGATTTTCATTCTCTTTTATTACGATACGCAGTTTAGTGCCTTCCAATTTGGCTGAAGTCCATGTGACCTGATCAAATTGTCGTCTGATCTGCTTTTCCAATTCCTCAATGTCCACCTTACCCTTGGACATTCCCACAAAAATATCTTGCTCCTTCAAAAAATCATGGAAAACATCTTCTGTAATACTATAATTTCCCGACAGAGATATTTCCCACACATACAAAGAAGTCCAAAACCAGAATATCACTGCAACCATCAGACCCAGAACAAAGAATTTCCGAGCCCGGACTTTGGGCAAAAAAAAGGGCAGTCCACATCTTTTCAAGACGGCCACCCTGGTTCCTGTTTTTCTCACAATGGGACGAAGACTGAAAAAACCCTTCAAACTAATGTACATCTCATAGACGTCCCCATCCTTTTGAATGTCCCATAACAATATATTTCTATTGCTGCACAGATTCATAAAACGTTCCGGGGAAAAGCCCCATACTCTGATCCGTACATATCCTCTCAGATACTTTAAAAATGCAATCATGGAACTTCCCCTTCCCTGACTTTTTATTTACAGATAAGTGACACTGCTGATATATCCGCTGATTTTCATGTCCTCATTTGTATAATAATCAATGGAAAGTTTTTTTCCCTGAAAACAAATCTGACAGGTTTTTCCCTGAAGCAATATCACACTGTCGGTATACTCCAGGATTCCCCTGTAATTCTCGATCCAGGCCTCCCTATTTCCTGTCATAGTGACCACCAGGGCTCCCATCATCACATCACCCGGTAGTTTCAGAGACTGTGTTAAAGTTTCTTTATCAAATATCTTGCGCTTGATTTTTGGACTGTTTTTTCTCATATAACACTATATTCCGGTGTTCATGAGATAATGCCTTTCACCAGTTGAAGTTTGGGCACCGGTTTAGTGGAAAACTCGTAAGCTGCTATGAAACGCCTCTTGGCAGCCAAAATCTTTTCCGGATCATTTCCGTACAGCACTGCCAGACTCTCTCCCTTTTTCACATAGTCCCCAACCTTTTTTTGCAGCTTCATGCCAACAGACAAGTCTATCACACTGTCCTTTGTCTCTCTGCCGCCGCCCAATATCAGGCAGCAAATACCGACCTCATCACACGTGATCCTGCTTACATACCCTTCCTGAGGCGATGGGATGCTCTCCTCGATAGACGCAGTGGGAAGTTTTTCCGGTTCATACACCGCACTTTCATCACCACCCTGGGCCTTCACAAACTCTGCCAGTTTACGCAGCGCGCTGCCATCTGCGATCACTTGTTTCAACCGATCTCTGGCTTGAAGCTCTGTTAGCTTTGAATCGGAGGCCAAAAGCATCTGGGTACCCAGTGTGAGACACAGTTCCACAAAATCCTCAGGCCCCTTTCCCTGCAAGGTCTCTATGGCTTCTTTTACTTCCAGCGCATTTCCTACATTTCTGCCCAAGGGCTGATCCATATCAGAAACCACTGCAATGGTGCGCCTGTTTGCTCCATTGCCGATACGAACCATCTCCCGTGCAAGTAAAAAAGCGTCCTCCTGCTTTTTCATAAAAGCTCCGCTGCCGGTCTTTACGTCCAGCACAATGGCATCTGCTCCCGCAGCCAGTTTCTTACTCATGATAGAGCTGGCAATCAATGACATGTTATCCACCGTGGCAGTCACATCTCTCAGTGCATATAACTTTTTGTCAGCCGGAGCCAACTCCTTTGTCTGACCCATGATCGCAATACCAATCCGATTGACCTGCCTGATAAAATGGTCCGTGGTAATATCAGTATGAAATCCCTTGAAACTTTCCAGCTTATCTATGGTTCCTCCGGTGTGCCCCAATCCTCTGCCGCTCATCTTGGCGACCGGAATCCCGCAGGCGGCAACCATGGGTGTCAGTGCCAGGGAAGTTTTATCTCCCACACCGCCGGTGCTGTGCTTATCCACTTTTATCCCTTGAATATCGGAGAGATCCAACATATCTCCACTGTTTGCCATAGCCATGGTCAGATGAAGGGTCTCTTCCTGATTCATGCCCTGAAAGTAGATGGCCATCATCATGGCGGACATCTGATAATCAGGCACCTCTCCTCGGGTGTAGGCTGCAATCATGTCATAAATTTCCTGTTTTTCTAAGGAACCACCGTTTCTTTTCTTAAGAATCAGATCATACATCCTCATGAGCAGTCCTCCTTCTTAATCCACCGATTTTAAAGATTCTGCCATATTGACCCGCTCCAACTTAAATGTCATGATACGATTGATCAACCAGGCAAAAATAAGTGTCAGCAAAAAGCTGTAAATATAACTGACAGGTTTGATATACACATCAAAAGACACCATATCCACCACTACTTTACTCATCACAAATTGATGCATAAAATAGCCAAGTACCAGCCCGGCGCCGGCACCGATCAGAGAAAGGATGGTGTTTTCCCGGAACACATAGGCTGCGGTCTCTCCTCTATGAAATCCCAACACTTTAATGGTTGCAATTTCCCGAATACGCTCAGTAATATTGATATTGGTCAGATTATACAGAACAATAAACGCCAGGGCAGCTGCACAAAGTACAATGACCAGTACGATATAGTCGATACTTCCCATCATGGAATTCAGCCGGTCCATCATATCAGCATTTACCGTCACGGAAGAAATATCTTCCAGCCCCATCAAAGCCGCAGAAGCCATATGTGCATCTGCATCCTCCTTGAGGTTGATAAATACACTGGTAAACTCCGGTATTACACCGGCCTGCTTTGCGTAAGTGTCTGCATGAAGGTATATATAGCTATAGATATAGTTTTCACACACACCGCTGATGCATACCTGCAGTACCGTTCCGTCCTCCTCCCGAAGGGTGATCATGTCTCCTGTTTTCAATCCATAGATCTCTGAAAGCTTACGACAGATAACCACCTCACCCTCCCCGGGGTAGGCAATGTTGTTTCCTGCCTTATCATGCAGACTGAGAAAACCATCCATGTTTTCCGGATCCTGCAGGATGATCATGTTAACCGTCTTTACACCATTCTTTATTTCCAAGTCAATGGCCTGTTCTGCCGCATAGATCCACCCATCGGAAAATGGTGCAAGGGTCTGGGCCAGTTCCTTCGTCTCATTTATGGCCGAAACCTCTGTGTAACCGGCATTAATATCGTAATAATGAATCTCCTGGAACTGTTGATTTGCAACATTTGTTACGGAATCCTTTAATCCGAATCCTGTGACTAACAATGCTGTACAGCCACTGATACCGATCACCATCATAAAGAACCTTTTCTTGTACCTGAATATGTTCCGCACCGTCACCTTATGCAAAAATTTCAGGCGATTCCACAGGAAAGGAATCCTCTCAAGCAGCACTCTCTTACCTGCTTTGGGCGCTTTGGGACGCATCAGCTGCGCAGCAACCTCTCCCAACTCATACCTGCAGGAAAGCCAGGTTGTTCCAATACAACAAAGCAGGGATGCGGCCAGAGAAATCACGGCCATCCATCCGTCAAACACATATTCCAAACCACTTACATCATACATAATGCCATAGGCTGACCAGATAACCTTAGGGAAAAACCATGTGCCAAACAAAAATCCCACAACACTGCCTATCAGGGCTGCACTTCCGGAATAAAAAATGTATTTGAACATGATGGTTTTTCGGCCATAGCCCAAAGCTTTCAGCACACCGATCTGAGTTCTCTGCTCCTCTACCATCCGGTTCATGGTGGTCATGCATACCAAAGCTGCCACCAGGAAGAAAAATACAGGAAAAATATTGGCAATTCCATCCACAATGGAACAATCACTCTCAAAGCACACATACCCCACATTGGTGTTTCTGCCCAGCACAAAGGTTTTCGGTGCCTCCAAATCTGCAATCTTGGCCTCAGCATCGGCTATTTCAGCCTCAGCATCGGCAATCTCTGCTTGAAATTCAACCAGCCCCTCTTCATATTCGGCAACACCGTCCTCATATTCAGCCACGCCATCCTCATAATCAGCCCAGCCGTCTACAATATCCTGTTTGGAAAGCGCAATCTCCGATTCCGCTTTCCGCAGTTCTTCCTTGGCATCAGCAAGCTGTTTCCTTGCATCCTGGATCTCCGCTTTGGCATCTGTGATCTGCCGTTTCACTTCTTCTAGCTGATTCTTACCATTGTTCAGTTCACCAAGAGCTGTATACAATTCTGTAAATGCAGCATTGATCTGAGCCTTACCATCTGCAATCTGTGCCTTTGCAATCGCCGCATACTCAGGTGTCATCAACCCGGCAGCCAAAGCCATTTCGATCTGGGACTCCTGCTGACTCAACTCTTCCAGATTCTGTTTTAAAAGATACTCATTGTGATACCACTCCTGAAAGCCGTCTGCGATCTCCTGCTCCATTGTCAGCACTTCCTGCTCATTCTTCAGCAGTTCTTCTTCGCCTTCCACCAGTTCCTGTTCTTTTTCGGCAATCTCCTTCCAGCCTTCCGCAATCTCTTTTTCAGCATCCGCCAGTTCCTGCTCGCCCTCTGTCAGTTCTTTCCTGGCATTGACAAGTTTGGCCTTTGCTTCCTCCAACTGCTCTTTGGCATCATCTAACTCAGCCTGAGCATCCGCACGTTCTTCCTCCAGTTCCTTTCTGGCATCTGCGATCTCATCCCGGGCTTCCTGTAAGGTATCTGCAAAACGCCTATCCCCACGTTCCTCAACCAGTTGCTCCCATACCGGCTCCTTTTCCTCCAGAAATTCCTTATAAGCTTCACTGTAAAGTTCAAAGTCATCCTGAAACTTCACAAAAATCTCTGTATAGTATTCCGACCGAAACCCTGACTCCATCAGGTACATAAACCCGGCAATCTTGCCGTTTCCAAGAGAAGTATTCCCCCGTTCAAACTGAATATAGTAAGACGAATCCACAAGTCCAACTATGGTGTATTCCCTGTACTTGAAGTTTTCCAGATCCTCCAAAGTATTCCCATCACCCAGAACGATTTTTTCACCGATCTGCTCCTCCGTAAATAGGGAGGCATCCACCACACATTCTGTGTCCGTATCCGGCATTCTTCCGGCTTTTAGTTCCAATAAATTGACCTTTTCAGTCAATGAATGTGCTTTCAAAACATATTCGTTACCAGTATTGTCCTCATATAAAATATCAAAAGAATAAGCCCCCTCCGCAGAAAATACACCCTCCTGCTGAGAAAAGACCTCAACATCTTCCTGCTCAAATCCCCAGGTAGAGAGCAACCGATAATCAAAAAAATGTTTTTCTTCCAAATAATTCTGAACTGACACCAGCATCTGAGGCTTGGTGCTCTTAAGTCCGGCAAAAATGGATACACCAAGGGCCACAATGGCCAGAATCGCCAAATATCTGCCAAAGCTCGCTTTGATTTCTCTCAGAGTAGATTTTCCTATCATTGATCTCATCTTGTTTTTACCATTCTATATCGTTTACATCTACAATTTTTTCATTTTTTATCGTCTTAACTACTGTACCGCTCTTTACCGTGATAATCCTGTCTGCCATGGCTGTAAGTGCCTGATTATGTGTGATCACGATCACTGTTTTTCCTGTGTTCCGGCACATATTTTGGAGAAGCTTCAGTACTGCCTTACCGGTAGCGTAATCAAGTGCTCCGGTAGGTTCATCGCAGAGCAACAGCTTGGGATTTTTGGCCAAGGCTCTTGCAATGGCTACCCGCTGTTGTTCTCCTCCTGACAATTGAGAAGGAAAATTGTTCAGCCGATGCTCCAGCCCCACATCCTGCAGTACCTGCGCTGCCGGCAGCGGCTGCTTACAGATCTGTGCCGCCAGCTCCACATTCTCCAGGGCGGTCAGGTTTTGCACCAGATTATAAAACTGAAATACAAACCCTACATCATGTCGCCGATACTCTGTCAGCCGTTTTTTATTAAATCGGGAAACTTCCTGTCCATCCAAAAACACTTTGCCCTCCGACAGGGTATCCATACCGCCAAGAATGTTTAAGATCGTAGTCTTTCCGGCTCCCGAAGCTCCCACGATCACACAAAACTCGCCCTGTTCAATCTCAAAGCTCACATCATGCAGGGCTTGAATCTCCACCTCACCGGTTTTATATACTTTCTTAACGTTTTCAAATCTCACAAACGAGCTCATGTATGTTCTTTCCTCTTTTCTATATATAGTACACCTTTAAAGCTTTTTCAGATTAGCACTTTTTCAGTATTTTTCCTAGCCCTAAGAATGAAACTTAATAATCTTTTTAGAGTTTATTTATGATAAGGCTCCCCACTCATGATCCGGTATGCTCTGTACACCTGCTCACACAGAATTACCCGCATCAGCTGGTGTGGAAAGGTCATATCCGAAAAGCTGACATGATAGTCCGCCCTTTCTATTACACTTTCATGCAGCCCCAGAGAACCGCCTATTACAAATTGAATATGGCTCTTCCCTCCAATACCGATCTGTTGGATCATACCGGCAAACTTAACAGAATCCATTTTTTTACCAAGAATTTCAAGAGTGATCACACATGCCCCATCTTTAATCTTTGCTAAAATGCGCTGGGCTTCCTTCCCTTTGATCTGGGTCTCCAGGGCTTCCCCTGCTTTATCCGGTGTCTTTTCGTCCTCCACTTCCAAAATATCGAACTTACAATACTTACTCAATCGTTTCGCGTATTCTGAGACAGCCTCTTTATAAAACTTTTCTTTTATCTGACCTACACAGATAATATCTATCTTCATTCTTTTCATCCTTCCTTTGTTTCGGTAACGTCAACAACGCCCCGGCTACTGAGGGCCGGGGCAGTAAATGAACTATTCTTCAAATATTTTTTCGTACATTTCATCCACAAAGTGATCCAGAAACTGTGTGTCCAGATTCATATACTGAGCCTGAATCTTCTTTTTCAGCAAGTCTATGCGCCTGAAATATTTCTCCTCCTCCGGCAACTGTGCATCATCCTTACGAAAAAGCTCCTGATCCAGCGTCTCTGCTTTCAAATTTTCAACACACCATTTTTCCATGGTGTTTTTAAGATTATTTTCTGAAGCTGCCTTTTTAGCAAAAACCTTAAAGGATCGCATGGAAACTACTCCCATGGCCAAAAACAGGATAAAAAGTGCACTCATTACACCATATACCATGTAACTGTTGGTTGCACCAAGTTGGAGAGGGATGATCCCTGTCATGCATAAAATCAGAAGCAACAGTCCAAGAGCTCCTATTACCAGAAGTATCACACCGGAAGACTTGTTTTCCTCAGCCTTTTGAGTATTGTCCACATAAACATCGAGAGAAGTTGGCTCTTCTTTTTTCTCCTGCTCCTCAGCCATAGATTCCATAGCCTGTTGCTGCAAGAAAAACAGGATCAGTTTCTTTACTTCTTCCTCTTCCTTTTTGCTAATGTACAGCTCGTAGATTTCCTCCTCTTGAGCCTGTAAAACCTTGGGGGACTGCAGTTTACTATAGATCAGATAATCTCTCATGAGTTCCATCTCATCTTTCTTTCCGAACATGATCGGTGCAGAACCCTTTGTATCTTCCACAATAAGCTCACATCCACAATCTGCGCATACTTTTATGCCTTCCTTATACTCATTTTTACACTCCGGACACCATGGCATATCTTATCCCTCCATCTTTAGAAACGACTTACTTGTTACTCAGATATTCGTCAATTCCCTTTGCTGCAGCTCTTCCGGCCCCCATTGCCAAAATAACTGTTGCGGCTCCTGTCACCGCATCACCGCCTGCATATACGCCTTCCTTTGATGTCTTTCCGTTTTCTTCCTCTGCAATGATGCATTTCCACTTATTGATCTCAAGTCCTTCTGTAGTAGAAGAAATCAACGGATTGGGGGATGTGCCCAGAGACATGATCACTGTATCCACATCCAATATAAATTCTGATCCCGGTACCTCTACAGGCCTTCTTCTGCCTGATTCATCCGGAGCGCCAAGTTCCATACGGATACATTTCATACCGTTGACCCAGCCTTTATCATCACAAATGATTTCCGTGGGATTGGTCAAAAGATCAAAAATGATTCCTTCCTCTTTTGCATGATGTACTTCTTCCACTCGGGCCGGCAATTCCTCTTCACTGCGTCGATACACAATATGTACCTCTGCGCCCAGTCTTAAAGCTGTTCTTGCAGCATCCATGGCCACATTACCACCGCCAACCACAGCTACCTTTTTGCCGTGCATAATAGGGGTGGGAGCCTCTGTATCAAAGGCTTTCATCAGATTGCTTCTGGTCAGATATTCATTGGCAGAGAATACACCGTTTGCATTTTCTCCGGGAATGCCCATGAACTTGGGCAATCCAGCCCCGGATCCAATAAACACAGCTGAAAAGCCTTCCTCGTTCAGCAATTCATCGATGGTAACGGACTTACCCACAACCACATTGGTTATAATCTCAACTCCCAGGGCTTTTACATTTTCAATTTCCTTAGCCACAACATCCTGCTTGGGCAGACGGAACTCCGGGATACCATATACCAGTACACCTCCGGGTTCATGTAACGCTTCGAAGATCGTCACATCATATCCCATTTTAGCCAGATCTCCTGCACAACTTAAACCTGCAGGGCCGGAACCGATCACGGCAACCTTTTTCCCCTTCTTATCCGCAGCACCAGAAGGACGGATATTATTCTCCCTTGCCCAGTCAGCCACAAAACGCTCCAACTTACCGATGGATACCGGATCTCCCTTAAAACCGCGGATACATTTTCCTTCACACTGACTTTCCTGAGGACATACACGTCCACAGACTGCCGGCAGGGAGGATGCCTGACTGATGATCTGATAAGCCGCTTCGATATCTCCTACTTTGACTTTTTTAATAAATTCCGGGATCTGGATTGCTACAGGACAGCCTTTTACACACTGGGCATTCTTACAGCCAATGCATCTTGACGCCTCTGCCATAGCCTCCTCTTTATTATATCCCAGGCAAACTTCTTTAAAATTCGCAGCTCTCTCCTGTGGATCCTGCTCACGAACCGGTACTCTTTTTAATACGTCCAATTTTTTGTCCTCCAAATCTATGTTATTATACTTAATTGCACATACCACAGCCGCCGTGATGGGTGTCGCCCTCTTTTTCCTTCAGATAAGCTCTGCCCTCAGCTGTCTTGTAAATCTGCTGACGTTTCATTGCTTCATCAAAATCTACTGCATGGCCGTCAAACTCAGGACCATCCACACAGGCAAATTTCACTTTTCCTCCAACCGTCACTCTGCAGGCTCCGCACATTCCGGTACCATCTACCATGATCGGATTCAAACTAACGATGGTAGGAATACCCAATTCTTTGGTCAGCAAGCAGACAAATTTCATCATGATCATCGGACCGATGGCCACACATATATCATATGTTTTTCCTTCAGCCACCAAATCCTTCAGTGTCTGGGTAACCATGCCACTTCTTCCATAAGAACCATCATCCGTTGTTATGTAAAGATTTCCGCTGACTGCTTCCATCTCCTTCTCTAACAAGATCAAATCTTTTGTTTTGGCACCTACGATCACGTCCGCATCAATTCCATGTTCATGCAACCACTTTACCTGAGGATATACAGGCGCTGCACCCACACCTCCTGCAATAAAGATCATCTTCTTTTGCTTCAAAACTTCCAGATCCTCCGAAACAAATTCGGATGGCTGGCCCAAGGGACCCACAAAATCATGAAAACTGTCTCCCACCTGAAGGGAAGCCATTCTCTGTGTTCCTGCGCCAACGATCTGAAAGACGATGGTAACCGTCTCTTTTTCTCTATTATAATCACAGATGGTCAAGGGAATCCTTTCTCCCTCAGCATCCATTCTTACAATCACAAATTGCCCCGGCTGACATGCTCTTGCCACCCACTTTGCCTCCACTTCCATGAGGTAGATGTTCTCAGCTAATTTCTCTGTTTTTAAAATTTTGTACATGATGTCAGTTACCCTTTCCTGTTTTATAATTGTATTAAGCTATAATCGCCATTTTCATCAAATGACAATTTATAAATCTCCTTGGTATAAATATCCGCAGCGTAATAACTACCGGTACCGGACTGCACACCCGCCTTGTCCTGGTAAACCTCTTCCACTACGTAATAATCGCTGTCTTCCAATACAATGGCATAACGGAAAACATACTTGTACTCTACCTGGGAATCGGTGTTATTGCTGTACTCCTCTACACTTCTTGCCACCTTGCGGCAACAGGCCTCCGGTGTAAATTCGGTCTCAAGTACCAACTCATACATGCAGTTTGATACATTTCCTGCGGCTCCCTGTTCATTATATGCCACAAAACGAAACTCGCTTTTTCCCAAAGGCATGGGAACCGGCTCTGTATATTGCATAGAACCATCATTGGGGATGGTACCGTCAATGGTATAATAAACCTTGCAATCTTCCGGAAACTCCACTGCTATCATTTGAGGACGGGTATATGTACCGGCCTCTGTCAAAATCTTCGGTGTTTCGGGAATCGGAATGTCAATATGATAGGTCTTTTTCACAATATTGCTGCGGATTCCATATTCATTCACAAAAAAAGTTGCAACCGTATAATCTCCATGCTCCAGATAGATTGGGGAAGAATAAACGGAGCTGTTTTCATTGGGCACTGATCCGTCTATTGTGTAATAAATTGTTCCGGTCGCATTGGAAGTTAATTTCAGCGGGATCACTTCTTCATAGGTTCCCTCTTCATGGCTGAATTCCGGTGCTTTGGCCAGATAACGCTGATTTGCATTTAGCACGTTGGCATTAGTACATATTTTTAACATTTGATTGATAGCTGTGTAATCACCCTGTCCATCATAATAGGTGATCAGCTTATTGTAGGCCTGTTCCACGTCTTCCTCCGAGGAATATGGGGCATGCACCACTTCATTCAGCTGGTTCAAATATTTGACCGGTTGACCATTTTTAAGATAAATCTCCGCTAATTCAAGTCTCAACCCACTATTCTCACCATCCAGCTCGATTGCTTTTTCATATCGTGAAACAGCACTTTTTAAGTCATCTTTTTGTATGCTGATAGCTGCCTGCTGCAGCTGATACGCTACTGAGTGATCCCTAAAGCTGTCCACACCTAAATATATCGCAACACTCAGAAGGATCAGGATAGGCACGATCAGGATCAGCACATATCCTTTCCCCTTTTTGATCATAAAACAGACTCCACACAGTTATTCATCAACATGGCAATGGTCATGGGTCCAACTCCGCCAGGCACAGGCGTGATGGCGCTGCAACGAGGCATGACTGTTTCAAAATCCACATCACCACACAACTTGTTATTCTCGTCACGATGGATTCCCACATCGATGACTACAGCACCTTCTTTTATATATTCTGCAGTGATCATCCTGGGCTTTCCTACGGCCACGATCAGAATGTCCGCCCTTTTGGTCACTTCCTTCAGATCTTTCGTCCTGGAGTGTGCCACGGTCACCGTTCCGTTCTCACGCAATAAAAGCAGAGCCATAGGTTTTCCCACAATATTGCTGCGTCCGATCACCACACATTCCTTTCCGGCAATTTCTATGCCGGAGCGTTTCAATAATTGAATCACACCTGCCGGTGTACAGGACACAAATCCCGGCTGGCCGATGCACAGTGCTCCAACGCTCTGGGGATGGAAACCATCCACATCCTTGGCGGGATCTATCCGACGGATCACCTTATCCTCATCAATCTGTCCAGGCAAAGGCAACTGTACAAGTATTCCATTCACATCCGCTCTTCCGTTCAGCTCATCAATCAACTGAAGCAGTTCCTCTTCAGAAGTTTCCTCCGGCATTTCGTAGGCCAGAGAACGGATGCCAATGTATTCGCAGGCCTTTTTCTTATTTCCCACATAAACGCTGGATGCAGGGTCATTTCCCACCTGAATCACGGCCAGGGTTACTTCCCTGCCTTGGGCTTTCAGCTCCGCCACTTTATCCCTTAATTCATCTTTTATCTGTTTTGATATGGCTTTTCCATCGATCAATACTGCCATAGCCACGCCTCCTTTTATCCCACCTATGATCAGAATAATCCAACAATCTTACCGTTTTCATCTACATCCACATTGTAAGCTGCGGGCTGCGCTGAGAGACCGGGCATCGTCATAATGCTTCCTGTCAGAGCTACAACGAAGCCTGCTCCTGCAGATACATACATCTCTCTGATAGACAGTTCAAACCCTTCAGGCCTTCCAAGAAGATTCGGATTATCGGAAAGAGAATACTGGGTCTTTGCCATACATACAGGCAGCTTACCGAAGCCCTCTTCCTCCAGCTTTTTCATCTGCTTAGCCGCAGCGGGTGCAAAGCTGACACTTCCCGCACCGTAGATTTCCTTGGCAATGGTTTCAATCTTTTCACGGATCGTTAACTCTGTATCATACAAAGGATGATAATGACTTTCTTTCTTTTCCAAGGTATCAATAACCTTTTCAGCAAGCGCCAAACCGCCTTCGCCGCCCTTAGCCCATACCTCTGCCAGTGCGAACTGGCAGTTTCTTTCTTCACAGAAAGCCTTTACAAAATCCAGTTCCTCTTGGCTGTCTGTCACGAACCGGTTCAAAGCAACCACTACAGGCACACCATATTTCTGTACATTTTCGATGTGCTTCTCCAGGTTAACAATGCCTTTTTGCAAAGCCCCAAGGTTTTCTAAAGAAAGTTCCGCCTTAGGCACACCACCATTGTATTTCAGCGCGCGTACGGTAGCCACGATCACAACTGCCCCGGGCTTTAAACCGGCTGCGCGACACTTGATGTCAAAGAATTTTTCTGCTCCCAGATCTGCACCGAAGCCTGCTTCCGTTACCACATAATCTGCGATCTTCAGCGCGGTTTTGGTTGCGCGGACTGAGTTACAGCCATGTGCGATATTGGCAAAAGGTCCACCATGAACCAGCGCAGGTGTATGCTCCAGTGTCTGGATCAAGTTGGGTTTCATAGCATCCTTTAACAAAGCTGCCATGGCACCAACCGCCTGCAGGTCACCGGCTGTAACAGGCTTGCCTTCATAGCTGTAAGCCACCACGATCCTGGACAGTCTCTCCTTCAGATCCTTCATATCTGTAGCAAGACAAAGAATGGCCATAACCTCCGTTGCCACTGTGATCACAAAATGGTCCTCACGTACCACACCGTCAGGTTTGCCGCCAAGCCCTACGATCACATTGCGCAAAACCCTGTCATTCATATCCAGACATCTCTTTAAAATGATCTGTCTGGGATCGATGCCCAACTTGTTTCCCTGCTGAATATGGTTGTCCAGCAAGGCTGCCAAAAGGTTATTGGCGGTCGTTATTGCATGGAAATCTCCCGTAAAATGAAGGTTCAGATCTTCCATCGGTACCACCTGGGAATATCCGCCGCCGGCGGCACCTCCCTTGATACCAAAACAGGGGCCCAGGGAAGGCTCTCTGAGTGCGATCACTGCTTTTTTCCCCATCTTGCAAAGGGCCTGGCCCAGACCTACGCTGACCGTAGTCTTTCCCTCTCCTGCAGGAGTGGGATTGATAGCGGTGACCAGGATCAGTTTACCGTCCGGCCGGTTTGCTACCTTCTCAATATATTTATCACTAATCTTTGCCTTATACTTTCCATATAACTCCAGATCATCGCCGCTGATGCCCAATGCCTCAGCCACCTCCGTGATAGGCTTCATTGTCGCTTCCTGTGCAATCTGAATATCTGTCTTCATTGAATTTCATCCTTTCCTATGTATGATCATATTTCTTCCAATAATTGCTCAAATTGCTCCATGCTCATCAATATCTTTCGGGGTTTCGTCCCTTCCTCTTCCCCTACAACACCGTAATCACAGAGCTGATCCATGATTCTGGCAGCACGGTTGAAACCAATCTTAAACATTCTCTGCAGCATGCCGATAGAGGCCTTATCCTTTTCGATAATAAATCGTCCTGCCTCGGCAAAGTACTCATCACGGCTGTCATCACCTTCTGCACCCGATGCACTGCCGCCGGAGCTGCTGCTCATGGTTTTGATCTTTTCTTCAATCTCTTCCGCATACACATTGCCGATGGCCTGATTTTTTAGGAAATCAACAACATCGGATACCTCGCGGTCAGAAACAAAGGCACCCTGTACACGGGCCGGCTTGGAATAGCCCTGGGGATAAAACAGCATATCACCCTTGCCAAGCAGTTTTTCTGCTCCATTCATATCCAGAATGGTTCTGGAATCCACACCACTGGAAACACTGAAAGCCACCCGGCTAGGCATGTTGGCCTTGATCAGGCCTGTGATAACATCCACGGAAGGACGCTGGGTTGCAATGATCAAATGAATGCCTGCCGCACGTGCCAGCTGTGCCAAACGGCAGATAGATTCTTCCACCTCTCCGGGTGCTACCATCATCAGATCCGCAAGCTCATCTACGATGATCACGATCTGAGGCATCTTGGCAGGCGCATCCTCATCCCCATTTTCCCGCATGCTTTCAACCTTCTGGTTATATCCCTTCAGATCCCGCACATTATAGTCTGCAAATTTTTTGTAGCGCTCCGTCATCTCTGCTACACCCCAGTGCAATGCCGCCGCAGCCTTCTTCGGATCCGTCACCACCGGGATCAGCAGATGAGGGATACCGTTGTATACACTAAGCTCCACCACCTTAGGATCCACCATGATCAGCTTCACATCATCCGGGTGAGCCTTGTACAAAATACTCATGATCAGGGTGTTGATGCAGACCGATTTACCTGAACCGGTGGCACCGGCAATCAGCATATGAGGCATCTTGGCAATATCTGTCACTACAACCTTGCCACCAATATCCTTGCCCACAGCGAAGGCGATATTGGAAGGAAACTCCCTAAACTCCCGGGTCTCCAGCAAATCTCGCAAGGCAACGGAGGTATTCTCTTTGTTGGGCACCTCAATACCAATGGCGGCTTTACCGGGAATGGGCGCCTCGATACGGATATCTGTAGCCGCCAGATTCAGCTTGATGTCATCCGCAAGACCTACGATCCGGCTTACCTTCACGCCTACCTCCGGCTGCAGTTCATAACGGGTCACTGCCGGTCCCTGGCTGATATCTGTAATGGTCACTCTGACACCAAAAGTATTCAATGTCTGCTGCAGCTTTGCTGCAGTCTCCCGCAGTTCCTGCCCGGAATCTCCGGCCTTTGCATTTCCCTTCTGCAATCTGGAAAGGGGCGGGAAAATATATTTCTTGGGTACTCGCTTTTCCCCATTCTGAATCTCAGCGGAAATTTGCGCATCCGAACCGGCGGCAGGCTGTTCTTTTGGCAATCTGGCCTCCGGTCTTGTCCGTCTGACCGACGTGGCTATCGGTTGTTCCTCTACTTCAGCCTCTTGCGGCGCAGGTTCCGGTTCCGGTATCCTTACAGGCTCCTCCACAGGCCTTTGCCAATGAATTTCCCGAATCTCTTCCTGCATGGGTCTGCTTTGTATGTACTCGGAGGGTCCATCACTTTGCACTGTGATCTCATGAATATCGTCCCTGGTCTTTTCCTCCTCCGGTTTCACAAGTGTGGTTTCCAACATAACGCCTGTAACCTTTTTATCCATACGGAGGATCTTTTCGTTTTCTTTTTCTTCCTGTCGCAGACGTCTTTCTTCTTCACGCTGCACACGCAGTTCTTCCTGCCGCTGCTTCCTGCGGACGCTGTCCTCTCTGGATCGCTCCATCACTCGCTGTCCGCCCTTTTTCACACTGCTCACAAAAGATTTCTCAGTCAAAAGCACGACTGCAATGATAGAGATCACGATCACCACCAGCAAAGAGCCAACCATGTCTAAAAAAGAATACATCAGAAAAGCAAGGCTGCCGGCCAAGACACCGCCGCCCTGTTTTTCCCTGCTGCAATATTCGTAAAGTGCCTTGACATCATAGTCTTCTAACTGGGTGGCCTGTCCTCCAATATATTCCAGCACCACACCCACCATAAAAAACAGGCAAACACCGGCACACAGCTTGATCACGGCTGCCCGGCTGCCCCGATTGGCAAACCAAAACAGAGCACCCAAAAACACCGCTACAGGTGCAATATAAGCAGTCCACCCAAATATTCCAAACATGACTGCGCTGACCGAATCACCAAAGGAACCGATCAGTCCAAAATTGCACAAAAAAAGAATTACCACAAGTGCAAACAAAATGATAAGTCCCACCTCATGATAGAGGGCTTTCTCCTGTGCAGTATAAGATTTATTTTTTTGACCTCTTGGTTTGGAAGATGTAACCTTTTTCTTCCCTGTTTTAGACGCCATTTATACATACACCCTTTCTTGCTTGTCAATTTTTTAACACCATATGGTTCATTATAACACTTTTCTTTCCTGTCATCAAGTTTTATTATGGATCATCTCATGCAACTTTGTAAGTGCATCACTGATACCGCCTACTGCGTCAATGATCCCTTCTTCCACGGCCTCCTGGCCCACCAGAATGCTTCCCACATCTTTGGTGAGCACCCCTGTTTCCATCATCAATGCTTCAAATCTTTCCTTTTTGATCTTACAATGACTGCATACAAATCCGCTGATCCTGTCCTGTATCTGCTTAAAATAATCAAAAGTCTGGGGCACCCCTATGACCATACCGCTCATCCGCACCGGATGAATGACCATGGTTCCTGTTGGCACCACAAAGGAATAATCGGTGCTGACTGCAATAGGAAGTCCAATAGAGTGGCTGCCGCCCAGCACCAGAGAAACCGTAGGCTTGGACAGGGACGCGATCATCTCCGCAATGGCAAGCCCGGCCTCCACATCACCGCCCATGGTATTGATGAGAACCAATACTCCTTTGATACTGTCGCTATCCTCTATGGCTGCCAGCTGGGGCAGCACATGTTCGTATTTTGTGGTTTTGGAATTACTGCTTAAGTTCTCGTGACCCTCTATTTCTCCAATAATCGTAAGCAAGTGAATGTCCTGCTTTTCTTTGTTTTGATCCAGGGTCACTTGGCCTGTTTTTTCAATGCGCTCATCATTGGCCTGCTCTTTATTTTGATTGTTATTATTCTGCTCATCCTTCTGATTTACCATAGTGATCTCCTCCCGGTAATTTCACAATTTAAAAAGAGAACAGCCGATTGGCGGTTCCCTTTTTAGTATCTTGATCATTCCGGGTTTTATACATGTGATTGTTATAATGAAACTTTGACATATCTTTGATTCCTGCTATTTGGCTTGTCCGGTATTGTCATTTGGATCAGCTTCCTATCTGTTGCTGGGCGCAAATAATTTCTGCGAAAACCTTCTTTAGATTTCAAGCCCAATTTTTCCATAAGCGCTTTGCTTGTGTAAGGAATATCGTATTCCATAACTTCAAGCAATCGCTTAATGTATTCTGTAAGTTGCTCATTATCCTCGCTGATCTGAACAGAAATTTCATCCAAAATCTTATCTATCTGCGATAGCATAAACTCAATAAAAATAGTGGATGAACCATCTACATGGCATCTTGCAATTGCATCATAATATTCGCTTTGAAACTTCTCAATCTGACTTTCAATTGGAAGATATTCAAATACAGATTTCCAGTTTGAAAGAATAGATGTATGCCATAATCTTGCCATTCTGCCGTTACCATCAGAAAACGGATGGATAAAAACAAATTCATAATGGAATACACTGCTAAGAATCAGCGGATGGACGCTGCTTTGTGATTCCTTCATCCAATTAAAAAGGTCATCCATTAACTGTGGAACAAATCGTGCAGGTGGGGCCATAAAAATGCACTGGCGACCGTTAAAAACCCCTTCCTCACCACGGCGGAACTTGCCAGAGTCTTCCACAACATATTTTGTCATAATACTGTGGAACTTGTTTAAATCACTTATGCTATATGGATTGATTTCAGATAGTCTCTCATAAGCAGCATAAGCATTTTTAACTTCCTGGATTTCTTTCTGTTCACCTAATACCATTTTATTATTGATAACATCCCTAACCTGTCCTAAAGAGAGCGAATTTGCTTCGATTTTCAGGGAAGAGTGAATGGACTTGATACGATTATTTTTCCTCAGATGCGGTTTCGCCTCTAAATTACTGGTTGCCATAATACGTCCAATCTTTTCCGAAATGGATGACACATACGCTAATGTCTCATTTGTAATTGTAAAAGGTGGTTTATATTTTTCCATAAAAAAACCTCTGTTTACTTACGCATTATCTTGCGCACTTTCTTCCACTATTATACTACAAAATCCAGAAAATTCAATCCTTATATGTATGAATTCCTCTCAGTGATCATCCGATTTTATGATTCAAAAAAGAGAACTGCCTGATCGGCGGTTCCCTTTTAGTATCTTGATCTTTCTATTTTTTATTCATACGGCCTATTGTTTGTACAGGTTTCCGTAATAGGTTGCAATGGTTTTATTGCCCTGAAACACATAGTTCTCTAAACTTAGGTTTCCCGCATATGGATAACCATCTATTTCAGTGGTATAATAAAACGTTGCCTGAGGAACAATAATGGAATCAAAGATCCATTCCACTTTAACTTTTACTACATCACTTGCATACAAAGTTGCATCATCGGTATATATCCCAAAATACAATTCATAATAAATACCATCGGTTGTAAACCCGCTCTCGACAAACGAATACTCTTTTGCAGATACATTCATAGGTATCACAAACAAAAGTGAAACCACTAACATTAAGCCCCAAATTTTCCGCATACGTTCCTCCATTATTCTGTAGGTACTGCTACAGCCATTGCATAATAATCGTCAATATGTTCTCTTCCCTGATAATTTGCATGATAGGTAACTATAATTGCATCCGCCTCTGTAAAATACATTCTATAATTAGATCTGACATATGCCAAATATTTTATAGTTTCCTCTGTCGTAATCCTTCCATCGTAATCCACAACAACCCGATACACCTTTTCATAGGGCAAGGGTTCCGGTGCATCATCATAGAATTCGTCTACGATCTTCATCTTTGGTGGCAAATAATAATACAAATAAACACTGGAAAACACACTCAGAAGCAGTGCTACTGCCAAAACACATATAATGATTTTTTGAAGAAATACTTTTTTGGTTCTTTTTTGATCTGCCAGTATCAATTCCTTAATAGAACTGTGCATTTCATCCAGACAAACCGCCGGAGATGCCTCGATACCCTTTTTACAATAGAGTAATTCTACGCTGGTCACATTTAGTGCTTTAGCCAATTCCTCGTATAATGTTATGCTAGGCTTGGCAATTCCCTTCTCCCATTTGGAAATAGTTGACGGTGACACATGGACTAGTTCAGCAAGTTCTTTTTGAGTCAGGTTATTTTCTTTCCTTAAGTCACTCAGAAAATTCTCAAATTTATTTTCCACTATTTCTCACTCCTCTCCCAGCAAAAAATCATACCATAATCCAGGTGGAAATAAAAGAAATCGAACTGGAAAAATTGGAAATTTTAGGAAACTCTCTGTAAAAACGGACTGGAATTCATTTCGCTTTACTATTTTTCTATTGTTCTGTAAGCTGAAGTCAAATAGCAAAAGGAGGGGATACCAATGAATTAGATTTTGCAACTACTGTTACTCACTCATGCAAAGGAAAGGAGATACATATCAGTCTTATTAGTAATCGTCTTAGTATGCACCATGACTTCAAACGTATTTGCCCAAGATTTTGACCGCACAGAATTTTTAGAAATGTATAGTATTTTCAAAGCGGAAGAACAGAGGCGCGTTGAAGAAATCCAGTCCTCTCCTGACAGCTCCGTATGGCTGGGCGTTTTTAGAGAAAATATGCCTTTGGATTCCGGTGCATCCACGTATGGCGTATGCGGTAATTGTTCGAATTTTCTTGTCACAATATATGCTGCAGACGCCAAATTAGTATATGAAGGTTATCACAAATTTTTAGGAATATTTAACACAGGTTGTTACACCTATTACTATGTAAGCCGAGGTGCCGAAATCTGTCGTGAATGTTTAACTGTTATAAGGGTATTTGAAGGAGAACATGATTGTTTCCAAGTACACGGAAAATGTTATAAGGGAAACTACAATACATGTCCTATGGATTTTAGTTGATGAAATTATTATCATACATTTGAGGTGAAAAATATGAAGAAGAAATCTAAAATTATTGCTATTATTTCTGTGATAATTGTATTATTGCTTTCTACAGCTATTATTCATTTACTACAACACAAAGATTCTAAAGATGTAATCCTTTCCTTAAGTTCTTTTCAATCTGATAATGAGTACCAATATGATAATATAAAATGGCAATCATCCGTACAAGAAGTTCAAAAGAACTTGCCATATTCGCTGGAAAGAGATACATATCGTGAATCCGGATCTGATACTATTGCTTATTATAAGGCAAAAAATAAACATATTCTAGACGGTCAGAGTGGGGCGGCCTCTTTTGAGTTTGTCAAAGATCAACTAAAAATTGTACAATTGAGTTTTCATTTAGACGATGATGCTGATCAGTGGTTCGAAAAACAAGTCACAAAATTACAAGAACTGTATGGTACTGAATACGTTAAATCTGAAAATTCATCCGAGCAGTTGCATTTGAAATCTATTGGTTACAGGTGGGATAAAAATAATACTTCACTGCAATTTGTCATGTTAAGTGGGGATAACAGAAATCCAAGTGCAATATTTAGCGTCGGCGTCAAATAATATGCAAACTCAGATAAAAAAGAAGGGAGAAGTAAGATGAAAAAGAAAAAAGCTATCATAATTATTTCGCTAATTATCGTTGTTGTGGCTATATTTCTCCTCACACATATACCAAAGCGGATTCAGTGTACAATGACTGTGGCGAATGCAGCCGGTGAAACGGCTGTACTTGATGTTGATCTTTTATATTATTCAAATCTTATTTTCCCTTCCTACGTGAAAGGAACACTATCTGTTGATGGTGTTGCGTATATTGATGAATATACTATGTACAAAACACACCCATATTTACCAGATCATCGCCTTTTTCCATCTGATTGGTGGAAATACAAAGGTTCCTTACCTGAGAATACGACTTTCATAAGATCCGATTGTACCGATTTTAGTTCAGCAGGAACAAATCGTGTGTATGTTTTGGATATTGTATTTCATGATAAGGAAAGGGCGTGCGGACAAAAAGTGGGACTATATGACACCTGAAGTATCATGAGGTACACAGAAGAACAAATATCCGCAGCACTATTATTACTGAAGGCGACAGGTTCGCCGACTAAGGTCATTCAGACATT
>SVFM01000024.1 GCA_015056865.1 Lachnospiraceae bacterium
AGGAGGTAGATGAGTACATGCACTGGTACTGCAAGGACCGTATTAAATCAACACTCGGAGGGCTTAGCCCTCTAGATTATAGAAGGAGCATAGGTGTGGCTGTCTAAAAAAATGTCCGCACGCCCAATGCAAGAAGAAGCTCTTAAAATATATGGTAAATACGACTTGGAAAAATCCATGTTATGGATGACAGAGGAGTTTGGCGAATTTTTTAAATCAATCAGAAAAGATGCAGGTAAAGAAGAAATAACTGGAGAAATGGGAGACTTATTAGCTTGGATTTTTTGTATGGGTAATATTTTAGGGATAAAATTGTCTGATGCGGTAAAGTTAACATTTCAAAAAGAAATTAATAGGCAAATAGTTAAATATTCGAAATTAAAATATTGTGACACCTTAAAAAATCTGAAGATAGAAAAATAAGTTAAATGTGCTGAGGGGTTAGTTACATGGTTCATTTTGATTGAAATTCTGTTCTATTTCAATGATGGGGTGAAACGATAGGCGAAGACGACGCTATTTCCGTTTTGATACTTATCATAAAATTCTTTTCTAGGAGATATTGATGATGCCGAGACGTATACATCGTTCGAGGTGTAAAATTAAGTCATTGTCATAATATATCAAAGCTATTGTAAATGGTGTTTTTGGGGAAGTGGATAAAATCATAAATGAGCACTCTACATAGGGTTGAATTTTATGGGATATTTCAACTTTCTAGTTATTGCTAACTAATGTAACATAGATTATGATATAAAAGAATAAACTGAAATGTATCTGTAATATAGTAGTGAGGTGTGAAATGTTAGATAGCATAAAAATTGGTATGTTTATTGCAAATAGAAGGAAACAAATTGGATATACTCAGCAACAATTAGCTGATAAACTAAATGTTAGTTTTCAAGCAGTTTCAAAGTGGGAAAATGGAATAACACATCCTAATATAGAAGTTTTATGCAAATTAGCTTCATGCTTAGAGATTACTGTAGATGAGATTCTTATGGGGGCGTGAAAGTACAGATGATGGATTGTCGTATAGTAAGGCCGGAGTAGATATAGCTTATACAGATACACTCAAAAGGGAAATGGCAAAGCATTTAGAAACAAATGACAAAAGAGTTTTAAATGGGATAGGGCCATTTGCTTCATTATATGATATAAAATTTCCAGAAATAAAAGATCCCGTATTAGTTCTTAAGTCAGAAGAACCAGGATCGAAACAAAAACTTGCATTAGAATATGGTTATACGGAATCAATTTGTCATGATATGATCAATCATTTGGTAAATGATATTATAGTTATGGGAGCGACTCCTTTGGCTGTGTTAGATACAATTGTATGCGGTAATGCGGAAAAGGATACTATTAATTCATTGATTAAAGGGATAGCAGATGCATGTAAAAACAATGGTTGTTCATTGGTGGGAGGAGAAACTTCAATTCAACCACAGGTGCTAGGTGCCGGTGTTTATATATTGACATCAAGTATTGCAGGTATAGTAGAAAGAGAAAATGTTGTAGATGGTTCTCGTATTGAAGAAGGTGATTGTCTTATTGCCATTGCGTCGAATGGTTTACATACTAATGGATACTCGTTAGTAAGAATGCTTATGGATAACATGCCAGAGATAAAATTAGATAAAGTTGCAGGAATGACTTTTATCGAACAAATTATGAAACCTCATACGTCTTACTTTCGTGCAGTTAGAGGAATGTTTGACACAGATTTATTACATGGAATGGCTCATATTACCGGAGGAGGAATTGAAGGTAATTTATGTAGGGTTATTCCGAATGGATTGATGGCTCAGATTGATAAATCAAAAGTACGCATATTAGAAATTTTTAAATACATAAAAAGCAAGGCAATGTAAGTGATGCAGAGATGTTAAGCACATTTAATATGGGTGTTGGGTTTGTTTTGGTGGTTTCATCAGAAAAAAGGGAAGAGGTAATAAGAAGGGTTCTTAAATATTATGACTGTTATGAAATTGGTGTAATTAAGAAAGGAGAAAAGAAGATTGAATTCATCAATGAGTTAAATTGGGCTTGATTTGTTAAAAGTGAGGAATGGCATAATATTTGAATCTGTTGATAAATTTAGCGTAAACTTGTTTACTAAGATATCGAAGTAAGGTAAACTTAAAAAAGGATTATAACTAGCTGTAGAAAAAGGATAAGGTGGTGGCAGTTTGAAAGACAGTGTAATTGTAAAACGGATATGGCAATTTGCCAAACCATATAAATGGGCTTTTTTAATCAGTTATGCAGTACTGCTTGTTGAATTGCTTTTTCTTCAAATGGTACCTTTGTTTTTGGAGGATGTTATAAACTATGCAATTTATGAGAATGACCGGAAAAAGTTTTTATATGCAGCACTGTGGTATGCATTGGTTTTTCTCGGGTATGCCTTGTGTGGTTTTGTTCAGCTGATTTTATGGCAGAGAGTACATAACAAATATGTTTATGACGTTCGTATTGCCTGTTACAGAAAGGTGCTGCGGATGAAACCAAAGGTGCTTTCCGATATCAAAACAGGGGATACAATCCGTGCCATAAACAATGATACAGAGGAATTTCACCATATTATTCAACGTTTTGCCATGAGAATTCTCAATGCGGGCATTGGTACAATTGTGTCCTTGGCCATTGTAGCTTATATGAAATGGGAAATCGCTTTATTGATGGCAGTTATCATTCCCATATCCACAATCATCTGCAAAAGAATCGAAGGAAAAATGGGAAAAGCATCCCGTGAGATTCGCGTAAAACAGGGTGAATATGCTGCATGGCTTATGGAAATGCTTAAGGGGATGCGGGAGATCAAACTTTTCGTGGCCGAGAAAACTGTTTTGAAATTATTTGTGCGCAAAAATGAAGATATAATAAGTTCTTCTGCAAAACAGGATATTATACAGTTTGAATCGGACCAGATCATAAGCGGCATCTATTTTCTTGCAGATATTGTTTTCTATATTGTGAGTGCGTTTTTTGTGGCGAATAGGTCCATCAACATCGGTGAGTATATAGCAATTTCTTCTTATTTCAAAATGATTTCTCTGAATGTGCGGCAGGTTCTGCATGGCAATGTGGACTATCAGAGGAGAAAGACTTGTGTGGAGCGTGTTTTCAAGCTTTTAGATGAAGGGGAAGAAAATGAGGTAGGACTTTCAAAGTTAAATCTTCAAAAGGGTAAGATTGAGGTTAAAAACCTCTCTTTCTTTTACGAAGAGAAAAAAGACGTGCTGAAGAATCTCAATTTTCATATCAATCCGGGAGAGAAGATTGGTGTTGTGGGTCAGTCAGGAGCGGGTAAGAGTACTTTGGTAAATCTTTTCCTGCGGTTTTACGAGCCGCAGGAAGGTGAAATTTTAATTGATGGTCAACCATTGAACCGCTGTACTTATTCTTCCATTAGACAAAATATTGGTATTGTGAATCAAGAAAATATTATTTTTGATGCTACCGTAAGAGAGAATATTACCTTTGGAAAAGAGGTAACGGATGGTGAACTGTGGAATATTCTTGAAAAGGTATATTTGAAAGACGAAATTGAAAAGTTACCCAAGGGTCTGGATACCGTTTTGGGAGAAAAGAACATGGCTTTGTCAGGGGGGCAAAATCAAAGGCTTTGTATTGCAAGGCTTATGTTTCGTAACCCTAAAGTTATTATCCTTGACGAAGCAACCAGTTCTCTGGATTTCGAATCCGAGGGTATGGTTCAGGCCGCCCTTGATGTTTTGGCACAGGGCAAGACAACAATTGTGATTTCCCATAGGTATAGGGCGCTGCTCAATACCGACAAAATACTTGTTCTGCAGGAAGGGGAGCAGGCCGGGTATGCACCTCATGATGTGTTGATGGCGGAAAATCAATATTTTGCAGATATGTTTGCAGGGCAGAGTGAGGTGTAGGCATGAAATATACGAGAAGAAATGTTTATCATCATTTACAGGAATGTATCAAATTTTCCAAAGGATTGATGCTTTTATTCGGTATCATATCGCTGGGCATAACCGCGGTTTCCTTGATATCACCTTATTTATACAAGTCATTGGTGGATGTTGTAATGACATCAGGCAATATACAATTGCTTTCTATTATCATTCCTGCCATGATAGGAGTATACCTGATCAAGGTGGTGTTGTCGGGAATTAGTACTTACGTTGGTAAAAAGTTTTCATACCGGACTACACTTGAAACGAAGAAACGCTTAATGTACAAATTTCTTGAAAGAAATATTTCTGGGGCCACAGGCAAGGAAATAGGAGCCCAAAGTAATAATTTGGAGCAGGATTCTGATGCCGTCCATATTTTTTTGTCCACCCATGTGGTAGGCTTTATCACTTCCTTTTTGATTGCATTGGTGTATATGGTTTTGATGCTGAGAATCAATATTTATTTGGGCCTTCTCTCAGTTATTCTTCTTCCATTGACTCTTTGGTTTTCGCAGATGATAGGCAAAAAGTACAATGCAGTCAATTGGGAAAACTATGAGATCAGATCAAAAACCAAAACATATTTGTTTGATACTGTACAGAAATGGCGTGAAATCAAAACAAATACCCTTGAAAACCAGTTCGCCCGTGAGTATGATGATATGCTGGAGCCGGAACGGAAACTGAACAGTAAATGGATGTTTTACTTTGCTCTCAGGGGTTTCTTTTATGAAATAAAAGAAGAATTTGTGGTTAAAGTACTGATTTACTTTGTGGGTGGCCTGTTTATTATTTCAAAAGATATCAGTATCGGGGAATTGCTTATGTTCATCAGTTATATGGCAGGCATGAGCGGAGCCTTGGATACATTGATGAAGTCCAAAACTGACTTCGGAGGCCAGAGGGCTGTCTTTGAGCGTCTGTTTCAAATTTTGGATGAACGGGAAAATGTGAAAGGTAGGGAATGTCCTCCAAATGCTACAGTATCTTTCAAAAATGTGGATTTCACTTATGAAGGTACAGAAAGGCCGGTGCTTACAGGGGAATCCTGGGAGTTTGTAATAGGTAAAAAATATCTTTTGATGGGAAAGAGCGGGGCAGGGAAGTCCACAATGATAAAGCTTTTAATGGGACTTATCTGTCCGAAGAGTGGACAAGTGATGTATGATGGAGTTCCCATAGATGATATAGATTCCCAAAGTCTGTTGAAATCGGTTGGCGCTGTTATGCAGGAAAGCATGTTTTTCAATTTGTCTATTCGGGAGAACCTGGGGCTTGTGGCCTTTGGGACATCAGAGGATGATATGATAGTTGCCCTCAAAGCTGCCTGCCTTTATGATTTTGTGGAGTGCTTACCGCAAAAGCTGGATACCATTATCGGTGAGCGGGGAGTAAAGCTTTCAGGTGGACAAAAGCAGCGGTTGGCAATTGCACGCCTGATTCTCCATAACCCGCAGATTGTCATTTTGGATGAAGCCACAAGCGCTCTTGATTCTATTGTGGAGAGTAAGATTCTTGAAAATTTAAGCCAAATATTCAAGGACAAAACTATGATTGTAATATCCCATAAGCCGCTTGTGGGATATAAGCAGGATGAAATCTATTTGGTTTCCCAATAATATTGGCCTATTCTGGAATATTGTGTTTGAAAATTCTATTTATTTTTTAATGCGATATGCCTAGAATAGGCCTATATTTTTATGTATGAATTAAAGGTAATAGGAATGTGTGCAAAAAGAGGTTATGCATTTGAAGAAAAAAGGTTACAATTTTAGCATATATATTGTTGGGGTGAGGGAGTAATTTTATGAGAAATGATTTTATGGTTGATTTGCTGAGAGTATGCTCTAAGATGAAAATCAATAAAGAAGAAGAAAATATAATTGCGCAATGCGTAACCAAATTTGATTGGGACATGGCAAATATTTTAGAGATGCATAAAATACATATGATTTTTCTGAAACACGTAAATAACATAGCTTGTTCTGATAATCTAGCATTTAAGATTATTGAGAATTTTAGTAATCAATTGTTTTATTTGCAATTTAAATATGAGGAATATCTTACATTTTTAAAAAACGTGGTTGATCATATGCAGACAATTGACTATGCTGTTTTAAAGGGAGGATCTTTTATAGATGTGTTATATAAGGAGAATGATATTATATATCGACCTTTTGCAGATATTGATATATTGATTAGTAAAAGAAATATAAATTTAATTGATGGTATAATGAAAGAAAATAATTTGATTCAAGGCAAAGTGCGTCAAAACAAAATTATTCCTGCAGAAAGAAAAGATGTAATTTATTGGAAACTTAATTCACACCAACTTCATGAATATATAGGATTTTCTAAATATTCACAACTATCGAACATTTATCGGATTGAATTTGACTTCAATACAACAATTTTTGAAGGCGGTAAAGAGGCTGATCCGATAGATATGGACTGGATATTAAAGCGACGAAAAAAAAGAAAAGTTAAAAAAGATTTAGAAATATATTGCTTAGATCATACTTTGGCGTTATTGCAACTTTGTTATCATTTTTATAAAGATACAATATATGAAGTCAAAAAGTTAACGCATGATAATTATTGTTTACTTAAGTTTTGTGATATAAGAGAATATATAATAAAATATAGGTATGATATTAACTGGAAAGAGTTTATTGATATTGTTAATCAAGCCAATATAGGCAATCAAATTTACAATACGTTGTGGCTAATTTCTACTTTTTATGGAGATCTGTATATTGAAGATATTATAAAACAGATAAATGTAACGGAGAGATATTATACTGATAATATTGATTGGGAATCGATGTTATTATAGATGTTTGATTATTAAAATAGAGGAGACAAGCTGATGGAGTTAGAGTATATGCAAAACATTATTAAGGAAATTATATGTGAAAAGATTTTGCCTGGTGCAGAAATCAAAGCTAATGACATTTTAGCAGAAAAAGGGATAGATTCTATAAAAATTATTGAATTGGTAGTGGAGATAGAATTAAAGTTTGATTTTGAATTTGAGGATGAAAAACTTACATATGAAACATTGCGTAGCATAAAGGATATAGCCATGTATGTAAATAGCAGATTAAAAACGATTAGGCTTGAATCAGAGAGGTGAGTATATAAAAAATCTGACATTACTTTTTAACAATTTCATTTGAACAAGATCACCTTAATATAGCTTGCAAATAAGAAGTTAAGGCTAAATTGAAGAACTTTGAAAATTTTATACAGATTGAAAAATGGTATCAAAATAAGATCACCCCATAGTGTGGTCAAATACAAAGGTTAAATAATAGTTATTCTGATGTTGAAAGAGATGTGATATATTCTTTTTACTTTTCCGTAGTAGATGCGTAAAAACTTATTGCCACCGGCAAAACGGGATCATCTTGTGGCATTGTTTTATAACTTATAAAACTATTGTAGCAGAATGGAGGAAACAAGTGTGTCAATTACTAGTTATCTTAGCCGCAATGAACAACAATATGGAGAAAGAGAAGCAATTGTATTTATTAACAGTGATAAAGAACGTTGTTGTATGAATTGGCGTGAGCTTAATGAATTTTCAAATAAAGTAGCCAATATGCTAATTACAAAAGGAATAAGTAAAGGTGATAAAATAGCCATATTACTTTCAAATTCACTTTTATGGATGCCCATTTATTTTGGAATATTGAAAATGGGAGCTGTTGTAGTTCCATTAAATTATAATAATCACATAGATGATATTATCTATTATGTGAAGTATGCAGATTGTAAAGGGATTTTTCTTTCAGAAGACAATAAATGTTGGGATATATTTGAGAAAACAGATGACATATTTGTTTATAGTATAGATAATTTAACAGAATCAATGTCAGAGTATGGTGCAGATGATATTGGAATAGAATTATTAGATAAGGATGCAGCAGCCATTTATTTTTCTTCTGGTACAACAGGGAAATCAAAAGCCGTTTTACTTTCTCACGGAGCATTACAATCAGCAGCAGAAATTGAATTGTCTCATCACAATCAGAAACATGAGGATAAGTTTTTATGCCTCACACCATTATATCACACGGGTTCTAAGATTCATTGGTTTGGTAGTCTTTTAGTGGGAGGAACGTTGGTAATTGCCACTTTCACATCACCATTATGTATAATGGATGTCATGGAGAGAGAAAAAATAAGTATAGTATGGCTTTTAGTCCCTCAAATTCAGGATATATTGGATTACATTGAGTCAAGGGATATAAGTGCTAATGAAAAATTATCTGCTTTGCGGTTAATGCATTCAGGAGCACAACCAGTACCACCTTCCCTTATACTAAGATGGCATAATAAATTTCCGCATATTTTGTATGATACTAATTATGGGTTGACGGAATCAACAGGCCCTGGATGTATTCATCTGGGTGTTAAAAATATAGAAAAGGCGGGTGCAATAGGAAAACCGGATTCAAATTGGTTAATTGACATTGTGAATGATAGTGGGGTATCGGTAGAGAATGAAATTATTGGAGAGTTGATATTAAAAGGTCCAGGTGTTATGTGTGAATACTATAAGGATAAAGAGGCAACTGATAAGACATTAAAAAAGGGATGGCTGTATACAGGTGATATGGCTTACAAAGATAAAGACGGATTTATCTATTTGGTTGATAGGAAAAAAGATATTATTATTTCGGGAGGAGAGAATATATATCCAGTACAAATTGAAAGTTATATTCGTTCCTTAGAATGTATTAAAGATGTTGCTGTTATTGGGTTACCAAGCAAACGGATGGGAGAAATTGTAGCTGCAGTAATAGAGCTGAAAGAGGGCTTTTTATGTTCGAAGAAAGATATATTTATGTACTGTAAGGAATTGCCGGAGTATCAGCGCCCAATGAGAATATATTTTGGAACGGTTGCAAGGAATGCTACGGGCAAAATTGATAAGAAATTACTTCGTAATAAGATGCTGAATCGTCAATCGGTGTGAGACTGTGAAACAAAGGAGCTGTTGATAAACTACAAAGAGACAAAAGGTAACATCGGTATGCGCAACTGTGGATTGTAATCCCGCTGTTGATTAATATATAATTTGATAGAAATAATACAAATCCTTTTATAAGGTAGATATAACGGGAGGTTTTTATGGGACAATCAATACATAAATTACCAATAAACATTACTGACGTAGAATGTGTAACCGAATGCTGGACATATTATAGATTGATCATCCTAAAGACCTCACCTTACTACGGAGATTAGCTTGCATCTCATTACAATTTATTTGTACAGGATGATTATCGTTTTTTATTTGGAGATGTAGAAATTTATTCACCAGAGTACTATGATGCTATTTTAAGCAGAAAGCAAATTAATCTATTTGCTTTAGAAAATGATAATTTGACAAATATCTTAAAAAGAGAACTGTTTAATGGGTATTATATTGATATAATGATTAAACCGATTCAAAATGTAGAATGGATTCAAGAAGTTCTTATTTATGGATATAGTGATTTTGATAAGGTTTTTTATGCAATGGAGTTTAAAAATCATGTATTCAAAAGGGTAGATTATAACTATGAATATATTGCGAGTATTCTGGAAGAAGTCAAATCTCATTTCTATGAAAACAGTCATAAGGGAATGAGTCTATCTTGTTGGTATCAATATCCGGTTACCCTGTTTAAAATAAATGATAATTACTGCAAGGATAATAGTGTATTTGCTGCATATCGCAAAATGATAAATGAATTACATGGGGGGACATGGGAACTAAATAGGATAAAGGCGCCGGGTAAAAATATGGTATATTCCCAAATACATAAGGGTCTCAGTTGCTTGGATGCATTAAATGATTTGTTACATAAGGTCTTAAATGGAGAGATAAACGATGAAAAAGATCATCGCGTAGTTCCTGCGTTAAAGAAACTCCACGAACACAGAAAGATTATGGTAATAACTATGAAATATGTATGGCAGAAATGGGAGAGAGCGTTCCCGGCCCGGGTGGTGGATTATATTTCTAGTTATAAAGAATGTTCTGACGTGGTCGGCAAGTGGCTAAACATGTCTTTAAAATATGAGTTGACACGGAATACTGAACTTATTCGTTCGATCATATCAGAAATTCCTAAAGTGGCTGAGAAAGAATTTGAATGTTTGCTTGAGCTGGTCCATAACTGCATTGATTGGGATAAATTTAATGAAAATTACATGTGACGCACATATGACGGCACGTTGGCGAGACTGTGAAAGTTTGTCTACAGGTCCAAATTTTTACAGTCTCAAAGAAGTCAAGAGTCTGTATGAGCTTCTGGAAAAACGTAATGAACAAGGAAACAGCACTATTATTTGACATTTGAAAAGATACAAAAGGTAATATTAGCATGAGCTATTATGGATTGTAATCTCCCAATGAATAATATATAATTTGACAAAAATAATACAAATCCTTTTATAAGGTAGATATAACGGGAGAGACTTATGGGACAATCAACACATAAATTACCAATAAATATTACTGATATAGAATGTGTAACTGAATGCTGGACATATTATAGGTTGATCATCCTAAAGACCTCACCTTACTATGAAGATTGGCTTGCATCTCATTATAATCTATTTGCGACAGATAATCATCGATTTTTATTTGGATATGTAAGACTTTTTGCGCCAGAGTACTATGATGCTATTTTATTTAGAAAACAAATTTATTTATTTGAGTTAGAAGAATACAACGTCATAGATACATTAAAAAAAGAATTGTCAGATGGGAATTATCTAAACATGATGATTAGACCAATTAAAGACAAGGATTGGATTCATGAGGTTCTTATCTATGGCTTTAACGATATTGATAAAGTATTTCACACAATAGGATATGAGAATCGATCATTTAAGAAGATAGATTATAGCTATGAACATATTTTGAGTACGTTGGAGAAAGTCAAAGCTCATTTTCGAAAAGACAATCAAAAGGGAATGAATCTATCGGCTTGGCATCAATATCCGATTACTGCATTTCGAATTAATGATAATTACTGCTCAGATAATTGTGTGTTTGATGCCTATCGAAAATTGCTGGATGAATTACAAGGGGCTCCACTGGATCTAAATCAAATGAAGGCACCAGGCGAATATGAAGTATATACCAAAATACATAAGGGCCTCAGCTGTCTGGACGCATTAAGCGATCTGCTACATAAAGTCCTAAACGGAGAAATCGATGATGAAAAAGCCCACCTTGTTATCCCGGCATTAAAAAAACTCCACGAACACAGGCATATGATGGTCATAACCATGAAATATATCCAGAAGAAATGGCATAAGGCATTGTTTCCTCAGACGGCGGATCATATTTCAAGTTATGAAAAATGTTATGAAACCGTCGGCAAGTGGCTAAATATGTCGCTGAAATATGAACTTATCGGGAAGACAGAGATGTTGCAATCCATCTTGTCAGAAATTCCCCAAGTGGCTGAAAAAGAATTTCATTGCTTGAATGAGCTGGTCCACAACTGTATTGATTGGGACAAATTTAATGAAAATTACATATGACGGCACGCTGACTCTGGTTAAACACCAACCAAACTTGGAATTATTCACAAACTGGTATAAAATTCGCGCAAAATTCATATTATAATATTTGCCATGAATTATTGTTCGAGGAAGAATACCTATGTTACCGGGATATCAAGGGGTTTTGCAACGGTTAAAAGAAGAGCGGATTCGAAATGGCATGTCTCAAGCGGATCTGTGCCGTGAAATTGGTATGCTTCAAAGTCACTATTGCAAGGTAGAACAGGGGCGCAATTACTTTTCCTACGAACATCTAAAGAAGATCAATGCCACAAATATGGACTTGCACTTCATTTTTACAGGCAATCGAAGCCAGCTGGCGGATTTCCCACGGTTGCAGGAGGTGACCCGCAATGGAGATTGGACTTTTATCGGCCAGTTTTTCTATGTGCAGGTAGAGCATATTTGTAATCTTCAAATCACCCATGAGAAATACAGAGAGATCAACCGGCAGAATCAAGTCATGCGCTTTATTTTAAATAGCGGCAAGTCCAATCTTATGCGATTGACCCGGTATTATTATGAGTGGAGCCAGGAGACCATGGCAGAACGGTTGGACATAGACATAAAGAAATGTTCTGGCCTGGAGACTGGGAAGATACATCCCAATAGTGAAATGGTATTTCTGTTCTATCAGCATTTCCGCATACCGCCCCAGATCATATTGGGGGATGACAGAGGCATTATTAGGGCCATCTGTGATATCATGGAAGAACTCACAGCAGAAGAACGTTCGAAGATCATACAGCTTCTGGCACTGGAGAAGGAGTTGTTTGGATAGTATAGAGACGAGGAAGAATTTGCGTGAAGAGAGTACTGATCCTGGAGGACAACCGCAGCACAAGTGAATTGTTAGCCTGCATGGTAAAGAAGGTTTCTGAGCAGACCAAAATATATACTACAGATAAACTGGAGACGGCATATGAGATTGCTTTGACCCATACCATAGATTTGTTTTTGATAGATATCATATTGGATACCAAAAGACCGGGAGATACTTCTGGTCTTATTTTTGTAGAAACCATCCGAAGGATTGAAAAGTATCACCTGACCCCGGTGGTGTTTGTTACTGCGCTGGAAGATCCCAAATTATACAGCTATGAGAAACTGCATTGCTACGAATTCATCGAGAAGCCCTTTGAGGAAGCAAGAGTTTTGGAGACCATTCGAAAATGCTTAAGCGGATGTGACAGAGAGAACCAGCAGCGCAATCTTTTCTTTCAGAAGGATAGGATCACCATTGCCATAGACTCCAAGGATGTGGTTTTTATCGAGAGTAAAATGCATACCTTGCATCTCCATACACTGGAGGAGGACATAGAAATCCCCTACACCACATTAAAAAAGGTCAAAGATCAGGTGGAGGCCTGCGGATTTGTCCAGTGCAGCCGCAACACCATTGTAAACATAGCTTTTATTAAAGACGTAGATTTGACCAACCGGTACATAGGCTTGAAAGGCTGTAAGGACAGTGTGGAAATCGGAGGCACCTACAAACGGGAGGTAAAGAGTGCCCTGGGTATCATATGATTCAGTTTCCAATATGCACCATTGAGTGAAAAATTGCGCGTCAGGTTGCACTTTTCCCTATAATGTTCCTAAAAGGGCACAAATAGTAATAGTCACAAGAACTATTGCAGGTTATACAGAATTGTCGAAAAATGTACAATTTTGTAAAAGGGGGTGCAGATAAGTTGGACAGCAAGGTTGGGGAACGGATCAGGGAACTAAGGGAGATACAATGCTATACAAGGGAAGTATTTGCAGAGAAGGTGAACATATCTGCGAAATTTCTTTATGAGGTGGAAGTGGGCAAAAAGGGCTTTTCTGCGGAAACCTTGTCCAGGATAGCAAAGGCACTTTCAGTCAGCTGTGACTACATCATGACCGGAGAGGATCCTAATAAAAAGGGCAATGAAAAAATCATATGCGTCCTGGAGATGATAGAGCCCAAGCAAAAAAGTAAGATCAAAGAAATATTGGACATTCTGGCACGGATGTGTGATATCGTGTGATCTGTAGAGATTTTGAACAAATTTTATAATATATATTGCATAGATCATAAAATCAACTATGATTATCTCAGGAGCCTTAGATTCCATCAATAAAATACAAAGGAGAAACGCTCATGAGAAACAGAAAGGAAAGGAACATTCAGATAGGGGACAGACTGCGCCAGATCAGAAGGGGGATCAGCTGTACCGGGGAACAGTTTGCAGAGGCACTGGACGTGGGACCGGAACATTACCGAAAGCTGGAGGGCGGTACCTGTGGCCTTACCCTCAAAAATATCTTAAAGCTGTACGAAATCTATGGGATTGATCCCACCTATCTGCTGACAGGCAACCACCCCAAGGTGGATGTGGAGGCCTATCTGATAAATTGCAGCCTGGAAGAGAAAAGCGAAATATTCGAGAAGGTGTTTGCATTTATCAGTGGAGCGGTGAAGAGGAATATAGACAGGGGATGGTGAGGAGGTTTTCGAAGTGATATCTTTTGGTATATGTCGGTGTCGCCCGGATTATTAGGGTAGATTTTCTCTCCCTCAATTTAATAACTAAAATTCTATTTCCCAAAATTGAAAATATATTGATTTTGGGAAATAGAAACATTATAATGAAAGCGAGGTGATGAGAAGATGAAACTGATTGAAAGAAATGTATATCTCGACAAGATGATAAGCGTCATTGGAACACCGGACATCAAAGTAATTACCGGTGTCAGACGAAGCGGTAAATCCAAGCTGTTGGAAGCCTTTAAGGATTATGTGGAAGAAACTTATGCGGATGCAAATGTCATTCACATTAACTATAATCTGACTAAGTTTGAGGACTTTAAGGATTATCATGTACTGAATGATCATATTGAAAATTTCTATAAAAAAGGCGTTGAAAACTTTGTACTGATTGATGAGGTGCAAATGTGTCCGAACTTCGAGCTTGCAATCAATAATATTCATGCTCTGGAGAAGTTCGACATCTATATCACAGGTTCCAATGCATTTCTGCTTAGTTCTGATTTGGCTACATTGTTCACCGGCAGAACCTTTGAAATTAAGGTGTTTCCTTTCTCTTTCAAAGAGTTTTTGAAATATTATGGACTGAATGACAATTATTCTGCCTTTGACCGTTACTTAAAAGAGGGCGGCATGGCAGGCTCCTATCTGTATAAGGATCAGGAAGCAAAATATGATTATGTGGCAGATGTATTTGACACATTGATTGTACGTGACATCAAGCAGAAGTACAAAATACGCAATCAGATTCTGATGAACCGTATTGTGGACTTCCTTATGGATAATGTATCGAACCTGACTTCTGCGAGAAATATTGCTGACTCTCTGACGAACCAGAAAGATAAAATCAACCATAAGACAGTTGGTAATTATATCGAGTATCTTTGCAATGCTTTTGCATTTTATAAGATGCGCCGCTACGACATTCAGGGAAAGAAATACCTTTCTTCCAGCGACAAATATTACCTCAGTGACCATACTTTTCGCTATGCAAAGTTGGGAACCAAAAATATGAACCGGGGTCGTACCATTGAAAATATCGTAGCTGTAGAACTGCTTCGCAGAGGATACGAAGTGTATGTTGGAGTGTTGTATAAGAAAGAAATTGACTTTGTTGCCCTGAAGCGCAACGAAAAGATTTACATTCAAGTATCCGATGACATCAGCGAAGAAAAGACTTTCGAGCGAGAAGTTGGTCCGTTGCTGCAAATTAAAGATGCGTATCCGAAGATGCTGATTGCCAGAACCAGATGTGAGGAATACCAGTACGAGGGAATCCGTGTTGTAGATGTGGCAGATTGGCTTGCGGCAGATTGATGTTCTATTTCTCAAAACCGAGAAAATATTAATCCCCTTACCTGCTACCTTTCAACTCCTCCTGCCTCTTTGTTCTACAGCAGCCTCACCTCAACATATACTTAAGCAAGAACAACCCTGCAAAGCATGTCATATGGAAAATCAAAAATTAGAAAATTTGTTGAATCTGGCTATCGAAACGCCGGAGGCAGACAGGGAAAAAACAGAAAATCTGAACGTGGGTTTTCAGGAGGAGAGCAGGTCCTGGGAGCTGATCGTAAAATATAACGGCAGTCTGGACACCCTGCAGTCACTTGGTGTAGGGGTGGAGGAGTTGATTGCAGGTTATGCCATTCTTACAGTGCCGGAGGCGTTGGTGGAGGATGTGGGACAGCGGCCGGAAATAGAGTTTGTGGAAAAGCCCAAGAGGCTTTTTTTTGCGGTGGAAAATGGGAAACGGGCTTCCTGTGTGCTGCCCGTAACTCAGAGGTCACCTTTCCTAACCGGCCGGGGAACGCTGGTGGCGGTAATTGATTCCGGAATTGACTATTATAGTCAATTGTTTAGAAGACAGGACGGAACTACACGTATTTTATATCTTTGGGACCAATCTCTGAGAGGAGACGGGGAGGAGGCGGTGCCCCCTGCCGGATTTCAGATCGGTGTGGAATTTTCAGCCCAGAAGATCAATCAGGCCTTGGAGACAGGCAGTAGGAGCGGCGCATATGAGGTGGTGCCCAGTGTGGATGTGTCAGGGCATGGGACAGCTGTGGCAGGCATTGCGGCCGGAAATGGGGTGTCTCAGGGAATTGTCTATGAGGGCATGGCGCCGGAGGCGGAGCTTTTAGTGGTAAAGCTGGGGATGCCGGGGGAGACTTCTTTTCCCAGGACCACAGAGTTGATGAGGGGACTGGTTTATGTAGTGCGAAAGGCCCAGCAGCTGGGCAGACCCGTGGCCATCAATTTAAGCTTTGGAAATACCTATGGTGCCCACAATGGCAGTTCTCTTCTGGAACGTTTTTTGGAAAATGTTTCAGAGATCGGCCGCAACGTGATCTGTGTAGGTGCCGGCAATGAAGGTGCCGGCCGGGGACATGTACAGGGAAGATTGGGCCAGGGGCCCACTAGGGTGGAGCTGGAAGTGGGTAATTATGAAAGCATTTTAAATGTGCAGCTATGGAAGAATTATGTGGATGAGTATCGTATCTGGCTGCAGGCGCCGGACGGACAGCAGATTCAGGTCCCCACTTTATCTCAAAGTGCCGGAAAAAGTGTGGTTACACTGGCCGATACTCGGATATTGATTTATCTGGGAGAGCCGGCGCCCTATGCAGTGGAGCAGGAGATTTATTTTGACTTTATTCCCGATGGACTCTATATCACACCGGGCATATGGACCTTTACCTTGGAGGCCGTGAATGATGTGACCGGGCAATATTATTTTTATTTACCCAGCGAAGCGGCTCGCAGCGGGAATACCGGTTTTTTCCGGGCGACTCCGGAAATTACCTTGACCATTCCCTCCACTGCGTCCAGAGTCATCACGGTGGGAGCCTATGACACCGTCTATGATGCGTATGCAGATTTTTCCGGCAGAGGGTATGTTTATGAATATCGCACGGTGGGACTGGTGCTGCCCGGCGGAGTCAAGCCGGATCTGGTGGCGCCGGGGGTGGATATTATGGTGCCGGATACCACAGGTGGTTTTACCACTGCATCCGGGACTTCCTTTGCCACACCCTTTGTGACTGGGGCGGCGGCTATGCTGATGGAGTGGGGAATTGTGCAGGGAAATGATGCCTTTTTGTATGGGGAGAAAGTAAAAGCTTATCTGAGAAAGGGAGCAAGGCCTCTGCGTGGGGAGACCGAATATCCCAACAATAAAGTGGGCTGGGGAGCTCTGTGCGTAGCCGAAAGTTTGCCGGAGTAGAATTGGAAAGTGACTTTTATTTTTCGACGAGATCCAGATGATACCCCAGCCTGCGACTTGCAACAATTTTGATATTCGAATGAATGAGGGCCAGTTTTTTTCTCAGAATACTCACGTAAACTTCCACATGATTATCGATTGCGTTGGAGTCATATCCCCATACATGGGCCAGGATGGTTTCCTTGGAAAGGTTATACCTGGGATTTTGCATCAAAAGCCGCATCACATCGAATTCTCTGGAAGAAAGGCGGACGCGTTCCACGCCGCATATCAGTGTGCCGGAGGAAAGTTCCAGGGAGGTGTTGCCCCAAGTCAGGGTATCCACCTGGGCGCCCTGACGACGCACAAGGGCATGGATACAGGCCAAAAGTTCTTCGGCCTCAAAGGGTCTGGCCAAATAATAATCTGCTCCCCCATTCAGGGCCTCAACCCGTTCCTTGGGCGAGGGTGCGCAGGTAAGCATTAAAATAGGAGTGCCGCACCTCTGGGCGCGTATTCTCCGGACAACCTCACAGCCTCTCAGGCTTTGCAATGCCATTTCCAGAATGATCAGATCATAGATACCTAGGGCGGCATAGTCCGGGCCGCTGGCTCCATCCCGGATGATCTCGATGTGAAACCCCTGGGGCTTAAGCATAGTATGTATAGATTCTGCAAGCGTTTTCTCTTCTTCAACGATCAATATCTTCATAAAAAGCCTCCTGTTTTTCCCAGTGTAGAACCAAGTTAAGGAATATCTGTGATTGTTTTGTGAACTTTTCGTGAAACCGTAGGATTTTTTTATGGTTGACATTTTTTCAGTATGTTTTATGCTGAAATTAGCGTCGGTTTACAGGAGGATCCAAGGAATGTCAGCAGACAAATTTTCGGAAAAGCTTTTTCAAAATCCCACCAAGGAATACAGAGGTGCCCCTTTTTGGGCCTGGAACGGGAAACTGGATAAAGAGGTGTTGCGTGAGCAGATGGAAGTGCTGCGGCAGATGGGTTTTGGCGGTTATAATATTCACTCACGTATTGGGCTTGCCACCCCTTATCTGGGGGAGGAGTTTATGGATTGTGTGCGGTTTTGCAATGAATACGGCAAAGAACATGACATGCTTACCTGGTTGTATGATGAGGATAAGTGGCCTTCCGGCTATGGTGGGGGCTTTGTCACAGGGAACGTGGAGTATCGTGCCAGATATCTGCTGTTTTCTCCACATCTTTATCCCCAGGGACATCTGGATCGCAATAGACCGGCTCAAAACCGCTTGACAGAGAATGGTGAGATTACATTGCTGGCCCGCTATGAGATCCGAATAGAGGAGGGCAGGTTGGTACAGTATCGGCTTTTGGAGGAAGGGGAGACAGCTCCCAGGGACGGTATGGGCATCTGGTATGCTTACGAAGTGATCGGGGATCAGCTGCCATGGTTTAACAATGCTGCTTACGTGGACACATTAAATCCGGAGGCTATTGAGTGTTTTGCAAAGACCATCCATGAGAAATATAAAGAGTGGCTGAGGGAGGATTTTGGAGGCAGTATCCCTGCCATGTTTACAGACGAGCCTCAGTTTTCCAAGATGCTGCCCATGAAAGATGGGATGGTATCCCAGGAGGCCAACATACCCTATACCAGAGGAATAGATGAGGCTTTTGGGGAGTGCTATGGATATGGCTTTTTCCAGAAACTGCCGGAGGTGTTCTGGGAAAAGGCAGACGGTACTTTGTCTGAGATGAAATACAGGTATCATGATTGGATCGCTCAGAGATTTGCAGAGGCGTATGCAGGCACGTTGGGGGCTTGGTGCGCAAAGAATAACTTGATGTTCACCGGTCATGTGATGTATGAGGATACTTTGGAGCGCCAGAGTCAGTGTGTGGGAGATGCCATGCGCTCCTACCCACACTTTCAGCTACCCGGGGTGGATGTGCTGGCTGCAGGCCTGGAATATAATACCGTAAAACAGGCCCAGAGTGTGGCTAGACAGGAGGGCAAGCCGGGGGTGCTCAGTGAACTGTACGGGGTGACCAACTGGGATTATGATTTCCGGGGACATAAGCTACAGGGGGACTGGCAGGCGGCGCTGGGAGTCACGGCCAGAGTACCCCATCTGGCATGGATGTGTATGGGCGGAGAGGCTAAGCGGGATTACCCGGCACCCATCGATGCACATTCTCCCTGGTATCAAAAGTATTCTCTGATAGAAGATCATTTTTCCCGGATCAATACGGTGATGCGAAGGGGCAAGGCCGCAGTAAGGGTGGCAGTGGTGCATCCTATTGAAAGTTATTGGATGCTTTTTGGGCCGGAGCGTCAGACCCTTGGCAGAAGAAAATCCATGGATGAGAGGTTTTCAGAGCTGACCCGGTGGTTACTTTTTAATTTACTTGATTTTGACTTTTTGTCGGAGGGCCTTTTGCCTGATCAGAAAGTGCGAATAGAGCGGGGCAGGCTTTGTGTGGGGGAAATGGCTTATGAGGCTGTTGTGGTACCGAAGCTTTTGACTATGCGCAGGAGTACCCTGGATATTTTAAAAGCCTTTCAGGAGCAGGGAGGCAAGGTGATCCTGTTAGGGCAGCTGCCGGATTATGTAGATGCAAAGTTTTCACGGGATGCCAAGTCTTTGGAAGAAAGGGCTGTGCAGATTGGCTTTGACAAGGAGGAACTGCTCAGTCAGCTGCAGGATTACCGTGATATGGATATTTGTACCAAAGCAGGCGCCCGCACCGATTGTCTCATTTACCAGTTGCGGGAGGAAGAGGCAGACAAGTGGCTGTTCGTGGCCCATGGAAAGCCGGAGGAGAAGCTGGAGGTTGGGCGTTTTCAGCAGTTGCCCGGGGCAGAACTGTATTTTGCTGTGAGAGGGAAGTATGCGGTCTGTCTGTTGGATACTATGACGGGAGATATACAAGCGGTTTCCAGTAGGTGGGAACAGGGAAATACGGTATTTACCCTGCCCTGTTATGGGCATGATTCCTTTTTGTTTCGGCTGAAGTCAGTGCAGGCAAAGCAAGACTGCCGGGAGGAAAGGCAGCCGGCCCCGGAAGGGAAGGGAGATTGTGGGGGCGGCAGACTTCTGCAGGAAACTTACCTATCTTCCACCAATCCGTATACCTTGGAGGAATCGAACACCTTGCTGCTGGATCAGGCCGGCTGGCGTCTGGATGGCGGAGTATGGATGCCTGTGGAAGAGGTTTTGCAGTTGGATGATCAGGTGCGTAAAGCATGCGGAATGCGTCTGCGTACAGACAGTTTTCCTCAGCCCTGGTTGTCCGAAGGCGTGAATGAAAAGGAGCATGTGGTGGAACTACGGTTTGCCATCCCTTCTGAGATCAGGCTGGACCATGTGGAACTGGCCTTTGAAGGGGATACAGATGTGGAACTTGAGTGGAATGGGGAGAAGGTCGCTTGGAGAGAAGTGGACTATTTTGTGGATCGCTGTATACATAGGATCTCACTGGGAGCGCTATCGGAAGGGGAGAATATGCTGCGTATGCGGATTCCCTTTGGCGTAAACACCAACTTGGAGTGGTGTTATCTGTTGGGAGAGTTTGGTGTGAGGGTGGCCGGCCGGAATGCGGTGATCATCAGAAAACCTGAGACCATTGGTTTTGGGGATTATGCTATCCAGGGGTTATCCTTCTACGGTGGCAATCTGGTCTATGAGACCACTGTGGAAACCCAGGCAGGGCAGATGGAACTGGAGGTGGCGGATTATAGTGCGCCTCTTTTGGGGATTACACTGGATGAGGGGGAGGAAGTTCCCCTGTTTATGGAACCTTACCGGGTAAATCTGGGAAAGGTGGAAAAGGGAACGCACAAGTTACGGATCCGTTCTTACGGCAGCCGTATCAATCAGTTCGGTCAGGTACACAATTGTAATCTGGCGGAGCGGTACTTCGGCCCCACCACTTGGCGGACCACCGGAAAGAAATGGTGCTATGAATATCGCTTGAAAAAGTGTGGCGTCCTGACCGCACCGATTCTAAGGATTTATCAGGATTAGTTTGGAGAAATTCTTGTAAAGACAGGCGGTTTGGTGGTATAATCATTTCAGAGATGAAATGACAGAACCTCAGGAGGATGAATGGATGCAAAAAAGTGTGCTGCGTGCAGATGCAGATAGGATTATAAAAGAGTCTATTGAAAAGGTACTGCCTGATTATGCGGTAAAACAGGTGCTTGGAGACAGGGAGTTTGGTACCGGCAGGGTACTTCTCATCGCGGTGGGTAAGGCGGCCTGGCAGATGGCACACGCGGCATCAGAAATACTGGGGGACAAGATAGCAGAGGGACTTGTAGTAACAAAGTATGATCACGTTAAGGGAGACATTCCCAGCGTGCAGATGATCGAGGCCGGGCATCCGGTATTTGATGAAAATTCTGTCCGCGGAGCCCAGACGGCGCTGGATATGGTCCGGGATCTGAGCCCGGAGGACACAGTACTCTTTTTGCTTTCCGGCGGCGGTTCTGCTTTGTTTGAGATGCCTTTGATCCCTCAGGAGGAACTGGCGGATATTACAGGCAGACTTCTTCGCAGCGGTGCGGATATTGTAGAAATCAACACGATCCGTAAGCGGTTGTCTGCGGTAAAGGGTGGCAAGTTTGCTCTAAGCTGTGCACCGGCTAAGATTTGCAATATTATTCTTTCCGATATTGTGGGAGATCCTTTGGATATGATTGCTTCGGGACCTACCTGTCTGGACCAGTCCACCAGCGCACAGGCTCTGGCAATTATAGAAAAATATGAGATCCCGGTTTCAGAAAGGGCACGCAGATGCCTGGAACAGGAGACACCCAGGGAACTTCCCAATGTGGAGACTTACGTGAACGGCAGTGTCAGATATCTTTGCCAGGCAGCGGCTGAGAGCAGCAGACAGCTGGGCTATGAGCCGGTGATTTTGACCACCAGCCTGGGCTGTATTGCCAGAGAAGCAGGAAGCTTTCTGGCAGCCATTGCCAGAGAAAATCAGGATACAGACCGGTCCTTAGCCTTTATTGCAGGCGGTGAAACTGTGGTACAGGTAACTGGAAAGGGCAAGGGCGGCAGGAATCAGGAGTTGGCACTGGCTGCGGCAGCAGGTATTGCCGGTTTGCAGGACACGGCAGTATTTTCTATCGGTTCCGACGGAACAGATGGCCCTACGGATGCAGCCGGTGGTTATGTTGACGGAGAAACGGCGGAAATGTTGAAAAAACAGGGCGTCCAAATCCAAGAGGTGTTGAAGCAAAATGATGCTTATCCTGCATTACAGGCCTGTGACGGCCTGATCATAACAGGAGCCACCGGTACCAATGTGAACGACGTGGCGGTACTTTTGATCAAGAGATAGCTTGCACTTTTTACTTAAAAGTGCTATCATAAATATAATTAAATAAAAAGCAGTCGGTGCCCTTACTTTGGTCGCATAGTATGCAAAGTATGACCGAAGATAGGGGTTAAAAGGGAAACAGGTGTAATTCCTGTGCGATCTCGTCACTGTAAACAAGGAGTGCAAAACCAATGTTGCGGCTAATACAGGCCGTGGACAGTCACTGAAGCAATTTGGGAAGGCGGTTTTGTGCGATGATATGTGAGCCAGGAAACCTGCCGGTTGTTGGTACAGGAACATTGTTCCAGACCACGAGTAATTGGTTGTACTGAGAAAGACTACATAGGATATTTATGTGGTTATATTTCGTGCCTCTTACTCTGGTTGTAAGAGGTTTTTTTCGTTACAGTAAAATGAAAGAGAGGTAACTCACATGAAAAAGTACAATGATCAGCCAATAAAGAAGTCAGAGCGTATCGGAAGACTGGTGGATCATCTATTTGCTAAGATGCCGGAGATTGAGGCAGACCGTGCAGTATTGTTGACAGAAGCTTATCAACAGACGGAAGGGGAACCCATGGTCACCAGACGGGCCAAAGCCTTTTTACATATTTGCAAAAATCTTCCTATTGTTATCCGCCCGGAGGAACTTGTTGTGGGAAGTGCTACAAAGAGTCCCAGAGGATGTCCTACTTTCCCGGAATTTTCTTATCAGTGGTTGGAGAATGAATTTGACACTATTGAGAAACGAAGTGCAGATCCCTTCCATATTTCAGAGCAGTCCAAGGCGGCGCTGAGGGCTATTCACCCCTACTGGAAGGGGAAGACTACAAGCGAACTAGCCAGTGCTTATATGGCACCGGAGACCAGAATGGCAATAGAGCATAATATCTTTACGCCCGGGAACTATTTTTACAATGGTGTAGGACATGTGACGGTCAACTACGGTAAAGTATTGGCTGTGGGATTTTCCGGAATTCGACAGGAGGCTGAGAAAGCATTGGCAATGTGCAGTTTTGCAGATGCAGATTATAATAGGAAAAGTCACTTCCTGAATGCGGTCATCACCAGCTGCAATGCAATCATCCTCTATGCCAGACGCTATGCTGCACTGGCGTTGGAAGAGGCAAAAAAAGAGAGCGATCCAACCAGAAAGCAGGAGTTATTGCAGATTGCCCAGAATTGTGCAAATGTGCCGGAGAAAGGAGCTACCACCTTTTGGGAGGCATGCCAATCTTTTTGGTTTGTACAGTTGCTTTTGCAGGTAGAGTCCAGTGGACACTCTATTTCACCCGGAAGATTTGATCAGTATATGTATCCTTACTACGAAAAGGATGTGGAAGAAGGCAGGATCAGCAGAGAGAGCGTCCAGGAGTTGATTGATTGTGTCTGGGTAAAGTTGAACGATATGTGCAAGGTAAGAGACAGCGCCAGTGCGGAAGGTTTCGCAGGGTACAGCATGTTCCAGAATCTGATCGTGGGAGGCCAAAGCAGTGAAGGTGAGGATGTAACCAACGATCTGTCCTTTATGTGTATTGAAGCCAGCCGGCACGTGTTCCTGCCCCAGCCCTCTTTATCGATCCGTGTATGGAATAAGTCTCCTCACGAATTGTTGATCAAAGCGGCCGAGTTGACCAGGACGGGTATCGGCCTGCCTGCCTATTATAATGATGAAGTGATCATACCGGCTCTGATTAGCCGGGGACTTACCATGGCGGATGCAAGAGAGTACAATATCATCGGATGTGTGGAGCCTCAAAAGTCCGGCAAGACAGACGGTTGGCATGACGCAGCCTTCTTCAATATGTGCAGGCCTTTGGAACTGGTATTTTCAAATGGTTATGACAAGGGAAAATTGATCAGTATCCAGACCGGTAATGTGACGGAAATGGAGACCTTTGAAGAGTTTTATGATGCATATAAAGCCCAGATGGACTATATGATTTCCCTGATGGTGAATGCAGACAATGCCATTGATCTGGCACATATGGAGCGCTGCCCGCTTCCTTTCCTGTCCAGTATGATCGAAGATTGTATCGGAAGAGGAAAGAGCGTGCAGGAAGGTGGAGCAATTTATAATTTTACCGGTCCACAGGGTTTTGGTGTGGCAAATATGGCAGATTCTTTGTATGCAGTAAAGAAGTTAGTGTATGAAGAGAAGAAACTGACAATGGCAGAGCTGAAAGCAGCACTGGAGCAAAATTTTGGTAAGAAGGTGTCTGCAGGTGATGTGGAAGAATTGACCCGTGATGTGATCAACGGCTTAAAAGCCAAGGGACAGAAAGTAAGTGATGTGGAAGCCGGTCAGATTGCATCTTTGGTCATGAATAGCATGAAACAGGACCCTTCTGATAGAGGCAATTATGAGCGGGTTCGGGAAATGCTGGAGGCTCAGCCTAAGTTTGGAAATGATATTCCGGAGGTAGATATGCTTGCCAGGGATGTAGCATATACCTACGCCAGGCCTGTGGAAAAATATACGAATCCCAGAGGTGGAAGATATCAGGCAGGCCTGTATCCCGTATCCGCCAATGTACCGTTGGGTGCTCAAACCGGAGCTACACCGGATGGACGTTATGCGGGCACACCTGTAGCAGACGGTGTATCTCCTTCAGCGGGTAAAGACAGAAAGGGCCCCACTGCGGCAGCCAATTCGGTTTCAAAGCTGGATCATTATATTGCTTCCAACGGAACTTTATATAATCAGAAATTTCACCCTTCTGCTTTGGCGGGCCGGCAGGGACTGGAAAATTTTGTGGCGTTGATTCGAGCTTATTTTGATCAGAAAGGAAGCCATGTACAGTTCAATGTGGTAGACAGAGAGACTCTTTTGGATGCCCAGAAAAATCCGGAAAAGTACAAGGGTTTGGTAGTTCGTGTAGCAGGTTACAGTGCATTGTTTACTACGTTGTCGAAATCATTACAGGACGATATCATCAGAAGAACAGAGCAGGGATTTTAAATGAGCACAGAGTATTTACAGGTAAGAGGAAGAATATTTGATATCCAGAAGTTTTCAGTCCATGACGGACCGGGAATCCGTACCATTATCTTTTTTAAGGGGTGCGTCCTGCGGTGCCGGTGGTGCTGTAATCCGGAGTCTCAGCGTTATGAGATAGAGACTATGGTTGTGGATGGTAAGGAGAAGGTGATCGGCCTGGATGTGACCGTGGAAGAGGTCTTGGAGGAAATTGCCAAGGATCGGATTTTTTATCGCAGAAGCGGCGGAGGTGTCACCCTTTCCGGTGGAGAAGCCTTGTGTCAACCGGAGTTTGGATCAGCCCTTTTGCGGGCATGTAAAGAGAAGGGTTACCACACCGCAATGGAATCCATGGGTTGTGCTCCATTTGAAACCCTAGAACGATACCTGCCCAATCTGGATCTGTATCTGATGGATATCAAACATACGGACCCGGAGAAACATAAGTTGTTTACAGGCAGAAGCAATGAGTTGATGTTGGAAAATGCAAGAAAAATCGCAAAGAGCAATACAGAGCTGATTATTCGCGTGCCGGTAATACCGGGATTTAACGATCTGCCTTCGGAGATTAGATCAATTGCAGAATATGCGGCGTCTTTGCCAGGGGTAGAACAAATGCATCTGTTGCCCTATCACAGATTGGGGCAGGATAAATATCGGGGGCTGGGCAGAGAGTATCTGATGGGAGATTTGATGCCGCCCACCAATGAGCAGATGCAGCGGCTTTTAGAAGAAGTGGTAAAAACCGGATTGCGGGGACAGATAGGCGGATAAGTTATAAGAAATTAGGAAGCGGGGCATTGTCCCCGCTTTCTTAGTGATGTATTTTCTTGCATCCCTTTGGGCACCATGATATGATAAAATTGTACTGTCAGGTGTTTGAAAAGCCAGGCTACCTGTGGCGCAGGAGTCCGAAAGGGCGGTAAAAGGCCCTTGAAAAACGTCAGCACTTGGATTTTCAAGCAGTCTGCGCAGAAAATCCTTAGTACTGTTACGTTTTTCACGGAATGAAAATGTGCCTGAGCCGCCCTTTCGGACTCCTGCGCCACAGGTAGCCTGGCTTTTTAAACGCCTGACGATACAGTTTTGAGAGGAGGCAAGGATGAAAGAAGAAAATCGTACCTATATCGCCATTGATCTAAAGTCCTTTTATGCCTCCGTGGAGTGTGTAGAAAGGCAGCTGAATCCTTTGACCACCAATCTGGTGGTAGCCGACATTGGAAGAACGGAAAAAACCATCTGCCTGGCGGTTTCTCCTGCCTTAAAGGCCTACGGTATTCCAGGGCGTCCCAGGCTGTTTGAGGTGGTCCAGAAGGTAAAAGAAGTCAATATTGAGCGGAAGAACAAAGCGCCGGGAAGAAGATTTTCCGGTGAATCCTATTTGGCGGAGGAGCTGAGCCTTCACCCTGAGTTAGCGATTTCTTATATCGTTGCCACGCCCCGCATGGCTCTTTATATGGAGTACAGTACAAGAATATACAACATCTATCTGAAATACATTGCGCCGGAGGATATCCATGTGTATTCCATCGATGAGGTGTTTATGGATGTGACCCAATATTTAAGTGCCTATAGGCTGACGCCCCGGGAACTGGCAGCAAAGATCATAAAAGATGTGCAGGACCAGACCGGGATCACGGCAACAGCGGGGATCGGAACCAATCTGTATCTGTGTAAGGTGGCTTTGGATATCGTGGCAAAGCATGTGAAGCCTGATAACAACGGTGTTCGCATTGCCCGGCTGGACGAGAGGACTTACCGCAGACTTTTGTGGAATCATAAGCCTTTGACAGACTTTTGGAGAGTGGGGCCCGGATACCGGAAGAAGCTGGAGGAAAACGGACTGTTTACCATGGGTGACATTGCCAGATGTTCTCTGGGAGGACCCAGAGAGTATTATAATGAGGATCTGCTGTATGGATTGTTTGGTATCAATGCAGAGCTTTTGATTGATCATGCCTGGGGATGGGAACCGGTCACCATGGATCTGATCAAGTCCTATAAGCCCAGCGTGAACTGTTTAAGTTCCGGGCAGGTATTGCAGTGCCCCTATGATTTTGAAAAGGGAAAATTGATCGTGCGGGAGATGACGGACCAGCTGGTGTTGGATCTGGTGGAAAAAAGGTTGGTGACAGATCAGGTGGTACTGACGGTGGGGTACGATATTGAAAATATGTCAGATCCGGAGATCGCCAAGCGTTATGCCGGAGAGGCCACAGTAAATCATTATGGGAAGAAGATACCCAAACCTGCCCATGGAACAGCCAATCTGGGCAGACGGACTTCTTCCACCAGATTGATCCTGGATGCTATGATGGATTTATATGATAAGATCGTGGATCCGGGGCTTCTCATCAGAAGGGTGACAGTGGTTGCCAATCATCTGGTGGATGAAAATTTCACTCCCGAACAGGAGAATTATGAACAACTGGATATTTTTACGGATTATGAGGCTTTGCAAAGGCAGAGGCAAAAAGAGGCCGGGGAGCTGGCTAAGGAGCGCAGACTGCAGGAGGCTATGCTGGAAGTAAAGAAAAAGTATGGAAAAAATGCCATTTTAAAGGGCACCAACCTGCAGGAAGGAGCAATGACCAAAGAGCGCAATCATCAGATAGGAGGACATAAGGCGTGAATGAAGATATCATAAATCTGCCCCACCATGTATCCACAAAACATCCACAGATGTCCCTTCAGGACCGGGCCGCTCAGTTTTCTCCCTTTGCAGCTTTGACAGGATATGAGGCGGCTGTGAAGGAGACTGCCAGGCTTACCGATCGCAGGATAGAATTGGATGAAGGAGAAAAGGAAAAGATCAATTTGCAACTACAACAAATCCGGGAAAACCTAGCGGAAGGACCGGAGGCAACCTTAGTTTATTTTGTGCCTGATCCGAGAAAGGAAGGGGGCTCTTATGTAACGGTTACTGGAAGGGTACTGAGTATAGATGAATACAAGCGGGAAATTCTGTTGCAGGATGGGCAGATCGTGCCCATTGAGGAGCTGTTTGCAGTAGAAAGGTAAGGGGCCCAGTGTTGGGATACAATAGATAGGTAACAGATAAAAAATAAAACAAGGATTTCCTTAAACATGATATATTGGAATTGTCGAGAAACCAACGTATCAGAAAGGGGAATCCTTGCATGTCAATATTAACACAAGAAAAGTACCAACGTCAACGTATGATTAAGTACGCACAGAAACATTCTGTGACAGAGACGTCTATCCGGTATAAGATCAGCCGAAAAACTGTGTATAAATGGTTGAAACGTTATGACGGGACGGTAAATAGCTTGATGGATCGAAGCCATCGTCCTAAAACCTCACCAAGAAGTCATACAGAACAGGAACTAAGTCAAATACGGCGTAGGTTAAAACGGCACAAATGGACAGATTTGTTACTGGCATACCAGGAGTTAGTTGAAAGGGATGGTTATACCAGAAGCTATGGAGGATTTAAACGGATTGCGCTAAAACTAAAGGCTGCCAAACCAACAAAGAAAAAAGCCAAGAAATCCCCAGAGCCATATAAGAGAGCTGAATATCCAGGGCAGAAGATACAGATAGATGTAAAGTATGTTCCTAAATACTGTGTAGCAGACGGAAGGAAATATTATCAATATACAGCAGTAGATGAATGCAGCCGGTGGACTTATCGAGAAATGTACGATGAGCATAGCACATATAGCTCTAAAGATTTTTTGGAAAAACTGATCACACGTGCACCATTTCCAATACGAGAGGTCCAGACAGATAATGGATCTGAGTTTACGAACCGGTTAATCGTAGTAAAAAGTAAACATTTAACACTATTTGAAGAAGCATTATTGGAAATGGGAATCATATACCACCGTATACAGATAGCCACACCAAGACATAACGGTAAAGTAGAAAGACAACATCGAACAGATGAGGCTCGTTTTTATAAAAATATGCGGATGTATAATCTGTCCGATGGAAGAAAGCAGTTGGCGATATATCAACAAAAATCAAATAACTATATAAAAACCTGTCTAGGAATGAAAACACCGAATCAGGTGGTGGCTATGTATCAGGCAATAATGTTATAAAGTAGACAAGGGCAACAGCGGATTGTGCTGTTGCCGTGAACCAGTATATCATATAAGGACATGTCAAGGTCAGGTAGTATTCTCTGCGAGAATCTTCACCTTACCCTTGACATGGTTTTTTGAGGAAAAGTGTTACCAATCATTGACACCTATACATTTGCAGTAGAAAGGTAAGGGGCCCAGGCGGTTGCTTTTCGGGCCTAAATATGATATGATTGTAACATTCAAAAGCAGAGTGAGGAACGGATATGAAGGAAAAAATTGCAAAAGGTTTTGCTGAGCAAAAAGCATTGTGGATCAAAGAAAAGGATGTGTTTTTTGTCAGTTTTTTGGTAGGACTTTTGGCCCATGGATATATGTTGACCAACAAGCTCCCCAATATTGATGAATACGTGCATATGTTTCACCACGGACACGGTTATGAACTGGGCAGATGGCTGTATGGTCTGATGGGTAATTTTACATTCCGGATCGATGGTGTATATAGTCTGCCTTTTTTTAATGGTGTGTTGCATCTGATCCTGCTGAGTATCAGTATCGCCATTTTTTTAAAACCTTTTGATTTTAGAAGTCGCTGGACCAAATGTGTTTTTGCGGCACTGTTTGTGGCATTTCCTACGGTGGCTTGTAATATGGGCTTTATGTTTACGCTACCCTATTATGGGATCGCGGTTTTGTTCATGGCCATCGCTTTTTATGTGTTGGTAAATTATCGCTATGGCTTTATCGCTTCCACGCTGTTGATATGCTGTTCTTTGGGTATTTATCAGGCTTATTGGGGACTGGCGGCAGGCTTTTTGCTTTTGTATCTGATCACGGAGTGTATGAATGAGAAGACAGAAGCGAAACCCTTGATCCTATTGGCTGTCAAAAGTCTGATCGCCTTATTGTTTGGTGTGATCTTGTATCTGATCGTCAATAAGATCATGGTAAATGTTCAAGATGTGGAGATGACTGTTTATCAGGGCGTAGATAAGATCGGACAGTTGGAAATCTCCCAGATTCCTTCCATCCTGCAGAAAGCCTACGGATATTTCTTCCGGTTTACCACGGAAAATTATCTGCACATTACCTGGTATCCTCTGGTCCGTGCTGTGATCGCTTTGGGATATATTTTGACCGTTATCTTTGGTGTGGTCGCTTGCGTGATCAATCGAAAGCATATCCTAAAGACAGTGGCTATGGTGCTTTTTACAGTGCTGTTTCCGCTGGCAGTCAATTCTATTTATATTATGTCTAACGAGAGATCCAATGTGCACACGTTGATGTGTTATTCCGTGGTCTTGGTCTTCTTGTTACCTCTGGTTTATGTCAGGGAAGTGGTAAAGCGTTGCTCACGCAAGGTGCCGGCGCAGGTAGCAAAGTATGCATATCTGGCGGCGGTTTTGGCCGTAACAGTGATCTATGTGCGATTTTCCAATATCTATTATATGAATCTGGAAACCTCCTATAAGCAGACCCACAGTTTTATGGTAACGCTTTCTACCAGAATGCAGGAGCTGGAGGGCTATGACAGTGAGTTGCCGGTATATTTCCATGGTTGGTATAGTAAGAGCAGCAATCGGAACATTTGGGAGCTTCGGATGGTCAATGATATGCATGGATCCATTGACATTGTGGAGGCCATCAATTCACCTCTGATGCGCCACAACTTATTCCGGGTTTATCTGGGCAATCCCATCAATGAGATTTCCGATCTGACAGTGATCGAAAAGAATTGGCAGCAGATACAGGATATGCCGGACTATCCCAATGACGGTTCGCTGGCCATTATTGATGATATCATTGTGATCAAGCTTTCAGATAAGTAAGTCAAATACCGGAGGGGAGAAAAGGGTGAACTATGCATTGATCGATATTCACCTGCACCTGGACGGCTCTCTTTCTTTGCAGACGGTTAGGGAACTGGCCCATATGCAAGGGATTGAAATTGCCCAGGAGGATGAGGAGCTGAAGGTCCAGTTACAGGTGGGTGAGGACTGTAGGGACTTGAATGAATATTTGGAGAAATTTTCTCTGGCAGGCAGTTTGCTGCAAACCCGGGAAGCCATCACCAAGGCGGTACAATGTCTGGAGCAGGAGCTGAAAGCCCAGGGGCTTCTTTATGCGGAGATCAGGTTCGCACCCCAAAAGCATCTGGAGCAGGGGTTGACTCAGGATCAGGTGGTGGAGGCTGCCATCCGGGGGATGGGGCAGTGTGATTTTCATTCCAATCTGATCCTATGTTGCATGCGGGAAAGAGATAATTTGGATCAAAATCTGGAAACTGTACGGGTGGCGCATAAATACCTGGGACAGGGAGTGTGCGCCGTAGATCTGGCCGGGGCAGAGGCACTTTACCCTACGGAGCATTTCAAAGAAGTATTTGAACTTGCAGCACAGCTGGGTGTGCCTTACACCATTCATGCAGGGGAAGCTGACGGTCCTGAAAGTGTGAAGACTGCGTTGGCGCTTGGAGCAAAGAGGATAGGCCATGGAGTGCGTTCTGTGGAAGATCAGGCCTTGGTGAAACGGCTGGCCGCAGAGGGGATTACTTTGGAACTATGTCCTACCAGCAATCTGAATACCAATATTTTTCGTGGGTTGGAGGAGTATCCGTTGCCAGCATTTTTGGATGCAGGGGTCAGAGTAACCATCAATACGGATAATATGACCGTATCCGGAACCAGCTTAAAAAGAGAGTTACAGCTGATGACAGAGACCTTTGGGCTGACAGGGAAGCAACTGTATTTTTTGGCAAAAAATGCGGTGGATGCGTCTTTTGCAGATGCACATACTAAAGAATGGCTGAAGAAAGAGATTGAGGAGAAATCATGTTTGGCGCGAAACTTTTTTTGTTGACAGCCTGTGTTACGGCAGTGCTTGCCGGTCGTGGTGGTCAATACCAACAAAAGGAAGAGGATCTGAATCAGTTGTTGTACAGCGAGTACAGCGGAGTGTTTTGCTCCATGTATTCTGTTGAAAACTATGATCAAGAAGATTTTGCGTCTTACTACGGAGTAGATACTTTGAAAATTGATACAGAGCTTTGCAATACAGCCGAGATGGGGCATTATGTGTATGCAGCGCTTGCCTCTGGTAATTCGGTGGGAAATGTTTTTCTGGGTTTGGACCTGGAGCAATTATGGAATGGGGCGCAAGGAGATCTCAAGCAGTTGGAGGCAGATTTTAGAGAAGATATACTTTCGTTGATACCATCCCGTTCAGGAACAAGGTTTCACGTTCTTTTTTCGGCACCTTCCCTGAACTACTGGCTTGCTAAGTCTGAGCAGGAAATAGAAGAACTTATGGCAGTGGGGAATTTGGTTGTCTCCATGCTGGATAAATATCATAATGTGGATATATATTTTTTTGGTGATCAGGAATGGTTGACTGCTAATCCCGAAAATTACGTGGACGATCACCTGATTAACAAGGATGTCACTCGGAAACTTTTTTTGTACACCATCTGTGATGGCAGATATAAGGTTCATAAAGAGATGGCGGCAGAGCAGTTGGAGAACTTGAAGCAATTTGTTTTGCGAAGGAAGAAGAATGCAGCAGAGTATCCGGATCTTTTTGGGTGGGATGTTGTGCTTTTCGGAGACAGTATCATCGGAAATCATACGGGCAGTTCATCGGTTGCCGGAGTCATATCCGGGCTTTCCAATGCGCGGGTATATAGCATGGCTGTGGGGGGAACCACGGCTGCTCAGGTGTCCGGAACACGAGGATCTTTTTCTACGGCCATAGAGTTGTTTGCAACCGGGGACGTAGTACGAGGAGCTGGTTTGGATAATTTTGGACGTTCCTTAGAACAATATATTCTGGATGATCATGGGGGCAGACGGCTGTGTTTTGTCATAAATTATGGACTGAATGATTATTTTAACGGATATTCGGTGGCAAATAAAGACGATATTTATGATGATACCACCTATGCAGGAGCCTTGCGATCCGGCGTTGACATGTTAAAAAAGATGTACCCGGATGCGGTCATCGTGTTGATGACGCCGAATTATATCACCGTTTTTGAAAATGGGACACTTCAAATGTCCCAGAATGGCGGAACATTGGTAGAATATCTGAATATGGTGGGGCAGGTTGCAGGGGGAATGAATGTGGGGCTGCTTGACAATTATACGGGTCTTGGTATTCATGCAGGAAACGCAAAGGGATATCTGGAAGATGGCTGCCATCTGAATGAGGCAGGAAGATACCTTTTGGGAATACGGATCTTAGAGAAGATCGGCCGTATGGCAGGATACTAAAATGTGTAGATAAAATAGGGTAGTCTCTGAAGTCGTTTTAAGACTTGGGAGACTACCCGTTTTACTTTACCAGATTTATTCGTTTACTACAGCAAGTTCTCCGTCAACAATGACTTTCTTCACATTCATTTTGTGGTCGACAATGATCACATCGGCTTTCAGTCCTTTTCTAATCTCACCGCGGTCGTTCAGCCCGGTAGCCCTGGCAGGATTCAGAGAAGCAAATTTGAATAGATCAACCAAAGAGGCACCGGTGTGTTTCATAAAGTTGCGGCAGGCCTGGTCCAGAGTCAGCTTAGAACCGGCAATTTCTCCGGAGTGATCAAAAAGAATATCAAAGGCTCCGTCATACAAATCGCCCTCAGGGATCGGTCCGTCAAACACGCAGGCATCAGAGATCAGGACGATCCTGTCATCGCCTTTGATCTTGCGGATCAGTCTCTGGTTGTAAGGATTTACATGGATACCTACAGTATCGCTGATGATCTCTGCATAAATGTCCCGATTGTAATTGACTGCTTCATCGACACAGATGCCGCGACACTCGGGATAAATCTCCAGAGTACCGGTTGCATTGGTATGATGGGTGCCGATACAAAGACCGTAAGGGATCAGCTCTTCAATCTGTTGAGGAGTTGCTTCACTGTGTCCTACAGAGAAGTGGACGCCCGGATTTACTTTCTTGGCATCGATTACAAATTCTTTAATACCCTCACGTTCGGGAGCGGTAACCCATACCCGCACATCATCTCCGCCTTTTTCGATCAGAGGCATATATTCGTCTCTGTTAATGGGTCCTTTCCAGGGATTGTTCTCACGGTTGGCACCGAATTTGGGATTCATGTAAGGTGCTTCCATATAAAAACCGCCAAAATTGGAGTGGGGAAGAGAGGCCATGCCCTCACGGACCACGTCCATCTGCTCCATAAGCTGCTCTGCCTTCATATCGAAATACAGGGTAGGCAGTACGGTGGTGGAACCATGCTTCAGCATGTGAGTGGCTGCTGCTAAAGGCTCATTATAGAACCAGTGTCCGCCGCCGGCATGGGTGTGCATATCTACCAGACCGGGACCTACATAGGCGCCTTGTGCGTCAATCACTTCGTATCCTTCCAGATCACCCAGCTTCTTCATCTTACCGTAATCAAAGATCTTACCATCTTTCATCAGGATGAAGGCATCGGGAATATAGTGGTCTTTCATAACTAATTCGGCATTGATGATTGCTAACATTTTTCTTTCCTCGCTTTATTTTTATTGTAAAACTATAGAACGAAATTCAGTATTTTTATTATAGTTCCTGCCCAAGGGAATGTCAAGGATTTGAAAGTGCGGTAGCTGTATGGTATGATCATTACAGTAAACGGAAAATCAGGTGGTTTCTGTTGTGCAGAAAAATATTTTTTGAAACCTGTTGACTCTAACGATGCGTCATAGTTTATAATGAGACTACCACAGGCAGAGAGGGGATTTGCAGAAATGATGACAGTACATGAAGTCAGTAAGATATCCGGGGTAAGTATACGGGCCCTTCATCATTATGATCATATTGGACTGTTGCCGGCCACAGAGGTGACCCAAGCCGGTTATCGGTTGTACGATGATGGGGCACTGGAACGTCTCCAGCATATTATGCTTTTTAAAGAATTGGAATTTCCCCTCAAGGATATTAAGATGATCTTGGACAGTCCCGATTTTGACAGAAGCAAAGCGTTGGAGCAGCAAGTTCATTTGCTGGAGCTTCGAAAGGAGCATTTGCAGAATCTGATAGATCTTGCCCGGGGAATCAAAGCGATAGGAGTGAAGCACATGAGTTTTGAAGCATTTGACACAAGAAAAATTGATGAGTACGCCGCCCAGGCCAAGGAGTCTTGGGGGACCACAGAGGCATACAAGGAATATGAGAAAAAGTCAGCAGGCAGAACGAAAGAAAACCAGCAAAAATTGAACGTAGAGATGATGGCCATTTTCGGGGAGTTCGGAAAGATAAAGGAGATGTCCCCGGAATGTGAAGAAGCGGTCATGCTGGCTAAGAAGCTACAGGATCACATCACGGAAAATTATTACACCTGCACAGATGAAATCCTGTTGGGACTTGGCGCCATGTATGCCGGAGGTGGAGAATTTACCGCGAATATAGACAAGGTCGGAGGAGAGGGGACTGCGGTGTTTGCGTGCGAAGCGATCAAAGCAATGGTGGCAGGGAGGAAACTGCGCTGAAACAGATAAATGATAGACAATATCATGTGGATACCGCTTTCATATTAAAGTGCCAAGATCATGGCGTCAAAGGTTCAAAATGATACTTTGGCGCGGTGAGCTTGGCACTTTTTGTATTTGGAAAGTATAGAATTATTTCCAGGACATTTGCAATTCGCGTTTTTGATTTACACAGTCGGATAAATAAAGATTGATCAGTGTCTGGTAGGGGATACCGGATACACCGGACATATCTTTGAAATAATTGATTACTTCGCTGTCAATATTGATTGTAATTTGCTGCTTTTCTTTTTTGATATAAGGGTTTCTCCGTGCATTTTTGAAATCATATTCGTCTCTCATATCGTTGCCTTTCTAATAATCATAATATTGGCTGGTTTCAGATTTGGTTGCTTTTCTTGCAGATATAATGCGAATAACGGTATCGGATTCCCGATAACAGTGGCATACAACCAGTAGTTTTGCTGAACTGCTTTGTCCAAGGATGATGAAGCGGTTTTCCTGCTCTGAATGGTCAGGATCGTCAATTATAAGGGCTAATTCATCATAAAAGACGGTTTTTGCTTCTTCAAAGGAGATGCTATGCTTCTGCTTGTTGATGTTGTTCTTGTTTTCATCCCACTCAAATTTTAAGTGCTCCATGCAGTAAAATCACCTCTTATTGTTTCTTTGTAATTATATTATAATTATAAGGTAATTATATGTCAAGTGGTATGGGAATATGCAGGTATTTGTTTAGGTATTTTCAAATAGAAACATAAAAGTGCAAATATTGATTTAAAATAGGGGCTATAATTACCGGAAACGGCAAGAATGAATAAATATATGGTAATAATAAATTGTATTTTTGCCGGTAATATGGTATACTATACTAAATTAGTACCATTATCAGGTTCGTAGCATAGAACAGTGGGGAAAAGCAAATGCGTTATCTTTCAGTGGGGGAAATAGCAAAAAAATGGAATATGTCTGAGCGCAGTGTGAGAAATTACTGTGCCCAGGGAAGAGTGTTGGGTGCATTTCTTACAGGAAAGACCTGGAATATTCCGGAGAATGCAGAAAAGCCGGAGCGTACTAACAAGAAGCAGGAACAGCCCAAGACTTTGCTGGATATTCTGCAGGAAGAAAAGCGAACAAAGTATGCCGGTGGAATTTATCATAAAACACAGATTGATTTGACCTACAATTCCAATCATATGGAGGGCAGTCGCCTGACACATGATCAGACTCGGTACATTTTTGAGACCAATACCATCGGTGTAGAAAATGAAGTGCTCAATGTGGATGATGTGATTGAAACTGCCAATCATTTCCGCTGTATCGATATGATCATAGATAGTGTGAAGGCTACGCTGACGGAGAAATACATCAAAGAACTGCATTTGATATTGAAAAATGGTACCAGCGATTCCAGAAAAGAATGGTTTGCAGTGGGGGATTATAAAAAGATGCCCAATGAAGTGGGAGGTATGGAGACTACGCTACCGGAAGAAGTTACCGGTAAGATGAAGGCATTGCTGGCGGAATACAATTCCAAAGAAGAGAAGACATTGGATGATATCCTGGATTTTCATGTGCAGTTTGAGAAAATACATCCGTTCCAGGATGGTAATGGCCGTGTGGGCAGATTGATCATGTTCAAGGAATGCCTGAAGAACAATATTGTGCCGTTTATTATTCAAGATGATTGGAAATTGTACTATTACCGGGGGTTGAAGGAATGGAAGAATGAGAGGGGATTTCTGAGAGATACCTGTTTGACCGCGCAGGATCGGTATAAAGTGTATTTGGAGTATTTTAGGATTGGGTAATAGTAAGTGGCACGGCAACAAGTTGCTTTTCTAAAAAAGTCTAGGAAAATCAAGGGTTGTGGGAGTTTAGAAGGGGATTTTTATACCAGATTTAAGACAAAAAATTGAAGATTTGGGGCTGTGACATGGCTGGAAAAAGAGCAAAATGGTATAATTGAACTAATTAAGCAAAATGTTAAGTGATTTATTAATATGCGCGGGAGGATTATAGTATGACCGATCAAGAATATAACCTGTATATTGAAAACTATTTAAAGAATGATAAGACCCAAAGTGCGATAATGCTCATTGCTCCTTGGGGGATGGGAAAGAGTTATTATATTCAAAATAGTCTTATTCCGCATCTAGAACAAACTACGGATAAAAAATGTGTGGTTGTATCTCTTTATGGATTGAGTGATACAAAGGAAATAAGCAAGGCCATATATTTTGAAACACGCGCTAAAGCAGCTTGTGTTAAAAGTGAAAAAGCTCAAGCCGGAAAAATTGTTGGCAAGACGATAATTAAAGGTGCTTTGAGCGTTGTTGGAATTGATTTGTCTTTAGATGATGCAGATTTGGAAAAACTATATTCATCGATTGATCTTACAAATCAACTAATAATTCTCGAAGATTTAGAGCGCTCGAGCATAAGTATAAAGCAAGTTTTGGGTTTTGTTAATAATCTAGTAGAACAAGATGGTGCAAAAGTCCTTTTAGTTGCCAACGAGAAAGAAATTAAGGACGTCAAACAAATTACCACAAAAGATAGTAAAGGTGAAGAACAATCAAAGTGGGTTTATACAGAAGAAACCGAAGAATATTTAGCGATAAAAGAAAAAACGGTTAGCGATACAATTTTGTATTTGTGTGATTATGATAATGCAATTGAAAGTATTCTTAATTTGTATTCAGAATCGATAATTGCTCACTTATTGGAAGGTAAAACTGCAAATGGTAAACCATTGATTGTTAATGAGATAAATATGGTAATGGCGGATGTTGGCGATTACAATTTCAGATCATTTATTTTTGCATGTCAAAAAACGGCTGATATGTTTTCTAATTATACTGGTGAAATAGATAATGAGTTTCTAAAACATGTTTTTTTGGGTAATGTGGCATTTGCATTAAGAGTAAAAGGTAATGACGATCTTAAATGGGAAAAAGACATAAGTCCAAATAAATTAGGAACAAGTAAATATCCTCTATATGAATTCTGTAAAGATTATTTCAAATATCAAGAAATAGATTTGGATGCCATTAAATCAAGTCAAAATGCATTTATTGAGCAAAGTGAATATGAACAAAAGCAACGAGAAATGAACTCGGCATTGAGTATTCTTTATGGGTTTCCTACTCAAGAGGCAGAAATACTTGAGCTAGCTGTTGAATCTGTGCGAAATGAATTAAAATCGGGAGAGAGTATTCCCTTGGTTCAATATGGGAAATTGGCAAATTATTTAATTGCTGTAAAAAATCTTTTAGACCATCCTGATGTAATAAATGAATGTAAAGAAATAATGTTAGTAAATATGAAAAGGGATGATAAAAAGGATAGTAAGGTATTAGATAGGTTAAAATTTCACGATAGTTTTAGTTTTTGGGAAAGTGAACAGCAAGAAGAATATAATCAATTTATAGCCCAAATGTCTTCTGCTTTCCAGGAAAATGCATTCTTGTGGTTAACAGATGAAGATCCCGTCGAATATTTGATAAAGGTATCGGATTTCATGTGTGATAGAGAGAGCGATGTACGGCAAGAGAAAAAATTCTTAGAGAATATCGATATAGAAAAACTTGTAAAAGGATTGGAAAAAGCTACAGCAAATCAGGTTTCCGATTTTAGGAGAGGGATTCTTCATGTCTATGACATTGCAAATATTCGTAGCTTTTTACCGGATGACAAGGAGGCGTTAATAGAGTTAAAAGTAGCAGTTCAAAAACTTATAGATGAAAATAAGGGCAAAGATAAAGTGGTTAGATTACAATACACGTGGCTCTCAGAAAATATAAAAAAAGTTATTGATAATTATTAAAAATATCGGCAATAATGACGTGCAAAATTTACGCTTTAATATTTGAAAGGTGCAAAAAGGGTATAAAAAAGAAGCAAGTACCCATTTCCAGTCTAAAGACCTTACTCAGTCAAAAACTCGCTTCTTTCTTGGAAATGAAACGAGCTACCCGCTTGAGTCATATGACTGTACACGACACAAAACCCGCTTCATGAATTCATATTATTCAACTTTGGAGGAAGAATCAAGAGAAA
>SVFM01000025.1 GCA_015056865.1 Lachnospiraceae bacterium
TTCGCTATGACGACGTGGCGTTGGAGTACAAGGATATCTCTAACGGCGTAGGCGACATTTTCACCACAACAGCCCAGCAGGGGGAGAACTGGGGGCTGAACGGGATCCTTTGGGAGCCCGGCAAGACTGAGGTGGTTTACCTTGCAGTAGAGAATGCAGGAAAGCTTGCCTTAAACTACAACCTGATCCTGAACGTGACCAATGACAGCGGCAATCAGGCAGCTTTGGAAGAAGCCCTGACCTATGCCATTGTGCCGAACGTGGACAGGACCCAGGTAAACCCTTATGGCAGCTGGAGCCAGATCCTGGCAGATGCCAGTGATACGGGAGCAGTGCCTGCAGGCTACAGCACAGCAGCACCTAACGGTGCTCTGGAAGCAGGCCAGACCGATTACTTTGCCCTGGCAGTACATATGAATGAGACAGCGGGCAACGAGTTCCAGGCCCAGGCCCTGACCATCGATGTACAGGTAGTGGCAAAGCAGATGGCACATGAGTATGACAGCTTTGACAACCAGTACGATGCGAATGCAGGCTTTGTACAGGCAGAGATCTATGTATCTCCCGATGGAGATGATGCAGGTGCGGGAACAGCAGACAGTCCTTTCAAGACCCTGGCAAGAGCCCAGCAGGAAGTAAGGACCATGAACGCCAGCATGTGGGGAGACATCTATGTATACCTGGCAGATGGTGTATATACCCTGGACGACACCCTGACCTTTGGTGTTGAAGACGGTGGTTCCAACGGCCACTATGTAAGATACGTTGCAACCGGTGATGCAACCATTTCCGGCGGACGTAAGATCGAAGGCTGGACCAAGTCAGCAGAGTATGAGAACCTGTATGTAGCCAATGTGGCAAACTTTACAGGTGCAGGCATCGGTGAGATGTATGTAAATGATGTGTATGCAAAGAGAGCACAGAGTGAAGACTACGGCTTGATCATCAGTGAGTCTGACGTGGATACCAGTGATGTTTATGTGACTGACAGACTGGTGGTAGATTCTGAGGTGCTGAGCAAGGCATCCGTGACCGTAGGAAACGTAAGTGATATTTTGCTTCGTCTGAACAGAGCATGGAAGACAGTTGTAGTCAACGTAGAAGACATCACAGACAATGGGGATGGCACTAGCTCCCTGCATGTACACTTGTCTGCAGCAGCTTCCGGTGATTCCAACGAATTGCACGGTGTAGATCCCGGTGCAGGTTTTGTGGTACTGAATGCCTTTGCAGAGCTGGATCAGCCTGGTGAGTTCTACTTTGATGAGACTAGCGGTGATCTGTACTACTATCCTCGTGAGGGTGAAGATATGGCTACCGCAGAAGTATATGCTTCAGAGCTGGAAGAGCTGATTGCCATTGAAGGTAACAGCATGATCGACAAGACACAGAATATTGCCTTTGAAAACCTGACCTTTGCACATGTTGCATGGTATGGTGAGATGACAGATGGTTTCTTCCTTCAGCAGGCAAGTACTTATTGGAATGATGAGGGTACTCAATATAACCAGTATATCCCTGGTGGTATCAACTTGACCAACACCTATGGAATCAGCTTTACAGGCAGCGTATTTAAGGGCTTCCATGGCGGCGCTCTTGCTTTGAACAGCGGCGCTGAGAACACCCAGATCGTAGGCAACGTATTTGAGGATATCGGTGATTCCGCTATCGTGCTTGGCAGCGATGACCTCATTAAGGATGAAGAGGTTTATGGTGCAAACTATACCCTGAACAAGCCGGTTACTTCTTATCTTCAGGCAGACTATACTGTAAAGAATTATGATCATATTACAGATAATACACCTACAAACGGCTATTGGGATTGGCTTGCCTCAGAGAAAGCATTTTATGGGGACTTTACCAAGCCTACCTTCCAGGTAGATCTGGGTGCTGCTTATAAGATTGATGAACTTGAGATTCTGCATTCAAGCAGTGCATATTCTAAGAAGGGTTACTCTGTATATGCATCTGCAACACAGATCACTTCCACAGCAGATCTTGAATCAACTGCTGATAAGATTGCGTCTGTAGATACTTCAGTGGATGGAGCTTCTCAGCCCCAGACAGTAATTCATAAACTGGACAGTGCGTACAGTGATAAGGAATACCGCTATGTATACTATGTAGTGGATGATGGTATATACAAGCACGTATTTAATATGAAAGTGAAGGATGCGTCCGGTAACAACATTGCCAACGGTGCAACAGTGACCTCCTACGTATTTTCCGACTATGAGCCCATCAATTATACGAAGATCACGGATAGTATTTCGGACGGTGCATGGACGGATACAAATAAGCAGAAGTTTGTTGCTGGCTTTACCAAGGCTACCTTCCAGGTAGATATGGAGGAGTTGTGCAACATTGACAAGATCGAACTCCAGCATGCTGCATCCTGGCCGTGTCGTATGGGTTATTCCATCTATGGTTCTGCTACACAGCTGACTTCTACTGCGGCCATCGAGTCACAAGCAGATAAGTTGGTATCAGTTCCTGCTGTTACGAAAGAGGCAGACGGAGTAGTGGATGTAGCTCCCGTGTTTGAACTGGAAGATCAGTACAAGGCAAAACAATATCGTTATCTGTATTTTGTAGATGAGAACGGTGGATGGATGACATATGTTATCAGATTTGCAGCCATCAATGAGACTCTTGTAAATGCAGCTGCCCAGTCCCTTCCTAAGGACAATACAATCACAGACAACTATATCACACGTTGTGGTCTTGTGAACCAGGGCGCACCCGGCGTTACCGCATACTATACACATAACCTTGATTGCTCCTACAACGAGTTTTATGATCTGCCTTACTCCGGTATTTCCCTTGGTTGGGGTTGGAAGAAGGGTTATGAGCAGAGCGTTGCTTCCGGCAACAGGGTGGCATACAATAAGATCCACAATATCATGGAAGTGATGTGGGACGGTGGAGCTATTTATACTCTTGGCCACCTGAACGGGTCAGAGATCACCAGTAACCATATTTATGATGTGCCTAATGTTTTAGGCGGTATTTATCAGGATCAGGGAAGTGCAGGCCTTGAAGTTTATAACAACGTAGTGGAAAATGTACCTAATGCATTTACTGTATCTAACATGAACAACGGCAATGGTGCATTCCTTAATTACCATGACAACTACATTTCCGCAAATGAGCACTACAATGGAAAAACCTGTGGTGCAATCTTCTACAATCCCGGTGATTATCCTCTGGAGGCCGCAAAAGTAGTAATGGAAAGCGGTATCAGAGATGAGTACGTAGGTATTAAGGCAAAGGACAGTGGTAGACAGGAAGAATTGACCACCGAGGTAATCTTTGAGAACTTGATGCATGGTGATTCTGCGGTTATTTCCAATGAAATTTACCGTAGATACATTCTTATCGTTAACACACTGTATCTGGATAAGTTCTTAGAGTTTGTTGAGACAGACGGCTCTATCGGCAGTTATCCTGCAGAGCTGGTGCAGGCAGTGAAGGACCAGAGAGTGTTATGTGAACAGCTGCAGGGTGTAGTTCCTCCCGACAGAGTTGCAATGGCAGAGGCTACGGCAGAACTCCAGAGACTTCTGATCCAGATGAGAGAGAGCCGCGTAACAGACACTCTGGAAGATCTGATCGCACAGGCTGAGGAGAAGCTTGCTAATGCGGATGTAGGTACACAGGTTGGCCAGATCTATCAGTCTACGTATGATGCACTGGCTGAGGCAGTAGCAGAATCCAAGGCTACCCTGGAATCCGGAGACGTTGCTCTGGCTGACAGAGTATATCTGGAGAAGTGCATTGAGAGATTTGACAATGAGAAGATCGCATTGGATATCTTTAGCTTTGACCTTCCTGAGGGTCTGATGAGTGCTGAGATTGACAATGCCAACCATGAGATCAATATTGTGGTGAGAAGAACTTTGGATCTGACCAATGTGGCACCTATTATTGAAATCCCCAGTAGCGTAATGGTTACTCCTGCTTCTGGAGAGACCGTTGACCTGTCTAATGGAGGACAGTATACCGTATCCACCACCGATGGCACAGAGAGCCAGGTATGGACTGTGAACGTGACCACAGAGCCTATTTTGACCGGTGACATCGCATTGGATGCAACGGTTGAGAACTCTGCCAACTGGGTAAAAGGTTTGGGCGGTAACGAAGACAAGTATCATGCACAGCTCTTCGGAGATTCCACCATTACCTTTAATTTGAAGGTAGATAAGCATGCTGCTACGGATTATCCTGGATTTACCTTCAGAAACAGCCGTTATGACGCTATGACCTCATCTGCTGCTTACGGCGCAGGTAATGGTTATACCGTAATCTTTAACACAGATGATAATTGTTCCTTAGAGTTACAGAGATGGAATGATAAAAAACGTGTATGGTTCGATAGTAACTATAGCGAATCCACCACATATGTAACTGTTAAGAGTGTGAAAGATATCTTCAAGTTTGGCGAAGAGAACAAGATCGAGCTGACTACTGCAAATGTGACTGACGGTGTACAGATCATTATCAAAGTAAACGATCAGGAAGTGATCAACTGTATTGATAAATCTGCAAATGCTGTCACAGATGCCGGATATCTTGGAACCTTCTATGTATACCAGACCGTAGAAATTTCTGCAGCAGACTGAGTTACAAAATGAAGAATAGGCACTAAAATGAATAAGGGCAAAGCCAGGAAACCGGCTTTGCCCTTACTTTATATAGGCTCTTTGTCAAGTATAGAAAACGTCTCTTACTTGGTTTTGTATTTAATCTTCAAAGAGATAATTCAGAAAGGCCTTGGCATTGTCCAACCTTGTAGTGTTGATTGCTACACCCACAAAAGCTTTGTCGCCGGGGTAAGAAAAATGTTCATTAAATTTGGAACATTCTGCTAAATTGATGCCTACGGGAACCGGCTCTTCCAGAGCGGACGGGTCATCATAAACCGGATAGGTAATGGGAGTGTCGTAGTCAAATTTGGACCGGATTGCATCCAACTCTGGAAGAAATGCATAATCCATATAATAAAGTTTACCATCCAGAGAAGCAAGTTGTTCGTCGGTCAGCACCTGCCGAAGATCCATGAAGATTTCCTGATAAGCGTAATTGGTAAAGTTCCCGGGATTCATAGTGAGAATATCCAAATCCTTTGCTGCCAGACGTGCTCCCAGGATCTGAGCTGAATTATATGTGGTCTCCATGGAGGTTGCTGAAGACATGGGGTCGGAAGAGTTGTCTTCAGTGATAATATAAAGAGAAGAATCAAAGTATACTTCTTCCTTATCCAGATTGATGCCTGCATACTGTGCATAATCCTGAGTGATCAAAGAAGTGTCTTCCTGTAAAGGATAAGCTCCCAGTAAAACTGCGTTCATGGCAAAATCTTTTGCCGTGGCCAAATGATAGATAAAAGCACACAGGGCAATCACTGCAACACTTATACCAATAACATGCCATTTGTAATAATCCATAAAATATGAAAATCTGACTTTGAAAGGTTGGCTTTTGATTGCCTCCCGTTCTGCTCTAAATTCATCCATAACAGCCATAATAATAACCACCTTTTGCTTTTTTCTCTATCATATACGGGAAAAGGAATAATGTCAATGAAAGGGGTATTATCAGAATATTAAAAAAAGATAAAATAACGGAAAGTCTTGAAAGATTTCGCTGAATGTAATATGATTAGAAGTAAATATAGGTGATTATGAAAGGAAGAAAAATGAACGAATCATATGTAGAATGTCTTGTAAAAACACGACCGAATCTTTTTTTAAAATTTTTGAAGATTTTACTGATCATGTTGACCGTTGTCTTTTTTATTATCGGTATGGGCATGTATATCTGGCCGGCTCTGATCGTTGCTCTGGTAACGGGCGTGGGAACTTATTTTGTTTGGTTGCACTCTGATATAGAGTATGAATATTTATATGTAGACAGGGAGCTTACTATTGACAAGGTATTTGTAAAGAGCAGGAGAAAAAGGGTCGGTTCTTACTCCATGGAGCGTATGGAGGTTGTCGCTCCCTTTAGATCTCATCATCTGGACGGATATAAGCATCGTCAGTGCAAGGTGAAGGATTACGGCATCGGTGTCCAGGAGCAGCCGGATCAGAGATATGCTATTTACTATGAGGGCAATTTGAAGATTATTATCAGTCCCTCTCCGGAGTTGATCAAAGCTTTGAAAAACAGTGCTCCGAGAAAAGTTTTTACAGATTAAAAAAGGTGTTGACAAGTCATTTTAAGTTTGGTATCCTAATCAGCAATATCTAATTTGAAAAACATTCAGGAGGAGAGGAAATGGGTCAGATTATTGGCGAAGGAATTACTTTTGATGATGTGCTCTTGGTACCGAGTTATTCTCAGGTGATTCCCAATCAGGTGGATCTAACCACATGGTTAACAAAGAAAATTAAATTGAACATTCCGCTGATGAGTGCGGGAATGGACACTGTAACGGAGCATCGCATGGCAATCGCTATGGCAAGACAGGGTGGTATTGGTATCATCCATAAGAATATGTCCATTGAAGCACAGGCAGAGGAAGTGGACAAGGTAAAACGTTCTGAAAACGGTGTTATCTCAGACCCGTTCTCTTTATCCCCCGAGCATACACTGGCAGATGCAGATGCGCTGATGGCGAAATTCCGCATTTCAGGTGTGCCTGTTACCGAGGGGAGAAAGCTGGTTGGTATCATTACCAACCGTGATCTGAAGTTCGAAACTGATTTTTCCAAAAAGATCAAAGAATCCATGACGGCAGAGGGACTTATCACTGCTCCCGAGGGGATTACTCTGGAAGAGGCAAAGAAGATTCTTGCAAAAGCAAGAAAAGAAAAACTCCCGATTGTGGATAAAGATTATAATCTGAAAGGCCTTATCACTATCAAGGATATTGAAAAAGCAATCAAGTATCCTCTGGCAGCAAAAGATGAGCAGGGCAGACTGCTTTGCGGCGCAGCAGTTGGTATTACTGCAAACGTGCTGGAGCGAGTAGAAGCACTTGTGAAAGCCAAGGTGGACGTGGTAGTACTGGATAGTGCCCATGGACATTCTCAGAATGTTTTGAATTGCGTGAAGATGATCAAGGAGAAATATCCGGATCTGCAGGTGATCGCAGGTAACGTTGCTACCGGTGAGGGAACCAGAGCTTTGATTGAGGCCGGCGCAGACGCTATTAAGGTGGGTATCGGACCCGGATCTATCTGTACCACACGTGTGGTTGCAGGTATCGGTGTACCTCAGATCAGCGCGGTTATGGATGCTTATGCGGTGGCTAAGGAGTATGGTATTCCTATTATTGCAGACGGCGGTATTAAGTATTCCGGTGACATCACCAAGGCTATTGCGGCCGGCGGTAACGTTTGTATGATGGGCAGCATTCTGGCAGGTTGTGATGAGAGTCCCGGACAGTATGAGTTGTTCCAGGGCAGAAAGTATAAAGTATATCGCGGCATGGGTTCCATCGCAGCTATGGAGAACGGCAGTAAGGATCGTTATTTCCAGGCAGATGCCAAGAAACTGGTTCCGGAAGGCGTGGAAGGACGTGTGGCATACAAGGGTCTGGTAGAGGATACTGTATTCCAGCTTCTGGGTGGTCTTAGATCCGGTATGGGTTACTGTGGGACAAGCAGTATCGAGGAACTGAAGGAGAACGGCAGATTTGTGAAGATTTCTGCAGCCTCCCTGAAGGAAAGCCATCCTCATGATATCCATATTACCAAAGAGGCGCCGAACTACAGCGTAGATGAGTAAAGAGAATAAATAAAGCAATTAAGAAGCCGCTGAGTAAAGAATATTTCTGAACTCAGCGGCTTTTGTCATGTGAGTCGTCTTACATAATAGGGGTTTCATTATCCACACACACATCGTCCAGGCAGTATTTGCCTTCCACAATGGGTTCTCTGCGCATCCATTTACCTCTGGTAAAGTCAGGGATGTCTACGGGGGCACCGCCCTTTTGGATGGACATCTCAGAAAGAGGTGCGATGGACATCCAAGTCACAGTATCATAGGCATCGATGGGGGTGTTGACGCCGCGTTTTACGCTTTCTACGAAAGCACGGCAAACCAGCCAGTCCATGCCCTCGTGGCCGGCCTTTTCTCCAAGCTTGGTATATTCTGCGTGGAGAGGGTGATCGTATTTTGCAAAGAACTCTTCCTCATTGTTTGCAATTTCCTCACGCATGCCCTCAAAGAACAGCACTTTGCGCTCTTCCATGTACATACCCAAGGTGCCGCGTACTGTAAAGTCACGGCTGTAGTAGGCTCTGGGCAAGGTGGTATCCAAGGTCAGCAGAATGGTTTCACCGCCGGCACAGGTAATACAGGTATTTACAATATCTCCCTGATTGTATTTTTGAATAGGATAGGAACTTTCAGAGGTCAAATGTCTTTCCGAGTAGGTCTCAAGTCCACGGGCCTTGGAGGCAGTGGAGGTAAGCTTCATCATGCGGTTTCCGCGATTGATGTGCAGCACCTTGGAGATGGGCCCCAATTCATGGGTAGGGTACTGCTCGCAGTTTCTCTGGGCATACTCGGTCAGACGATAATGAGAAGGGTCTGTCTCAGCCAACAGCTCCGTGCCGGGCAGGTAGTGCAGATAACCACCTCTGCAGTGAACGATCTCGCCGAAAAGTCCTTGCTTGAGAATATTCAGAGCCATCATTTCTCTGCGGCCGTAGCAACAGTTTTCCAGCATCATCAAGGGTGCCTTTGTCTGTTCATAGGCATCGATCAGATCAAAACACTCTTGCAGGTCGTAGGCACAGCCCACTTCGATACCGGTGTATTTGCCTGCCAGCAGGGAAGCTTTGGTCATCTCCATATGAGTGTTCCAGCCGGTCATGATAAATACCGCGTCGATGGTAGGATCAGCCAGAATGGTTTTGTAATCAGTGGTAAAGGTGGGGCGGGGTTTGCCGTTTTCTTCCAGCAATTTAGCAGCTCTTTCCATGCGCTCCGGTACTTGGTCGCAGAGTGTCACAAATTCCACGTCCTTCATCTGGGCCAGACAGTCTCGAATGATGGCATAGCCGCGTCTTCCAAGTCCAATGTAACCAATACGAATTTTTTCTTTCATAATAGCCAGTTCCTTTCTATGATTTCTTTTATGCTGATATAAAAATTATAAGTGCAGTAAATCTTAAAAACAATACGAAAAAGGTCACTAAAAGTATGATTTTGGGCACAATCGGAATATTTTTCTGTAGATTTTTCCATCCTGTTTTGATATGCTATATAATGAGGAAAAGTTGCAAAGGAGCAAAACGGAAGGAGACAGTATACATGGAGCAGAATGGGAAGTATTTGGCAGATAAGGTATTGGAAAACATTGGCAAGGTCATTATCGGAAAACAGCAGACAGCGAAACTATTGTTGACAGCCTTGATTGCTGACGGACATGTGCTTTTGGAGGATGTACCCGGTACCGGCAAGACGAAACTGGCGAAAACTCTTGCAAAGTCTTTGAGTGCGGAGTTTGGGCGCATACAGTTCACTCCGGATCTTCTGCCGGGAGATATTACCGGCATCAATATTTTTGACACACGGCAGGGCGCGTTTGTCCTGCGTAAAGGCCCTATTTTTACGAATATTTTACTGGCGGATGAGATCAACCGTGCAACTCCCAGGACCCAGGCGGGCTTATTGGAGTGCATGGAGGAACGTCAGGTAACCATAGATGGTGAAAGTTATATACCGGGCGAGCCGTTTTTTGTCATCGCCACCCAGAACCCGGTGGAATCGGCGGGTGTTTTTCCGTTGCCGGAGGCACAGATGGACCGCTTTATGATGAAACTCTCCATGGGCCTGCCCAGTCGCGAGGAAGAACTGGCAATTTTGGATAGATATATGTGCGAGGAACCTTTGGAGAACCTGGAGAGTGTGTTGACACTGGAGCAATTGGGGGAGGCCAGAAAAGAAGCAAATCAAGTCTATGTGCATCCTTGCATCAGAGAGTACATAGTTGCACTGGTGGAGGGTACCAGGAAGGCGGATGGGGTTGTCATGGGAATCAGTCCCAGAGGCAGCCTGGCTCTGCTGCGCAGTGCCAAAGCTTATGCATATTTGGAGGGAAGGACTTTTGTGATCCCGGATGATGTGAAGGCAGTAGCTCAGGCGGTTATGAGCCACAGGATCATCGTAGGCTATGGTCTGGATGATAGCCAAAAAGGAGCAAAAGCGCTGGTGGAGAAGCTTTTGGACAATACACCGGTTCCTACTGAGGACTTTGCCCTATGATACAGATTGGGGTTGTTGGAGTGCTGGTGGTCTTTTTTGTGGCCATACAGCGCATGATATATGCCAGATATTGGAACAAGGATCTAAGGGCCAATGTCAGCTTTGCAACCAATGCTATTTTTGAGGGCGAATCGGGATTTTTGCAGGAAGTGGTGGAGAACCGCAAAAGCCTTCCGTTGTCTGTGGTAAAGGTAAAGTTTCAGACGGATAAACATTTGATCTTTGAGAATATACAGGGTTCCAGGACCACAGATCAATATTATCGTAACGATATGTTTCAGTTGGGCAGCAAAGAGAAACTGACCAGGACCATTCGGTTTGTAGGAGGCAGAAGAGGGTATTACACCATCGATTCTATGGATCTGGTGTCAATGGATCTGTTTATGACCAGACAGTATGTAGATATTTTGCCCGTACATACCTATCTCTATATTTATCCCCGGTTTTTTGACAGCAAAGAGTTTCATTTGTCGTTGCAGCAACTGAACGGAGAGGTGTTGACCAGAAGACATTTGCTGGAGGATCCCTTTGAACACCGGGGTATCAGGGAGTATCAGCCCGGAGATGAATTAAAGGCAGTCAATTGGAAGGCAACAGCCAAGACAGGCAAGTTAAAAGTTAATCAAAAGAATTATACCTCCCTGCAGTCTATCCGGATTTTTGTGAATCTGGAAGACACAGGCATTTTGAAGAAGGAAGCATGTGTAGAGGCCTCCTTACAGATCTGTGCGGGGCTTTGCAGATTTTTTCTGCAGCAGGGCATGAGAGTTGCCTGCTATGTAAATGGGGTGGATGTGATCACAGGCCATCCTGTGGCATTAGAGGCCAGCTCAGCAAGAGGCCAACTGGGAGCAGTGCTGCATGCGCTTGCCAGAGTGGATACCGATAAGCCGGTGCTGAATTTTCAGGCGTGTTTTGGCAAACGTCTGCTGCAGGAAGCAGATGGTACCATTACCTGTTTTGTGGCGCCCAACCATTACCAGGATTTTCTTGACACGGTGGAGAATTACCACAATATGGGTAAGGATTACATCTGGTTTTATCCGGTGGATGAAAAGCAAGATCCCCAGTTACCGGAATTTGTAGAGAAAAACGTGCGTTTCCTGCACTTGAAAGGAAAAGAAAAATGAAACAGAACAGGCTTCATATCTGCATGGAATTTTTGATCACTCAGATCAATATGCTTATTTTTTATTCCTTGTCTCTGGTTCTGGCAGCTTATTTAGGGTCAAAGATCGGAGCGCAGAGACCTCATATGTTATTATGGATGCTGACAGGTCTGCTTTCCTTTGGGCTTTATTTTGTGCGCCGGCACGTACGCCATGTGTTCCCATTGGTTTTGTTGCATATTCTGGCGCTTACTGCATTGGTAGGGTATTGCTGGCTGATTTCTGCCAACCATAATTTGGTGGGGTATCTTGGGCTTTTAATAACAGGCACAGGGTTTGTGATCTATTCCTTGGTCTTAAGGTTTACCACAGAGGATTTCCAGGATCAGTGTATCTCCATGCCTTTTACGGTGGCCGTTTATTTTGTCAGTGCCATTTTGGCTTTCGGTCAAGTGGGACCGAGTTGGAATGGCTATTTTATTACACCCGTGATCATCATTTTTGGCCTGTACTTTTTGGTTTTTTATCTGAGGCAGTATCTGGAGTTTATAAACGCCAATGCCTCCAGCACCGGAGCTTTGCCGGAAAAGGCTATCTTTCGCGCGGGTCTAAAGCAGGTGTTGATCTATATTGGAATCGGTTTGATCTTTCTGATCGGTGTGGTGAATTTTAAACCCTTAGGTCAGTTGATTCTTGCTGTGGCAGAGGCGCTGCGCAGATTCATAGGCTGGCTGTTGAATACCTTTGGAGGGGAAAGCCCACCGCCGGAAGGCGTTGTCATAAGAGATCCCCAATATGTTCAGGTGGAGGATCCGGGGTTGCCGGAGGTGGACACAGAGCCATGGATCGGCTGGGTACTTTTGGAGTATCTGATCATGCTGGCACTGATTGTCGGTGCAGCCATCCTGGCCATTCTACTGCTAAGAAGATTTGTCAGATTCCTTATGGGTGTGTTGCAAAAGGGCAGGGAGTTCAAGGATATCACTACCGGAGAAAGTGTGGATGTGCGGGAGAAATGTGAGATTACCGAAAAGAAATCCGGGAAAAAGGAAAGAAAAAAGCTGTTTGCCTTTTTGGAACCCAGAGAGAAGATCCGGCGTATCTATAAAGGGAAGGTGACCGCCTATCAGCCTCGTCCGCTGATGGATACACAAAAAAAGAAACGCCGCTATGAAAAAGAAAAGCTACCATGCTTCACAGCCCGGGAGATGGAGTATGAGATGGATAGCAAGCCCTTTGCAAAGCTTTATGAGAAAGCCAGATATTCTCAGTTGGAATGTACAGCCGAAGATGTAAAACAAATGAAAGAACTTTGCGGAAATTGACAAGGAGTAAAAGATGAGGTATAAAGAGCAGTTGTTTGAAAAGGTATATGAATCTGTAGCATCAGTGCTGCCAATTACGGTTATTGTACTTTTGCTGTGTATTACCATAGCCCCTATGACCCCCGGTGTGCTGACCCTGTTTTTGTTTGGTGCGGTGCTGTTGGTGGTGGGTATGGGATTCTTTACGCTGGGTGCGGAGATGTCCATGATCCCTATGGGCGAGGGTATCGGTGCCCAGATGAGTAAGGCCAAAAAGGTGTTGATCCCGTTGATCATCTGTCTGTTTTTGGGAATTATCATAACCATGGCAGAACCGGATCTGCAGGTGCTTGCCCAACAGGTTCCCTCCATTCCCAATATGACACTGATATTGACGGTTGCAGTAGGAGTGGGGATTTTTCTTGTGATCGCAGAGGCACGTATGTTGCTGAAAATACCTCTTTCTTACTTATTGCTGGGATTTTATGTGATCGTATTTGGTTTGACTTATTTTGCACCCAACAGTTTTATTGCGGTGGCTTTTGACTCCGGCGGCGTGACCACAGGGCCCATCACGGTTCCTTTTATTATGGCACTTGGTATTGGTATGGCCTCCGTGCGTAGTGATAAAAACTCCACAGGAGACAGCTTTGGTCTGATCGCCCTTTGCAGCATTGGTCCGATTTTGGCTGTGCTGATCCTGGGGATCACCTATCGGCCGGAGGATACAGTCTATACACCCGTGGTCATCACGGAACTAAAGACTACCAGGGATGCAGCCCGGGAATTTGCCAGAGCATTGCCACATTATGCAGAGGAGGTGGCTGTCGCACTGGCTCCTATTGCGGCATTGTTTGTGATATTTCAGTTGATCTTCAGGCGTTTCCACAGTAGACATTTGATCCGTGTGGTTTCGGGTTTTGTTTATACATATTTGGGACTGGTGCTTTTTTTGACAGGGGTAAATGTAGGATTTATGCCTGCAGGACAATATATCGGAAGTTCTATGGCTTCCGGTACTTTGAGATGGTTGTTGGTGCCTATTGGTATGGTGATCGGTTATTTCATAGTGAAAGCGGAGCCGGCGGTACAGGTGCTGACCAAACAGGTGGAGGATGTAACCAATGGCGCTGTAACCCGCAGGTCTATTTACTTAAGTTTATCTATTGGTATTGCTTTTTCCGTGGGACTTTCCATGTTCCGGATTCTGACAGGGATCAGTATCATGTGGTTTTTGATACCCGGTTATGCGGTTGCCCTGGCGTTGACCTTTTTTGTACCCCAGATTTACACGGGTATTGCATTTGACTCCGGCGGCGTGGCCAGCGGACCTATGACAGCTACCTTCCTGTTGCCCCTTGCTATGGGAGCTTGTGAGGCTCTGGGTGGTAATATTATGGAGGATGCCTTTGGCATGGTGGCAATGGTAGCCATGACGCCTCTTTGTACCATACAGGTGCTGGGCCTTTTGGGGAGCCTGAAGATGAAGGCCAAACGCAGGCGGTTGCAGGAACAGCTTAAGGATATGGAAGACACGATCATTTACTTTGACTAGGAGAAGAAAGGAAAGGGCAAGATGGCGGATAAAGGAAAAATCAAGGCCATTGTGGCTATTGTAGAGCGTGGTCAGGGAAAGACCATTGCGAAGCATTTCGAGGCGGGCAAGATTCCGGTGTGTCTGCAGTGTATGGGCAGCGGTACTGCTTCCTCGGAATTGTTGGATGTGCTGGGCTTTGGAACCTCGGAGAGAGATGTGGTGATAGGACTGGCACAGGATGGGTGTGTGGAACAGATGCTCCGTCGGTATGACCAGGAGCTGCGGGGCAAGATCGATGCCCACGGGATTTTGTTTGATCTGACTTTAACAGGGCTTAACGGCAGGATTGCCACGGTTTTATTCCATGCAGGACAGAATAGTGGTGGAAATGGAGGAGATACAATGCAACAGACAGAAAACAGTCTGATACTTGTCACAGTAAATCAGGGACATACCGATGCGGTTATGGATACGGCCAGAGAGGCAGGTGCTACAGGCGGTACGATCATCCGTGCCAGATGGGCCGGGGCTCAGGAGGATGAACAACTCATGGGTATCAGTATCCAAGCTGAGAAAGAGATCATTGCTATTGTGGCTTCCACTGAGAATCGCAATACGATCATGGAAACCATCAACAAAAAGCATGGCCTGAACACTCAGGCAGGAGCCATGCTCTGCAGTCTGGGTATTGATTATATGGTGCGCGGATAGTGTGACATGAAAAAGTTAAACTATAACCATACGATTTATGCTTCCTATGTGGGATATATTACGCAGGCTATTGTGAATAATTTTGTGCCCCTTTTGTTTGTGACTTTTCAGGAAAGCTTTGGGCTGACCTTAAATCAGGTTGCTTTTTTGGTGACCATGAATTTTGGGGTGCAACTACTGGTTGATATGGTGGGTGCAAAGTATGTGGATCGGCTCGGATATCGAAAATGTATTGTGGCGGCCCATGTTTTTGCAGCAGTAGGCCTGGTGGGATTGTCAGTATTTCCTTATTTGTTACCCAATGCTTATGCAGGCATTTTGTTGTCTATTGTGTTGTATGCCATTGGGGGTGGCCTTTTAGAGGTTCTTGTAAGTCCTATTGTGGAAGCTTGTCCCACAGAGAAAAAGGAAGCAGCTATGAGCCTGTTACATTCCTTTTATTGTTGGGGGCATGTGTTTGTAGTACTCTTTTCCACAGTATTTTTTACAGTGTTTGGTGTGGAAAATTGGAGATATCTGGCAATATTTTGGGCAGTTATTCCTTTGGCAAATACTTTCTTTTTTGCAAAGGTGCCTTTGCATGTTTTGGTGGAGAAAGGAGAGAGTATGGCGATCTCTCAGTTGCTCAAAACCAAAATATTTTGGATTCTCTTTTTGATCATGTTCTGCTCCGGCTCTTCAGAGCAATCTATGAGCCAATGGGCTTCCGCCTTTGCGGAGTCGGGGTTGGGTGTAAGTAAGACCGTGGGAGATTTGGCGGGCCCCTGTATGTTTGCGGTGCTTATGGGAATCTCCAGAGTGATCACAGCAAAGCTGAGCGAGACCATCAGCACGGAAAAGCTGATGACAGTCAGCGGCTGTCTTTGTGTGGTCAGTTATCTGTTGGCCTCCCTGACAGGGAATCCTGTGCTGGGACTGGTGGGCTGCGGCCTGTGCGGTCTGTCTGTGGGGATTATGTGGCCTGGAACCTTCAGTATGGCTTCTAAGGCCATGCAAAGAGGTGGTACAGCCATGTTTGCACTGTTGGCTTTAGCGGGAGATTTGGGGTGCTCCGGTGGCCCTGCTTTTGTAGGGATGGTGGCGGAAGCTGCAGGTGAAGATTTGAAAAAAGGGATTTTGGCAGCACTTACCTTTCCGGTGTTACTGCTGGTTTGTGTGGGGCTGTATGTGCTGAACCGAAAGTCTAGGGAGAGAGACAAGAGGAATGACAGTATAAAGGGATAAAAGCCAGGATTTTGGGCACCCTATTTCTGTAATAAAGCTGCAGGAAGGAGGGTGCATAGATGGACTATATGAACGGAGGGCTGCTGGGTGCGGCAGACAGTGAGTCTGGTAATGGGCCTGGACTGCATGCAAACGGCACGTCACTGCCTATCGGGTTTACCATGGCCCTTGCCATGAATGAAAAGGCCATGAACAGATATTCCGGTATGACGGAAGCCCAGAAAGAGGAAATCATTATGCGGGCCAAGGATGCCAAGTCCAAGAAAGAGATGGAAAAATTGATCAGTTCCCTGGCTGTATCGGATGAACAGGAAGTGAATGATATATTGCAGTAAACAATGTCCGGGGCTATTCATAGCCGCCGGACATTGTTATGATCTGACCTGTCAGATAAGTGGGCATTTCCGAGATTTGTAGGATAAGCTGGGCTGCTTCTCTGGGGGTACCCAGCCTGCAGGCTGGAATATCATTTTGGAGGGTTTTTATATCCTCCGAAGAGAGACAGCGGTTCATATCCGTATCTATCACCCCAAGAGCCACAGCGTTGACCGGAATCCCACTGGGAGCCAGTTCCTTTGCCAGAGCCCGGGTGAGGGCGTTGACGCCCCCCTTGGAGGCGGAGTAGGCTGTTTCCATGGAAGCACCGGTATTTCCCCAGATGGAAGACACATTGATGATCCGGCCCTTGCCGGCGGCCAGCATCAGGGGAATGGACAGCTTGCAGGTATAAAAGACAGAACTTAAATTGGTGTCTATCACATGATGCCAGTCTGCAACGGTCATATCCTGCAGAAGGTCAAAGTGGGCAATCCCCGCATTGTTGACCAATACATCTAAACGGGATATTCCGGCAAATAACTCCTGCACCTCCTGAAAATTTACGGCATCGCAGAGAGCAATCCGACAGGGGGTGTGGTAAGTCGTTTCTATTTCTCTTTGTACTTCTGCCAAGGCGTCCATGGACTGGCGGCAGGTGAGTATAGTCTCATAGCCTTGAGAGGCAAACAGCAGGGCGGTCTCTTTTCCGATGCCCCGGGAGGCACCGGTGATCAAAACAGTTTTCATAGGCGATCCTTTTCTATCACAGTCTTTACCAGCTGCCAGGCAATGCTGCCCTGGCGCAATTGATCTAATGCAGTTTCAAAAGGGAACCACTGGGCCCGGTCAACCTCGTCGGAAAGTACCATTTCTTTCTTTTGTACAGTGGCCCGATAACCGATCATCAGCATTTCCTTTTTCAGATAGGGGTAGGTGCGGATAAAATCCAGCTGCTCTACCTTCAGCCCCAGTTCTTCTTCCACTTCTCTGCAGGCGGTTTCCTCAGCGGATTCTCCCAGTTTCATTACTCCTGCCACACACACATAGCTGTTGGTGGAGACGTAACTTTGGCGCAGCAGAGCTACTTCCCGCTTCTCGTTGACAACAGCGCAGATGATGCAGGGGGTCACAATGTCCCACAACGGGATATTGCAATGGTCACAAAAGGGAATCATCCCCTCGTCGCCGATTTCTTTGAGGATCAGTTTTGAACTGCAGTGGGGACAAAATGTAAAATGCATAAAGGGATTCTCCTCCTTTTTGATTTATTGTTTAGTATACCAAAAAAGGGGGGATTTTACAAGAAAGCTGTTATACTTTCCAAAGATGTGATATAATAAATGCATCACAAAATACGGGAGGATAAGTTATGTACGATTTGATCATCATCGGGGCCGGGCCCGCAGGATTGTCGGCAGCAGTGTATGGTAAAAGAGCAGGTTTGGATCTGCTGGTAATAGAGAAAAGCCCTATGGGAGGAGGACAGGTGCTGACCACTTATGAGGTGGATAATTATCTGGGACTGCCCGGCATTAACGGGTTTGATATGGGCCAGAAATTTGAGGAGCATGCCAGGGCAGCAGGAGCAGAGTTTTTGGAGGCAGAGGTAACAGGGATAGAAGATTTGGGAGAGAAGAAGGTGGTGCACACGGATCAGGGAGACCGGGAGGCCAGGACATTGATTCTGGCAGCAGGAGCCCATCATGCGCACCTGCAGGTGCCCGGTGAGGAGGAGCTGGCCGGCGTGGGAGTTTCCTACTGTGCTACCTGCGACGGTGCATTTTATAAAGGAAAAACTGTGGCTGTGGTAGGCGGCGGGGATGTGGCAGTGGAGGATGCCATCTTTTTGGCCAGATTTTGCGAGAAAGTTTATGTGATACACAGGCGGGATGCGCTGCGTGCGGCCAAAACCTTACAGGAGCGGCTTTTCGCTACGCCCAATGTAGAAATATTGTGGAACCATGTGGTAAAAGAGATCCGGGGAGAGGACGCGGTGGAAAGTCTGCTTTTGGAGAATACGACCACCGGACACCGGGACGATCTTTCGGTAAATGGTGTGTTTATCGCAGTTGGTATCCAGCCGGACACAGAGGTCTTCCGCCAGGTGGTAGCTTGCAATCCGGCAGGCTATATTGTAGCAGGAGAAGATGGCAAGACCTCTGTAGAAGGGATATTTGCAGCCGGCGATGCAAGACAGAAACCCATGCGTCAGATTATCACGGCGGTGGCAGATGGGGCCAATGCGGCCAATACAGCCAGTGTGTATTTGATGAAATAATTATAAGATGTATGAAACAGGCCTTTGCTTTCATGGTACAAAGGCCTAAAATCTCGCCTGCAAAATAATAATAATTACTAATATTGATATTGACAATATATGGATAATATCGTATGATAAATAAAAAGAAAAGAAAGGTGGTAATCATATGAAATTAAAAGGAAAATCAGTTGTTGTAACAGGCGCATCTTCCGGTATGGGGAAGGCAATCGTGGAGCGTTTTGTACAGGAGGGAGCAAATGTGCTTGCTGTTGCCCGGCGCAAGGAAAGGTTGGATGCCTTGGCAGAGTCGCTGCAAGACGCTCCGGGTAAGGTGGTAGCATTTGCCGGAGATATCTCTCAGGAGGAGAGTATGGTTGGAGCTATCGACGCGGCTGTTAAAGAGTTTGGACGTCTTGACATGTTGGTAAATAACGCCGGTGTAATGGATGACATGAGTCCCATCGGAGATGTGAAAAATGAGAAGATTGAGCAGGTTTTTGGAATTAATGTGTACGGTCCCATGTATGCCATGCGTAAGGCGGTGCAGGTGTTCTTGGCCCAAGGAGAGGGTGGTAATATCATCAATGTAGCTTCTTTAGGGGCCATGAGGACGGCGGCAGGTGCAGTGTACTGTGCTTCAAAGGCTGCATTGGTATCACTGACCAAAAACACGGCATATATGTACATGCCTGACGGGATCCGATGCAATGCCATTGCGCCCGGCGGTATTGCCACGGAGATCAGTACTTCTATGGGGATGCCCAATATGGCAGGCTATAATCGGGTCAAAAATGTATTGGCTACAGCACCAGCACCCGGATCGGCAGAGCAGATTGCGTCGGCGGCATTGTTTTTGGCCAGTGAGGATTCAAGCTATGTAAATGGTGATGTATTGTTGGTGGATGGCGGCTGGGCAGCCGGTTGATAGTACTTTTGCGGAAATAAACTGAAAAATGTTTTTTCCAGAAGAATAGAAATAGGTAACAGGCTTGTGCAAAATATACAAAAAAATGACAGAAATCGCAAAAACAGACAAAATTTAACGATGTTGAAAAATGGATTTATCCACATAAAAAAAGGTCTAAAATACGATAAAATCATTTTATACACGGAGTTATCCACATTGTCCACAAGTTTTTTTGTGAAATTCGGGAATAATTGACTGAATTGGTCGGAACGGATGTTTTGTATAAGTTTGATAAAAACATGGATTTTATGTCCCAAAACAAGGTTCAAAAAGATGCGGAAATAAAATTAAATTGTTGCATAAATGGTTAAAGGTGTGATATAATGTAAATACAATAAATAACCGAAGGGGTGATCCGAATGAAATTTGTTATTGTGGGAAGAAATATCGAGGTAACTGAGGGGTTAAAAAGTGCAGTTGAGGAAAAAATCGGAAAGCTTGACAAATACTTCAGCCCTGATACAGAGGTTTACGTAACTCTCAGTGTGGAAAAGGAGAGGCAAAAAATTGAGGTTACCATACCGGTGAAGGGAAGCATTATCCGTTCTGAGCAGGTAAGCAGCGATATGTATGTTTCTATAGATCTGGTAGAAGAAATCATTGAGAGACAGTTAAAAAAATATAAGAATAAATTGATAGACAAGCATCAGGCAGCAGCCTCCTTCAGTAAGCTATTTATGGAAAACGATGATACTGAGCCGGAGGAGATCAAGATCGTCCGCACGAAAAAGTTCGATATCAAGCCCATGTATGCGGAGGATGCCTGCATCCAGATGGAACTTTTGGGACACAACTTTTTTGTATTTTGTAACGCAGAGACAGATCAGGTAAATGTAGTATATAAAAGAAAAGGAGACACCTACGGTCTCATCGAACCAGAAGAATAAATCTTGCTTCTTGCTTGTGTTGCGGGCCCCGTCGACAGGAAAGTCGGCGGGGCTTTTGGCATATAATTATTTGAGTAGCCAATTGGGAGAATACTGTGCAAAAGGGTAGTTATCTTCAAAAAATAAGGATTGCCATCTTGGTAGAGGGTTTGTTTTTATTAATTCTGTTTATGGCCTGGCAGCCCACAGACACCGGAAAAGGTGTTGCGGTAAATTCAGGCACAGCGGAAAATATCAAATGGGTGGATTTCAACGTAACCTATGAGGCGCTGTGCATGGCATATGATTGGGATGTTCGTACATATGGTGAAGAGATTCACGTAAACTGGATTGAACTATTGGCTTATCTGGGAACCAAATACGGAGGGGATTTCAAGACCCATGCCAAAAGTCTTGAAAAAGACATGAATCAGGTAGCAAATCAGCTGATACAAAAGGAGATTACCATCGAAAAATTGACCCGGGAAATGAAGTATTATTCCTATTATCGGCAGGCCTATGGAGCAGTATTGGAAGGCATGGTGGGAGAATACAGCGTCTGTGTATCAAAGGAGGAAGGTAAGTGGGAGCAGCGGTATGGGCTGACAGCCTACTCCCCCATTGCCAAGGGCTTTGAATACAGCCATTTTGACGATTTTGGCGCCAGCCGAAGTTATGGATACAAGAGGCAGCATCTGGGGCATGACATGATGGGGCAGGTGGGTACGCCGATCATTGCGGTGGAAAGTGGCTATGTGGAGGCCATCGGCTGGAATCAGTATGGCGGCTGGCGTGTGGGCATTCGGAGTCTGGATGGAAAGCGGTACTATTATTACGCTCACCTGCGTCAAAATTACCCGTATGCCCAGGGGCTTGAGGAGGGAAGCCTTGTGACTGCCGGAGACGTGATTGGATACATGGGCCACACCGGCTACAGTGCTACAGAGAATGTGAATAATATTAAAGTGACACATTTGCATTGGGGATTAGAACTGGTCTTTGATGAGGAAAGACGGGCTCAGGGATATGAAATTTGGGTGGATGTATATCCGCTGACACAGTTTCTGTATAAAAACCGTTCCGAGGCCATAAAGGTGGAGGGGACCAAGGAATGGAAGCGGAAGGAGGAGATCAGGATCCCGTCTGTAGAGGCCGAAAAGGAGGCCCAGGGGGAGCGTTGACACCCTTTTTTCAGAGTAGTATAATAAAAAAAATCATATTGTGCAAGGAGGCACCTATGGATTTTTTTATTACTGAAATACTGGAAAATGAACCGGTCAAAGAAAGACTCTTAGCAGATAAAGAAACCGAGAAGGAAGGGAAAGAGATTGCGGAAAAGATCATCCGCACCGGAGAGTATGCTCCTATGAAAGCAGGGATGTTGCCGGTGTTTGTGCTGGCATATCTGGCTGATTTTGCGTTGGAAAAGAACAGCTACAGGGGAATCCCCAGGGAGATTACAGTGGAAACCTTAAGGGATGTGAATATATGGCTGAAGAATTATGAGGATCAATATCATCAGCTGGGATTGGAGCAATTCGGCTGGTTGTTTTTGCACTACACCGGAGATTTGTTTGGCTTGGGAAGATTGCAGTTTCGCATTGTAAAAAATGAGGGCGCCGTACCTTCCGGAGAGACTATGATCGAAACCCATATTCCTCAGGGACAGCCACTGAACACAGAGGCCTGCCTGCAGTCCTTTGTACGTGCCAAAGACTTTTTTTCAACTTATTTTCCGGAGGTTCATCCGGCATACTTTTTCTGCGATTCCTGGCTGTTAAATCCCAACCTGGTCCAGGTATTGGGGGAGGAGTCCAATATTGTGAGATTTATGCGCCTATGGCAGACCGTTCCCTTTCCACCGGATAACAGTGCCCAGGCCATTGAGCGGGTATTTGGTTTTGGCTTTCCGGCGGACAAGCTGGGGCAGGCACCGGAACACACGGGTTTACAGAGAAAATTGAAAGCATACCTTCTTGGCGGCGGTAGCCTGAATATCACCGGAGGCTACAGAAAAGTGTGACACAGTCTACAGTCCGGGTCCTGTTTTGATTGACAAACAGGGCCCGGTTTGATAGATTTATAGTGAGTAAATAGGCCAGGGAGGCAGTTATGTTATTTAATTCTTATGTATTTGTTTTGCTGTTCTTACCCTTGTGTTTGATCGGATATTTCACCTTGAATCATTTTAAAAAGTACAAGCTGGGGCAGATCTTCCTTTTAGGGATGTCGCTCTGGTTTTATGGTTATTTTAACCCAAGTTATCTGCTGATCATTCTGTTGAGTATTGTGATCAATTATGGTGTTTATATATGGATTGAAAAGACCCGGGGCAGTAGGTGGTGTAAGCCGGTTATGATCACAGGACTGTTGATCAATGTAGGGATTCTTGGGTATTTTAAGTACATGGATTTCTTTATAGAGAATATCAATGCCTTGTTTAAGACAGACATTGATTTCTTGAAGATTCTTTTGCCTTTGGGAATCAGTTTCTTTACTTTTCAGCAGATATCCTTTGTGGTAGATGCATACAGAGGAGAGGTCCCCAGGTACAGTTTTCTCCACTATGCATGTTATGTGGCATATTTCCCCCAGCTGATCGCAGGACCCATTGTGACCCATGATGAGTTAGTGCCTCAGTTCATGGATGAGAAGAAAAAGAAATTGAATGTAGATAATCTGGCCAGTGGATTTTATATTTTTACTTTCGGACTTGCCAAAAAGGTGCTGCTGGCAGATACCTTTGGCAATATTGTCACATACGGATTCACTACCCTGGATCAGTTGACTTCTGTAACTGCCCTTATGGTCATGTTGGCCTATACCATTCAGATTTATTTTGATTTCAGCGGCTATTGCGATATGGCCATCGGTATCGGCAAAATGATGAATATTGATCTGCCGGTGAATTTTAATTCGCCTTATAAGGCGCTTACCATCACGGAATTTTGGGACAGATGGCATATGACACTGACCAGATTCTTTACAAAGTACGTATATATTCCTCTGGGAGGCAACCGAAAAGGAAAGGCCAGAACCTATGTGAATATCATGATCGTATATTTGGTCAGCGGCCTGTGGCATGGAGCCAGCTGGAACTTTGTGCTGTGGGGAGCCATGCACGGTATCTTTTGTGTGATCACCAGGATGTTTAAGAAATTTTTTGAAAAACTGCATCCTGCCTTGAATTGGTTGCTCACCTTTTCCTTTGTGAATGTTGCATGGGTATTTTTCAGGGCGGAGACCATTCATCAGGCGCTGACGCTGCTGAAAAAATTGGTTTCCTGGAATTTTGCTGCTGTGGACAGGGTGTTTATTGATATTGTCAGGACTGCAGAGTTAAAAAAGCTTCTGAGTCTGACCGGTATAGAGAGGGTCTACCCCCAGTTTCTGATCACAGCCTTTTATGTGGTGGCCATGGTGCTGATCCTTGGCGCAGACAATGCCTATGAGAAGTTGCAGAGATTTAAGCCCAAAACCTCTAACATGCTCTTTAGCCTGTTTTTGTTTACCTGGTGTTTCTTCTCTTTTGCAGGTATCAGCACATTTTTATATTTCAATTTCTAAATGAAGGAGCAAATGAACATGCGTGCCGGTGCGAAATGGATGGTCAGATTTATCAGCCTTTTTATACTGATACTCTTAGTGGTAGGGGTATTGATGGTAGTAGTGGATCCCTATTTTCATTATCATAAACCACTGCCGGGTTTATCCTATACCCTGGATAATCAGCGCTACCAGAATAATGGCATTGTAAAGCATTTTGACTATGACGCCATCATTACAGGAAGCTCTATGACGGAATGTTTTAAGACTTCCGAACTGGATCAGCTGTTTGGCGTAAACGCTGTGAAAGTACCCTATTCCGGCGGCAGCTACAAAGAGGTCAATGACAACCTGATGGTGGCTACAGAAAGCAACCCTGATATTAAGATGGTGGTTCGTTGTCTGGACGGGGTGCGGTTTTTCAATACAAAGGACGAGATGGATTATACAGATTACCCCACCTATCTGTATGATGATATTTGGTATAATGATGTGAGTTATCTGTACAATAAGTCTATCTTGATGGCGGCGCTGCAGAATCTGATCGGATTTAACAGCGATGGCAGGATAGAAATGTCCTTTGATGAGTATTGCAACTGGAATGATGATCATGCCTTTGGCGTGGAGGCGGTGGATGCTTATTATGCCAGAAACACTGTAGTAAAGGCACAGGAGCAGCAAGCCATCACCCAGCAGGAGTATGATACGATTAAAGGGAACATGGAGCAGAATGTGATCGCACTGGCAAAGGAACATCCGGAGATAGATTTTTATCTTTACATCTCACCCTACAGCATTTGTTTCATGGATTACTGGCACCTGGAGGGGCGCTTGGAGAAGTATTTTGCGGCGGAGAAATATATTATAGAACTGCTTTTGCCCTATGAAAATATTCATCTGTTTTCTTTCTACACAGAGTATGATACGATCTGTGATCTGAGCAATTACAGGGACGTGGCACACCACAATGAGGATCTGAACTCCCAGATCCTGGTTTGGATGAAGGAAGGCCACGGGCAGCTTACAGAAGAAAACTATGAGGCGTACTGTGAGGAAGTGCGGGATTTTTATATGAACTTTGATTATGACAGTTATATGGAACAGCAGGGCATTGATTAAACGTGGTTGAATGTAAAGCGTAAATCTGTTATAATAGATAGATGATTTTTCGCCTGTTGGAGCATCCACAGGCAGAGAGGAAGTATGTCATGAAGTTGGTTGACAAAATTTTTGGAACCCACAGCGAAAGAGAATTAAAACGGATAGAGCCGTTGGTAAAACGGATTGAGGAACTGAGGCCCGCCATGCAGGCACTTAGTGATGAACAGTTGAAGGATAAGACGGCAGAATTTAAAAAGCGTCTGGGAGCCGGTGAGACCCTGGACGATCTGTTGCCGGAGGCCTATGCGGTAGTCCGTGAGGCGGCCGTCCGTGTACTGAAGATGGAACATTACAGAGTGCAGCTGATTGGCGGTATTATTATGCATCAGGGGCGTATTGCCGAGATGAAGACCGGTGAAGGTAAGACCTTTGTGGCAACCCTGCCGGCGTATCTGAATGCCCTGGAAGGGAAAGGCGTGCATGTGGTAACGGTCAATGATTACCTGGTGCACCGTGATGCCCAGTGGATGGGATCGGTACATGAATTTTTGGGTCTGAAAGTTGGGTATGTGTTGAACAGCATGACACCGGAGGAGAGACGGGAGGCTTACAACTGCGATATTACTTATGTGACCAACAATGAGCTGGGTTTTGACTACCTGAGAGACAATATGGTGGTCTACAAGAAAAATCTGGTACTCAGAGGCTTGCATTATGCTATCATCGATGAGGTGGACTCGGTGCTGATCGATGAAGCCAGAACTCCTCTGATCATTTCCGGCCAGAGCGGTAAGTCCACCAAGCTGTACGAGATGTGCGATATTCTTGCCAGACAGTTAAAGCGGGGCAAGGACATGCAGGATCTGTCCAAGATGGATGCGATCATGGGCGTGGTGCAGGAGGAGACCGGTGATTTTGTTGTCAACGAGAAGGATAAGGTAGTGAACCTGACCGCTGAGGGTATTACCAAAGTAGAGCGGTTTTTCAGCATTGAAAACCTGGCGGATCCGGAAAACCTGGAGATCCAGCACAACATTATTTTGGCTCTGCGTGCCCACAATCTGATGTTCCGGGATAAGGACTATGTGGTGAAAGATGATCAGGTACTGATCGTGGACGAGTTTACAGGACGTATCATGCCAGGAAGACGTTATTCCGATGGCCTGCATCAGGCCATTGAAGCCAAGGAACATGTAAAGGTAAAGCGGGAGAGCAAGACTCTGGCAAATATCACCTTCCAGAATTTCTTTAACCTGTTTGATAAGAAGTGCGGTATGACCGGTACGGCCCTCACAGAGGAGCGGGAGTTCCGGGATATTTATGGTATGGATGTGGTGGAGATTCCTACCAATGTGCCTGTGGCCAGAGTGGATCGTCAGGATGCCGTATACAAGACCAGAAAAGAAAAGCTGTATGCCATTGTACAGGCTGTGGAGGAGGCACATGCCAAGGGCCAGCCGGTGCTGGTCGGTACCATTACCATCGAGGCGTCGGAGGAGCTGAGCGCACTGTTAAAGCGGCGAGGCATCCCTCATAAGGTATTGAATGCGAAGTTCCATGAGATGGAGGCGGAGATCGTTGCAGATGCAGGTATCCACGGCGCAGTAACCATCGCCACCAACATGGCTGGCCGTGGTACGGATATTAAATTGGATGAAGAGGCAAGAGCTGCCGGTGGCTTAAAGATCATCGGTACAGAGCGCCATGAGTCCAGACGTATCGACAACCAGCTGCGTGGTCGTTCCGGAAGACAGGGAGATCCCGGTGAATCCAGATTTTATATTTCCCTGCAGGATGATCTGATGCGTCTGTTTGGCTCTGAGAGACTGATTGGTATGTTCAATACTCTGGGAATTCCGGAAAATCAGGAGATCGAGCACAAGATGCTGACCAATGCCATTGAATCGGCACAGAAGAAGATAGAGAATAATAACTACGGTATCCGTAAGAACCTGCTGGAATATGATAATGTTATGAGTGAGCAGAGACAGATCATCTACGAGGAGCGCCGCAGAGTGCTGGACGGTGAGAGCATGCGGGAGGTTATCCTGAAGATGATCACAGATATTACGGATCACTGTGTAGATATATGTATTGGTGATGATGCGGATCCGGATGAATGGGATCTGAATGAATTGAATACCTTGCTTTTACCCATTGTTCCTGTGGCACCGGTTGCCAGAGGCAGGATTAAGACTTTGAAAAAGAACAGCTTGCAGCAGCAGTTAAAAGAAGAGGCAGTTAAGCTGTATGAGAGCAAGGAGGCAGAGTTCCCGGAGGCAGAGATGATGCGTGAGATCGAGCGCGTGATCCTGCTTCGAGTGATCGACCGCAAGTGGATGGATCATATCGATGATATGGATCAGCTGCGTCAGGGTATCGGTCTGCAGGCCTATGGTCAGAGAGACCCGGTAGTGGAGTACCGGGTGAGCGGCTATGAAATGTTTGACGAGATGACCAATAACATCAAGGAAGAGACGGTACGTTTGTTGTTCCGTGTTCAGCTGCAGCAGAAGGTTGAGCGTGAACAGGTAGCCAAGGTGACCGGTACCAATAAGGACACCAGTATGGCTAAGGCACCGGTAAAGAGAGAGAATGTAAAAGTATATCCCAACGATCCCTGTCCCTGCGGCAGCGGAAAGAAATATAAACAGTGTTGCGGTAGAAAGGCTTAATCGCCTGAAATGATTATAAAATAATAGAAAGTGGGTGACGTTAAGTGGTTGAATTGGATCAGATGAAATCTAAATTATTAGCCTATGAAACACCATTAGCGGAAGTGAGGGATTCACTTTGACCTGGCTAACAAGTCAAAGCGAATAGAAGAACTGGAGATGGAGATGGAGGCTCCCGGCTTTTGGGATAATCCGGAACGCTCCAACAAACAAATGAAGGAGCTGAAAAATCTCAAGGATACCAGACAGAAGTATCAGGATCTGGAGACCGGCTATGAGGACATACTGACCTTGATCGAACTTGGTTACGAAGAGAATGACGAAAGTCTGATTCCGGAGATTCAGCAAGAACTGGAGAATTTTGAAACCACCTTTGAGGAGATGCGGATCGGAACTCTTCTGGCAGGCGAGTATGACAAAAACAATGTGATCCTGAAGTTGAATGCAGGCGCAGGAGGAACAGAGAGCTGTGACTGGTGTTCCATGTTGTACCGGATGTATACCCGCTGGGCAGAGCGGAAGGGGTATTCTGTGGAGATACTGGACTATCTGGACGGTGACGAGGCCGGCATCAAATCCGTGACCTTCCAGGTAAACGGCCTGAATGCCTATGGATATCTGAAATCGGAGAAGGGTGTGCACCGGCTGGTGCGTATTTCTCCTTTTAATGCCCAGGGAAAGCGTCAGACCTCCTTTGTATCATTGGATGTCATGCCGGAGATCGAGGAAGATCTGGATATCGATATTGACGAAAAGGATCTGCGCATTGATACATATCGAAGCAGCGGAGCCGGTGGTCAGCATATCAACAAAACATCCTCGGCTATCCGTATTACCCATATTCCCACAGGGACAGTGGTACAGTGCCAGAATGAAAGATCCCAGTTCCAGAACAAGGACAAGGCCATGCAGATGCTGAAAGCGAAGCTGTTCCTTTTGAAACAGGAGGCCAATGCAGAGAAATTATCCGATATCCGGGGAGAAGTAAAGGACATTGCCTGGGGCAACCAGATCAGATCCTATGTGCTCCAGCCTTACACTATGGTAAAGGACCACAGAACAGGAGCTGAGAGCGGCAATGCGGACGCAGTGCTGGACGGTGGCCTGGATCCCTTCATCAATGCATATTTGAAATGGATCAGCACGGGAAAGACGGCCGGAGATACGCAGGATGATATGTCGGTATAAGAGGAGCGTGAATGCTCTTTGACGGTTTAACGGAAAATTGGAACAATATATAACCGGAAGGTGTTATGCCTTCCGGTTATTCTATTCGTGAAAAGCCAAGGACGTTTTGTCATCTTGCTTGGCTTGTGCTTATTCCCCCTGCGGATTCATCAAATCCAAATAAAAGTTTGCGGCAGTCATGTTTTGGTAGGGGAATACCCATAACAGACCGATTCCTAAAGTCAGGAAAGCCAGAAGATAAAGGGGGATAAAGCTGAGTTGGATATAAAGCAATCTCTTTTTATGGCCCTTCATGATACGCATGCTGTAGCGAAGAATTTCTCCGGTGCTCAGGGAGGGATGATCCAGCAGCAGGTAAAATACCTGACTGAACAGCAGGGAAGCGTATACATATGCGATCACAGCGAGGATCATGACAGTGTATAGTATCAGTAGGGAACTGAACTTTGTAATGTCTAAAAAGAATAAGGGCAACTGGACTACCTGAACCAAAAGTACTGAAAACAGCGATACAAACAGAGATAAAAGTAGTGATTTGTCCAGTTGATTTCTAAATCCGTAGATCAAATCTGAAATTTTTCGGGGTTGGCCACAGATAATGTTCAGGCAAAAGAGGGCGATGCCTACATTGGTCACACCTAAAAGAGCTGATAAAAGGTAACTGATGCCCTGGCTGATCAGGTAGCCGGCCAGGCTGCCTGTGGAAACCATCCCGGAGAAAAGGGCAGATGCCGCAAAGCTGGCAACCTCTATCAATACCAGCATGGCAATGGCCAGACCATAATTTCCTGTCATTTGTATGCGTGCCCGCTCTTTCAGTTGGGCACTTGTCTGATACTTTCGATCCATAAATATCTCCTGCTATATTATTTGCCTATTGAAACAGGCTGTCATAGTCAATTCCGTAGTTTTCAAGCTGTGTCTTATAATCCTCACCATATAGGGACTCCATCAGTTGATTCCGGATCTCTTCACCGGTCATGGTGGAGGTGTCCATCTGGCTTAGTGTGGAAAACATGGTGGAAAACATGGTGATCAGGGCCATCAGCGTAAACATAATCCCTGTTCCCAGACCAATAGAGGAGAGAACGCATCCTATTTTCGCCGGAGGCGACATTTTTCTTTTCCTGCGGGAGAGCACTGCAAATAAAATGCCCAGAGCACCCAGCGGGATGGATAAAAGCCCTGTGCACATCATGCTGAGAGCTGTTATCCCCAGTATCAGGGCGGCTGTGGCAAAAGAATTCTTTTCATATGGTCTGTACGTGTAGTGACCGTTATAATAATCCATAAATCACATCTCCATCGGTTAGTGTTATTATTTTATCACTTTTGCTGTTTGTTTACAAGAAAGGATAAACATTTTTCATTGAAACCCGGGCGCAAATTCAGTATAATGGCAATAGCATTTACAACGCCCGGAGGTTAAACATGGACATTATTAAGAAAATTACAGAAGAATTGCAGGTGCAAAAGTGGCAGGTGGAGGCCGCCGTAGCCTTGATCGATGAGGGAAACACCATTCCTTTTATTTCTCGATACCGAAAGGAGGCTACAGGTGCTTTAAATGACGAGCAACTGCGCGATCTGCATGAGCGTTTGGGATATCTCAGAGGTCTGGAGGAGAAGAAACAGCAGGTACTGGGAAGCATTCAGGAGCAGGGGAAATTGACGGAGGAGCTGCGAGACAGGATTCTGGCTGCAGAGACTTTGGTGGTTGTGGAGGATCTGTACCGGCCCTATCGCCCCAAGAGAAAGACCAGAGCCAGCGTGGCAAGGGAGAAAGGTCTGGAAGGACTGGCAGAGTTTATTCTGGCCCAGGAGACCACAGTACCCTTGGAGGAAGAAGCAGCAAAATATGTGACAGGACCGGATGTAGAAGAGGACAAGCAGGTGAAAACTGTGGCGGAGGCGCTGCAAGGGGCAAAGGACATCATTGCAGAGAGCATATCCGATGAGGCGGATTACCGTATATATATTCGTGACATTACCATGGAGGAGGGCAGTATCTCTTCTGTGGCCAAGGACGAAAAAGCACAGAGCGTGTATGAGATGTACTATAATTATGAAGAGGCTTTGAAGAAGGCTGCAGGGCACAGAATACTGGCTCTCAACCGCGGAGAGAACGAAAAAGTGTTGACTGTAAAAGTCAATGCGCCTGTGGAACGAATTTTGATTTATCTGGAGAAAAAAGTCATTACTGTCAACAACCCCGTCACCAGTCCGGTTTTGCGGGAAACCATATGTGACAGTTATGAAAGACTGATTGCACCTGCCATTGAAAGAGAGATTCGGAATGAGCTGACAGAGAAGGCAGAGGACGGGGCTATCAGCGTGTTTGGAAAGAATCTGGAGCAGCTGCTGATGCAGCCTCCCATCGCCGGAAAGGTGGTTTTGGGCTGGGACCCGGCCTTCCGTACCGGATGCAAGTTGGCGGTGGTTGATTCTACGGGAAAGGTACTTGACACGAAAGTCATTTATCCCACAGCCCCTCAAAATAAGGTAGAGGAGTCCAAGGCAGAGCTGAAACGGTTGATCAAAAAATATAATGTCTCTCTGATCTCTGTGGGCAACGGCACCGCATCCAGAGAATCGGAGCAGGTCATCGTGGAACTGATCAAGGAGCTGGACAGACCGGTGCAGTATGTGATCGTCAACGAGGCGGGTGCTTCCGTATACTCTGCAAGCAAGCTGGCAACGGAGGAATTTCCTAACTTTGACGTGGGACAAAGAAGTGCGGCTTCCATTGCAAGAAGATTGCAGGATCCTTTGGCAGAACTGGTAAAGATCGATCCTAAGTCCATCGGCGTAGGTCAGTATCAGCATGATATGAATCAGAAAAAACTGAGCGAGACACTGGGGGGCGTGGTGGAGGACTGCGTGAACAAGGTTGGCGTGGATCTGAATACCGCATCCGCATCTTTGCTGGAATATATATCCGGCATTACCAAGACCATTGCCAAAAATATTGTGGATTACCGGGAGACCAATGGTAGATTTGTAAATCGCAGACAACTTTTGAAGGTGGCTAAGCTGGGACCGAAGGCTTATGAACAGTGTGCAGGTTTTCTGCGCATCCTGGATGGGGAGAATCCGCTGGATGCCACCAGTGTGCATCCGGAGTCCTACCAGGCGGCCATGCAGTTGCTGGACAAGCTTGGCTTAACCATGGAGGATGTACGGGAAGCCCAGAAAAAGGCTGCTACCCAGAAGAACCAGGGCAGGAAGGCACCTGCTCCTCAAAAGGAACAGCCGAGACAAAAGTCCAAGGCAAAGGCGGTGCAGGTGCGAAATACAGATACCGCCATGGGTAAGGCTCTGGCAGCGGCCCTGCAGGGTATGGGCGTAGCAGAGCAGGAAACACCGGCTGTGGCTACACAAACTGGGGGCGACGGGATCTCCGGCCTGGAGAAAAAGGTGAAGGACAAAGCGAAATTGGCCAAGGAGCTGGGCATCGGTGAACTGACTCTGACAGATATTTTAAAGGAATTGGAGAAACCGGCAAGAGATCCCAGAGAGGACATGCCCGCGCCCATCCTGCGAAGTGATGTGCTGGATATGGAAGATTTAAAGCCCGGTATGATCTTAAAGGGGACGGTTCGGAACGTGATCGATTTTGGTGTGTTTGTGGATATTGGCGTGCATCAGGACGGGCTGGTTCACATTTCCCAGATCACGGAGAAATATATCAAGCATCCGCTGGAAGCCGTCAGCGTGGGGGATGTGGTGGATGTTCAGGTGTTGGGAGTGGACATGGCCAAGAAACGTATTTCCCTGACTATGAAGATCGGGAAGAAATAGCTTGTATTCGTCGGCTGAATGGGTTATAATATCCCCGTATAGAAGTAAATTCTTCGGGGTTGGGTGAAATTCCCTACTGGCGGTGATGCCTGCTATGCAGGATGAGTCCGCGACCCGTCTGCCTTGTGCAGGTCGGCTGAGCCGGTCAGAATCCGGCACCAACAGTACAGTCTGGATGAAAGAAGAAACAAAGAGCGCAGTGCGTCCTTTTGCCCCGGGAGTATGTCCCGGGGCTTTTTTAAATTTATAGGAACACTGGGCTTGATGCAAGAAGAATTTCCTTCAAGATAAACAACTTAGGAGGAAGAAAAAAATGAATGGACTTTGGAAAAGTATTACGGAAAATGTGGTGTTTGTATTGGAGTTTTTGGCTGTGGTAGCGGCCATGTTTGTGATCGCCTGGCTGATCGAAAAGCTTTCACAAAAACGGCGTGGTAAAAAAGAGAAGATCTTGGACGCCCGGAGTCTTGCTATGATCGGCATGTTCTCGGCGGTGGCTATGATCCTGTTTTTGTTTGAGTTTCCCCTGCCTTTTGCACCGGGTTTTTATGAGGTGGATTTCAGCGAGCTTCCGGTGCTGATCGGAACCTTTGCATTCGGACCGGTGGCAGGTGTGTTGATCGAATTTTGTAAAATTGTATTAAAGCTGGTAGTAAAAGGTACCAGTACGGCTTTTGTAGGTGACCTGGCTAACTTTGTGGTGGGCTGCAGCCTGCTGCTTCCGGCCTCATTTGTCTATGAATGGAAAAAGACAAAAGCTGGTGCAGCCATTGCTTTGACAGTGGGATCCCTCAGTATGACGATCTTTGGCTCTCTTTTCAACGCGGTTTATCTGCTGCCCACCTTTGCCAAGATGTTTGAGATGCCTGTGGAGGGACTGATCGCAATGGGAACAGCCATCAATCCGGCGATCACGGATCTGACCACCTTTGTGTTCTTTGCGGTGGCACCTTTGAACCTGCTTAAGAGTGGCGTGGTATCCCTGCTGACGATGTTTGTGTATAAGCCCCTGCGTGTCATTATGAAAAGCCGAAAATAATCTTGCTTTTTCTGTGGGGAGTCAATATAATTACTATATAGTTGGAGCGATAAAAGCACCTGCGACAGTGGGTGCTTTTATCCTAAGAATCCTTTTTAGCAGGCGGTTCTGTATTTGTTTCGGGAGGGCTTTGGCCCGGAGTTTGTCGAAGGGCCCTTGAAAAACGTCAGCACTTGAATTTTTCAAGCAGACCTGCGTAGAAAAATTCAAGTGCTGACGTTTTTCATGGAACGAAAGTGTGCCCCAGAGAAATTTCGGACCAAAGCCCTCCCGGAACAGGTGCAGGATCACCTGCTAAAAAGGATTCTTAGTATAGAAAGGAACCATAGAACCATGATTGAATTTGATGTAAAGATAAAGGCGGGAGATCTGTATGATTATATGCTCCGTCATACTTACAATAGCCCGGCTGGGATTTTGGGCAGTGGTGTAGGTGCAGTGATGGTGGTTGCAGGTGCTATGCAGGGCAAGTGGCTGTTTGTCATATTGGGAGCCATTCTACTGCTGTATTTGCCCTGGTCTTTGTGGATCAGAAGCAGCCGCCAGGTGCTGAGTAATCCGGCTTTCGCCAAGCCTCTTCACTATTGCATGGATGAAGAGGGGGTCAGTGTATCCCAGGATGAACAGACGCAGAAGCTAAGCTGGGCGGACATGTATAAGGCAGTATCTACCGGTAAGAGTATTATCTTATATACAAGCAAGGTAAATGCATGTATTTTTCCCAAGAGGGATCTGAAGGACAAGAGTATGCAGGTGATCCGGATGATCTGCACGCATATGGATGCCTCCAAGGTAAAGATCAGACAGTGAGGTAGGAAACATGGTACAAATATTTGAGACATTTCAGGAAGACCAGACCAGACAGCTGGGTTGTCTTTTGGGGCAGCAGGTAAAGCCGGGACAGGTCTACACCCTGACCGGAGATCTGGGGGTGGGAAAGACCGTGTTTTGCCAGGGGTTTGCCGCCGGGCTGGGTATTACGGAGGCGGTTTGCAGCCCAACCTTTACTATTGTGCAGATTTATGAAAGCGGTAGGCTGCCGCTGTATCATTTTGATGCGTACCGCATCGGTGATGTGGAGGAGATGGAAGAGATCGGGTATGAGGATTATTTTTACGGGGAAGGGGTTTGTCTGATCGAGTGGGCAGAGCTGATCCGTGAGATACTTCCGGAGAACTATGGGAGTATTACCATAGAAAAAGATTTGGAAAAAGGTTTTGATTATCGAAGGATCACCATAGAAGATGCAGAGGAAATAAAGAGATGAAAATATTGGCGCTGGACAGTTCGGGGCTGGTGGCATCCGTGGCCCTGGTGCAGGATGGAGTCCTGCTGGGAGAATATACAATTAATCATAAGAAGACACATTCTCAAACTTTGTTGCCTATGCTGGAGCAATTAAAGGGAATGACAGAGTTACAGCTTGAGGAGATTGATGCCATTGCGGTGGCATCCGGACCGGGTTCTTTTACAGGCCTGCGCATTGGCAGCGCGACTGCCAAGGGTCTGGGGCTTGCCTTGGATAAGCCTTTGGTGGAGGTCCCTACATTGGAAGGGCTGGCTTATCAGTTTTATGGTACAGACAGGCTGGTCTGTCCGCTGATGGATGCCAGAAGAAATCAAGTGTACACCGGCATTTATGAGTTCCTGCGGACCCGGGAGGGATGTCTGGAACAGCAGGCTTTGGTGGACCAATGCGCTGTGGATGTGAAGGAGATTATAGAGCGGGTCTGCGAATTGTGTAAAGACGGGCGGGAAGTGATCTTTTTGGGTGACGGTGTGCCCGTTTATGAAGAGATACTGCGCCGGGAAATGAAGGTGCCTTATGTTTTGGCACCGGCTCATAAAAACAGACAGAGTGCAGCTGCGGTGGCGGCTTTGGCGGAAGTATATTATCAAAAAGGAAAAACTGTGTCTGCGGCGGCTCATCAGCCGGATTACCTTCGCTTAAGTCAGGCAGAGCGGGAGCGAAACGAACAGCAGACTTCCATGGCCCGGAAGGAGCAGGAGAATGCATAGGGAAGAGATCCGGTTACCGGGTGGCGGTGTTTTGGAGATCCGTGATATGCTGCCGGAGGATACAACCTGGGTAGCCCGGCTGGAGGAACAGACCTTTTCGCAGCCTTGGTCGGAGCATGCCTATCGTCAGGAACTTTGTCTGCCGGACAGGTTGTTTGTGGCGGCATATTTGGATGGGAAACCGGCCGGATACTGCGGTATCATTGCACTGGCAGGAGAGGGTGATATCACCAATGTGGCGGTGGCGGCAGACTTTCGCAGACGGGGTGTGGGAAGAGCCATGTTGCAAACTGCTCTGAAGTGGGGCGAACAGATGGACCTGCAGGAATTTACACTGGAGGTGCGTTGCAGCAATCAGCCGGCTATTTTGATGTATGAATCCCTTGGCTTTGTGGGGGAGGGTGTACGGAGAAACTTTTATGAAAAACCCTGGGAAGATGCACTAATCATGTGGAAAAGACAGGCAGGGCATGGAATAATTACCACTGAAAAATGATTCAAAACCTTGTATAATATGGATGTACCGTAACAGAAGAAAGCAAGGAGGATCAAAAGTGAGAAAATACAGTGACGAAGAAAAAATGCATCTGGAGCAGGTGACCTGCAATGCATGTGGCCGGTCCCTTCAGGTAGAGAATGGAATCATACGGGAAGGCTGTTACCATGGGGACAGTGCCTTCGGATACTTCAGCAGGAGAGATGGCGTAAAACACCATTTTGACTTATGTGAAGACTGTTATGACAAAATGATAGAAAAATTTAAAGTGCCGGTGGAGGAGAGCGAGACCATGGAGCTGCTCTGATAGCCGGGAAAGGCTGGATATAGGATGTTAGATGTTTGCTTATTGGGAACGGGAGGCATGATGCCATTGCCTTACAGATGGCTGACTTCTCTGATGATGCGATATAACGGGCATGGGATACTGATCGATTGCGGTGAGGGGACACAGATTGCCATGAAGGAAAAGGGCTGGAGCCCTAAACCGATTGATATCATGTGTTTTACCCATTATCATGCGGATCACATCAGTGGTCTGCCCGGCATGTTGCTGACCATGGGGAATGCGGAGCGGACAGAGCCGCTTTTGCTGATCGGTCCCAAGGGGCTGCAGCGGGTAGTATCCGCACTGCGGGTGATCGCCCCGGAACTGCCTTTTGAAATTGAATATCTGGAGCTGACAGAAAACAGTCAGGTGATCTCTTTTCCGGATTTTAAGTTAGAGGCTTTTCGTGTGAATCATAATGTGGTTTGTTATGGTTATAACATGATCATTGATCGTGTTGGGAAGTTTCAGGTGGAAAAGGCTTTGGAACTTGGTTTGGAGAAAAGATTCTGGAACAGGCTGCAAAAGGGTGAGACCGTGGAAGTGGAGGGCCGGACTTATACACCGGATATGGTGCTTGGCGCTCCCAGAAAGGGGCTGAAGGTAACCTACACCACCGATTCCAGGCCTACGGAAAGCATAGTGAATCACGCAATGAACGCAGATTTATTTATCTGTGAAGGGATGTACGGCGAGCCGGATAAGGAAGAAAAGGCAAAGGAATATAAGCACATGACTTTTTATGAGGCGGCCCATCTGGCCCGCAAAGCCCAGGCCCGGGAATTGTGGTTGACCCATTACAGTCCTTCCTTGCCCAGGCCGGAGGATTATATGAGGGCTGTGAAGAAAATATTTTCCAATGCAGTTGCCGCCGAGGATGGCCGCACAGTGGAACTGAAATTTGAAGAGGACTGAGAAGTCGGAGTGGAAAACATGAGAGAAGACGTAACCATATTAGCAATAGAGAGTTCCTGTGATGAGACCGCGGCAGCGGTGGTGAGAAACGGCAGGGAGATATTGTCCAATGTAATTTTTTCTCAGATCGATCTGCACACCGTATATGGGGGAGTGGTGCCGGAGATCGCATCCAGAAAGCATATTGAGAAGATCAATCAGGTCATCGAGGAGGCCCTTCGCAAAGCCGGGATGCAGCTGCGGGATATGGATGCCATAGCGGTAACCTACGGGCCGGGCCTTGTGGGAGCGCTTCTGGTGGGTGTTTCCGCGGCCAAGGCGATCAGTTTTGCCACAGGAATCCCGCTGGTAGGGGTGCACCACATTGAAGGACATATCAGTGCAAATTTTATTGAGAATCCAGATTTGGAGCCGCCTTTTGTATGTCTGGTGGTATCTGGGGGACACTCCCATTTGGTCATTGTCAGAGATTACGGCGAATATGAAGTGATCGGCAGAACCAGAGATGATGCGGCGGGCGAGGCCTTTGACAAGGTGGCCAGAGCCATCGGCCTGGGATATCCCGGGGGGCCGAAGATCGATAAGTTGTCCAAGGAGGGCAATCCGGATGCCATTCATTTTCCCAGAGCAAAGCTGGAGGATAACGCATACGACTTTAGCTTCAGCGGACTGAAATCAGCGGTGCTCAACTACCTGAACGGTTGTCAGATGAAGGGGGAGCCTGTGGTGGAGGCGGACGTGGCCGCTTCTTTCCAAAAGGCGGTGATCGATGTATTGGTTGAGCATTCCATGCATGCGGTAAAGGAGTTTGGATATGACAAATTTGCCATTGCAGGGGGTGTGGCATCCAATTCGTCTCTTGCAAGGGCTTTTGAGGAGAGATGCAGGAAGGAGAACATAAAGTTCTATCGCCCGTCCCCCGTCTATTGCACGGACAACGCAGCCATGATCGGAACGGCAGCGTATTATGAGTATCAAAAAGGTGTCAGAAGCGGTATGGACCTGAATGCGGTTCCGTACCTGAAGTTGGGTGAGAGATGATACTTTTTTACAGGGAGGCGTCATGAAGGAGAAGTGTACGGCGATTGTGTTGGCAGCAGGAGTGGGCAAACGAATGCAGAGCAATGTGGCAAAACAGTATATGATACTGGGAGACAAGCCGGTTATCTGGTATGCCCTGCAGACGTTTGAGCAGAACGAACGGATAACGGATGTGATACTGGTAGTGGGGAAGGGCGAGATTCCTTATGGCCGGTCTGAAATTGTGGAAAAATACGGATTTCAAAAGGTAATCTCTGTGGTGGAGGGGGGCGCGGAGCGCTATCTGTCTGTCTGGAACGGGCTTCAGGCCATGAGGAAGACCGGGCAGATTGCGGACTACGTGTTTATTCATGACGGAGCCAGACCCTTTTTAAATGAACAGATGATAGAGGAAACCTACCGTGAAGTGACAGAGTATGGAGCCTGCGTGGTGGGAATGCCGGTTAAGGATACCATTAAGGTCGCGGATGAGGAAGGGATCGCCGTCAAGACACCGGAGAGAAAGAGTCTTTGGGCGGTGCAGACCCCTCAGGTATTTCGTGGGGAATTGATCCTGGAGGCTTATAAAACACTGATTGATAGGCTGGAACATAAAAAGGTCGGACCGGTTTTTACGGTAACGGACGATGCCATGGTGGTGGAAACCATGCTGCAGCATCCGGTTAAGCTGGTAACCGGCAGTTATGAGAACATAAAGATTACCACCCCGGAGGATATGTTGATGGCTGAGGCCATTTTAAAAAAATCAAAAAAATAGTTGACACTATATGTCTTTTTTGTTAATATAGTTGTTGCGTTGAGTTTAGCGAATACGCACGGAGAGGTATCGAAGTGGTCATAACGAGGCGGTCTTGAAAACCGTTTGTCCGCAAGGGCGCGTGGGTTCGAATCCCACCCTCTCCGCTGGAGATACCCTCTCCTCGAAAATTTCATAGATTTATGAAATCAACTATTCTGGAGAAGTACCCAAGAGGTTGAAGGGACACCCCTGGAAAGGGTGCAGGCCGTTAATAGCGGTGCGAGGGTTCAAATCCCTCCTTCTCCGTTCACAAAAACCTGTCGATAATTGTCGGCAGGTTTTTGTGTATTTGGTGGTTGACAAATAAAATAACTAATGATACAATAAAAATCCACTGCACGGGAGACAAGTAGTCTCAATAAAAATGCGGTGAAAATTATAAAAAAAACCTGTTGACAAAGGTTAAGCAACGTGATATGATGAACGAGTTGCGGCCGAGAGGTCAGCAGAGCACCTTGACAAATAAACAGCAATGCAACCCTGAAAATTCTTAAAGAATTATTCAGAACAAAACAAACCAAAGTATCAAGCAA
>SVFM01000026.1 GCA_015056865.1 Lachnospiraceae bacterium
GACCATCGATGTACAGGTAGTGGCAAAGCAGATGGCGCATGAGTATGACAGCTTTGACAACCAGTACGATGCAGATGCATCCTTTGTACAGGCAGAACTGTATGTATCTCCCGATGGAGATGATGCAGGTGCGGGAACAGCAGACAGTCCTTTCAAGACCCTGGCAAGAGCCCAGCAGGAAGTACGGACCATGAACGCCAGCATGTGGGGAGACATTATTGTATACCTGGCAGACGGCGTATATGCTCTGGATGATACCCTGACCTTTGGTGTTGAAGACGGTGGTTCCAACGGCCACTATGTAAGATACGTTGCAACCGGTGATGCAACCATTTCCGGCGGCAGAAAGATTGAAGGCTGGAGCAAGTCTAGTGAGTATGAGAACCTGTATGTAGCCAATGTGGCAAACTTTACAGGAGCAGGCATCGGTGAGATGTATGTAAATGATGTGTATGCAAAGAGAGCCCAGAGTGAGGACTACGGCATGATCCTTAGTGAATCTGACGTGGATACCAGCGATAACTATCCTACCGACAGACTGGTTGTAGATTCTGAGGTACTGAGCAAGGCATCCGTGACCGTAGGTGATGTCAGTGATATCTTGATCCGTCTGGCAAGATCCTGGAAGGGTATGGTATTTAATGTAGAAGACATCACAGACAATGGAGATGGTACAAGTTCCTTACATGTACATCTGACAGCAATAGACACTGGTAGTATTAACTGGGGAGCAGATCCCGGTGCAGGCTTTTATGTGCTGAATGCCTTTGCAGAGCTGGATCAGCCCGGAGAGTTCTACTTTGATGAGACTACCGGTGATCTGTACTACTATCCTCGCGAGGGCGAAGATATGGCTACCGCAGAAGTATATGCTTCTGAGCTGGAAGAGATCCTTGCTATCGAAGGTACCCATCTGGCTGAGAAGGTAGAAAACATTTCCTTTGAGAACCTTACCTTTGAACTGGCTGCATGGTATGGTGAGATGGAGGAAGGCTTCTATGATCAGCAGGCTGGAAGACTTTATGATGACAATGGCGTTGCATCTTATGAGATTCCTGCAGGAATCAACCTGACCAACACCAATGGCATCCAGTTTATAAACAACGTGATCAAGGGCTTCCATGGTGCAGGTATCGGATTGCTTAGCGGTGCTGAGAATACCCAGATCGTGGGCAATGTATTTGAAGATATCGGTGATTCTGCTGTCGTGGTTGGTGATCCTGATATTATAAAGGATGAGGCAGTTTATGGTGCAAACCTCACCCTGAACAAGCCTGTGACTTCCTATGTTGAGGCGGACTATGTAGAAACTACAAATTATGATTATTTGGTGGATGATAATCGTTGGAATGGTGTATGGGATTGGAGTGCCGGCGTTGAAAAATATAATTTCATGGGTGACTTTACCGAGGCTACCTTTGAGGTGGATTTGGGAGAAGCACATAAGATTCATGAAATTCATTTGCAGACCAGTGGTAGCTGGGTATGTAAGGTAAGTCATTCCATTTATGCTTCTGCAGAGAAGATCACCTCTACGGCAGATCTTGAGACAAGAGCAGATAAGATTGTATCCATTCCTCACGATCAGTCTTATGCCCAGACTTCAGATCCATATGATCAGAAATATGTAATTGATGATGCATATAAGGATAATGAATATCGCTACCTGTATTATGTGGAGGATGCTACTTATGCTTATGTTTACAGACTGGCAGCCTTTGATGAAAACGGTGACAATGTTGCTCCTGGTTCCACGGTAACATCCTATGTTGCTGCAGACTATGAAGCTGTCAACTATGATCATATCACTAACAGTGTTACTAACGATGGAGCATGGGATTGGAATGCCGCCGTTGAAAAGTATAATTTCATAGGTGACTTTACCAAGGCTACTTTCCAGGTGGATATGGGAGATCTGTACAGCGTAGACAAGTTTGAACTTCAGACCTCCAGTGCCTGGGTAACCCAGGTAAGCCATTCTATCTATGGTTCTGCAACGCCTCTTACTTCTACTGCTGACATTGAGGCAAATGCAGATAGACTTGTAACGGTACCTCATGATCAGAGCATTGCACAAGGGGTAACTCAAACTTATGAGGTTGATGAGCAATTCAGAGGAAAGGAATATCGGTATTTGTACTATGTTGAAGATTCAACATATTCCTATGTCCTTAGATTTGCAGCCATCAATGAGACGAGTGTAAACATGGATGCCAAGGCGCTTCCTAAGGACAACACGATCACTGACAACTACATCACACGTTGTGGTGTTGTGAATACAGGTGCACCCGGTGTTACTGCATACTATACCCATAATCTGGATTGCTCCTACAACGAATTCTTTGATCTGCCTTATTCCGGTATCTCACTTGGTTGGGGTTGGAATGCAGGATATTTGAATAGTGTTGCTTCCGGCAACAGAGTTGCATACAATGAGATCCATAACGTGATGCAAATGCAGGTGGACGGCGCTTCCATTTATACCTTGGGTCACCTGAATGGATCCGAGATTACCGGCAACTACATCTATGATGTGCCTAATTTCAGCGGTGGCATCTATCTTGATCAGGGAAGTGCGGGTCTTGATGTTTATAACAACGTGCTGGAAAATGTTCCTAATGGATTTATTTCATCCAAAATGGGCAATGGTGATGGAGCAGAAATTAGTATATATGATAACTATGTTTCTGCAAATGAGGCTTATGATGGAATTGCTCCCGGTTATTATGTGGAAGCAGTATTCTTTGCACCCGGTGATTATCCTTTAGAGGCTGTGGAGATTATCAGGGAAAGTGGTATCAGAGATGAGTATTCTGCTATCAAGGCAAAGGCCAGTGAAAGACAGGATGAGTTGACTACTGCAATCATTTATGAGAACCTGATGCATGGTGATTCTGATATTATCTCTGATGGTATCTATCGTAAGTATATCCTGCTCAGCTACACACTGTATCTGGATCAGTTTATTGATTCTGTAAAGACAGATGGTTCTGTTGGAAGCTATCCCGCAGAGCTGGTGCAGGCTGTGAAGGATCAGAGAGTAGTATGTGAGAATCTCTCCACTGCAGTTCCTCAGGACAGGATGGCAATGGCTGAAGCTACTGTTGAACTGGTTGATCTTATTCTTGAGATGAAGGAAAGCCGTGTAACAGATAGCATGACAGAACTGATCGCAGAGGCTGAGGATAAACTTGCAAATGCAGAGGTTGGTACACAGGTTGGACAGATTTATCAGTCCACCTATGATGCACTGGCTGATGCAGTGGCAGTATCCAGAACTATCCAGGAATCTGGAGAGGTTAATTTGATTGACAGAGTATATCTGGAGAAGTGCATTGCAAGATTTGACAGTGAAAAGATCGCGTTGGATATCACAAGCTTTGATATTCCTTCCGGTCTGATGAGTGCTGAAATCGACAATGTTAACCACAAGATCGATATTGTAGTTAGACAATCTGTAGATCTTACAAATGTGGCACCTATCATTGGAATTCCCAACAGCGTGACAGTTAGTCCTGCTTCCGGAGTGGCAGTTGACCTTTCTGATTTGACAGAAGAGTACACTGTATCCACCACTGATGGCACTCAGAGTCAGGTTTGGACTGTGAATGTAACCAAGGAGCCCGTTTTGACCGGTGATATCATATTAGATGAAATGGTTGATAACCCTGCAAACTGGGTAACCGGTTTGGGCGGTGGTCATGAGGCAAAGTACCATGCACAACTCTTTGGGGATTCCACCATTACCTTTAATTTGAAAATAGACAAGCATGCGTCAGCTGACTGGCCGGGCATTATTTTCAGAAATAATGTATATGATCAAGGGACATCATTTAGTCCTAACGGCGTAGGTAACGGATACACAATAATCTTTAATACTAATGATGATATTTCTGTAGAATTGCAGAGATGGAACAGTGGTGTTCGTACATGGTTTATCGGTGGTTCTTCCGGTCAAACTTTAGCAGCTAAAGATATCTTCAACTTTGGCGAAGAGAACAAGATTGAATTGACCACCGAGAATGTGACAGGTGGCGTTCACATCGTAGTTAAGGTAAATGATCAGGAACTGATTGATTATACAGACATTTCTCCGGATGCAGTAACCGATCCGGGATATCTGGGTAAATTCTACTATTATCAGGACGTAGTGATCTCTGCTGCCGATTGATATATAGAGTAAAATCTTCACAAAGCAAAAGGGCAAAGCCGAGAAAAACTTGGCTTTGCCCTTGCTTTGTGTGCCTGACGACTTTCCAACGGGTGTCATTTGTAAGATCAGATGCAGAAGGCTGCATACAACGGAACAGTCTTTTTGCTGTTTTCAAATCCAAAATTCATAGTGGAAAGCTTGATGGCATAATCCGGCTTGTATGCATCCATATATATTTTTAAACTTTTTGCGCGGGTATTGTCGGCAGATTTTACCTCGATAGGTATAATTTTGCCGTTTCGCTGGATGATGAAATCAACTTCTGCACCACGGTCTGATTCCCAATAGTAGGTCGTATAGCCGTTTATGATAAGTTGAGAATTAACATAGTTCTCAACCATACCACCCTTGAAGTCGTTGAGTTCCTCGGACATATACAAGACATCATCAGGGATAAGGTCTTTTTTGGCACATAGAAGGCCTAGATCGGATACATACACCTTGAAAGTATCAATATCACGGTAATTTTCCAAGGGTTTCTTTATTTGCTCCAGCTTATAAATTTGAGAAACAATACCTGAAAGAACAAGCCATTCAATTGCATTTTCAAATTCCGAAGCCCGGCCGCCTTTTTTAAGTAACTTATATTGGAAACGAGTGTTCTTCTTGGAAAGTTGAACGGTAATATTATCATAAACAAGTCGGGTTTTCTTAATCTCGTTGAGATTATTATACTTGCTCATATCGTTAAGATAGCTGATAAGGATGTTGCTCTGGGTGTGACGAACCAGGATATGATCCTTGGTGTTTACATACTGCACCACACATTCAGGCATTCCTCCGACCACAAGATACTGCCTGTAAAGCCTAAGTGCTGTATTGTGCAGGGCAGAAGGCATTGCGGTATCGGTTGCAAAACACTCTTTAATTTTTTCTACAAGACTATCTTCCCCAAGTGCGAGCATAAATTCTTCCATATCCATTGGATACAAAGTTTTCATATCCACCTTCCCCACAGGAAAGGAAAATTTATCACGATTAACGGCAACGCCGAGTAAACTGCCTGCGACAATAATGTGATATTCAGGAGCTTCTTCATAGAAGTATTTGAGCGATGTCAGTGCGCGTTCACACAACTGAACTTCATCGAATACAATAAGAGTTTTTTCTTTGATGATCGTCTGTCCGGCAATGTGTGAGAGAATAGGAATTAAATAATCGGGATTGATGCTTTCGCTGAAAGTGTCAGAGAGCTTTGGATTGCTTTCAAAGTTAAAGTAAGCCACATTGTCGTAGTGTGTACGGCCGAACTCCAAAATAGAGTAGGTTTTACCCACCTGTCTTGCTCCCTGTAAAATAAGCGGTTTGCGGTGGGGGCTTTCTTTCCACTCCTGAAAATATTTTGTGATTTTTCTATACATAATTTATCCCCTTTACATTGTTATGTATGTAGCATAACATATGTTCGTGTAAAAAACAATGTTAATTTAATTGAGTTTTACATCAAACGACATAAATAATTTTAAAAATATAACATTATTCGACAGATATAAATATTTTCTTGCTTTTATGAAAAGAATATCGTAACATGTTATTGTGTCTACGGGGCGGCACAGAGTAATACCGAAGATGCCTCGAAGAAATGAGGAATACCATGAGCGAATTGATGTTTACATCCACTGGAGAATATGTGGCAAGCGAGGAACTGATGGCCAGTGTCAACGTAGCTATCGCGCTGAAAAAGCCGCTTTTGATCAAAGGGGAGCCGGGCACGGGCAAGACCATGCTGGCCCAGGCTGTTGCTGCATCCCTGGGTAAAAGATTGATCATCTGGAATATCAAATCCACCACCAAAGCCCAGGAGGGCCTTTACGTGTACGATACCATTCAAAGGCTCTATGACGGCCAGTTTGGTGAGGAGGGAGTGGATGATATCTCCAGATATATTAAGCTGGGGAAGCTTGGTGAGGCTTTTGACTCTGAGGAGCAGGTGGTTCTTTTGATTGATGAGATCGACAAGGCCGATCTGGAGTTTCCCAATGACCTTTTATGGGAGCTGGATCAGATGGAATTTTATATCAATGAGACCAAGCGCACGGTCAAGGCAAAACACAGACCCATCGTGATCATTACCTCCAACGCGGAGAAGGAGCTGCCGGATGCATTTCTTCGCCGCTGCATCTTTCATTATATTGATTTTCCCAGCAAGGAACTGATGGAACAGATTGTCAAGGTACATCATCCTAACGTGGAGGAAGCCTTGCTTCAGAGCGCCATGGAGGCCTTTTACGACATCCGGGCTATGCGTGACATTCGCAAAAAGCCCAGTACCTCAGAGTTGATTGACTGGGTCAATGCACTGCAGATCGGAGGGATTCCTACAGAAAAGATTAAGGCAACGCTGCCCTTTATCGGTGTAGTAGTAAAGAAGGATGAGGATTTGAATCTTGTAAAACAGAGGGTGTAATATATGTTTTTAAAGTTTTTTCAGACCCTGAGAGAGATGGGCCTGCGGGTGACTCTGGGTGAGTTTCTTGCCCTTCAGGAGGCCTTGGAAAAGGATTTGTGCGGCAGTTCCATGACCGGATTTTATTATGTGGCCCGGATGATCCTGGTAAAGAGTGAGACAGATTTTGATAAATTTGATATGGCCTTTGAAGAGTGCTTTAAGGCGGTGAAGGCAGAGCGGGAGATCACCAGCCAGATGCTCAGATGGTTGGACAAGACGGATCTGCAGGAACTGGCTGATGAGGAGGCCAGAAACATGCTGAACCAGATGGAGGACAATCAAGTCTTCATGGATAAGGATGAGGTGGAGCAGAAGTTTAAGGAGCGCCTGCGGGATCAGGACAGTGAGCACAACGGCGGAAGCTTCTGGATCGGCAGCATGGGCAAAACCTCCTTTGGAAACAGCGGCGGCAATGTGGGCGGCCTGCGTGTGGGCGGAAAGACAGGTCACCAGTCCGCGTTTGCAGTCATTGGCGAGCGGAAATACCGTGATTTTAGAGATGACAGAGTGCTGGATAACAGGCAGTTTCAGATAGCTTTTCGAAAGCTGCGCCAGTTTTCGGCCAGACTGGATATTCCGGAGACAGAGCTGGATATCAACGGAACTGTGGATAAGACCTGCAACAACGGCGGTTGTCTGCAGATCGTTATGCAAAAGCCCAGGAAGAATGCAGTGAAACTTTTGCTGCTCATGGATTCCGGTGGCACCATGATCCCTTTTAGCAAGCTTTTAAATGATATTTTTCAGGCAGTGCACAAGTCCAATCACTATAAAGATGTGAAGACTTATTACTTCCACAACTGTATCTACAGCAAGCTTTACAAGACGCCGGAGTGCGAAAATGGAGACTGGATCGATACAGATTGGATGTTCCGCAATCTGGACAGCGATTACAAAGTGATCATCGTAGGTGATGCAGCTATGGCGCCGGAGGAACTTTACTCCGACACCGGCAACTACCGTGGGCCAAACGGCGGTCTGTCCGGCTATGAGTGGCTGCAGCTGGTGAAGAAAAAGTATAAAAAAGTTGTCTGGCTGAATCCTAAGATGGCGCCCGGCCATGCTCCCTGGAGAGAGGCGGAAACAGCAATTAAAGGGATATTTCCCATGTACAAGCTGACCGTGGACGGGCTGAATCAGGCCATGGTAAAGTTGATGGTGAATAAATAGGGGTTATAAATTTACAGTTGACAATCTGCAATTCAACTTGTATAATGAGGAAAATCATAATTAACGCGATGAAGAGAAGAGTACTGTTACTTAGAACCTACAGAGAGTTGCCGGTCGGTGAGAGGCGCAGTGGAGAGTGGCAGGAAGTACATCTCGGAGCAGCAAACCGAAAGGTGTTCGCACCCGGTAGGCTTTGCCGGCAGGCACCGATATCAGCCGGAGTATTCACAGGATACTTACTAAGCCATACATTGTGAGATGTGTGGGAACATTAGGTGGTAACACGAGACCAGAGCTCGTCCTTTTGAAAAGGACGGGCTTTTGCTATTTTTAGACGTGAAGCAACAAAGTTACAAGGAGGACAACACCATGACCATTTTTGACGAACTGAAAGCCAGAGGACTTCTGGCTCAATTGACAGATGAGGAAGAGATCAAGGAACTGATCAATGCAGGAAAGGCAGTGTTTTATATTGGCTTTGACCCTACTGCAGATAGCTTGCACGTAGGACATTTTATGGCCCTTTGCCTGATGAAGAGGCTGCAGATGGCCGGCAATAAGCCCATTGCCCTGATTGGCGGCGGTACTGCCATGATCGGTGATCCTTCCGGCAGAAGTGACATGCGCACCATGATGACCAAGGAGACCATTGATCACAACGTAGAGTGCTTTAAAAAGCAGATGAGTAAGTTCATTGACTTCTCCGAGGGCAAGGCGATGCTGGTAAACAATGCAGACTGGCTGCTGAATCTGAACTATGTGGAGCTGCTTCGTGATGTGGGCGTGCACTTTAGTGTGAATCGTATGTTGACCGCAGAGTGCTACAAGCAGCGCATGGAGAAGGGCCTTAGCTTTTTGGAGTTTAACTACATGATCATGCAGAGCTATGATTTCCTGGCTTTGTACGAGAAATACGGTTGCAACATGCAGTTTGGCGGGGATGACCAGTGGAGCAACATGCTGGGCGGCACAGAGTTGATCCGCCGTAAGCTGGGCAAGGATGCCTACGCCATGACCATCAATCTGCTTCTTAATTCCGAGGGAAAAAAGATGGGCAAGACCCAAAAGGGTGCTGTGTGGCTGGATCCGGAGAAGACTTCTCCCTTTGATTTTTACCAGTACTGGAGAAATGTGGATGATGCGGATGTGCTGAAATGTCTGCGTATGCTGACTTTCCTTCCTTTGGAGCAGATCGAAGAGATGGACAAATGGGAAGGCAGCCAGTTGAACCAGGCCAAGGAAATCCTGGCATTTGAATTGACCAAGCTGGTACACAGCGAGGAAGAGGCTGTTAAGGCCCAGGAAAGCGCCAAGGCCCTGTTTGCAGGCGGCAATGCAGCCCAGATGCCCACAGAAACCTTGACTGAGGATCTGTTCCAGGATGGTAAGATTGATATTCTCGGTGTGCTGACTGCTTCCGGGCTGAACACTTCCAGATCCGAGGCCAGACGCGCTGTGGAGCAGGGCGGTGTGACCGTGGACGGCGAGAAGGTGACTGATATCAAGACCTGTTACACGCCGGAGCAGTTTGCCGGAGAAGGTATGGTAGTGAAGCGCGGTAAGAAAAACTTTAAACGTGTAATCATGTGATGATTTTAGAAACCTCCGCATATACATGTAGTGAAATATTACATGCGTATGCAGGAGGTTTTTTCATGGCGGATTCTGAATTGAGTACTTACGACCTTTACAAAGATATACAATACCGCACCGGGGGAGAAATTTACATCGGTGTGGTGGGACCGGTGCGGACCGGCAAGTCCACTTTTATCAAGCGATTTATGGATGTGATGGTGCTGCCTTTCATGACAGATGAAAACAGCAAACAGAGGGCACAGGATGAGCTGCCTCAAAGCTCCGGAGGTAAGACGATCACTACCACGGAGCCTAAATTTATACCTAAGGAGGCTGCCAAAGTAATGTTGGGCGGGGATGTGGAGGTCAATGTGCGCCTTATTGACTGTGTGGGTTACATGGTAGAGGGAGCTGTGGGCCACATGGAGGAGGATACGGAACGCATGGTCAGAACCCCCTGGTTTGACTACGAAATCCCCTTTACCCAGGCGGCAGGCGTGGGCACAGACAAGGTCATCAATGATCATTCCACGATTGGAATCGTCGTGACCACGGATGGCAGTTTTGGAGAAATTCCCAGAAGTCAGTACATAGACGCGGAAGAAAAGACAGTGCAGGCTTTGAAGAAACTGCATAAACCTTTTATTGTGCTGCTGAATACGGAAAGGCCTTTTGCGGAGGAGACACAGCGGCTGGCCGAGGAATTAAAGGAAAAGTATCAGGTGAAGGTATTGCCGGTCAATTGCGCCCAGCTAAAGAAGGATGACATCCATATGATCATGGAACAGGTACTTTATGAATTTCCTATTTCCATGATGGAGTTTTACATGCCCAAGTGGGTGGAAATGCTGCCTTTGAATAACAAGATCAAGCAGGATCTGATCGGCAGGGTCAGAGAGATGATCAAGGATCTGAACACCATCCGGGACGTGAAAGAACGATCTGTAGATATTAATAGTGAGTACGTAAAACGTTGTAAGTTGGAACAGATCAATCTGGCAGATGGTTGTATCAAAGTACAGATGGATATCGATCAGGTCTATTATTATGAGATGCTCAGTGAGATGGTAGGTGAGGAAATTTCGGGAGAGTATCAGCTGATCTCCAAGCTGAGGGAGATGGCGGATATGAAGAAGGAATATGCCAAGGTGCTGCAGGCTCTGCAGGCAGTGCGAAGCAAGGGCTACGGTGTGGTAAGACCGGAGCGGGATGAGATCACTCTGAATCAACCGGAGGTGATCCGTCACGGCAACAAATACGGTGTGAAGATCAAAGCCCAAAGTCCTTCCATTCATATGATCCGTGCAAATATAGAGACAGAGATCGCACCTATTGTAGGCACCCAGCAGCAAGCGGAGGATCTAATTCGTTATATCGGTCAGGCAGCTACGTCTGAGGAGGGCATCTGGGAGACTAATATTTTTGGCAAGACCGTGGAACAGCTGGTGAACGATGGTATCACAAGCAAGATTGCCATGATCGGAGATGAGAGTCAGATGAAGCTTCAGGATACCATGCAAAAAATCGTGAATGAAAGCAATGGCGGTATGATATGTATCATCATTTAGTAGGGGAGAGGATGTCGGAGGGCATCCTCACTTTCTTCTTGCGACAATTCAAATCCTATGTTAAAATATATTAAAATGTGTATGAGGTAGGAAAATGTCTGCAATTTATGAGAAGTTGATATCTTGCTGCAATACGATAAGAGAAAAAACAGATTTTCAGCCGGAAGTTGCCATTGTTTTAGGCTCCGGACTTGGAGATTTTGCAAGGCATATACAGGTGGAATGTGAGATTTCTTACGATGAAATTCCGGGATTTCCGGTATCCACAGTGCCGGGACATGCAGGGAAATTTGTTTTCGGATATTTGAGTGACAAAAAAGTGGTTTGTATGAAGGGCCGTGTGCATTATTATGAGGGATATCCGGTTTCTGATGTGGTGTTACCCATTCGTCTGATGGGACTTTTGGGTGCCAGGATCTTGTTTCTGACCAATGCCTCAGGCGGTGTGAACAAGGACTTTCAGGCCGGGGATCTGATGATGCTTACGGATCACATTGCATTGTTTGCCCCCAATCCTCTGATCGGCCCCAATGTGGAAGAATTGGGCGTACGTTTCCCGGATATGACCCAGGTTTATGATTTGGACTTACAGGTGCTGATCAGGGCAAGTGCCTTGAAACAGCAGATTATTTTAAAAGAGGGTGTTTATGCCCAGCTTACAGGACCCTCCTTTGAGTCTCCTGCGGAAATCAGGATGCTGGGAAGCTTGGGTGTGGATGCGGTTGGCATGAGCACTGTGGTGGAGGCAATTGCGGCACGCCACATGGGGATGCGAGTGTGCGGCGTATCCTGTGTATGCAATCTGGCTGCCGGCCTTAGTGTCAATCCTTTATCTCATGAAGAGGTACAGCAGGCGGCAGATCAGGCTTCAGAGACCTTTGCCAAATTATTGTTGGGAGCAATCCCGCGCTTTCCTGTCTAAAAGGTGTGGATATGGTGATAAGAATTGATGGAAGTGATAGAGAGGAACTGATCCGTAGGGCATTTCAGGCCAGGGAATTATTTTATGCCCCCTATTCCGGGTATGCGGTAGGGGCAGCCCTTTTGACCGCGGAAGGAAAGATATATTCCGGCTGCAACATTGAAAATGCGGCCTACGGGCCTACCAACTGCGCGGAGCGGACAGCCTTTTTTAAGGCAGTAAGTGAAGGAGAGAGGCATTTTAAGGCCATTGCCATAGCAGGCGGGCCGGCAGGGAAGGTGCCCACAGAATATGCCTATCCCTGCGGCGTGTGCAGGCAGGTGATGTCAGAGTTTTGTGATAAAGATTTTTTGGTGATCTTGGCAAAAGCTGAGGCAGATTATGAGGTGTATTCTTTGGAGGAACTGCTGCCAAAAAGTTTTTCTTTATGATTGTAAAGCGGAGGCTTTCACAATATCTCTAAACAATTTTACAGAGGAGGGAAAAAATATGTTAGAGAAATTTTTCAAACTCAAGGATCACGGCACCAATGTGAAGACTGAGGTTATGGCTGGTATTACTACCTTTATGACCATGGCTTACATTCTGGCTGTGAATCCGAATCTCCTTTCAGCATCCGGTATGGACGCAAATGCAGTTCTGATCGCTACTGCACTGGCATCCTTTATCGGTACTGTATTGATGGCACTGTTTTCCAACTATCCCTTTGCACTGGCTCCCGGCATGGGCCTGAATGCTTATTTCGCATTTACAGTCTGCGGTTCCATGGGATATGACTGGAAGATTGCTCTGTTGGCAGTTTTTGTGGAAGGTGTGATCTTTATCATCCTTTCCCTGACCAACGTACGTGAGGCAATTTTCAATGCCATTCCTTTGACCCTGAAGGCTGCAGTAAGTGCAGGTATCGGTCTGTTTATTGCATTCATCGGTCTGCAGAATGCAAAGATCGTTATTGATGAAGGTTCTACTCTGGTAACCTATCAGAAATTCCATGACAATTTTAATTCTGTAGGTATGGGCGCTCTGCTGGCTCTGATCGGGGTGATCGTTACCGGTATTCTTTTGGTAAAGAAGGTTAAGGGCGGCATCCTTTTCGGTATTCTGATCACATGGGTACTGGGTATCATCTGCGAGTTGGTTGGTCTGTATGTTCCTAATCCTGACCTGGGCATGTACCCCGTGATCCCTACCGATTTTATATCCTTTGACTTTTCTGCCCTTGGCAAGACCTTTGGACAGGCATTTACCGCTGACTTTGGCGCGATCAAGAATGTATTCAACTTCATCGTTGTAGTATTCGCATTCCTGTTTGTTGATATTTTTGATACACTGGGAACTCTGATCGGTGTGGCTTCCAAGGCTGATATGCTGACCAAGGATGGCAAACTGCCCAAGATTAAAGGCGCTCTGATGGCTGATGCGGTTGCTACCAGTGCAGGTGCTGTTCTGGGTACTTCCACCACCACCACCTTCGTTGAGAGTGCATCCGGCGTTTCTCAGGGCGGTAGAACCGGTTTGACAGCTATCGTAACAGCTATCCTGTTCCTGCTGTCCATCATCTTCTCACCTCTGTTCCTGACCATTCCTTCTTTCGCAACTGCTCCCGCTTTGATCATCGTAGGCTTCTACATGATAGCATCTGTTGCTAAGATTGATTGGAACAACCTGCTGGAAGCAATTCCTGCATTCCTGACCATCCTGTTCATGCCTCTGTGCTACAGCATTTCCGAGGGTATCGTAATCGGCGTTATCTCTTGGACTCTGATCCATCTGTGCACCGGCAAGGCAAAGGGCAAGGTAAGTATTTTGATGTATGTACTTTCCGTACTCTTTATTTTGAAGTACATTTTCCTGTAATTGTTGATTGAATTTTAAGCGATCATTGTTTTTATTCGGGTCAAAAAGTCATTCAGACATGGTCTGTCTGGCTTTTTGGCCCCTATTTCAAGAAAGATTCGAGGGTTTTCATGAAAGCATATCTGGTGTTTGGCATTGCCGCTGTGGTTTTTATAGTGGTGGTATTTATCAAAGGTGCCTGGGATGAGAAAAAGAAGAAAAAGGATTTTATCCGTAAATTGTATGAGGAATACGGCAGTGTGCCCCAGAGAAAATACGGACCGGAACAGTATGCATCCATAGCCCGATTTTTTGAAAGACATGCTTCTGATGAGCAGATTGATGATATTACCTGGAATGATCTGAGTTTTGATGATATTTTTAAAAGAATTAATTGTACCTATTCCTCTGCAGGGGAAGAATATCTGTATTACAGGTTGCGCACACCTGTTGATTCTCCTGAGGAACTCAAGCATTTCGATGAGATCTGCAATTATTTTGGGCAAAATCCGGATGTGAGAGTGAAGGTGCAGTATACACTTGCCAGGCTGGGAAGAACCGGAAAGTTTTCTCTTTATGATTATCTGGATCATCTGGATGTGCTTGGAAAAAGAAGTAATTTAAAACACCATATTGTGAATGGACTTTTTATTCCGGCGGTGGCTTGTTTATTTGTAGAGCCCTCATTGGGTGTACTTTTCTTTATCTTATTATCTATTTATAATATGATCTCGTATTTCAAAGAAAAAAGTGAAATTGACTCTTACATTACCAGTTTTGCCTATGTGATGCGGCTTTTGGGGGCGGCGGATGAGCTGGGAATGATGAAGATAGATGCCTGTGAAAAGGAGATCAGCAAGATCAAGTTTCACAAGCAAAAGCTTGGACGTTTTCGCAGGGGTTCTTATTGGCTGATGTCCTCCGGGCGCATGTCGGGGTCCGGTAATCTTTTAGATATTTTTATGGATTATCTGCGGATGCTTCTGCATATTGATCTGATCAAATTTAATAGTATGCTGGCCCAGATCAGGCTGACAGTGGAGGATGTAAACGTTCTGGCAGAGACCATCGGATATCTGGAGTGTGCCATCGTGGCGGGCTCTTTCCGGGAATCTCTGAAGGACCGGTGGTGCAGGCCGGTATTTACACAGGGCGGCATATTTCGGGCCGAGAACCTGTATCATCCGCTGATAGAGGATCCGGTTAGAAACAGTATTTCTACGGACAAAGGAGTTCTGATCACAGGTTCCAATGCTTCCGGCAAGTCCACCTTTTTAAAGACGGTGGCAGTTGGAGCAATTTTAGCCCAAACCATCTATACCTGCCCTGCGGATGTGTATGAAGGGGACTTTTATCACATTTGTTCCTCTATGGCCCTTAGAGACGATCTGACAGGTGGGGAGAGTTATTATATTGTGGAGATTAAGTCCATAAAAAGGATATTGGATTTTGCTGAAGTGTCAAAGCATAAGGTTTTGTGTTTCGTGGATGAAGTGCTCAGAGGTACCAATACCGTGGAGCGGATTGCGGCTTCTTCCCAGATCTTGCGCAAACTGACAGGGGAAAATGTACTATGCTTTGCAGCCACTCACGATATTGAATTGACCTCACTTTTGGAAAATGAGTATAATAATTATCATTTTGAGGAAGATATGGAGGATGGGGATATCCATTTTAATTATCTTTTAAAACCCGGGAAAGCAACCTCCCGCAATGCCATACGATTGCTGCAGATCATTGGATATGATCAGGAAATCATAGAACAGGCCAACCGGCAGGCCGTCGGATTCTTAGAAACAGGTCTGTGGAAGATGGGGGAGGTGAGGAAATGATGCACGTGAAGCTTTATACAGATGGTGCCGCCAGAGGCAATCCGGAAGGACCCGGTGGATATGGGGCTGTGCTCCAATACGTAGATGCCAAGGGCAATCTGCATGAAAGAGAGTTTTCTGCAGGTTATCGCAGGACCACCAACAATCGCATGGAACTGATGGGAGTGATCACAGGTCTGGAGGCACTGACTAAGCCTTGCCACGTGACGGTGATATCAGACTCTAAATATGTGACCGATGCTTTTAATCAAAACTGGATCGGCAGTTGGCTGAAAAATGGATGGAAGACCAGCACCAAAAAGCCGGTCAAAAATATAGAACTATGGCAGCGCCTATTGCATGCCATGGAACCTCATCAGGTGGAGTTTCAATGGATCAAAGGTCACCATGGTCATCCCGAAAATGAACGCTGCGATGCATTGGCCACCGGCGCTGCAGATGGGGAAGTTTTGTTGGAAGATGATGGTGGGGCACTATAATTTTAAGAAAAGAGGAAAAACAATGTCAAATTTACTTGCTTTTTTGAGTTCTTTTGCTTCATACTTGCTGCTTTTGCTTATCATTGTTGTACTGGGTGGGGCAGGTATTTTTATTGGAATTACACTTCGTAAGAAAAAAGAAGCCAAAGCAGCTGCACAGTTGTTGGAGGAAAACAGTGAGAATAAATAAAAAATACGATTTTCTTTTGTGGGATGTGGACGGAACCTTATTGGATTTTTCTTATTCTGCCAGGAATTCTCTTAGAAAATGCCTGGAGGATATTTCGGTGGTGCCTACGGAGGAGATGATCGATCGGTATGAGGTGATCAATGACGGCTGGTGGAAACGTTTGGAGCGGGGCGAAGTTACCAAAAGTCAGCTTTTGACCGGCAGATTTGAGGATTTTTTCCGGGAATACGGTATTGTATGTCCGGATCTGCCCAACTTCTTAAAAGCTTATCAGACCAGCCTTGGGCTTATTTATCGCTATATAGAAGAGGCAGGTGAGACATCACTTGCTATTTGCAAGCGACTGCAAGAGATGGGATACCATCAGTACGCAGTGACAAACGGAGTGACGGTCACACAGGAGATGAAACTAGGTTTGTCAGGCTTTACAGAGGTTTTTGAAAAACTGTTTATATCGGAGCAACTTGGGGCACCCAAACCTCAAAGGGAATTCTTTGATGCATGTTTTGAGGAACTTAAGCAAAGGCATGAGTCTTTTGAAAAAACGAAGGTGCTGATCATCGGCGACTCTTTGACCAGTGATATCAAGGGTGGGGCAAATGCCGGAATCCATACTTGCTGGTACCATCCCCAGGAGGATGGACAGTCCGGGACTTCGGAGGTTACATATGAGATAAGAACTTTGCGGGAAATTTTTGAGATTGTTTGACGGGAAGGAGCAGATATGGCTAAGTCTTCCAATCAGAAATTGAAGTTATTATATATCATACGGATGCTGGAACAAGAGACGGATGAAAGTCATTTGCTCTCTACTCAGGAGATCATAAGCCGACTATCTGAGAATGGGATCCGTGCAGAACGCAAAAGTATCTATGATGATATCAATTGTCTGATCGATTATGGGTATGATGTCATACAGGTACAGTCCAGGGCAAACAGTGGTTATTATCTGGCCAGCAGAGAATTCGAATTGGCTGAACTGAAACTGCTGGTGGATGTGGTGCAATCCAGCCGTTTTATTACGGAGAAAAAATCCAGGGCTTTGATCAGAAAGCTGGAAAAACTGACCAGCAAAAGGGAGGCTTCCCAGCTACAGCGGCAGGTGTTTGTTGCCGGCAGGGCAAAAACGGAGAATGAAAGCATTTATTACAGCGTAGATGCCATACATACAGCCATTCGGGACAATGTGCAGATATCTTTCACTTATCTGGACTGGACAGCTGATAAACAAATGCTTCCCAGAAGGGACGGGAAATGCTATACAGTCAGTCCCTGGGCGCTGCTTTGGCAGGATGAGAATTATTATCTTGTGGCATATGATGACCAGGCACATGGTATCAAGCATTACCGGGTGGATAAGATGGGAGCGGTGCAGCTGACGAAACAGAGCAGATTGGGAGGAGAGCAGTATCGGGAACTGGATCTGGCGAAATATGCGGGTCAGACTTTTGGCATGTTCGGAGGCAGAGTGGAGACCGTTACCCTACAGTTTACGGACAGATTAGTTGGGGTGATGCTGGATCGTTTTGGAAAGGAATCCAATATCCGAAAAAAAGCGGATGGCATCTTTACCATCCGCATTCAGGCGGCAATCAGCGGTCAGTTTTTCGGCTGGCTCTCCGGCATTGGAAAGGATGTGAAGATCCTTGCACCGGAGAATGTGCGAAAAGAGTACATACAATGGTTACAGGATGTGCTAATCAGCCAAAGTCTCCCATAAAGCATAAAGCTCCGTCAGTTTTTCTTCCAGGGCAGCCTGTTGTGTGGCTATCTCTTGGAGTTTTGATACATTTGTAGCGTTTTCCGGCAGAGACATGAGGGCTTCCAGTTCTTTTTGACGATCTTCCAGATTGGCGATCTCTTCTTCGCACCTGCGCAGATCGTTTTCTTTTTTTCTGGCTTTGGCCTGAGCCTCTTTTTTGGCTTGCCAATTCGCTTTGGTATCGGAAACAGTGGCCTGGACGGTAGTTTTGCATGTATCTTTTATGAGCATTGCATTTTCTACAGCTTCCTTTTTTTCCAGATAATAATCATAATTTCCGATATAATTCAGCAGCTGCCCCTGGGTCAGATCTAAGATTCTGGTAGCAGTGCGATTGATAAAATATCGGTCGTGGGAGACATAAAGGATAGTGCCTTCATAATTGTTCAGTGCATCCTCCAAAATCTCTTTAGACTGGATATCCAGATGGTTGGTGGGCTCGTCCAGTAGCAGAAAGTTGGCGTCGCTGAGCATCAGTTTTGCCAGGCTGACCCGGCCCCGTTCCCCGCCGCTTAAGTCGCGGATCAGTTTGAATACATCGTCGCCTGTGAACAAAAAGGCGGCCAGCACATTTCGTATCTCTGTGTTGGTCATGTATGGATACTCGTCTGAAATTTCCTCAAACAGGGTCTTTTCAGGGTGCAGTACGTGGTGCTCCTGATCATAATAGCCGATCTCTACATTGGTTCCAAGCCGTACGCTGCCGCGGTCGGCGTCCAGAATACCATCGATGATCTTTAGCAGGGTGGTTTTTCCGGTACCATTGTCTCCGATGATGGCAACATGTTCGCCACGCTTTACCTGGAAGGAGATAGATTCAAAAAGTTTCTGAGTGCCAAAGGACTTGGCAAGATCTTCTGTAGTAAGTACATCTTCGCCACTGGTCTTGCCCGGTGTCAGTTTCAGATGCATGTCGGTGCGAACCTCAGTAGGCTTTTCCAGCACATCAATCTTATTTAACATTTTCTCACGGCTCTCTGCCCGCTTAATCGATTTCTCACGGTTAAAAGAGCGGAGTTTTTCAATGACCTCTTCCTGATGCTTGATCTCCCGCTGTTGGTTTACATAGGCATTCCAGGCTGCAATACGAAGGATCTCTTTCTTAGCCGCATAATCGGAGTAATTACCCAGAAAAACAGTGGCCTTGGATTGATCCAGTTCAATAACCTTGCGGGCAATCTTGTTGAGAAAATACCGGTCGTGGGAGACAATCAGTACAGCTCCCTTGTAGTTGATCAGGTAAGATTCCAGCCAGGTGATAGAGTGCATGTCCAGGTGGTTGGTAGGCTCATCCAGGATGATCAGGTCGGGGGCAAGGAGCAAAAGTTTGCCTAGAGCAACCCGGGTCTTCTGGCCGCCGGAGAGGGTGGAGATGGGTTTGGAAAAGTCACTTTCTTCGAATCCAAGTCCCTTTAATACACCTACAACCTCGCTTTGGTAGGCATAGCCGCCGTTCATTTCATACACATGGGTAAGGTGGGTATATTTTTGCATCAAAGCATCCAGGTCACTTCCGGCAGCATTTTTCATGGAGCTTTCCAACTGCCGCAGCTGGGCTTCGGTATCGAGAAGCTCCTGTTTGACACCAAGCAGCTCCTGATAGATGCTGAGGCGACTGTCAATGCCCGCAGCCTGGGGCAGATATCCTATGGTCTTTCCTTTGGCCAAAATCACCTGACCCTCATCTGCAGCAAGCTCTCCCATGATGATGCGCAGCAAAGTGGTTTTGCCGGCACCGTTGATTCCAACGATGGCAGCCTTCTCATTGTCCTCTATGTGAAAAGATACATTTTTCAATATACTGTTTTCTAAAAAAGATTTACAAATATTCTGACAAGATAAAATCATTGCGCAACTCCATTTTTGTTATGTTATAATGTTTTTAAGTTCTAAACTGGCCTTCCGAGAGCTGGACCCTGCTATTTTGACGGGTCCTTGAAAGGCGTCGGTGCTTGACGAGGTCAGCCGGAACAGGAAGTGTTTCGGCTCGAGTCTAGCATCCGTTACGCCTTTCACGGTGCGAGAGCTTGCCCGTCAAAATAGCAGGGTCCAGCTCTCGGAAGGCCAGTTTAGAACTTGACAATATTATAATAGCGTTGATATTTTATTGTGTCAATTGATTGACATCATTTTACCATTTTTATATAATGAAAGTTATAGCAAAAAAGCTATAGGAGGTATTGCAGTGGTAGAAAAAGAGATTTCTCAGGCGGTGATCGGACGACTTCCCCGTTATTTCAGATATTTAGGAGAGTTAAAGGATCAGGGGGTGGAGAGGATATCTTCTCAGGAACTCAGTGAACTTATGCAGGTAACAGCGTCCCAGATCCGCCAGGATTTTAACAATTTTGGAGGCTTTGGCCAACAGGGTTATGGTTATAATGTGGATTTATTGTATAGAGAGATCAGTAAAATCCTGGGTTTGGACAAGACTCATAATCTGATCATCATCGGAGCCGGTAATTTGGGCCAGGCGCTGGGGAACTATATGAATTTTGAGCGCAGAGGGTTTATTTTAAAGGGCCTTTTTGATAAAAATGAGACTCTGATTGGCAAAAAAGTACGAGGGATCCCGGTGCGCGGTATGGACGAGGTGGAGCAGTTTATCAGGGAAAACAACATAGACATCGCGGTGCTGACGATTCCCAAGACCAGTGCGGTGGAGGTGGCGGAGATCTTGGTGCAAAACGGTATCAAGGCCATTCTGAATTTTGCCCATGTGGATTTGAATGTGCCTAAGGGAATTCAGGTTGAGAATGTACATTTGTCTGACAGCCTGATGAAATTGTCTTATAACCTGGAAAGATATAACAAAGAAACAAAGAAATAAAAGGTAGCATATGGCAATAGAATATTTGGTGACAGCCCAGGAAATGAAACGGTATGACTACCATACCATCCACAGTCTTAAAATTCCTGGAACAGTTCTTATGGAACGGGCGGCATTAAAGACGGTGGAGGTCATCTGTTCGCAATTTCCAGGGCAGTCAGAACTTTTATCAAAAAAAATACTTGTGGCCACCGGAGGCGGTAATAATGGCGGCGACGGTCTGGCCATAGCCAGACTGCTGGTTGACATGGGATGTCGGGTGGAGACGGTCTTTTTGGGGGATCCGCAGAGAGTACCTGAAGAGACGAAACTGCAGCTTCAGATTTTAGCAAATTATGGCATGACTCTTAGCAGCATTTTGCCTGAGGGAGAATATGATATAATTGTGGATGCTTTGTTTGGAATCGGGCTTAGCAGAGAGGTGACCGGAATCTATAGGGATGCAATCTGTCGTATGAATGCCAGCAAAGCGTGGAAGATATCCGTAGATGTGCCCTCAGGCATAGACGCAGATACAGGCAAGGTGTGGGGTGTGGCTGTGCAGGCCCATATGACAGTTACCTTTGCTTACAAAAAAAGAGGACTTTTGTTTTATCCGGGGGCTCAGTATGCGGGGCGGGTGATCTGCATGGATATTGGAATTAATGAAAAAGCTTTTGACAGCCAGCCGCCGGTTATGTATACTCTGACAGGTGAGGCCAAGGAGTACCTCACTGCGCGCAGGCCGGACGGCAACAAGGGAACCTTTGGAAAAGTCTTTTTATTTGCAGGCAGTGAGCAAATGGCAGGAGCTGCCATGCTTTGCAGTAAAAGTGCATTGCGGGCCGGAGCGGGCATGGTAAAGATATGCACTACAGAGTCCAATAGGGTGATTTTCCAGGAAACCTTGCCGGAAGCTATGCTTTTATGCTATGAGACAGTGGATGACAGTTTCCGGAAAAAGATAAGAGAAGGGCTCAGATGGGCAGATTGTGTGGTGGCAGGACCGGGTATCGGGACCACAGAAAAAGCCCGTGAAATTCTGGGCTGGCTATTAGAAGATGCGGATATCCCCATGGTATTGGACGCGGATGCCTTGAATCTGTTATCGGGCCATAAGCGGTTACAGGAAGCTCTTTTGGGGCGGACTGAGCGGCAAGGGAAAGTGGTGCTGACTCCTCACGCAGGAGAATTGGCCAGATTACTTTCCTGTTCCATTCAGGAGATCAAAGACAGCCCGGAGGCCATGGCCAGACAGGCGGCGGCAGCGTATCAGGCTGTGATAGCAAGCAAGGATGCACGCACTTTGGTATGCGCAGAGCAGGGGCCCATATTTATGAATACAGCCGGCAACAGCGGCATGGCTACGGCCGGCAGCGGAGATGTGCTCTCAGGTATCATAGGGGCACTTTGCGCCGGTGGAATGGATGTGTTTACAGGAGCATGTGCCGGGGTTTATCTTCATGCCTGTGCAGGAGATCTGGCGGCGGAAGAAAAAAGTCAGGCGGGTCTGATGGCATCTGATCTGATAGACGCGGTAACAATATTACAGAGAGGCTAGAGAGGTATGAAGGATTATTTGGAGCGATATGGCCGAGGATTTATAGAGGTTGACCTGGATGCAGTTATTCAAAATGTAATGAGCATGAAGGGAAATATTTCGAAGGACAGCAAGATTATCGCAGTGATCAAGACGGACGGCTACGGTCATGGCAGCATAGCAGTTGCAAAGGCATTGGACGCTCTGGATTGTATCTACGGTTATGCAGTGGCCACGGAGGAAGAGGCTATAGAGTTGTTGGATGCCGGGGTTCATAAGCCGGTTATGATTCTGGGCTATACCTTTCCTTATGCGTATGAGGAGATGGCTGCCAGAGGAATTGAAACGGCAGTTTTTCGTGAAGATATGCTGAAGGAGATGGGAGAGGCGGCGCTTCGGGCCGGTAAGAACATGCGGGTTCATGTTAAAGTGGACACCGGCATGGGACGTATCGGTATCACTCCGGATGAGGCTGGTCTTCGATTTGTAGAGCAGGTTGCTCAGACACCGGGGCTTACCATTGCCGGGATATTTACCCACTTTGCCAGAGCAGACGAGGCGGATAAGTCCAGTGCTTATAAGCAGTATGAAAGCTTTTTGCACTTTACCGAGCAGGTGGAGCAAAGAGGGATCACTGGTTTCATCAGACATTGTGCCAACAGTGCAGCAATTTTGGAGATGCCGGATACCTGTCTGGACGCGGTACGTGCAGGGATTTTACTCTATGGTCTGCGTCCTTCGGCGGAGATGAATATGGAAATACTCAGTCTGAAGCCGGCACTTTCTTTTTACAGCAGTATTATATATATCAAAGAGATGCCGGAAGGATGTCCCATCAGTTACGGCGGAACCTTTGTTACCCCGGGCCCCATGCGGGTGGCTACTATACCTATCGGTTACGGGGACGGATATCCCAGAAGTCTGTCCGGAAAAGGATATGTACTGATCCATGGCAAGAAAGCCCCCATTTTAGGCAGGATATGTATGGATCTGATGATGGTGGATGTGACCATGATAGAGGAGGCTGTACCCGGAAGTCTGGTTACGCTGATCGGCAGAGATGGGGAACAGGTGATTTCAGCGGATGAGCTGGGAGAACTTTCAGGAAGATTTAATTATGAGCTCATATGTGATCTTGGCAAGAGGATTCCTAGGTTGTACACGGGCGGTTAAGTTTTGAATACCTTCAGATAAACTGGCAATACTATTACCAGATTTATGAAGAAGGGATGCTTAGCATGAGAAGAGGAGATGTCTATTACGCAGATTTAAGGCCTGTGATCGGTTCGGAGCAGGGAGGGATCAGGCCTGTACTGATCATTCAGAATGATGTTGGAAACAAACACAGTCCCACTGTGATCTGTGCGGCGATCACATCCAAGATGAACAAAGCCAAGCTGCCAACCCATATTGAGCTGTCTGCGATGGACTATGAAATGGATAAGGATTCTGTGATTTTGCTGGAACAGCTTCGCACCATTGACAAAAAGAGACTGAAGGATAAGGTTTGTCATCTGGACAGTACGATCATGGAAAAAGTAAATAAGGCATTGATGATCAGCTTGGAACTGAATACATAAAAGAGCAGGTTCCTTGACTGATGTGGTAGAAAATGGTATGATATTTTATATCGGATGCTTATGATAAAGGAGAGAAATTATGGATGACAGCGACCCCACTGCCAGTATTTTGCTGGTAATCTGTTTGATTATCATAGACTTTCTGTTTTTTGGCTTCGGAGAGGCAATGCAGGGAATGAATGATAAGGAGGCAGAAAGAAAGGCAGAGGAAAGCGGGGATAAAAAATCCAGGCGCCTGGTGAAAATGCTGGAGCGCCCCGGGATTTTTGTGAATACGTTGCAGTTTTTGACTGTACTGCTTTATTTTGCGGTTGCCGTGTGTTTTGCCGGAAAACTTTGGATGCTGGCGGTTATATTCTTTGTAATATTGACTTTGGGCATTCTGATGCCGAAGAAATTGGCTGCCAGAAAGCCGGATAGATGGGCATATGCCATTGTAAATCCGGTATACTACATAATGATGCTGCTGTGGCCTTTTACCTGGATCGTTTCGATCACAGTAAAGGCTATCTTATGGATATTCGGGATCCGCAAAGAGGCAGAGGCAGAGGTGACCGAGGAAGAGATCATCTCCATGGTAAATGAAGGACATGAACAGGGTGTTCTGGAAGCCAGTGAGGCAGAGATGATCAATAATATCTTTGAGATGGGTGACAAGGAAGCCCAGGATATCATGACCCATCGCAATAATATTGTGGCAGTAGACGGTGAGATGACGCTGACGCAGGTGCTTCAGTTCATGTTGGATGAGCACTACAGCAGATATCCTGTTTATGAGGAGAGCATCGATCAGATCATTGGTGTGATCCATTTAAAAGATGCCACTCGGGTGAAATCGGATCCGGAGTTTGTGGACAGACCATTACGGGAACTTCAGGATGTGATGCGGGAAGCTGCCTTTATTCCCAAGACCAAAAACATCCGCGAGCTGTTCCAGATGATGCGTTCAGAGAAGTTGCAGATGGTGATTGTGGTGGATGAGTACGGTCAGACAGACGGTCTTGTTGCCATGGAAGATATTTTGGAAGAGATCGTTGGCAATATCATGGACGAGTACGACGAGGACAGCGATTATATTGAGGAAAAGGGTGAGGATGAGTACATCATTGAGGGAAAGACTCCCCTGGAAGATTTGGAGGAAAAACTGGACATATCTTTTGAAGATGTGGAATTTGAGACCATCAACGGGTTCCTGATATCGAAGTTGGAACATATTCCGGAGGAAGATGAGCAGTTCGATGTGGATTACCAGGGTTATAATTTTAAGATTCTCAAAGTAGAAAATAAAATGGCACAGAGTGTACTGGTTACCAAGTTGCCTGAAGAAGAAACAGAAACACAGAAAGAAGAGGAGTAAATCATGTCAGGACATTCAAAATTTGCGAACATCAAACATAAGAAGGAGAAGAACGACGCTGCCAAGGGTAAGATTTTTACCATCATCGGTCGTGAGATCGCTGTAGCGGTAAAAGAGGGTGGACCCGATCCGGCCAATAACTTTAAGCTGGCTGCGGTGATCGCCAAGGCGAAGTCTAATAATATGCCTAACGACACCATCGAGCGCGGTATCAAGAAAGCTGCCGGAGATTCCGGAAGTGTGAATTATGAATATGTAACTTACGAGGGCTATGGCCCCAATGGTATTGCCATCATCGTAGACGCACTTACCGATAACAAGAACCGTACCGCTGCCAATGTGCGCAGTGCCTTTACCAAGGGCCAGGGCAACGTTGGTACACCCGGTTGTGTATCCTTTATGTTTGACAAGAGAGGACAGATCATTATTGACAAAGAGGAGTACGAGACCGATGCGGACGAGCTGATGATGCTGGCTCTGGATGCAGGTGCGGAAGATTTTTCCGAGGAAGAGGACAGTTATGAAATTCTGACAGATCCGGACGCTTTGGAGGAAGTACGCAGCGCACTGGAAAAAGAAGGTGTACCTATGGTCAGCGCGGAAGTGACCATGATCCCTCAGAATTATGTGGAATTAAAGGATGAGACTGCTATCAAGAATCTTCAGAAGACTCTGGATCTTTTGGAGGATGATGATGACGTGCAGAACGTATATCACAACTGGGATGAATAAGAAAAAAGAAAGGTGATGGATACCATGAAGAAGGAAACAATTTGTATTCAGTCCGGCTGGCAGCCGAAAAAGGGGGAGCCCAGGGTGCTGCCGATTTATCAGAGTACTACATATAAGTATGAGACCTCTGAACAGATGGGCAAGCTTTTTGATCTGGAGGAGAGTGGATATTTTTATACCAGACTGCAGAATCCCACCAATGATTTTGTGGCTCAGAAGATCTGTGAACTGGAGGGCGGCGTGGCAGCCATGCTGACATCCTCCGGCCAGGCAGCCAATTACTATGCAGTATTTAACATTTGTGAAAGCGGAGACCATGTGGTGCTTTCTTCCACGGTGTATGGCGGTACCTTTAACCTTCTTACGGTTACCATGAAGAAGATGGGCATTGCGTGTACCGTTGTAGATCCGGATGCCCCCATCGAGGAGCTTCGCAAAGCTTTTCAGGAAAACACCAAGTGCGTGCTGGCAGAGACCATTGCAAATCCTGCGCTGGTGGTGCTTGATATTGAAAAATTTGCCACAGTTGCCCATGAGCATGGTGTACCCCTGATCGTGGACAATACCTTTGCCACACCGATCAACTGTTGTCCTTTTGAGTGGGGGGCTGATATCGTGACCCATTCCACCACCAAATACATGGATGGACATGCTATGGCAGTGGGCGGAGCCATCGTTGATTCCGGCAATTTTGATTGGACCAAATATGCGGACAAGTTCCCGGGCCTGTGTACACCGGATGATTCCTATCACGGGGTAACTTACACTGAGAAATTTGGCAAGGGTGCATACATTACCAAGGCTACGGTACAGCTGATGAGAGACCTGGGATCTATTCAGGCACCTCAGAATGCGTTCCTTTTGAATGTGGGTCTGGAAACACTTCCTCTTCGTATGGAGCGCCACTGTGCCAATGCACAGGCGGTTGCAGAGTATCTGGAAGCACATGAGAAGGTAGCCTGGGTAAATTATCCCGGCTTAAAGAGCAACAAATATTATGAACTGGCTCAGAAATATATGCCTAAGGGAACTTGTGGTGTCATCTCTTTTGGGTTAAAAGGCGGCAGAAGTGCTGCTGAATCCATGATGGATCAGTTGAAATTGGCGGCTATCGTGACCCATGTGGCTGATGCACGTACCTGCGTGCTGCATCCTGCCAGCCATACACACAGACAGATGACAGATGAACAGTTGGTAGAGGCAGGTGTAGCTCCCGACCTGATCAGATTTTCTGTGGGAATTGAGCATTTGGATGATATCATTGCGGATCTGGAGCAGGCACTTGGCTTTGTAAAATAGTTGGAGGAAAAACATGGACAGACTGGCAATTGTTGTGCCTTGTTATAATGAGGAAGAGGTTTTAAAAATAGCCTCTAAAGCATTGAGAGATGTACTTGATGATTTGATCAAAAAGGAAAAGATCGCACAAGACAGTTTTATTCTTTTTGTAAATGATGGCAGTAAGGATCGGACCTGGGAGCTGATCGAAGAAGAACACGCAGCATACCCTGTGCAGGTAAAGGGCGTAAAGCTGGCGGGCAACGTAGGACATCAGTTTGCCTTGACGGCAGGACTTATTACTGCTAAGGATATGAGTGATGTGACGGTCTCCATCGATGCGGATCTGCAGGATGATGTGAATGTGATCGAGGAAATGATCGACAAGTATCATGCGGGAAATGATATTGTGTACGGTGTTCGCAGCGATAGAGGCACAGATACCTTTTTCAAACGGGCTACCGCCCAGGGATTCTATAAAGTGATGAATGCCATGGGTGTCAAGACAGTCTATAACCATGCGGATTTTCGCCTGATGTCCAAGCGGGCCGTGGAGCAGTTTTCTCAGTATACGGAGACCAATCTGTATCTGCGGGGCATGATGCCTTTGATCGGTTATCAGACGGACAGTGTGTATTATGTCCGTAAGGAGAGAGTGGCAGGGGAGAGTAAATACCCTCTGAAGAAGATGCTTTCTCTTGCTTTCAACGGCATTACTTCCTTCAGCATCAAGCCCATCAGTCTGATCACTACTTTGGGCGTGATCATAATTGTTGGATGCATTGCTGCAGCAGTTTATGCATTGATTTCCTATTTTACCGGAAATGTTGTACAGGGATGGACCTCTCTGATTCTTTCTATCTGGTTTATTGGAGGTGTACAGCTGCTGGCCATTGGTCTGGTGGGACAATATATCGGAAAGATCTACGTAGAAGTAAAACATAGACCCAGATACAATATTGAAAAAGTGCTGGGAGAGTGACCAACCGCTAAAGGAGTCTGAATATGACTTGGAAAAAAACGTGGTTTAGCTATTTTTGTTGGGCATGTTATTTGCTTGTTACAGGCATACTTGCCATGAGCTTACTGAAAAATGAAATGCAGCAGCTGGGGATGCAGGGGATGCTTGCAGGCCCTGTTGCTGTTTTGTTGTCTTTTCTGGCTGGTGGGATTGTTTTCACGGTCGTGTTGGTGATTTTAAAACACAAGAAAAAAACAATTCTGCCCAAGAACGTGTGGCCTGCCATAGAGGGGCTGTTGTTTGCAGGGCTTTTGGCCACAGGATTGCTCCTTAGGCTGTATCAATTTCCTCAGCAGATGCCGGAAAATATTTATTTTGATCTTGCCAAGGTAACAGCTGATATGGAACCTGTCAATATAGCCCACGGTGCCGGCCGGCTCTACGTTCTGCTTTTGCAGACATTGTTTCGGCTGGTAGGTAATCAGTGGATGGCAGGTGTTGCTTTGCAGATGGTACTGCAGTTTGCCTCGGCAATTTTGATCTATTGCGGGGTACGTAAGATTTCAAGTGCTCTTCCTGCATTGTGGACGCTGGGGTTTATGATGCTGATGCCGAGTAGTATAGAGGCTGGTTTTGGCTATCATCCGATTTTCTTCTATCTCTTTTTGTACAGCCTGGGCTTTTGTCTGTTGGCAGGTGCTTTAAAGAGCTATGCAAGAGGCGGTATGAGAAAATGGCCGGCTTATATTGGTATAATATTGTTGGGCTTTTATATTGGATTTTTAACCTATCTGGATGTCATGGGGGCCACTTTACTGATCTTATGCGTGGGATTATTTGGCTTGATCTTCCCGAAGCAGGAAGGAGAGGTAAAGAATGGCGATGTGCTTACGGTAGGTCTGGTGGCAGGGACTCTGGCAGGGCTGTTTGGCTGCTTTGGCTTGGAGGGTTTTATAGGTGGTAATGGTGTTTTAAGTGTGATCAATACCTGGGAATGGTATTTCATGCCCAGAGCCTGGGATATGGGAGTATATGTGGCCCTGAAGGAAATGCTACAGTCTCACGTTGCGGCAGAGATTATTCTTTCTATTGGGCTTGTGGTAGGTGTTTTTGTCTTTTGGCTCCGGAGAGATAAAGAGTATCAGTGGATTTGGAGCCTGATGATCCTTGTGGCAGTAGTCTTTTCTTATTCCTGCAAGGCCCAGGTTTATCTGGAACGTGGATTTTTGCTTTACCTGTGGTTGATCGTGGGAGCCGGCTGTGGAATAAGGGAACTGTTTCAAAGCAAGGCGGAAGAAGCCGCAGAAGGGGCCTATGAGGCGCAGGAGGATACACCGCCTGTAGAAGAACCAGAAGATCAGCCGCTGACAGAAGAAAAAAGAACTGTAAAATTGATCGAGAACCCTCTTCCTTTGCCCAAAAGGCATGTGAAGAAGAAAATGGGTTATCGGATAGAGGTTCCGGAGGAACAGATGTGTTATGACATTGAAGTGGATCCGGAGGATGACTTTGAGAGATGACTTGAAAGATGAAAATTGCAATATGTGATGACAATCAGGCAGAAGCCGGATACTTATCTGAATTATTGAAGAACTGGGCTCAAGAACGAGACAGGAGCATTCGGACGGAGCTGTTTACCTGTGCAGAAGAATTTCTTTTTCACTATGCAGAAGATAAGACCTTTGACCTTCTCTTGCTGGATATTGAGATGGGAGAGATGGATGGAGTTACCATGGCACGGCATATCCGGCGTGACAACAAGGCGGTACAGATAGTCTTTATTACAGGCTATTCTGATTATATTGCAGATGGATATGATGTGGCAGCCCTTCATTATCTTATGAAGCCTGTAAGCCATGAAAAGCTTTTCGCCGTATTAGACCGGGCAGCGGAAAAGATGGCTCATAATGAACGTTGTCTGAATCTGCTCCTTTCAGGAGAAATGGTTCGCATACCTTTAAGGGAAATACGTTATCTGAATGTACACCAGAATTACGTAACGGTACATAGTAAGCAAGAACATACGGTAAAGCGTGCCTTAAGTGAGTTTGAGGGAATGCTTGATGAACGTTTTTTTAGGGTTGGGCGTGCCATGATCGTGAATCTGGAATATATTGGGCGTGTTACCAAGACAGAAGTGCATCTTTTGGATGGGACGATTTTGCCGCTCCCCAGAGGTGCATATGAACTACTAAACCGGGCAATCATCAATTATACATAGGAGCAGGGAGACAGCATGTTTTTATTCTCGAAAGGCTCAAACAAACGCATAGCTGCTTATCAGAGGGAATTGATTGAGACCCATTATCAGGAAGTGGAAACCATGTATAAGCAGATCCGGGGCTGGCGTCATGATTACAAAAATCACATTCAGACCCTTCAGGTTCTGGCAGCCGATGGAAATGTGGAGGCAATCAAGCAGTATCTTGAGATGTTAAATGCGGATCTATGTACGGTGGACACGGTAGTAAAGACCGGAAATGCTATGGCAGATGCTATTTTGAACAGCAAAATATCTCTTGCCAGATCTCGCAAAATCAATGTGAATGTAAGTGTGGATATACCCATCAAGCTGAAAATGTCGGAGATCGACCTATGTGTGATCATTGGCAATCTTTTTGACAATGCAATTGAGGCCTGTATGCAGCTTCCGGAGGAAAAAAGAATGATCCGGGTGTATATGGACATGAAAAATACCCAGCTTTATATTTCCTTCACCAATCTGACTGCATCCAAGAAATTGAAAAAGGTCAGCAACAGGTATTTTACTACAAAGGGAGAAGGGCATGGTCTTGGGTTAGTACGTATTGATCAGATCATTCATCGCTTGGATGGGTACTTAAGCCGTAACAGTGAAGACGGAGCCTTTACCACTGAAATCTTGATTCCCCAGATATAATACAATTCAGCCCCCGATTTTAACAATTCGTCCCCCAAATCATACAGGGACGAATTTTTGTTGTATGATAAGATTTGAAAGGACGGTGATCTTATGCGAAAGCAAAAATACAACGACAACATGCCAAAACCCAAGTACAATGTTCTGCAGAACACCGGATACATGATATCTTTGGCTTGGAAATCCAAGGAAAAGAAGGTAGTGGTGTTTTGCCTGCTTTCTGCTATCCTTGCGGTGATGATCAATCTGATCAATCTATACTTGGCACCTACAATCTTAGGTGTGGTAGAGCGCAGGGCACCGGTGCAGGAGCTGGTTGCAACCATCTTGTTTTTTGTAGGCATGCTGATGCTTGTTACCTTTGTGGATTCCTACGTGAAAACAAATAAGGAGCACTGCAAAACTGCATTGCGTATTGTGCTGGTGCATCTGTTAAACATGAAATCGGCCACCATGTCTTACCCGAATCTGGAGGAGCGGATGTTTTACCGGCTAAATAAAACCGCAATGAAGTCGGTTGGAAGCATTTATGAAGCCAGTGAACAAATATGGGAGGCCCACGGCCGTTTGATACAAAACACCCTTGGTTTCATAATTTATCTGTTTCTCATGAGATCCCTTCATCCGCTTTTGATTCTTGTGATTCTAGTGACAACGATCATAGGATTTGTTTTGTCACGTTTTATATATGATTATGCGAGAGAACGTTCCATGGGGGAAGGGTGGCGCTGGTATCATGTGAATTTTTTTGCCCGTCATGCCAAGAATTCGGCTGCAGCAAAGGATATTCGTATTTTTGGACTGCGCCCATGGTTGGAGGAATTATGGGATAAAGCCTGGGATATCTATCTTTCTTATAAGAAAAAGACGGAAAATATTGTAATTTGGTCCAGGATCATAGATGCTATTTTAAGTTTTTTGAGAAATGGTATTGCCTATGCATACTTGATTGGTCTGGTGCTTTCAGAGGGGCTTAGCGTTGCAGAATTTTTGTTGTATTTTTCTGCAGTTGGTGACTTTACCTATCGTGTGTCAGGTATATTGGGTGCTGTCAATGAGCTTAGCAGGCACAGCTATGATATTTCTATGATACGTCAGACGCTGGAATATGAAGACAAATTTTTGTTTCAGGAAGGAAAGCCGCTTCAGGTGCAGGAAGGAAAAAACTATGAAATCCGGTTTGAGAATGTATCCTTCCGCTATCCCGGTGCCCAGAAGGATATTCTGTCAAATGTCAACTTAACCCTGAAACCGGGAGAAAAGCTTGCGATCGTAGGCCTAAATGGTGCAGGTAAGACCACGTTGATCAAGCTTATGTGCGGTTTTTACGACCCTACGGAAGGGCAGGTTCTTTTGGACGGAGTAGATATTAGAATTTACAACCGGGCCGATTATTATAAAATGTTCTCTGCGGTATTTCAGAATTTTTCTTTGCTGGCAGAAACCATTGCCGTAAACGTTGCCCAAAAAGATGATGAGATTGATATGGACCGGGTGCAATCCTGCATAGAAAAAGCCGGATTGCAGAAAAAAATTGAATCTCTTCCACAGCAGTATGAAACTTGTTTGAATCGGGAGGTTTATGATGATGCGATTTTGCTCTCCGGTGGAGAAATGCAGCGTCTGATGCTTGCCAGGGCATTGTATAAAGATGCGCCTATTATCGTTTTGGATGAGCCCACAGCAGCGCTGGATCCCATAGCTGAATCTGAAATGTACCAAAGGTATCATGAATTGACGGCAGGAAAAACCTCTGTCTATATTTCTCATCGGCTGGCTTCCACACGATTTTGTGATCGGATCGTTCTTTTGGAAGGCGGTGGGATCTCTGAGGTGGGAACCCATGAGGAATTGATGGAGAAAGGCGGAAGATACGCGGAACTTTTTAAGGTACAGAGCAAATACTATCAAGAGGGAGGAGCAGAAGATGAACAATACTAGGAAACTTCTTCCCTGGCGGGAAGCCATGAAAGTAAATTGGCGGGCCATTAAGATGCTTTATCAATATAATCCTCAGATGATTCTTTCCCGGCTGTTATTTGTGGCTTGGGAAGCATTTACCCCTTACATAGGAATCTATCTGTCGGCGTTGATCGTAGAGGAACTGGCAGGTTCCGGGGATGCTGAGAGATTGATCCGGCTGGTGTGGATCACCTTGATCTCGTCTGCTGTCATTGTCCTGGTAAGGGCACTCCTTACAAAGTGGCGGGATGTTTACAATTATTCGGTTCACTTATGCGTAGAGGGGATTTTGGCAAAGAAAATGCTGGACATGGATTTTGTCAGCACGGATGACCCCAGAACCCATGAACTTCTGGCTAGGATCAGCCACAATGCAACCGGTGGAGGCTGGGGGCTGAACCGTGTTTTTCAGTATGAGGAATTGATCGGTGCTTTGTTAAAGCTTTGCGGCGGTATTACCCTGACAGTGACTTTATTTACCAGCAGGGTGCCGGATACGGCGGGAAATTTGAGTATTCTGAATCATCCATTGATGATCCTGCTTGTGATCGGGATGATGTTGTTCATCACTTATATTGCACCGGTTCTATCCAATAAGGCCGGAAACTATAGCGTAAAATATGCAGCCCAGCAGGATGTGGCAAACCGCCATTTTACTCATTATGGTTATCTTGGCGGCAAGAGAGAATTTGCGGCAGATGTGCGAATTTATCGGCAGTATGCTTTGAGTGAAAAATATTGTACCGGAAAAAACAATTTCTTTTCTTCTCAGGGCGTTTTGGCAAAGCTGAACCGGGGGCCGGTAGGCCTTCTTAAGGCTGCATCTGCGGGAGTATCTGTATTATTTACAGGTATTGTATATGGATTTGTGTGTATGAAGGCATACGCCGGAGCATTTGGCATCGGAGCAGTCACGCAGTACGCCGCATCCATTGTCAAGGTTTCAGAGGGTGTGTCCGGTCTGATATCCGCTGCCGGAGATATGAGGAACAATGCCATCTTTCTGGAAGTAATATTTGAATATATGGATATTCCCAACAGCATGTATCAGGGCAGTCTGACAGTAGAAAAAAGACGGGATCGGGAGTACGAGGTGGAATTTAAAAACGTTTCCTTCCGGTATCCCGGCAGTGAGAATTTTGTACTGAAGCATGTGAACATGAAATTTAAAATAGGCTCCAAGCTTGCCGTTGTTGGCATGAACGGAAGCGGCAAAACCACATTTATCAAGCTGCTTTGCCGTCTGTATGATCCCACAGAGGGGGAGATCCTGTTAAACGGTATCGACATCCGCAAATACAATTATCTGGATTATATGAATATCTTTTCTGTTGTGTTTCAGGATTTTTGTCTGCTGCCGTTAAAGCTAGGCGAGAATGTAGGTGGAAAGATAGAGTATGACAGGGAATTGGTGACAGAGTGTCTGAAAAAGGCAGGATACGGAGAGAGACTTGCCAATATGTCAGAAGGGTTAGAGACTTATCTATATAAAGATTATACCTGGGAGGGGACGGATGTTTCCGGTGGAGAGGCACAGAAAATTGCCCTGGCAAGGACACTTTACAAGGATGCTCCATTTATGATCCTGGATGAACCTACAGCAGCTCTTGATCCCATCGCTGAGGCGGAAGTGTACAGCAAATTCAATGAGATAGTGGGAGATAAGACTGCTATTTATATCAGTCACCGCCTTTCCTCCTGCAAATTCTGCGATGAGATCGCGGTATTCCATGAGGGCGCAGTGGTGCAGATGGGCACCCACAGCCAGCTGCTGGCAGACGAGAAGGGTAAATATTATGAACTGTGGAATGCACAGGCGCAGTATTATACGGCGTAAAAGAGTAGCAATATTTTTCATAGAATAGGATGGGTAAGGCCCTGTGGCCATGATGATCCCGTAGCGCTATGGGATTTTTTAGCTGTCTGGTATCTATTTTAGAGAAAATGGCATTTTTGATCCCATTACACGTGCGTGGTTTTCTGCAGAAAACACGCACGGTGAAAAAGGTTACAAAAAGCGAGGTTGCCCCAAAATTGGGACAACCTCAACTTATTCCAGTGTATTTCCTTTGAAAGCAAGGCCTAGGGTGGCACTTGGATGGATGGTATCGCCGGTTGTCAAGAGAAACTGTAGGGTAGTGCGGTCTGTATCCCAGCGATAGCCAATGGTTTTGATGTTTAGTTCTTGGGAGAAGGTTTCAATCTTGTCACTTTCGGCTCCATACAATTGCTGTAATTTTGCAACCTGATCCTCAAACCATTGCTGATAATCGTCGTCCAGATGGAAGTTGAATTTTATGACTTCTAAACTGCCCGCCACAAACTCAAAGGTGGCTTTGGCAGCCTGGCCGTCTAAGACATAACGATTTTTTGTCTTATAATAATTAATATTATAGGTAAATTTTTTTTTGTCCGGCTGGCCTTTGGTAGTATCCTGTGCCAGGTGATAGGGAAGCTTATCGTTGACCCAGGGTAAGGAGAGCCTCCACTCTATATTACCAAATTGATATTCCCCGTCAGACTGTAAGGATTCCAAAGATAGAGTAGTGTCATCATAGGTCTCTTTTTTGGGGAAATGCAGAATGATCAGTAGTGCTATGACAAATAGAAGGATAACGGTGCCTGCCCCTTTTTTCATACTGATTTACCTCCTGTGTGAAATGTCCATGGGACATGTATCCAGTGTGCCGATAGAGCATTTCTCATGCACTTGGAAACAATTATGTTCATGATCATATATTTGTAAAACCTTACAACATGCAGGGCAGTATTCCTGGCTTCGGCTGGCATAATAATGGGAATAACAATCAGAGTCAGATAAACTTAAAAAGCCCTTGCCATATCCCGCGTGTTCTAATTTGGTATCATCTGTGCAAACAGATACTGTAAGCCAGGAACAATCGTCACACAAGGATTTAGGATTTGTGGAAATACTGTTTATAAAATCCCAAAATCCCTGGGAAGAAGGGGTTGTTTCCTGGGCATAGGCGGTTGGAGACATGGTACATATCAATATAAGGGCTAATAGGACTGACAGGGCTCGTTTCTTCATATATCTTGTTATCCTTTCTTATGCACATTATTGATGTGTAATGATTACGGTGCCGCATATCCAAAGGACTCAGCAATCTGCTTTGCCTCCTCGGAATTTTGGGCAGGTCCCCAAAAGGAGATTGAACTTTTCATCCCATCAACCGCTTCAATACTGTCATCCATATACAAGTAGTGAATTGCATGAATGTCATCCCCATTTAATACCATATCAATAATATTTACACTGTTTTGAAACGACTTAATTGAATCATTCCAATCGGACAATAAAAAGGTAGTATTGTGTAAGGCATCCCGATAATTCCACCAATCAGACGGGAAAAGACCGGAATCGGATTGATGTTTAAACCTGGTAGCATAATCAACATACTCAACCTCATCCACTGATACTGTTCCTTTCACATAGGAAGGAAGAACAAGGCTTGAATAATGTCGAATATCAACATCGAGCAAAGCCGTTTCGCCGGCACCGTTGGCCACTGGTATTGTACACTGAATCCGCTTTGGTATGTGTATGAAGGGTAATATAGCTGCAACAATGACAATTAGCGCAATAATTATGATAGCTTTTTTCTTTTTCATCTTACATATTTCCCCCTTTATATGATATTTGTTTAGTTTTATTATACAAAATATTCCAATAATTGTAAATATAGTTTGCGAATATTTTGAAAAAAGGCGAACATTTTGAATTATTGTTTAAATTGCAGGCGTTGTGAGAGGGTATTCCAAAATGGAATACCCTCATATTTATTACGTATATACATTTCTTTTGGGCCAGAATCTTCTTAACATCTGCAGCTGTTCTGGCTACGGTACCCTATATCCAAAAGATTCAGAAATCTGCTTTGCCTCCTCGGCGTTTTGGGCAGGTCCCCAAAAGGAAATTCCTCTTGTATGTCCATCAATACTATTACTTTCATCAAGATACGCATAGTGAATTTTACTGATTTGGGCGTGCGGACATTTTTTTAGACAGCCACACCTATGCTCCTTCTATAATCTAGAGGGCTAAGCCCTCCGAGTGTTGATTTAATACGGTCCTTGCAGTACCAGTGCATGTACTCATCTACCTCCT
>SVFM01000027.1 GCA_015056865.1 Lachnospiraceae bacterium
GACCATCGATGTACAGGTAGTGGCAAAGCAGATGGCGCATGAGTATGACAGCTTTGACAACCAGTACGATGCAGATGCATCCTTTGTACAGGCAGAACTGTATGTATCTCCCGATGGAGATGATGCAAATGCAGGAACCGCAGACAGTCCTTTCAAGACCCTGGCAAGAGCCCAGCAGGAAGTACGGACCATGAACGCCAGCATGTGGGGAGACATCGTTGTATACCTGGCAGATGGTGTATATACCCTTGACGACACCCTGACCTTTGGCGCCCAGGACGGTGGTTCCAACGGCCACTATGTAAGATACGTTGCAACTGGTGATGCAACCATTTCCGGCGGACGTAAGATCGAAGGCTGGACCAAGTCAGCAGAGTATGAGAACCTGTATGTAGCCAATGTGGCAAACTTTACAGGTGCAGGCATCGGTGAGATGTATGTAAATGATGTGTATGCAAAGAGAGCACAGAGTGAAGACTACGGCTTGATCATCAGTGAGTCTGACGTGGATACCAGTGATGTTTATGTGACTGACAGACTGGTTGTGGACTCTGAGGTATTGAGCAAAGAGTCCGTGAAGGTAGGTAGATTGACTGATATCATGATCCGCATGGCGAGAGCCTGGAAGGGTATGGTATTTAATGTAGAGGACATCACGGACAATGGAGATGGTACAAGCTCCCTGCATGTACATCTGTCAAAGTTGTCTTCCGGTGATGCTGAAGAATCCCACGGTGCAGATGCAGGTGCAGGCTTTATCGTGCTGAATGCCTTTGCAGAGCTGGATCAGCCCGGAGAGTTCTACTTTGATGAGACCACCGGTGATCTGTATTACTACCCTCGTGAGGGAGAAGATATGGCCACCGCAGAAGTATATGCTTCTGAGCTGGAGAAGATCCTGACCTTCGAAGGTACTCACCTCGGTGAGAAGGTAGAGAATATCTCCTTTGAGAACCTGACCTTTGAACTGGCTGCATGGTATGGTGAGATGGAGGAAGGTTTCTATACCCAGCAGGCAGGTACCCTGTGGAACAAGGAAGGCACCAAGTATGGTGATTATATTCCCGGTGGTATTTATCTGACCAACACCGACGGAATCAACTTTATCGGTAACGTATTTAGAGGATTCCATGCGGCAGGTATTCATTTGTACAGCGGTGTAGAGAATACAAAAATCGTAGGAAACGTATTTGAGGAGATCGGTGATTCTGCTATCGTAGCAGGCGCAGGTTCCCTGATAAAGGAAGATACGGTCTATGGTGCGAACCTGACCTTGAATAAGTCCGTAACTTCTTATTTTAAATCCGACTATGTATTGGAAAAGGATTATAGTTATATGGCAGATGGTGCGCCTTACAATGGAGGCTGGGAATGGTATCCGACCAAGGCACCTGGTGCTACGCAATATATGGACGACTTTACGCAGCCTGTTATCGAGTATGATCTGGGCGAAGCGCATGCCATCACAACAGTTAAGCTTCACAACGGCGGCAATAAACTTGCAATGAAGAATTACTCCGTCTATGCTTCTGCAGAGAAGATTACCTCTTCCGCAGATTTTGCAACCAAAGCATATAAGGTGGGTTCAGCCACAGCCGAGAATGGTGTGGACGGTATGACCTTTACGCTGGACGGCACGGCAGAATATCGTTACCTGTACTACGTAGTGGATGTAAACGAATACAAATACCTGAATGAAATACGGGTCTTTGATGCAAATGATAATAATGTTGCCATTGGTGCAACCGTAACACCGAAGGTATTTTCAAATTATGTGCCGAAGGATTATTCCTTTATCACAAACAGTGCGACCAACGATGGTTCATGGGGAGAGTATACAAGCGGCTCACGAAATACCAATCGTATTGATGGCTTTACCAAGGCTACCTTCCAGGTAGACATGGGCGGTCTGTACAGTATCGACAAGTTTGAATTGTCGCACTCTGAGGCTTGGCCGACTCAGATGGGATATTCTATCTATGGCTCTGCTGAGAAACTGACTTCCACAGCAGAGATCGAGGCTGAGGGAGATAGACTGGTACATGTACCTCACACCGGCAGTGCTGATGCTAAGGGCAAAGATTTGACTTACACTCTCGAAGATGAGTATAGAGCAAAAGAGTATCGCTATTTGTATTTTGTAGAAAATAACGGTGCATATGATACTTATGTTACTAGATTTGCTGCAATCAATGAAAGTGTTGTGAATACTGATGCCAAGACACTGCCTAAGGACATCACCATCACAGACAACTACATCACACGCTGTGGTGTTGTGAACACAGGTGCACCCGGTATTACTGCATACTACACACATAACCTTGATTGCTCTTACAATGAACTGTATGATCTGCCTTATACTGCAGTTTCTCTTGGTTGGGGCTGGAAGAAGGGCTATGAGCAGAGTGTTGCTTCCGGTAACAGAGTGTCTAATAATGAGATTCATAATGTAATGCAGACCATGTGGGACGGTGGAGCTATTTATACTCTGGGTCACTTGAATGGATCTGAGATTTCTGGCAACTACATTCATGATAACCCCAATATGATGGGTGGTATTTATCATGATCAAGGAAGTGCCGGTCTGTCTACCTACAACAATGTATTAGAATACGTGCCCCGTTGTTTCTCTGTAACTACTCTTAACAATGGGGGTGGTGTAACGAATAGAGTGTTTGACAACTATGTTGCATCAATGGAAGCGGCTTATCCGATAGTAGCTGGCTATTATGAAGCAGCAACTGTCTTCACCCCCGGCGATTATCCTCTGGAGGCTGCCCAGATTATTATGGAAAGTGGTATCAGGGATGAGTACGTGGGCATCAAGGCAAAGGACAGTGGCAGACAGGAACAACTGACCACTGAGGATATTTATGAGAACCTGATGCACGGTGATGATAGGATTATCTCTGATGAAATGTACCGTATCTATATCCTCAAATACTTTACAAATTATCTGGATCAGTTTATTGATTTCGTGAAGACAGATGGCTCCATCGGCAGCTATCCTGCAGAGTTGGTTCAGGCAGTGAAGGATCAGAGAGCAGCATGTGACCAGCTGCAGACGGTAGTTCCTCCCGACAGAATGGCTATGGCTGAGGCTACAGTCACACTGAGAGCACTCATTACTCAGTTGGGAGAAAGCCGTGTGACAGATACCTTAGAAGACCTGATCGCAGAGGCAGAGGAAAAACTTGCGAATGCAGAGGTTGGTACACATGTTGGTCAGGTATATCAGGCAACCTATGATGAGCTGGCTGAGGCAGTAGCAGTATCTAGGGCTACTTTGGAATCCGGAGAAGTTGCTTTGGTTGACAGAGTATATCTGGAGAAGTGCATCGCTAGATTTGACAGTGAGAAGATCTCTTTGGATATCTTAAGCTTTGACCTACCTGAGGGGCTGATGAGCGCCGATATTGACTACACCAACCATGAGATCAATATCGTGGTAAGAAACGCTGTGGATTTGACTGGCGTGGCACCTATCGTTGGTATTCCTAGCAGTGTGGTAGTAAGTCCTGCTTCCGGAGAAACGGTTGATCTTTCTAATGGAGGACAGTATACAGTTTCTACTACGGACGGCACAGAGAGCCAGGTATGGACTGTGAAGGTTGAGAGAGAGCCTGTTCTTACCGGTGAGATCGCATTGGATGAAAAGGTAGAGGATCCTACTAACTGGATCAATGGTATCGGTAACGGTAATGAGGCTAAGTATCATGCAGAGTTGTTTGGGGATTCCACCATTACCTTTAACTATAAGGTAAATAAGCATTCCAGCGCTGATTATCCGGGTCTTACTTTCAGAAATACAGTATATGACAAGGGCTCATCTTATAATAAAGCCGTAGGTAGCAACTATACTGTAGTATTTAATACTGATGATGATATTTCTGTAGAGTTACAGAGATGGAATGAGGGTACACGTACCTGGCTTGCTGACAATTACAATATCTCAGGTAATGTAATACTTGGCAAAGACATCTTTAAGTTTAACGAGGAGAACAAAATCGAGCTGACCACCCAAAACGTGGAAGGTGGCGTCAAGATTATTATCAAAGTAAACGATCAGGAACTGATCAACTACACTGATATCTCTGCGGACGCTATCACAGATCCCGGATATCTGGGTAAGTTCTTCGTTAGCCAGCAGGTTGAGATTACTGCTGCAGACTGATCAATTGAATAAGAGGCTGTCGGAGAATAGATAGTCTAAAATAGAGGGTGTCCAAAGCTGTGACTTTAATCAGTCACGGTTTTGGGCACCTCTTTTGTAAGGCATCGTGTGAAATCTGAAAGTCTTTTTTTCTTTCGAAGGGGAATTGTAACAAACCGAGCAAACGAAATGCAAGATGGAATATTAATGAATTTTCGATAAACGAACTTGTGTTCCGCATCAGTCTATGATACAATATTTCTAGTAGCAGCAATGCTACCGGCAATCGTGATACAGGGTGGTTGACCTTCATTCTTACAGAATGGAGGTGATGCTTATGAACAGTAATTTCGATTTTAAAGACTTGATGTCTTTCGGAATGTTCCTCTTGGCTTTGCTGACATTCATTTATTTGATTAGTCAGTAACATAACAAAAACCTTCCCTGTAACTTTGGCTGAGTCTGGGAAGGCATTTGTTTTTTATACCGGTCAACCACTCTGTGGCGATTGCCTTTTTCTAATTATATTATAGCAGAAATCGGAAAGAATACAACATATTTTTTGTACTATCTCAATACGTTCATCTACCTCCATCTACCTCTACCTGGCTTTCATTCTATTCCTGATCCCGTACGATAAAGATCTATCTCGAAAGATGTTGCTAAATTTCCGAATAGTAGGTACAATGTTTTTAATATGCGATGTTCGTTTTGAGGATCAGATACTTCTTTTGGAAATCGTAAAATGATGATATTTTAGAGAAAGAGAGGAAACAAACATGGAAACCAAGAAAATCCCTTACAAAATTTATCTGGAAGAGAACGAGATGCCCAGACAATGGTATAATGTACGCGCAGATATGAAGAAAAAACCGGCCCCCCTGTTAAATCCTGCCACCATGCAGCCGATCACAGAGGATGAACTGGCCAAGGTGTTCTGCAGAGAACTGGCCAAGCAGGAGCTGGATGATACCACTGCATACTTTGATATACCCAAGGAGATCAGCGATTTCTACAAGATGTACCGGCCCTCACCGCTGACCAGGGCGTACTGTCTGGAGGAAAAGCTGGGAACACCGGCCCATATTTATTATAAGTTCGAGGGCAACAATACTTCCGGAAGCCATAAACTCAACTCCGCTATTGCGCAGGCATATTATGCCAAGAAACAGGGTCTTAAGGGCGTGACCACAGAGACCGGAGCAGGCCAGTGGGGCACAGCCCTTTCCATGGCATGTTCTTATTTGGATCTGGACTGCCAGGTATATATGGTAAAATGTTCCTATGAGCAGAAGCCTTTCCGCAGAGAGGTGATGCGGACCTACGGTGCAAAGGTAACCCCTTCTCCTTCCATGGAGACAGAGGTGGGCCGCAGGATCAATGCAGAGTTCCCGGGTACCACCGGTAGCCTGGGTTGTGCCATTTCCGAAGCTGTGGAGGCGGCCACCAATCAGGAGGGTTACCGCTACGTGCTGGGATCGGTGCTTTCTCAGGTAATGCTGCACCAGTCCATTATCGGCTTGGAGACGAAGGCGGCTCTGGATAAATATAACATTCAGGCAGATATGATCATCGGCTGCGCAGGGGGCGGATCCAATCTGGGGGGCCTGATCTCTCCTTTTGCAGGAGAAATGCTCCGCGGAGAGGCAGACTATCAGCTGATCGCGGTAGAGCCTGCATCCTGCCCCAGTCTGACCAGAGGCGTTTATGCATATGATTATTGTGATACAGGCAAGGTTTGTCCTTTGGCCAAGATGTATACTCTGGGCAGCGGATTTATTCCTTCTGCAAGTCATGCCGGCGGTCTGCGCTACCACGGTATGAGCTCTGTGGTATCCGAGCTTTACGATCAGGGCCTTTTGGAGGCCAGAAGCGTAGAACAGACCGAAGTGTTCAAGGCAGCAGAAACCTTTGCCAGAGTGGAAGGTATCCTGCCCGCTCCGGAGAGCAGCCATGCTATTAAGGTGGCCATTGATGAGGCCATGAAGTGCAAGGAGACCGGAGAGACCAAGAACATCGTATTTGGTCTGACCGGAACAGGTTATTTTGACATGTACGCATACCAGAAATATAACGACGGTGTGATGCAGGATTATATCCCTACGGATGAAGAACTGGCAGTTGCCATGGCAAAGCTTCCCAAGGTGGAGTAGAGGTTTCTTATGAAGACAGCAAGCAATTTGCGCAGTAAACTGCGGGAGATCGATCACAAAGGATACCCTGCGTATAAGGATCTGCGGGGAGAGTATGATTTTGGGGAGTATGTGCTTTCTATTGATCACGTGCAGGGGGATCCCTTTGCGGCCCCTTCCCGGCTTTCTGTGCGGGTGGATCGGGCTCGGGCAGGGTTTCCTGAGCAATATTATAAGAAACATGTAAACAGAGTGACCCTGCAGGATCACCTGACCAGACTGTTTGCCGGACAGGTCCAGGGCGGCACCTTTCAGGCCAAGGGATCCGGCAAGAGTGGTCTTCTGTCCGTGTCCCATTGTGGGCAGCAGGTGTTGGAGCGGACAGCCTGCAAGGTAAGTGACGGGGCGGTGACCATACGCTTTGAAGCCGGGTTTCCGGCCAACGGCAGGACTATCAATGCTGGGGAACTGGAAAAGATGTTGTTTCAGATCCTTCCCGGCTGTGTACAAAAAAGCTTATTTTACAAAAATATAGATCAGAAGGCCCTAAGCAGGGCCATAGAACTGTGCGAGGACCAGCAGTATATCAGAGAACATCTGGAAGAGGCGGGGCTTTGTGCCTTTATCGCCAACGGTTCCATTTTGCCCAGACAGAGCGGGATTTCCGAGAAGCCCATGAAGGGGGCGGTGGCCTTTCGTTCCCCGGCTTCCATGGAGGTTACCATGGATCTGCCTCACAGGGGCCCCATTTCGGGCATGGGTATCCGTAAAGGTATTACATTGTTTGTGGGCGGCGGATATCACGGCAAGTCCACGGTGCTGCAGGCTTTGCAGGACGGTGTGTACAATCATGTTTTCGGAGACGGTCGGGAGCTGGTGATCACGGATGAGAGCGCTTTTAAGCTGCGGGCGGAGGACGGCCGCAGTGTGGTAAACGTGGATATTTCGCCCTTTATCGATCATTTGCCAAACGGTAAAGACACTAGGCATTTTTCCACAGAGGATGCCAGTGGCAGTACGTCTCAGGCGGCCAATCTGATGGAGAGTATAGAAAGCGGCAGCAGGCTTTTGTTGATCGATGAAGATACCTCTGCTACCAATTTTATGATCCGGGATGAACTGATGCAGCAGGTGGTGGCAGCCGGGGAGGAGCCCATCACGCCCTTTTTGCAGAGGGTGGAAAGCTTGTATGATGATTTGGGCATTTCCTCTATTATTGTGGCAGGCAGTTCCGGTGCTTACTTCCGGGTGGCAGACAGTGTGATCCAGATGAAAGAATATGTGCCTCTGGATATTACTGAGAGAGCAAAGAGGGCAGCTTTCCTGGGGGATGGAGAAAAGCAGAAAGGTTCCCTGGAACGGGATAAATTTCCCGCCTTTACAGGCAGCAGGATTCCCAGAGCAAATGCTGCTCTGCGGGGACAGGATCGGCTGAAGATTAAGAGCATGGGGACCTCAGAGATTCTGATAGACAGAGAAATGGTGGAGCTGCGTTACTTAGAGCAGTTAAAAGACGGGGAGCAGGCTATGGCTTTGGCCCAGATACTTTGCTTTGTACAGACCACCATGATGGACGGCAAAAAAACCATGGGGCGGATTGCCGATCTTTTGGAAAAACAGATGGACGAAAAGGGACTGGAGAGCCTGTTTGAGCGGGGAGATGTGAGAAGCAGTCTGGCCAGGCCCAGGCGCCAGGAGATCATGGCCTGCATCAATCGATATAGAAAACTGCAATTTTAGAGGAGGCTTGGATGGCGGATAAAAGTTTGCGTAGTTGGCTGGAAGGAAAAGAGATTAAGGTGTTTTGCTTTGCCACCTTGATGCTACTGCTGGTCGCCGGTGTAGGATTGTATCTTGCTCAGATGATATCCGGGGAGGGGATTCCTCTTTGGGAGGGGATCAGAAATATCATTGTCTCCAGGGACGCGTTGATTACGGACTATTTTGAGTTGGCCGGATATGCAGCTGCCTTTTTCAACGGAGCCTTGGTGGTGGGCATTGGACTGCTCTTGCTTTGTCTGGAAAAGGTGCCCTTTACCGGACTGACCCTGGCGGCAATCTTCATCAATGCAGGATATGGGCTGTGGGGGAAGAACCCGCTGAATATCTTACCTGTTTTATTAGGTACTTATTTATATGCCAGACTGCACAGGGCGCGTTTGAGCAGATACATATACACGGCTCTGTTTGGCACCAGCCTGGCACCTTTGGTGACGGAGCTGATCTATCTTTTACCCTTTGACAGGTGGGTCAATCTGCTGATCGCAGTTCTGATAGGGGTGTTTGTGGGATTTACCCTGCCTCCCTTGGCCATGCATACTGCCTCCATGCATATGGGATATAATCTGTATAATGTAGGGTTTGCTACGGGAATACTGGCTTTTGTCAGTGTATGTATTCTGAAATCTCTGGGGATGGAGAGTCAGTCCGTACTGATCTGGCGGGAGGGCCGGCCGGTCTGGCTGATTGCAGGAATGTGCGGCTATTTTCTTATGACCTTTTTCTACGGATGGTATCTGGAGCATTGGAATATCAAAAAATTCATTAAGATCTGGCGGCATCCCGGCAGGGCCGTGGCGGATTTTGTGTTGATGGATGGCCCGGGTGCCACTTTGATGAACATGAGTACAGTGGGGCTGGTGTGTGTAATCTATGTGTGTGCTGTAGGGGGCGATTTTTCCGGGCCTGTGGTGGGAGCCATCCTGACAGCCTTCGGGTTTTCGGCCTTCGGTGCACATTTGAAGAATTATCTGCCGGTGTTGACCGGCGTGTGTCTGGCATCGCTGCTGCCCCAGTACAGCCTGACCACTCCCGGGTTTTTGCTGGCCAGTGCCTTTGCGGTGGGGCTGGCACCCATTGCCGGGCAGTTTGGCCCTGTAGCGGGTGTAATTGCAGGTCTGCTCCATGCAGTCATTGTCATGTGTACCTCCCAGTTGTACGGGGGACTGAATTTGTATAATAACGGATTTAGCGCGGGCTGGGTGGCCATTGTGATGATACCGGCCCTGGAGAGCTTTATGCACGGGTTTCGTGCAAGAAAAAAACAGAAGAAGGAGGCGAAGGGAAAATGACCCATGAGAGAAAAAAAGTCGCTAAGATCATAGAGGAACTGACCATGTATTTCTTTACAGCGGGCGCGGACAGGATCAGTTCAGATATTAAAAAGGACGGAAATCAGGTGATGATTACCTTTCGCTCCAACTACCAACCGGACTGTGAGCATATGTTGGAGAACTTGGAGGAGTATTTAAATGAGCCCAAAAACACCGGTATAGAAGATATTTACTGGGAACTGGCCGGCTCCGGAGATCCGGGGGAGAGCAGTCAGCTTTTGTTGGTGGGCATGATGGTGGATAAGGCAATCGTACAGCGAGAGCCCGGCCAGGTGGTGCTGACTTTGTACAAGGAATTGCAGGAATAAAAAGAAAAAGGCTGGGGATACTTCCTGAAAAAAGGAAGGGAGCCGGCGCATGAAAAAAGAGAGCGGTAGGAAAACAGGGAGAGGAAAGTGGCTGCTGCTTGTTCCTGCTCTTTTTGTGTTTTTGGTTGTAGGTGCATTTGCCTGGAAGTGGCAGACGGAAGGGGATTATGCAGGAGAGGGCATTGTCTGTCAGAGGATCAGTCCCATCACCTGGGAAGAAAGAGTTGAGCAGGAGTATCTGGAAAGATATCAGGATTGTTTGACCGATCTGGAGGACGGGGATATTTTGCTGACTTCCTGTTCTCATACGCTGGGCTGGCGCAACGGTCATGCGGCCATTGTGGTAGATGCCGAGAAGGAACTGACGTTGGAAGCTGTGATGCCGGGCAGTGTATCCTGTATACAGTCTGTGGCCAAATGGCGGGGCTACCCGGGAGTCATGGTTTTGCGGCTGAAAGGGGTTTCTGCCGGGGAGCGCAGCCGGATAGCAGACTACGCCAGGGAACAGATGACAGGAACGGAATATGGGTTTACCGGAGATTTGGTGGAACACTTTTTTGGCATGGAGGCTCAAAACACCCACTGCGCCCACTTGATTCGGGAGACTTACCTGGTATTCGGATATGATCTGGACGGTGACGGCGGCATCTTTGTGACACCCAGAGATATTTCCATCAGTCCCCTTTTGGAAGTGGTAGAGTCCTACAATGTAAAGGGCTGGTAATTAGATATTGCGTAAGGCCACGGTGATTTGGTAAAATGCAGGTAGGGAGGAAGCAGAAGATGGCAGGTATGAATGATACAAAAATAGAACAACCCTTTATCAAACAGTTGGAGGAGCAGGCATATCAGGCGGCAGCAGAGATGATTCAGGTCGGTGGGATGAAACCGGGACAGATATTGGTCATAGGCTGTTCTACCAGTGAGGTGGCAGGGGAGAAGATCGGTTCTTTTTCCAGTCCGGATATGGCGGAAGGGATTTTTCGGGGGATTTCCCGTGCAGCCCGGGAGCAGGAGATCTATCTGGCGGCCCAGTGCTGTGAGCACCTGAACAGGGCGCTGATCCTGGAAGAGGATGCAGCAGTAAAGTATGGCTATGAGCTTGTCAATGTAGTGCCCCAGCCTAAAGCAGGGGGATCCTTTGCCACAGCTGCATACCGACATTTTCAGGCACCGGTGGCGGTGGAGCATATCAAGGCTCATGCGGGAATAGATATTGGGGATACGCTGATCGGCATGCATTTGAAGGATGTGGCGGTGCCGGTGCGGATCTCTGTAAAGAGGATCGGGGAGGCCAGAGTGGTCTGCGCCCGGACCAGAGCCAAGTTCGTGGGCGGAGTGAGAGCGGTCTATGATGAGGCCCTGTTATAATTTTTTCAATACGGAAGAGAGAAAAGATATGAAGATTCAGTTGCCCGAAAAAGTGGCATTTATCATAAAGACCATACAGGATGCAGGTTATGAGGCCTATGCGGTAGGAGGATGCGTCCGTGACAGTATATTGGGCAGAACGCCGGACGACTGGGATATCACGACTTCGGCCAAGCCGGAGCAGATCAAGGCTTTGTTTAAGCGTACGGTGGATACCGGACTGAAGCACGGTACCGTGACAGTATTGCTGGAACGGCAGGGCTTTGAGGTTACCACTTACCGGATCGACGGTAAGTATGAGGACAGCAGACATCCCAGCCAAGTGATCTTTACGTCTGATCTGTTGGAGGATTTAAAGCGCCGGGATTTTACCATCAACGCCATGGCGTATAACGAGCAAACCGGGCTGGTAGACGCCTTTGACGGTCTTAAGGATCTGAAGGAAGGCGTGATCCGGTGTGTAGGAAACCCGCGGGAGAGATTTGAGGAGGACGCCCTGAGGATCATGCGTGCCGTGCGGTTTGCGGCCCAATTGGGCTATCGGATCGAAAAGGAGACGGAAGAGGCCATTCGTCAGCTGGCGCCTACACTGGAGCGGATCAGTGCGGAGCGGATTCAGGTGGAGCTGGTAAAGTTGTTGGTATCCCCTTATCCGGATTATCTGGGTATGGCTTGGGAACTGGGCATCACGGCGGTGATCCTGCCGGAGTTTGATGCAGCCATGGGCTGTGAGCAAAAGAACCGGCACCATCGTTATACGGTGGGAGAACATACTTTGCGTGCTCTGGCGGCAGCAGCTCCGGACCGGGTTCTGCGACTGACCATGCTGTTACATGATCTGGGCAAGCCCCAGGCCTTGACCTTTGATAAGGAAGGGGTAGCTCATTTTTACGGACATGAGGAGATCAGTGCGGACATTGCCCGCCGGATCCTCAGACGGCTGAAGTTTGATAATGATACCGTCTATAAGGTGACAAAGCTGGTGTTGTACCATGATTATGGCTGTGACGTGGATCCGGACAGACGGACGGTGCGCAGAGCCATCCATAAGATCGGAGAGGATATTTTTCCTCTGTTGCCGGCGGTCAGGAGAGCGGACCTGGCGGCTCAGAGTGATTATATGCGAAAGGAAAAGGAAGCCAGACTGGCTGCCTGGGAGCACTGCTATGAGGAGATCCTGCGCCTGCAGGAATGCGTATCTTTGAGGGATCTGGCGGTAACGGGCAGGGACCTGATCCAGGCAGGCATGCAGCCCGGCAGGGAGCTGGGAGAGACCCTGCAGAGGATGCTGGAAGCAGTGTTGGAGGATCCGGCCAGAAATACAAAAGAATATCTCCTTGGCATGATAAAATAACATACTTTTTTCTCCCCTCACATATGATAGGATAGACCCTGCAAAAGGGTGAATCCAAGTATGGGGGGAATGGCAGTGAATGACAAGGCGATTGGTTTGCTTGACCAATATGAGATAGAAGTGCTTCGCACCAGAAAAGGGCGGGGCGCTATTCTTTGTGACAGTGATAAAGGGACATTGATCTTTATGGAATATCAGGGCCCCAAGGAAAAAGTGAAGGTGCAAAGCCGCCTGCTTGAACAGATAGCTGACAGTGGCACACTGCCGGTAGAACAAATTCTGCCCAACCGGGAGGGGGAACTGCTGACCAAGGATACGGACGGGGTTTCTTATATTTTGAAAACCCATTTTGAAGGCAGAGAGTGTAATATCCAGGATATGCAGGAGTGTCTGCGAGGGGTGCGCACACTGGCAAAGCTGCACAATGTGATGCATTTGGAGGGAGAGTGCCCCCAGATGCCGGTATTCCAGCCGGAGAAGGAATATGAGAAGCATAACAGGGAGCTGAAAAGAGTCCGCCGTTACTTGCGGGAAAAGGGTCAAAAAAATCGATTTGAATTGTATCTGCAGCAGGAGTATGACTATTTTTTGGACCAGGCCCGGGAGATTTTCCAGGAATGGAGTGCCTTTGTGATGCCCCAGGATTATGAGTTTCTGCGGGAGAGCGGGACCTTTTGCCATGGGGACTATCAGTACCATAATATTATTGAGACCGGCACCGGTCAGGCAGTGATCCATTTCGAAAAGTGTGTGATGGATGATCAGATCAGGGACTTATACCTTTTCATGCGAAAGCTCCTGGAAAAGAGCAACTGGTCCAAGGAGCTGGGAGACCGGTTGCTTAAGACCTACAGTGCCATCAGGCCGTTGCCTGCCAGGTCCTTTGTGGCCTTGTATTACCGACTTGCTTATCCGGAGAAATTCTGGAAGATCGTGAACTTTTATTATAATTCCGGAAAGGCCTGGATCCCGGAGAAAAACCTGGAGAAGCTACAGAAGGTGGTGGCCCAGGAAAAACAAAAGCAGGAGTTTTTAAGCGCCGTATTTAGAACATTATAAACAGTATAATCTATAAGGAAAAAGGTAAGATTAAGGACATGGAGAAGAAATATACGTATGAGGACTTTTTGGAGATCATCCGCGCTCTGCGCAGCGAGAATGGCTGTCCCTGGGACAGGGAACAGACCCACCAAAGCTTACGGCCTTGTCTGATGGAGGAGGCTGCGGAGGTGATTGCCGCCATTCGGATCTTTGACCAGACCGGCAATCCGGCCAATCTAAAGGAAGAGTTGGGGGATGTGCTTTTGCAGGTGGTCATGCATGCGCAGATCGCAGCGGAGGAAGGGTTGTTTAGCATGGAGGATGTGGTCCAGGACGTGGCAGAAAAAATGGTGCGCAGACACCCCCATGTGTTCGGTGATGTGGAGGCTTCCACCTCAGGGCAGGTGTTGGAAAACTGGGAGGAGATCAAGAAGAAGGAAAAGGAAAAGCAGGCCTGGGTGGAATCACCTTTAAGAGAGGTGCCGCCGGAGCTTCCTGCACTAACCAGAGCGCCTAAGGTGCTCAAAAAGGCGGACAAGCATTATGGTTACCGCAGCACTTATGAGGAGGATATGGACAAGCTGGAACAGGCCTTGCATCAGCTGCGGGCCCAAACGCCCAAGGAATATGATGAAGAGATCGAAAAACAGGTGGGAAATATCCTTATGGCGGTCTCGGATATCTCCCGATTGTGCAAATTGTCTCAGGAACAGATATTGACAGATAAAATAGCTGATTTGATAGAGCTATGCGAGGGAAAAGCCGAAAAATAGGCAAAACAGCTTGACAAAGGGTGCAAAAACGTCTATAACTAGAATATATAATCCAATAAAATAGAACTCAATTTAGAGGAGGAGTTTGTTATGAACAAAACAGAATTAGTTGCTGCTGTTGCTGAGCAGGCTGGTATTTCTAAGAAAGATGCTGAGAAGGCACTGAGTGCGTTCACAAGCGTAGTTACAGATGAGTTGAAGAAGGGTGGCAAGGTTCAGCTGGTTGGCTTTGGTACATTTGAAGTAAGCGAGAGAAAAGCTAGAGAGGGCAGAAATCCTCAGACCAAGCAGGTTATGAAGATCGAAGCTTCCAAGGCTCCTAAGTTCAAAGCTGGTAAAGCTCTGAAAGACACAGTGAACGCATAGTATCCGTAACCGGAAGAGTTATTCAAAGAGATTGGCGTAAAAGGCTGATCTCTTTTTGTGTAAAGAATATTTTTTAAAGAGTTGATTGCTGTAAAGATTACAATTGGCATGCATTGGCAATTTTCAAAATACTGTTGATATTTAGCGAATATTAAGATAAAATATAAGAAATACGGCAAAATGTCTTTTTGTAAAACAAGGGGCATGGAGAGGAGAAAAAATGTTTTGTAAAAATTGTGGAGCACAGTTAGATGACGCGGATCGTTTTTGCATGAGTTGTGGATGTAAAGTAGAAGAAAATGCAGCACCTGCCGAGCAAGTTGCTGCTGAAAGTCCGGCCCAGGCTGAGCCGGTGCAGGCAGAGCCTGTTCAGACAACCGTAAATCCGGCCCCGGCAGCAGTTTCCGGGAAAAAGGCCAAAGTGAAAAAGCCCGGTTTCTTGAAACTGTCCAAGGGTATGCTGGCACTGATCATTTCCGGCGCCGGTGTGGTATGTATTGCACTTTTGGTTCTGCTCAATCTGTCCGGTATCAAGAATTTTTATTATGCGAACATAGCCTCTCCGGACAGCTATTACAAATATGTGGAGAAGCAGGGAGCAGATGAACTGGCATCCACGGCATCTGTTTATTATGGGCAGTATGCGGACAATTTGGATCTTTCCGACAAGAAAGCGGAAGTGGAAGTATCGGTGGAACTGGGCGAGAGTTTCCAGGACCTTCTCTCTCTGATGGGCATGGCAAGCTCCGGCAGTCTGGATATTGATTGGTTGGAGAGCCTTTCTCTGAAATTGGGTGCCAATGTGAAAAATCAGAAGGTCAGTGTGGACGCACAGGCGGTTATGAACAAAAAGGATCTTTTGTCCGGCAAGGTGATCTTGGATTGTCAGGAAGAGACCATGTACTTCCAGGTACCTGAGCTGAACAAGTCCTGGCTGGGCGCAGAGTTCAGGGATATGAACCTAGATTATGATGACGAGATCTGGGAGCAGATGGCTACCATGGCTAAGAACATGCCGGAAAGCAAGGATGTGGATAAGCTTCTGGCCAAATATATCAATCTGGCACTTGATCATGTGAAGGATGTGGATAAGAAGAAGGATACCCTTAAGGTGGGTGACATTTCTCAGAATTGTACCGAACTGACGGTTACCATTGATGAAGATACTCTGCAGGAAATGGCCGAGGCTGTTTTGGAGGTCATGGAGGAGGATAAGGATCTGGAGAAACTGATCCGTCAGATTGCAGCCATGGACGAGTATACTGATCCGGATGATGTTTACGATGCGTTCCTTGATTTCATTGATGAGGGCTTGGATACAGTTGATAATATTGGCGATAGTGACATCGAGATCGTTATGACCCTGTGGGTAGACGGTAAAGGCAACATCAGAGGCAGACAGATTGAGTACGATCATGTAGTGATTTCCTACATCATGCCTTTCGAGGGTTCTGAGTTTGGCTTTGAGGCTGTTGTAAAGAATAAAGGAAGTTATGTGGATGGTTATTATTATGGTTCTAACGAGAGTATTACCATAGAAGGTACCGGTAAGAAATCCGGTAATAAATTAAACGGAACTTTTGAGATTGGCTACAACGGAGCAGGGTTGGTGGACATCCAGGTGGAAGATTTTGATACCAAAAAGCTTCAGAAGGGTGAACTTGACGGTCACTTCGTAGTACAGATCTCCAACGGCATGGCATCACTTATGGGAATGTCCAGTCTCTACGGCTTGACCGACTACAGCCTGGATATTGTGGTTGATACCACAGAAACCTCCGGAAGTGCGACGCTGAAATTGCTGGATGGAGAGGAAATGATGATTACAATGGATGTGAGCAGCAAGCTCACTAAGGGTAGCAAGGTTTCTGTTCCCGCATCCAAGAATGTGATAATGGCAGATGATGAAGATGCACTGATAGAATGGGTTGAGGATCTGAAGTTTGATGATCTGTTGGATAAGTTGGAGGATGAAATTGATGTTCCTTCTGACATAATTGATTATCTGGAAGCTGTTCTGGATTGGTATCTGTAATCATTCAGAAGAAGACCGATTTATACAATAGACAGGTATCGGTATATACGCCCATCCCGAAAACCAAAGTGTTTTTGGGGTGGGTTCTGAATTTTTTTGATTGTTATCTGACGGGGGTGTGTTGTGGATCTGGAGGTTAGCCATATCAAGAAAAGTTTTAAGAGTAAGCTTGTTTTGCAGGATATTACTTTTTCTGCAAGAAAGGGGACTTGTATCGGGATCCTGGGTGGAAACGGATGTGGAAAGACCACTTTGCTCTCTATCCTGGCGGGTATCCTGAAAGGGGATGGGGGCAGCTTTTTCTGGCAAGGGAAAAATGTGTTTGAAGAGAAGGGGATGTTTTCTCAGGTGGTGGGTTATGTCCCCCAGGGAACGCCTCTTTTTGAAGAGTTGACAGCTAAAGACAATCTGCTGCTCTGGTACAACAGAAAAGCGTTACGTGAAGAATTGGATGATGGGGTATTGGCGTTGCTTCATATCAACGACTTTCTGCATATGCCGGTCAGCAGGATGTCAGTGGGCATGAAAAAGCGGCTGAGTATCGGCTGTGCAGTGGCGGGCAAGCAGCCCGTCTTGCTTTTGGATGAGCCCACGGCAGCCTTGGATCTGGAGTGTAAGCAACAGATCTGGGATTATCTGACGGATTATCAGCACAGAGGAGGGATCATCCTTCTGGTAACCCATGATGTGAATGAGATAGAACACTGTGACAGATGTTACCTGATGAAGGATGGTCGGCTGGAAAAATATGAGTATGACGGAGATGTCCGCCGGCTTGTTAGAAGGTTGTAGTATGGAGAGAGCTAGAAAAACAGGGAAGTACCTGGAGCTGCAGATAAAGCGGGTATTACGGTTTTTTCCCACGGTACTGCTGATCACCCTGCTCATGGGTGTGGCAGTGACTCTGGTGGGGGGACAGATCCTGGCCGAAAAGTTGTCCGGAGAAAAACAAAAAAAGCTTGCCATAGGTGTGGTGGGAGATACATCGGACAGTTATCTGGGCATAGGAATTTATGCACTAAAACAGTTGGATTCCTCCCGTTTTGCCATGGAATTGTTGGAGATGGATGAGGCACAGGCCAAAAGACAGCTTTTGGCAGGCGAGCTGAATGCCTATCTGGTGGTACCCGATGGGTTTGTGGATTCTGTGGTAAGCGGTGAAAATAAAAGTATTGCCTGTTATACCGGAACCGGACAAGCGGGGCTTGGTGTGATGGCAGTGCGGGAGTTTGCTCAAGTGGTATCTGAGCTGGTTGTAAAATCCCAGAACGGGATCTACGGCATGCAGAGCATCGGCCGGGAATACGGACGGGAAGAGGATGTATACTGGGATGCCACCAATGAATTGAATCTTCGGTACATTGATTTTGTGTTATCCAGAACAGACATTTATGAGCTGGAGACGCTGGGACTGTCCAAGGGCCTTTCCATGCAGGGATATTATGTCTGTGGATTTGTGGTATTACTTTTGCTGATATGGGGCGTGAACGGTTGCCCTTTGTTTGTGCGTAGGGATATGTCTATGGCCAATCTGCTGGCGGCGGACGGCCTGGGACCGCTGGTACAGGTGCTTTGCGAATATGCAGCCTATCTGTTGATGATGGCAGCCAGCCTGCTTTGCGTAGCGGCACTTTTGGGGGGAGTCAGTGAGTTCTTGGAGCTTTCCATCCCCGAGTGGAAAGAGATTAATTTTTCTGTGATCTTTTCCTTTGCCGTAAAGCTCCTTCCGGTAACTGCCATGCTGACTGCCATGGCGTTACTTGGACATGAGTTGGTTACAGATTGTGTCAGTGGCGTACTGCTACAGTTTTTTGTGGCCATTGTGTTTGGATATTTGTCCGGATGTCTTTATCCCAGTTCTTTTTTTCCCCAGGCGGTACAAAGAATCGGAGCCATTCTGCCTTCCGGTGTGGCTGTGGAGTATGGAGCCCGGTGTATGAAGGAAGCATCTGTTTGGGGCGCGCTTCTTCCCACGCTGATCTATCTGCTTTTGTTTCTTGCAGGGACTTGGCTGCTTCGTCGTAGGAAGCTGCAGAAGTAGAGTTTGGCGGAAGGGAGGGCTTACAATAAGATGAAGTGGTTTTATCTGCTGAATAAAAGGCTTTTAAAGAAAATCAGCTTTTTGATCCTGCTGGGGTGTATTCCTTTGCTGGTTATTGGTGTGAATCTCATGTCCGGGCAGGACAGCGGCATGCTAAGGATTGTCCTGGCCGGTGAGGGACGGGAGGATGAATTGGCGGTCCGGGTAATGGAGGAGCTAAAGGAACAGGACAGTATGATCCAATTTCTGATGGCGGATTCTGTCCGGGAGGCCGAGGATATGGTGGCCCGGGGGCAGGCGGATGGAGCCTGGGTCTTCCGGGAGGATCTGCAGGAAAGGATCGAAGAGTATACAGCCGATGGCTGGAAGCGGGAGCCTGTGGTGACAGTGGTGGAGCGGGAGGACAATGTGCTTTTGCAGATGTCTCGGGAGAAACTGCTGGGAGTGCTTTATGATAGCTTTACCTATTCTATATACCGGCATTATGTGACGGTGGAGTTGTTGCCCAAGGAGCAGCTTTCAGAAGAGGTGCTTTTGGAGCATTATCTGAAGACTGATGTGGAGAATGATCTGTTGGAACTGAAATATTTGGATGGAACGACCGTGGGGCATACTTCCTATTTTGCCCTTCCTCTGCGGGGCATGCTGGCTTTGGCAGTGGCGCTGTGCGGTCTGGCCTGCAGCTTGTATTATCTGCAGGAGGAGGCCCGGGGCACTTTTGTCTGGTTTCCGGTCAAAAGTGTGATCTGGAACTGGGCATATCTTTTGACGGGGCTTGTGGATGTGGGGTTGGCGGTGCTGGCCGCCCTGGCTTTGTCGGACCGGTTTACTACATGGTGGATGGAGCTTTTGTTGATGGCCCTGTTTTTGCTGATGACAGCCGGATTTTCCGATGTGTTACGTAGGATTTGCGGCAGTGTGAACAGGCTTGGGGCATTGATACCGGTGGTACTGCTGGTCATGTTGGGGGTTTGCCCGATTTTCACCAATGGCCCTCAGCTTCCGGCGGTGCAGCTGCTTTTGCCGCCTTATTACTATCTGAAGGCCGTTCACGGAAATGTATATTTGATAGGAATGGTTGTGTATATTATTTTGATCTTTTTGATAGATTATTTATTGATCCGGTTGCATGCAAGGCACTGGAGAAGCAGAAAGTAGGGAAAGGAAGAAAATATGAGACTGGATAAATATTTAAAGGTATCCCGGCTGATCAAACGTAGAACCGTGGCAAATGAAGCTTGTGACGGCGGCAGGGTAATGATCAATGACAAGCCGGCCAAGGCATCTGCCAATGTAAAGGTGGGAGATATCATCACCATCGGCTTTGGCAATAAGGAGGTTAAGGTAGAAGTTCTTAACGTGCAGGAGACTGTGAGAAAAGAAGAGGCAGCAGAGCTGTTCCGATATCTTTAAGGGAAAAGCAGTTTCATGCATAATTCCCCCGCCACCCTAATATAATCTACAAAAGACAGATGGAAGCGGGGGAGCGTTATGGAAGATATTAATAGTGCAAAACAGAGAGTACATAAAATCATGCTGACCAATAGAAGGACATGTACCATCAATGGTGTATCGGATGTGCTTTCTTTTGATATTCATGAAATATTATTGGAGACGGATCAGGGCATGTTGATGATACGGGGCGATGACCTGCATGTGAACCGCTTGACCCTGGAAAAGGGAGAGGTGGACATCGATGGCAGGGTGGACAGTCTGACCTACTCCGACACCGTAAGCCATCAGGGAAAAAATCAATCCCTTCTGTCAAAACTGTTCAAGTGAGGCACAGTGAGGCATGGGGAACCCATTGATCGGTGAAAACCTGTTTCTGCTTTATTCTATAGGGATGGGTGTGTTTGTCACATTTGTATATGATCTGCTCAGGAGCCTGCGCAGGGCTATTCCACACAATAATTTTTTTGTCTCTGTGGAAGATATTTTTTTTTGGATTTTCTGTGCTATCAGCGTGTTTTTGATGATGCAAAAGCAGAGCGATGGAACCTTGCGGTGGTTTGCCGTAGGCGGTGCACTCCTTGGCATGTTTGTGTATAGGAAGACTTTCAGCAAGCTGCTGGTGCAGTTTTTGTCCGGCATCTTAAAGTGGATCCTAAAGTGGCTGGGCAGGTTTTTGAGGCTGCTGGGCCGGCCTATAGGTGCGGCAGGACGGCAGGGAAGAAAATTTTTCAGACGATTCAGACCTTTTTTAAAAAATAGATTGACGCGGCTGAAAAAAATGCTTAGAATGATATTATGTAAACGGTAAACTTAAGTGGCAGAGGAATAAAGAATGGCAAAAAGAAAAGTTGCCTATCGCAGGAGGCATCAGAACAGATTGAGTATGTTTCTGGTTTCATTGGTTGTTGTGATGATCCTGGTTGTGGTAGCAGTAAAGAGTGTTGAACTGAATGAGAAGGACGAAGCATATCAGGCTAAGATAGAGATGTTAAACTCCCAGATCCAACAGGAGAAGGAGCGCAGTCAGGAGATAGAAGAGTTCGAAAAATACACCAAGACCAAGCAGTATGCGGAGGAAGTGGCCAAGGAGAAGCTGGGATTGGTACATGAGGGTGAGATTATTTTTAAACAGGAGAATTGATAAGCGGATGGAGGTTCATCCGCTTTTTTTGTCGGGAAATATTAAGGCAGTGAAAAGACGTTTTGACAAAAAGTGACGCCAGCCTCCCCTATAATGTAGGAAGATTTTTTTAGAGTGGGAGGCTGTCTATGAAAAAAGAAATGGAAGTATCTTTATTATCGGAGTACGGAAAGAAAAAACTCCTTACCTATGCAGATTCCTTTCGAGAGCTGGCCAGAAGTCTGGATGAAGAATTTGACTGGAATGTGAAGCGGGGAGACCGGGGGGATTCCCTTTATCGGAGAAAATTGTGGGAGAACAGATGTCTTTTGGCGGAGAATTTAAGTGAGATGGCCCAGATCATGTCAGAGGTGGCGGGCGAGGTGTTCAGTTACCGGATGCTTGGGGAAAAGAAAAAACGGCAGGTGATACAGGCGTTGCGGGCAGAAAAATTGGAGGTCCAGGATATCTATTATGTAAAACGGGAGGATGGTAAAAAGGACATAGGCATGCTGGTGCGTACAAGCAAACAGGGGGGCTGCAGGGCAGAAGATGTGGCGGACATGTTGTCGGTGCTTTTGGATGTGCGGCTACAGCCGGCAGTCACCTGTAACGGACTGGTGGAGGAGGAATTTGGTTACTTTACTTTTGTGGAAGAAACCGGATTTTCAGTGCTCACAGGGACTGCCAGGGCAGTGAAGGAATTGGAGCCTGTATCCGGAGATAATTATTCTATCGTGGAGTCTGAAAAAGGGAAAATGACCTTTCTGTTATCGGATGGTATGGGTTCCGGGCAAAAGGCCTGCCAAAGCAGTGAGCAGGTTTTGGATCTGATGGAGAAACTTCTGGAGGCCGGGTATTCTTACCGGGCAGCTGTGAATTTGGTTAACAGCAGCCTGGTTTCTAAGGGAGAGGAACAAGAAATGTCCACCCTGGATGTGTGCGAATTGGATTTGTATGAGGGAACCTGCGAATTTTGTAAGATTGGTGCGGCGGCTTCCTTTATCAAGCGGGGGCACATGGTGGAGCAGATCTCCACAGGTACATTGCCTCTGGGAATCTTTCGCGGAGTGGAGACCGAGGTGGTAAAGCGCAGGCTTATGGATGGGGATTATGTGATCATGGTCTCCGATGGTGTGGTGGAGGCTATGGAAGAGTATGCGGGCGAGGAGGACCTGTGCCAGGTCATTGGCAGGATTGAACTGCAAAACCCCAATGAAATCGCCCAGACATTACTGCAGTATTTGATCCGCAGATGCAGGGGCAGTATCCGGGATGACATGACCATTATCGTGGTGGGGATCTGGGAGAATATATAATTTTGTACAACCTTGATTTTTTCTTCTAAAAAGGCTATATTGACTATAGAGAAAATGTCACAAGAATCAGGGGGAGTGGTGCAGGGCAGCCGGGGCGGAGAAGGCCCTTGAAAAACGCCGGCACTTGATTTTTCAAGCATATCTGCGCAGAAAAATATTAGTACCGCTGCGTTTTTCACGGAGTGAAAACGTGCCTGAGCCGCCCCGGCTGCCCTGCACCTCTCCCCTGATTCTTGTGGTAGATTTTATGAGGAGAAATACCTTTTACCATGCTGAAAAAAGTGGACGCTTATGTGAGACAATTTCATATGCTCTCAGAGGGTGATACGGTGGTGGCAGGTGTGTCCGGCGGTGCGGATTCAGTATGCCTTTTACTTGTGCTGCATGAGTTGCAAAAGAAGATTCCCTTTTCCCTGCATGTGGTGCATGTGAATCATGGCATCCGCCAGGAGGCCGGGCAGGATGCGGATTTTGTGGAAGGGCTGTGTAAGGAGTTGCAGGTCCCCTTCTTTTTGGTCCAAAGGGATGTGATGCAACTGGCAAAGGCACAAGGGATGTCCACCGAGGAGGCCGGCAGAAAAGTCCGTTATGAGGCCTTTTTGCAGGTTTTGGAACAGGTGGATTCCGGAGCCTTGGCCGGGGGGAGAGGCAAGATCGCAGTGGCCCACAATGCCAATGATCAGGCGGAAACCATGCTGTTTCATTTATTTCGGGGAAGTGGGCTGACCGGCTTGTGCGGTATTCGGCCGGTGCGGGAGCAGATCATCCGTCCTCTGTTGTGCGTGGAGCGGGGAGAGATCGAGGATTTTTTAGAGCAAAAAGGGATGTCCTATTGTATAGATAAGACCAATGACGAGGATACTTATACGAGAAATCGGATCCGGCACCATATTTTACCCTATGCCAGAGAGTGGGTGTCAGAGGGTGCCATCAGCCATATGACAAACACGGCGCAGTTATTACAGGAGACAGAAGATTTTGTCAAGCAGGTTACCCAAATGGCATATGATAAATGTGTGACATCAGTGGGCCGGGAGACGGATCAGGGACTTCAGCTTCAGATCCCGGAGGCGCTCACCTACCCGCCCCTGATTCGTAAATACCTGATCCTGAGCGTGTTAGAGGAGTGTATCCCTGCCAGAAAGGATGTGACGGCCCGGCATATAAGCGCAGTGGTCTCCTTTTTAGAGAACCCGGGGAACAGGTGCCTGTCCCTTCCGGGTGGATTCGTGGCCCGCAGGGAATATGACAGGCTGATTGTGGAAAGGGATCCTGTGGGGCAGGAACTGCCTGGGCAGGCATGGGCTATTGATCCCGCAGATACAGGAGAAATTGGGGTTCCGGGGCTTGGAACATTGGAATTTCAGGTGTTTGACCGGAAAATCTTACAGGATATTCCCCAAAATCAGTATACGAAATGGTTTGATTATGATAAAATAAAAGAATCGCTGACGCTTCGTACCCGGAAAGAAGGGGACTATTTGACCATAGATCGTGGATTGTCGCGGAAATCCCTGCAGGATTATATGGTTAATGAGAAGATTCCTCGTCAGGTGCGGGATCAGGTATGGTTATTGGCAGATGGACAGCATATTCTGTGGGTGATCGGGTATCGGATCAGTCAGGCGTATAAGGTAAGTGAAGAAACAAAAAGAATATTACAAGTACAAGTACGAGGAGGTCATGAGAATGGCAGAGCACATTAGAGTTCTTCTTTCAGAGCAGGAGGTGGACAAGAGAATTCAGGAGATCGGAGATCAGATCAGCAAAGATTATGCAGGCAAAGAGGTGCACTTGGTCTGTGTGTTAAAGGGCGGTAGTTTTTTCATGTGTGAACTGGCAAAGAGAATCACAGTTCCGGTGTCACTGGACTTTATGTCTGTGTCCAGTTACGGTGGGGAAACCAAGTCCAGCGGTGTGGTAAGGATCGTAAAGGATCTGGATGAGCCCTTGAAGGATAGGGATGTACTGGTCATTGAGGATATTGTGGATTCCGGAAGAACGCTCAGCTATTTGCTGGATATGCTGCGGGACAGAGGCCCCAGAAGTCTTCGTCTGTGTACCCTGCTTGATAAGCCTTCCCGCCGTGTGGTGGAAGTGGATGTAGATTATACCGGTTTCCAGATACCGGATGAATTTGTGGTGGGATATGGTCTGGATTATGCGCAAAGGTATCGGAATCTTCCCTACATCGGTGTAGTGGAATTTGACGATTGACAGATAAAATGAGGATTTTGTAAGGAGGCGTATTTTGGGTCAGGGAACAAGGAGATTTAATTTTTACAGCCTGCTGATTTTGGGCTTGTTGCTGGTAACGGTGTATATGCTGTTGTCCGGCAAGGAAGTGGGTGATTACACCCGGACTGCACTGATCACTGACATAGAGGCCGGCAAGGTGACTTCCGTGGATATTTATCCGAACAGAGAGGCCCCTACCGGATATTTGGAAGTCTTTTTAAAGAGCGGTTCGGAGCACAGACTGTATGCCACGGATGTGGGGGAATTGGAGGAGCTGGTTCGAAGCTATGGCATTGAGCCGGATATCATGGATATCCAGCGGGAGAATTGGTTTTTGGCATATATATTGCCGGTTATTGCCATTGTAGGTGTGGGATTTTTGATCATTTCCAGAATGAATGCCCAGCATGCCAATGCAGGAAATTCCGGGAAGATGATGAACTTCGGAAAGAGCCGGGCCAACATGATAAACGATATGAAGATTACCTTCAAGGATGTGGCCGGCCTGAGCGAGGAGAAGGAAGAATTGGAGGAGATCGTGGATTTCCTGAAGGCCCCTGCCAAGTATACCAGAGTCGGCGCCAGAATTCCCAAGGGCGTACTGTTGGAGGGACCTCCCGGAACTGGTAAAACGCTGCTGGCCAAGGCCATTGCGGGGGAGGCCGGAGTTCCCTTCTTTAGTATATCCGGTTCTGATTTTGTGGAAATGTTCGTAGGTGTGGGTGCATCCAGAGTGCGTGATATGTTTATGGAGGCCAAGAAGAATGCGCCCTGTATTATCTTTATTGACGAGATCGATGCGGTTGCCAGACGCCGGGGTACCGGTATGGGTGGCGGACACGATGAGAGAGAGCAGACTCTGAACCAGTTGCTGGTGGAGATGGACGGTTTTGGGGTCAATGAGGGCATTATTGTGATGGCAGCCACCAACCGTGTGGACATTCTGGATCCTGCCATCCTGCGGCCGGGCCGTTTTGACCGCAAAGTGGGCGTAGGCAGACCGGATATCGGCGGCAGAGAGGATATCTTGAGGGTGCACGCCAAAAACAAGCCATTGGCAGAGGATGTGGATCTGAAACAGATTGCCCAGACCACAGCCGGCTTTACCGGTGCAGATCTGGAAAACCTGTTGAACGAGGCGGCCATTCTTGCAGCCAAAGAAGACAGGGGTTATGTGATCCAGGAAGATATTAAGGCAGCCTTTATCAAGGTTGGTATCGGCGTGGAAAAGAAGAGCCGGGTGATTTCCGAGGAGGAGAAGAAAGTCACAGCTTATCACGAGGCCGGTCATGCAATCTTGTACCATGTACTGCCCAAGGTGGGGCCTGTCTATGCGGTTTCCATTATTCCCAACAGTATCGGTGCTGCAGGCTATACCATGCCTCTGCCGGAGAAGGATGAAATGTTCCTGACCAAGGGTAAGATGCGGCAAGAGATCATGGTAGCTCTGGGAGGCCGTATTGCGGAGGAACTGGTCTTTGATGATATCACTACCGGTGCATCCAGCGATATTAAGAATGCCACAAAGGTAGCCCGAAAAATGGTAACCCGTTACGGTATGTCAGATAATATTGGTGTGATCAACTACGATGATGAAGACAACGAGGTGTTTATCGGCAGAGACTGGACCCATACCAGATCCCACAGCGAAGAGGTTGCAGGGGCTATCGACAAGGAGATCAAGACCATCATTGATGATTGCTACGCCAAGGCAAAGCAGATCATTATGGAGAATATAGAGATCCTGCATAAGACTGCAGACCTGCTGCTGGAGAAGGAGAAGATTTCCAGGGAGGAATTCGAGGCATTATTTCAGTAAAAATTACCAAAAACTCAAGTCTGAATTTGTTAAGTTTGTGTAAAATGAGGATGGACGGTGGGAAGAGAGTGTGATAGTATAATCACATACCCCCCAATACATTATATTTGCTATACCCCATAAGTAAGAAATACCTTCTCTAAAAAAGAATTTCGCTTGGCGAAATTCTTTTTTATTTCAGTGTGAATTTTCTTGAAGTTGGAAATTATCTATATTACAATGATTGTATTCAAAACACAGGAGTGACAGTAGGTACATGGGCAGGGATTTTATTTGCAGGAGCGCCCTTTTTTCGGATACCACGAAGATGTTTGTGGATCCGGCGCAGCCATTAGAATATGATGAAGTAAGGATTCGTTTTCGCACGGCGTCAGATGATGCGGACGCGGTTTTTTTGGTGTGGGGTGAGAAACGATATCCCATGGAAAAAGAGCCCGGGTGGGAGTGCTTTGATTATTATACCTGCACGTTACAGCCGGGCAGGGAAAGAGTTGCTTACCATTTTGAAGTCCATGGTGCCGGTCAGACGGTGTATTTTGATACCCGGGGACCGGTGGAGGCGCCGGATGAACATTTTGCATTTGTACTGATTCCCGGATTTCGGACACCGGATTGGGCCAAGGGTGCGGTCATGTACCAGATTTTTGTGGATCGGTTTTGTAATGGGGATCCGTCCAATGATGTGTTGACAGATGAGTATGCCTATATCAAGGAGCATGTGCATCGGGTGGAGGATTGGAACAAGTGTCCGGATGCCATGGATGTGCGGGCTTTTTACGGCGGAGATCTGGAGGGAGTGATCCAAAAACTGGACTATTTGCAGCAGCTGGGGGTGGAGGCGATTTACTTCAATCCCTTGTTCGTGTCTCCTTCTAACCACAAGTATGACATCCAGGACTATGATCATATTGATCCCCACATCGGACGGATACTGGAGGATGGAGGGGAACTTCTGGCACCGGGAGAGCTGGAAAACCGTTTTGCATCCAAATATATCAGACGGGTAACCAGCAAAGCCAACCTGGAGGCCAGCGATCGGTTGTTTATCCGGTTGGTGGAGGAAGCCCATGCCCGGGGCATCAAGGTGATTTTGGACGGTGTATTCAATCACTGCGGTTCCTTTCACAAATGGATGGATAGAGAGCGGATCTACGAGAGCGCTCCCGGGTATGAGAAGGGAGCATTTGTATCGGGGGAAAGTCCTTATCGGAATTATTTTTTGTTTCAAGAGCAGGAGAGGTGGCCTTATAATGCCTCTTATAAGGGCTGGTGGGATCACAACACTTTGCCCAAACTAAATTATGAAGGCTCCCGGGAATTGTTTGAGTATGTGATGCAGATCGGGCGCAAATGGGTGTCGGCCCCTTACCATGCAGACGGATGGCGTCTGGATGTGGCGGCAGATCTGGGATTTTCAACGGCTTACAATCATTATTTCTGGCAACAGTTTCGAAGGGCTGTGAAGGAGGCCAATTCGGAGGCGGTGATCCTTGCAGAGCATTATGGCAGTACCCAGGAATGGCTTGGGGGCAATGAGTGGGACAGTGTGATGAATTATGACGCCTTTATGGAGCCTGTCACCTGGTTTCTCACAGGTATGGAGAAGCACAGTGATGCCTTTAGCCCGGCAAGTTTGGGTAATCAGCAGCACTTTTGGGATGCTATGAAATATCACAGTGCCAGCTTCGCCATGCCCAGCTGGCAGACAGCCATGAATCAGCTGTCCAACCACGATCATTCCAGATTCCTTACCCGTACCAATCACAAGGTGGGCCGGGTGGATGAGCTGGGATCCCAGGCAGCAGCCCAGGGTGTGGATCAGGCAGTCTTTCGGGAAGCGGTGGTCATGCAGATGACCTGGGTGGGGGCACCTACCATTTATTACGGCGATGAAGCCGGGGTGTGCGGGTTTACAGATCCGGATAACCGGCGAACCTATCCCTGGGGGCAGGAAGATCAGGAGCTGATCGCCTTTCACCGTGACATCATCCGGCTGCGCAGAGAAAATCCGGAGCTTAGGACCGGTTCTATCAAATATGTGGATGCCGACTATCAATTTCTGGCCTATGGTAGATTTGATGAGAAAGGTATTTGTCTGATTCTGATCAACAATCAGGAACATTCCACTACCAGAGAGGTCAGTGTGTGGGAGTTGGGAGTGCCCATGGACGGCAGTATGCGTCAGCTGCTTTGCTCTTATGGGGGCGCAGAGGGAGGAGGATATACCCTTGATCAAGTGGCGTATCAGGTGATATCCGGCAAGATCTGCATAGAACTGCCGCAAAGAGCAGGGGTTATCTTAAAGTATCCCGTATAGTGAAGAACGGCGGCGAAAAAGGGGGGAGGACCAATGAAGAAGCGCTATTTGATTTGCATGGCTGTGTTGCTGATCTGCCTATTGGCAGCAGTTGTTCTGTACAAAAAGTGGGACCGGCTGTTTCCGGAGGATAAGTGGGAAATTACCCAGTATGGGCCCAGAGACATCAATTCCAGTTTTTATACCATTTACAATCCCAGCCGTGGACTCATCCTGATAGACGGAGGCTGGAAGGAGGACGCACAGTACGTGCGGGACATCATCAATCTTCATGGGGGCAAGGTGGATGTGTGGATCATTTCTCATGCCCATCAGGATCACGTGGGTGCGTTCAATGAAATTTATCCGGATCCCCAGGGGATCAAGATCGGAAAGGTATATACTGTAGACATGGCCAGTCCACAGGAGTGTCTGGATGTGGCACCCTGGGACAGCGTAGATGCCTACCGGGAGTTTCTGGATCTTAAGGTGAAAAATCTGGAATATGTATCCGCCGGAGATGAACTGGAGCTTTTTGATCTGAAATTTACCATCTACAATGCCTATGACGATTCTGTAGCGGTCTTGTCCAGGGATTATCTGAATGACGGTTCCATGATGTTTGAGGTAGAGGGAAAAGAGACATCGTTTCTGTTTTGTTCTGATGTAGGCGTGGCCATGAGTGAGTATCTGCTTGGTAAGTGGGGGGAGGATCTGGCTGCGGATTATCTGCAGATGGGACATCACGGATACGGTGGCCTGGAGGATGATTTTTATCAAAAGGTCAATCCTCGGATCTCCTTTTTTGACGCACCGGATTGGCTGGTGCGGGACACCACTGGCAGATATGATACCCCAGAGCATGTGCGCCTGATGGAGGGCATGGGCAGTGAAGTGCGCAGTTTTTGCAGCGCGCCCAATGGGATTGTGTTGGAATGATGAAATTTGAAGGCTGTCCTTTCATCAATTGAAGATTGGACAGCCTTTTCTTTAAAAAAAATTAAAATTTTTGTAACCTTTTGCCTTGCTGGAGACAAGTATATATAAAGACGTAAATTCGAGGTCAAAAACAGCCAAATTAGAGACAAATTGTGAATATATGGAAAAATATGGTAGAATTACTCCATGAGTTTAGCATATGCAAGAAGCGTATTCAGCACAAATTGTTTATGCTCATCATCGAAAGCTTCGAGGATGGTAACAATTTCGGCGATAGTCGCGTAGATTTGGGAGATGATAAGCAAATTGACTTTTGAAAAAAATACAGATTTGTATATGACGATTTATTCATTACAAATTTTACATATACGAGGCATATCCATTCCGGACACAGTGCAGAAAAGTGTGTTAGATTTACTTCATTGGTATGAAATGTCAAATGATATCAGATATATAGAAATTGCAGCCTTACAGCTAAAAGCACTTGCGCACATGGGACTTATGCGGGAATGTGATGCGGAAATATATAAAAAGGTTGCATTGTTGGCAGGGTGGACAGAGGAAGAATGTAAATATGGATTCATACAGAAACAGATAAAAATTAATAAGACTCAGATAAGGTCTATGATCAAGAAATGGCGATTGAGTATATAATTTTATCTATCGGATGATAAGTTGGCACTGAAAAATAAATATAATTATACTCGACCACATTTAGATTGGGAAACTTGATTACAACTGTTACAGATAATTATCAAGGAAATTGAGAGCAACATTGAGAATAGGAGATTACCCATGAACACAAAAAGAAAAGTTTTCTTAATTATACTTTCATGCTTGATGCTAGTTTCCCTATATGGGATACACTTAATAAAAGATAATTACCGGTTCGGACTGGAACTATATAGCGCAGTTAACAAGATGTCAGTTCAAAGTATGAATCTTGCATATGGTATTGGTTATTTGGAAAAAGAGTTTGCGAATGCTGACTGGAAAAATGATAATATATCCAGTCACGCGTTTGATTCAGCACTTCTTTCAGTTCGATCATCATTTGGATACGAGAATATGCCCTTGCTGGATGATGTGAGTTTTAGATGGAATGCACGATTTGAAGAACTTTTTCGCCAAACGGTTAATAAAGATATAGATGCTTTAGAAAGAGTGTTTGCAAGAGAAGCCGATGAAATGTCTGACCTGAGAAAAAAATTAGAGAATATGACCAATTGTTTTATCGATTTCAGGGAGAGGTATAATCAAATGTCAGAATGGGAGCGATACTTTGTGTCATGGAGAAATGAGCAAAAGATATTAAATGATAAGGTAGGAATACCGTAACAAATAGCTCGCATCAAAAATTATAATAAAAGGGTAATGTATAAAAAGAGAACCAGGTTGTTCAATGTAGAGTTATTCGACCTGGTTTTTAAACTGTGCAGTCGAGGGCTGCTATATTTCCAAAGAGTTTGGAAAATGAAGATACCTTTGAGAACGACATTGATTTGCTTTTGATTGCAAACAATTTTTATGTGGAAGAAAATAATATTCGTAGAGATTTTGGGAGCTCTTTTGGATAATGCAGCAGAGACACCTCTAAGGGATGACGAGAAAACGAAGGTGGCACTAATTATTAGCGAGACAAAAAAGGATTATTTGTTTGCTGTTCAACATCATCATATAGATGCATCATCCCTCACAACAAAGCTCCAAATGAATAAAAAAGAGCTGCACAAGTGCAGTGCACATGTGAGAAGTCCTAAATGAGAGGAGTAGCAGAAAAAATACTTGTAATTTCTCTTATAATATGATAAAATCTTAATTTGTCAGGTACAATACCTTACATGGATGGGTTCCCGAGTGGCCAAAGGGGGCAGACTGTAAATCTGTTAGCGACGCTTTCGGTGGTTCGAATCCACCTCCATCCATATGCCGGCGTGGCGGAATAGGCAGACGCAAGGGACTTAAAATCTCGTGCGCCACATGCTCTAAAACCCTTGAAACCATTGATTTTACTGGGTTTTCAGAGATTACAATATTTAATTTTCAGACACATCCCTCACTGCATCCCTCCAAATGTAAGCGGAATGCATGAGTTGATGTTATATACACACCTAGCTGGTGTGGCGGAATAGGCAGACGCAAAGGACTTAAAATCCTTCGGGGGCAACCCCGTGCCGGTTCAAGTCCGGCCACCAGCACTGTGTTTTTATGAATGGAACTCGACGTTAGTTTGCGGCTACTGCGAGTTCTTTTTCATTTTCACCAGGTAATAAGCTCATGATTGCATTTGCAGAATTGATCTTATTCTTATAATTCAGGTGTGTATATATATTTGCGGTAGTAGCAATATTGCTATGCCCCAACCATTCTTGTATGTCTTTCAGACTTACACCATTATCGTACAGTAAGGTTGCACAACTATGTCTGAGATCATGAAAGCGAATGAATTTCAAATTATTCTTATCACGAACTAATCCAAAGTGTTGTGTTATAAAACCGGGTTTCATTAATTCTCCCAATTCATTAACAAGAATATAGTCAAGATATTCAGTAGAATATGCATTACCAAATACCTTTCTATTTAACTGCTGTCGTTCAAGCAGCTTTCTTAAGGCTTGTTCAAATTGAGGAACTAAAGGTAAAGAACGATTACTCGCTTTTGTTTTAGTTCTGTTTTTCTTGACCAGTTTATATTCTCCGTCAACCATTGCCTGTGTAACAACATGCTGAACCGTTATTGTCTTACGCACAAAATCAATGGCTCTCCATTTCAAACCAACAATTTCACTTCGTCTTAATCCGTAGAAACTAGCCAGCATGACTGCCAGCTCAAGTGGATCTCCTACAAAAGCCATAAACAATTCTCTAAGCTCATCTTTTGAATATACGGAGCTCTCAAAACTGTCTTTAGAAGGCTTGTCTATCAGATCTGCAGGATTTGAGCGAATAATTTTATATTTTAATGCGTATTGTAGTGCCTTACGGATATTAGCATGTCTGTGATAAATCGTGTTTGCTGAAATACCATACGTTTTCATTTCAAAAGAATAGTAATCTGATATCAGAAAAGGGTATTCTTCCAAATCAGCCAAAGTAAACTGCTTATTTTTGAAATAAGGATATATCCTTTGTTTGATCGCATAGGAATATCCTGCAAAAGTATCTTCAGCTACATTTTTTCTGATAGATTCCAGCCAATATATCATGTAATCACAAAACAATATTTCATTTTTGGGCTTTAAAAATAGGTTTTCGTCGATAATAGGTGTTTCGTTTACAATTTCAATCTGCTCCGGCAATATTTTCTGAGGGATATCCGTTTTGACAACGACTGCCTCAGTCGCAGCAGACTGTGATAATTCATTTGATGGCACAATTTCTTTACTTTCTAGTTGACCATCATTTGGTGATTCTTCTAAATCCACATCCTTTCCATAATCCGGATGCATGTCCGGTGCTTTAAATTCTTGTCTTAATTGTTGTAACATGCGATCAGCTTTACGTGCGTTACCTCTGATTTTCAGACCGGTAGAAAATGATTTTGTTTTTCTCTTACCATTCACGTCCTTATAACTGAGAATCATTTGATAAATGCCGTTTTGCTCGCGCAGATGACCAGCTACCATAGTATTTTCCTCCTCATTGGTATCAGCTCTCATCTGCCATGACAAAAACATTATAGCACAAGACCAATATCTACAAAAGTATCAATGTGGAATTTCTAAATAATCCAGAACAAAGACCTTGGCGATCTTAAAATTGCGGCCGATCTTGATGGATTTGATTGTTCCCTCGTTTACGAGTTTGTAAGCTACTTTTGTACTTATCCTAAGCATAGCAGCAAGTTGCTGTACCGTTAATACATCGGGGTATTCCGAAAAAGTATTTTTTTTATTATTCATGTTATTATCCTCATAATTGTAAGTTGAGATGACACATACCTTCCACTACCGCTTCCTATGCCCATTCGGCCACGTACCGGCTGTACGATGTACATTCAATCTGATGGGTAAAGTATCCGCAGGAACCCACTCACCAGAACCACATATACATAGTGGTGTATGCTCTGTAATTGTCAAAGAGCGAT